>NZ_JBCJBG010000007.1:0-102153 GCF_039062315.1 Collinsella aerofaciens
CGCAACCGGTGAAACCGCCTTTGCGCGAACGGCGCGCCTGTTTAGCGAAACTGGTGAAAAATAGATTGACGCTAACAGCGCACGTCAGGCGCAGCATCGACTCCCTCGAGGGGAAGGACTGCACGACCCTGTAGCGGCGCTTGATCTCGCGGTTGGCGCGCTCCTGGACGTTGTTGGTGCGGAGCTTGGCCCAGTGCGCCCTGGGGAAGGCCGTGAACGCCAGCGCGGAGTCCTCGGCCTGCTCGAAGACCTCGCCGGCCCTGGCGGACACCGACGCCACCCAGGGCGCCGCCTCGGCCCACACGCAGCGCGCGAGGTCGGGGTCGTCCTGGTAGACCGCGGCGTGCACGAGGTCCCTGACGGCCGCCTTGGAGTCCTCGGGCCTGCCCGAGCAGGCGCTCTGGAGGTTGCGCTGCAGGTGCGTCACGCAGCGCTGCCAGGCGCAGCCCTGGAACAGGCGCGAGACGGCGGCCACGAGCCCGGCGTGGCTGTCGGAGACCACGAGGCGAACGCCGGCCAGCCCGCGCTCGCGCAGGCCGCCGAGGAACGCCGCCCAGGAGTCCTCGCTCTCGGTGTCGACCACGTCGCAGCCCAGGAAGTGCTTGCGCCCGTCGGCGCCCAGCCCGATCGCGGTCACGACGCCCTGCGAGACGACCGACGAGCCGACCCTGCAGCTCATGTAGGTGGCGTCGAGCCACAGGTAGCAGCACGGCGTGCCCGAAAGGTCGCGGCGGCGGAACTCCGCCACCTCGGCGTCGAGGCCGGAGCAGAGGCTCGAGACCTCCGAGCTCGACAGCGAGGATATGCCCAGCCTGGACGCCACGCGCTCGACCTTGCGGGTGGACACGCCGCACACGTACATCTCCTGCACGATGGCGGCCACCGAGGTGTCGACGCGCGACCATCGCGCGAGCATGCCCTCGGGGTAGTAGGTGCCGTGCCTGAGCTTGGGTATCTCGAGCTCCACGTCGCCCACGGCGGTCTTGAGCGACCTGGGGCGGTAGCCGTTGCGGCTGTTCTCCCTGCCGTCGCTGCGCTCGTTGCGGCCCGCGCCGCACATCTGCTGGGCCTCGGAGTCCATCAGCGCGTTCATCACGCCGCCCAGCACCCTGCACGCGAACTCGCGCGCGTCGCCGCACTCCTGCCAAAGCCTCGCCGCCTCGAGGGCCTCGTCGCGGCCGAGGCGCAGTACACTCTCTTCTTGGGGCATCGCCTTTCCTTCCATTCGTCACCTTCATTACTCCAACGACGAATTCTAGGCGGTGTCCCCTCCCTTTCAAGAAAGGGAAGAGGCGGGGCATGCCCCGCCTCTTACACCACATCTCTGCGCGCTACCCATGATTCAGCGGTCTGGAGCCCGTTTTGCCTTAGATTTGCTAAGGCAGGGAGACCCGCTGGTCAAAAAACATTAAATATGAGTACTGCTACCGATTTGGTAGCAGCAATTTTGGACTAATAAGGCCAGATAGCAAGTCGAAATGGCGATGAATGCACGATTGTGATCTAACTGTTAGTCCTTATAATGGACATATGTTGCGTAACTTACGCAAACGCTATCTTTTTATATGTTGCAAGCAAAGTAGCAGTACTCATTTTTGCCATTATTTGGCCACGGCCTTTGTGACAGACGTGCTGGCGGGTTCGAATCCCATGAAATGGGCCCAAACAAAAACGGTCCCCTTTCGAGGACCGTTTCCAACTCAATGGTGGGCGATGAGGGGTGTCGCGTGCGGCTGACGCCGCCCGCTTTCGCTTCGGGCCTACGGCCCTCGCGTGCTGCGCTGGAAAACGCTTCGCGTTTCCTCAGCTCCGCACCCTGGCGGGTCCGAATCCCATGCACCGGGCCCAAACAAAAACGGTCCCCTTGCGAGGACCGTTTCCAATTCGGTGGTGGGCGATGAGGGATTCGAACCCCCAGCCTTGTGCGTGTAAAGCACCTGCGCTAACCGTTGCGCCAATCGCCCGTGCGGAGAGAGTATAGCAAAACAATCGCCTCATTCATCTCATATCCATTAAAGGTAACTGGCGCGTGTCGGCGCGGAGCTGATTCAGTTGAGATTGCCTGAACATTCCGCCCCTCTTTACGCCCTCGGGTATACTCAAAAGCTACTGATTCGATTTGATGCCCAGCAACAGCAGAGGGGATAGTATATGTGCGGTTTTGTTGGTTTTGTCGGTGGGACGGATAACCAATCCGAGGTGCTCACCAAGATGATGGACCGCATCGTCCATCGCGGTCCCGACATGGGCGGTCAGTTTATCGACGGCCGCGTTGCCCTGGGCTTCCGCCGCCTGTCGATCCTCGACCTGACCGAGGCCGGCGCTCAACCCATGGCCAACGAGGACGGCAGCGTCGTCATTGTCTTCAACGGCGAGATCTACAACTTCCAAGAACTCCGTTCCGAGCTCGAGGCCAAGGGCTACAAGTTCCACTGCGGCGCCGACACCGAGAGCCTCCTGCACGGCTACGAGGAGTGGGGCGAGGCCGTCCTCGATCGCCTGCGCGGTATGTACGCCTTCGTCATCTGGGACAAAAAGAAGAACAAGCTTTTTGGCGCCCGCGACATCTTTGGCATCAAGCCGCTTTACTACTATCCCATGGCCGATGCGGGCGACGGCGCTCCGGGCGTGCTCTTTGGTTCCGAGATCAAGAGCTTCCTGGACTACCCGCACTTCCACAAGGCGGTCAACAAAAAGGCTCTGCGTCCGTACATGACGCTGCAGTATTCGGCGACTGAGGAGACCTTCTTCGAGGGTGTCTACAAGCTGCCGCCGGCGCACTACTTTACCGTCGATATCCCGACCGGCAAGATGAACATCGAGCGCTACTGGGATTGCGATTACTCTGCCGTCGAGAAGCCGTTCGAAGAGTATGTCGACGAGCTGGACGAGGTCGTGCACGAGAGCGTCGAGGCCCATCGCATCGCCGATGTCAAGGTCGCGTCGTTCCTCTCCGGTGGCGTCGACTCCAGCTACATCGCCGCTTGCCTTATGCCCGACAAGACCTTCTCGGTGGGCTTTGACTACAAGAATTTCAACGAGACCAACTACGCCAAGGAGCTTTCCGATAAGCTCGGCGTCGAGAACGTTCGCAAGATGATCACCGCCGACGAGTTCTTCGGTGCGCTCGAGGACATCCAGTATCACATGGACGAGCCGCAGTCCAACCTGTCTTCCGTGCCGCTGTGGTTCTTGGCCGAGATGGCCCGCAAGGACGTTACCGTCGTGCTTTCGGGCGAAGGCGCCGACGAACTCTTTGGCGGCTACGCCTACTACGAGGATACGGTCCCGGTGCGTAAGTACAAAAAGATGGTTCCGCTGCCCATCCGTCGCGCGCTCGGTAACCTGGCGCTGCATATGCCGTACTTCAAGGGACATAACTTCCTGGTCAAGGGTGCCGAGATCCCCGAGAAGTCGTTCCTGGGACAGGCTCTGGTATGGCCGGAGCGCGAGGTCGACGGCGTGCTCAAGCCCGAGTACAACACCGGCGATGGCGCCTTCGAGCTTGCCGCTCCCATCTATGCGCGCGTGAAGGGTCAGCCCGAGCTGGTCAAGAAGCAGTACCTGGACATGAACATGTGGCTCCCGGGCGACATTCTGCTCAAGGCCGACAAGATGTGCATGGCGCACTCGCTGGAGCTGCGCGTGCCCTTCCTGGACCGCAAAGTCATGGAGTTCGCCGAGCACATTCCCGACCGCTACCGCATCAACGAGAACGGCAACAAACAGGTACTCCGCCACGCTGCCAACAAGTCGTTGCCCGATGAGTGGGCCACCCGTCCCAAGGTGGGCTTCCCGGTGCCGATTGTCTACTGGCTGCGCGAGCAAAAGTGGTACGACTATGTCAAGGAGTACTTCACCGCGCCGTGGGCAAGCGAGTTCTTCAATACCGACGAGCTTATGCACCTGCTCGATCTGCACTTTGCGGGCAAGGGCGATTTCCAGCGCAAGATCTATACGCCGCTCGTGTTCCTAGTGTGGTACAAGCGCTTCTTTATCGACGAGGGCCAGCCTTCTGTTCAGGCTGCCTAGCCTCGGCTTACGAACGCCTGCGCGTAACGGCTCCTCCGGGAGCCGTTTTTGCGCGAGCACGTTTCAGTTACTATGAAAACCGTCCCTGCCAAATGGCTGAGAAAGGTGAAAGATGCACCATTCGGATTCCGCGACCGTGACCACGGTCGATACGCTTGCCAAGCTTCTCGATGTGTGCGGCGAGCTGCGCGCATCAGAGCAGGTTGACGAGCGTGCCGTGACCGGTTGCTCGTTTGATTCGCGCGCGGTCTCGGCAGGTGACGTGTTCTTCTGTAAAGGTGCTGCCTTTAAGCCCGCGTTTTTGAGCATGGCGCTCGATGCGGGCGCCGTCGCATTTGTGTGCGAGGAGTCGCTGGTCGAGTCTCTGGAGCCGCTGGCGCAGGAGAGCGGTGCTGCGATGCTGGTTGTTGATAGTGTTCGCACGGCCATGGCCCTGCTGCCGCCGGAGGTCTACGACCGTCCTGACCACGACGTCAAGATCGTGGGCATCACCGGCACCAAGGGAAAGACCACGGCCGCTTTTATGCTCCAGTCCATCATCAAGGCGGCGGGCGAGTCCTGCGGCATGATCGGCTCGGTGAACACCGACGATGGTATCGAGTGCTACGAGAGCACCAATACTACGCCCGAGGCCCCCGAGGTCTGGCGCCATATCGCCAACTGCCGCACGTCCGGTCGCCAGTCCATGGTCATGGAGGTCTCGAGCCAGGCGCTCAAGTACCAACGCGTCGAGAATCTGCCGTTTGACGTGGCGTGCTTCCTCAACATCGGCCGCGACCACATCTCGCCGATCGAACACCCCACGTTTGAGGATTATTTTGAGAGCAAACTCAGGATCTTTGACCAGGCAAAGACCGCCGTGGTGAATCTAGGCACCGAAGAGGTTGACCGTGTGCTAGAGGCAGCGTTGACGGCCGATCGCTTGGTGACCGTTGGCGTCGAGCATCCCGAGGCGAGCCTGTGGGCAAGCGACGTACGCATGGTCGGCTTTAGCATCGAGTTCAACTTGCATGGCCTGTGTGCCGACGAGTCCGAGACGGGGGAGAAGGTCCTGCTGGGCATCGCGGGCGACTTTAACGTGGAAAACGCGCTGGTCGCTATCGCCGCCGCGCGCGAGATCGGCATCGGTATCGAGGCTATCAAGAAGGGCCTCTCCAAACTGCGTGTGCCGGGCCGTATGGAGGTCGTGGAGTCGAAGGACGGCCGCGTGATCTGCGTCGTCGACTATGCGCACAACCAGCTTTCGTTCCGTTCGCTTTTCTCGTCGGTCAAGCGCGCGTTTCCCGCCAGCCCGGTCATCGCGGTGTTTGGCGCTGCCGGCGGCAAGGCGCAGGAGCGCCGCGAGCAGCTTCCGCGCGAGGCCGCACCGTATTCCGACCTGATGATCTTTGCCAATGAGGACCCGGCTCACGAGGACCCGATGAAGGTCTGTCGCGAGCTTGCCGAACATGTTCCCGACGATACGCCGAACAAGATCATCCTCGATCGCGAAGCTGCCGTGCATGCGGCGTTCAAGGCGGCGCGCGAGGAGTACGTCAACCCCGATGCTCCTACCATTGTCTTGCTGCTGGCAAAGGGTGACGAGGAGCTCATGCACGTGGGCGACGAGTTCGTGCCCATCGAGAGCGACCTTTCGTTGGCCAATCGCCTGATCGATGTTACCCAGTTTGACTAATGAACCATGATGGCGGCGGCGCCCTGAGTGCGCTGTCGCCATAAGCGTGTTCCCTCAATCAAAACATGCCGTCCAAGTCCAAATCCTTCTACGTAAACGGAGTAACCATGTCCCACAATACCCTGCCGACCGTTGCCGAGCTTTCGGGCGAGATGCGCGAGCGCTTGGCCAAGGTCAAGTACGTCTTTACCGACCTGGATGCCACGATGCTCGCGCCCGGCTCGTGCGTGCTGCGCGACAACGACGGCAACCCTTCGACCAAACTCGTCGAGGCCGTCGTGGCGCTCGCTCGCGCTGGTATCCAGGTGGTTCCCACCTCGGGCCGCAACCGTACCATGATCCACGAGGACGCGCGCGTGCTCGGCCTCAACTCCTACATCGGCGAGATGGGCGGCCTGGTCATGTACGACCTCAAAGCCAACGATTGGGAGTATCTGACCGGCGACATGCCTTACGACCCCGCCTGCGGCCTTACTCCGCACCAGGTGATCGAGCAGACCGGCGTGTGCGAGAAGATCCTTGCCCGCTGGCCGCACAAGATCGAGTACCACAACGACATGTCGACCGGCTACAAGTACCGTGAGGTCACCGTCGGCATGCGCGGCGATGTGCCCGACGATGAGGTCCAGGCCATCCTGGACGAGGCCGGCTGCGGTCTGGTCTGGGCTTGCAACGGCCATCTGACGCACCTGTCCAAGCCGACGACGCTCGAGCTTAATCGCGTCGAGGACGGTCGCGCCTTCAACATCAATCCGGCGGGTCTTAACAAAGGCGTTGCCATTTCGCGCTTCTGCGAGCACCTGGGGATCGAGTGCGAGGAGACGCTTGCGCTCGGCGACTCCGAGTCCGACTTCTACATGGCCGACCATGTTGGCATGTTCTGCCTGGTCGAGAACGGTCTGACGAGCGCCGGTGCCCCGGAGTTCTTGGACGCCTGCGACAATGCCTATATTACGCGCGGCAAGATTGTCGACGGTTGGGTGGCAACGGCCGAGCTGCTGGTCGCAGCCCGTTCGTAGCGCGACGCATCACGATTGGTCGCATTTTTCGAGAGAGAATCTGGTGAGGTAATGTCCGATATCGATAATATGGCCGGGGACACGCGTCCGATCGGCGTGTTCGACTCGGGCCTGGGCGGCTTGACGGTCGCGCGCGCGATCGCAACGGCACTTCCGCACGAGTCCGTCTACTATTTCGGTGACACTAAGCGCTGCCCTTATGGCACCCGCACCGAGGACGAGGTTCGCTCGTTTGCGTTGCAGGCGGGTCGTTGGCTTTCGAAGCACGACGTCAAGATTATGGTCATCGCCTGCAACACGGCGACCGCTGCGGCCTTGCGTTTGGCCCAGCAGGTGCTCGACGTTCCCGTGATCGGCGTGATCGCGCCGGGTGCCCGTGCAGCAATCAACAGCACGCGTACGCGTCGCGTGGGCGTGCTCGCTACCAACCTCACCATTCGCTCGGGCGCCTACACGCGCGCCATTCAGGATCTAGATGCCGGCGTCGATGTATACGGCTGTCCTGCCTCGAGCTTTGTCGAGGTTGTCGAACACGAGCTCGCCTCGGGTGCACATCTGCAGGAACAGTGGCTTGAGAACGAGGACATCTTCGATACGCCTGCCGTGCGTGCGCTGGTGGGTGCCACGGTTGAGCCGCTGCGCGACCATGGTATCGACACCGTGGTGCTCGGCTGTACGCATTTCCCGCTGTTGGTGGGACCTATCCGCCATGCGCTGGGGCCTGGGGTGCGCGTCGTGAGCTCCGCCGAGGAGACCACGCGCGAGCTGACCGATATCCTCACGCGCCGCGAGCAGCTGGCGGGCGACGCCGCCGAGCCGCAGCATCGTTTTGCCACGACGGCCGATAACATTGCCGAGTTTGCGGTGGCGGGTAGCTTTATCTTTGGCCAGCCGCTCAAGAGCATTGAGCATATCGATATCGACGAACTGAAATAGATACAAGGTCACCGACCAAAGGCTCACTTTCACCTTTTGCCGAAAGGATATTTCTATGGAGTATATGCAGGTCAACCGCGCCAACGGCCGTGCCGCCAATGAGCTGCGCCCCGTCAAGCTCACTCGTGGCGTCATGAAGCACGCCCACGGCTCGTGTTTGGCCGAGTTCGGTGACACGCGCGTGCTGTGCGCCGCCACTATCGAGGAGGGCGTGCCGGGCTGGCGAAAGGGAGCTAAGGCCGGCTGGGTGACCGCGGAATACGCCATGCTGCCGGCGTCGACCGGCAAGCGCTGCAAGCGCGAGCACGCCAACCGCAAGGGCCGCTCCATGGAGATCGAGCGCCTCATCGGTCGCAGCCTGCGTACCGTCGTCAATATGAAGGCACTCGGCGAGTACACCGTTACCGTCGACTGCGACGTGATTCAGGCCGATGGCGGCACGCGTACAGCGAGCATCACCGGCGCCTGGGTGGCGCTGCGCGACGCCCTCGCCATGTGGGTCGAGGCGGGCAAGATCGAGCGCATCCCGCTTATCGGCCAGGTGGCTGCCATCTCCATGGGCGTTGCCGACGGCAATACGCTGCTTGACCTCGATTATTCCGAGGACAGCCATGCCGAGGTCGACATGAACCTCGTCGCCACCGACACCGGCGAGATGATCGAGCTCCAGGGCACCGGCGAGCAGGCGCCCTTTGACCGCAAACGCCTCAACGCCCTGCTCGACCTGGGCGACAAGGGTATCGCCGAGCTCATCGAGCTTCAGCGCCAAGCCATCGCCTAACCTGCCAAAAGGGACAGGTTTATTTTGGTAGGTTTTATCTGCTGAAATGCTGCGTTGAAAGGTCCGATCGCCTGAGAGGGGAGAGGTCAAGTGCCCAAACGCCCCTCACGCGGCTTGCTATAGAGACAAGGAGGCCAGTCATGGCACTTGAGAAGATTGACATCGACACCCTCGACCCGGCGGCGACCATCGTCGTGGCAACGGGCAACGCCCATAAGCTCACCGAGATCGAGGCCATTTTGGGCAAGGTCATGCCCGAGGTGCGCTTTGTGGCGCTCGGCCAGCTGGGTGATTTTGAGGATCCCGAGGAAAACGGCACGACGTTTTTGGAGAACGCCATCATCAAGGCCCAAGCCGCGGTTGAGGAGACGGGCCTTATGGCCATTGCCGACGATTCGGGCTTGGTCGTCGACGCGCTGGACGGTGAGCCCGGTGTGTATAGCGCGCGCTATGCGGGCGTGCACGGCGACGATGCCGCCAACAACGCCAAGCTTCTCGTTAACCTGGAAGGCGTGGCCGACGAGGACCGCACCGCGCGCTTTATGAGCGTCGTCGCGCTCATCGACACGGACGGTCTGGTTACCTATGGCGAGGGCGCCTGCGAGGGCGTTATCGCGCACGAGGGCCGCGGCGACCATGGTTTTGGCTATGACCCGCTGTTCCTGCCGGTCGACACGCCGGGCAAGACCATGGCCGAGCTGACGGCTGACGAGAAGAACGCCATCAGCCATCGTTTCCACGCGCTCGAGCATCTGTCCGCCAAGCTGACGGGCGAGGAGTAGGCCATGCGTGCGGTGGTGCAGCGCGTGCTCAACGCCGGCGTGACGGTCGACGGCGAGTGCGTGGGCCGCATTGGACGCGGCTACCTGGTGCTGCTGGGTGTGGGCCATGGCGATACGCGTGCCGAGGCCGACAAGCTGTGGGGCAAGCTCCGCGGGCTGCGTATCAACGAGGACGAGAACGGCAAGACCAATCTGGCACTTGCCGATGTCGACGGCGAGGTGCTCGTGGTGTCGCAGTTCACGCTGTTCGCCGACTGCCGCCACGGTCGCCGTCCGTCGTTTACGGATGCCGGCGCGCCCGATGTTGCCAACGAGCTCTACGAGTACTTCCTGACGCTCGTTCGCCAAGATGTCGAACACGTGGCGCACGGCATTTTTGGCGCCGATATGAAAGTCGACTTGGTCAACGACGGCCCATTCACCATCGTCTTGGACACCGATAACCTTTAGGTTACGCGGTTTTACCAAACCGCGTAACAACTGGTCATGCGAGATTGTCGTCTGGTACGTATTCGAGACCGGGCTTTTTTAGCTACTTGCGTATGGCCACAACAGGGTGCTATAGTATTAGAGTTTTGTCTATCTTAGGGGTATTATCCCCTTTTTGAATTGCACCTTCTGGAGGCCCTGTTCATGGAAGAGATGGAAGTCAATCACGTCGACGACATCCACGAGAAGCTGACCGATATGGTGGGCGATCGCGTCAAGGTTAAGGCCAACATGGGCCGCACCCGCGTTGTCGAGCGCATGGGCACCATCAAGAGCGTTCACCCCGCCGTCTTTATCGTCGAGGTTGACGAGCGTCGCGGCCGCAAGTCGCGTCAGTCCTACCAGTATATCGATGTCCTCACCGGTCAGGTCGAGCTGTTCGACCCCGAGAGCGGCGAGCATATCTTTACCCCGCTCGGCAATCAGCTCGAGGAGCACTAACGGTGACCGATTGGTCCCTGACTCTTTCCGCGCCGGCAAAGATTAACCTCTACCTGGGGGTTCATACCGAGCGCGATGACCGCGGCTACCACAGGGTCGATTCCCTGATGGCAGCCGTCGGTCTTTTCGATACCGTGACGGTCACGCCGGCGCAGGCGCTGACTGTCCAGACGGTTCCGGCATCAGATTTTCCCATGCAAAAGAATACGGCGTATCGGGCTGCGGTTGCTATGGTCGAGCATTATGGTCGCGAGGCAAACATCTGCGTGACGATTGAGAAGCGCATCCCATTGTGCGCCGGCTTGGGCGGCCCCTCGACGGATGCGGCCGCGGTCATTGTCGCCTTGGCGGAGCTCTGGGGCATTGATCGCACCGACCTAGCGCTCGACGACATTGCGCGGGGCATTGGTGCTGACGTCCCATTCTTTTTGCACGCGAGCCCTGCGTTTTACGTGGGTGGGGGAGACGTGCTGGCAACTGAGTACCCCGCGCTGCCCGCGACGCCCGTCGTACTGGTTAAGCCGCGGGAGGCGAGCGTTTCGACAATTGAGGCCTATCGACGTTTTGACGAGGCCCCGGTGCCTGCGGACAAGCCCGGCGCGATAGCTTCTGCCTTGCGTGATGGTGATGCCGAGACGGCATATGCGCTCATCCATAACAACTTGGGTGTCATTTCCGCACAGATGGAGCCGCAGATTCAAACGGTTCTCGATTGGCTGCGTAAACAGGACGGCACCGTTGCTGTAGATGTGTGCGGATCGGGTGCCTGTTCGTTTGCCATCTGCGACACCGCCGCCACGGCCGAAAGACTTGCCGAGGCTGCCCAGCAAAACGGCTGGTGGTCCTGCGCGACGGAGCTCATTCCCAACACGGTTCGCGTCGAAGTGCCAAAGAAGTAAAAATTTCTCTAGCACACGACGGAAATCTTTGTTACTATAGTCGAGCTAACGGGTTGTGGCTCAGTTTGGTAGAGCACTGCGTTCGGGACGCAGGGGTCGCTGGTTCAAATCCAGTCAACCCGACCAGAGCATGAGGAGGGACCGCTTCTTGCGGTCCCTTTTTTTAGCTATTGTTGTGATACCGCGATACCCGCGGTATACTCATTCGAGCTTGTCTCGCTGTATTGTGGAGGTCTACATGTTTGGACTGAGGGCTCCTGAGCTCATCATTATTCTCGTCGTTGTCCTGATTATCTTCGGGCCCAAGAACCTGCCGAAGCTCGGCAAGTCCCTCGGCTCTACCGTCAAGAATATCCGCGAGGGTATGGAGGGCGACGATAAGGCCGAGACGAAGCAGGCCGAGGAGGTCGTGGTCGAGCAGTCCGAGGAGGACAAGGAGATCGCTGAGCTCGAGGCCAAGCTCGCTGCTGCCAAGAAGAAGCAGGCAGAGGACAGCGACGCGGACGCAGAGTAGTCCCATCCCTTTGGGGTGAGCACCTGACCGGCTTGCCCGCAGGCTAGCCGGTCTTTTTCGTTTTGTTGACAGTTGATTGTTTGATCAGAGTTGGGGAGATATCCGTATGGACGCAAGCCAGATCGTACTGACCGCTGAGGGCCGCCAGAAGCTCGTCGAGGAGCTCGCTTGGCGTGAGGGCGATTACGCCAAGGAGATCGTCGAGGACATCAAGGAAGCCCGCGCGTTCGGCGACCTTTCGGAGAACTCCGAGTATGACGCCGCTAAGGACAAGCAGGCCCAGAACGCCGCTCGTATTGCCGAGATCCAGGCCATCCTCGCCAACGCTCAGATCGCTGCCAGCACGGGCGACCTGACCGTCTCCATTGGCTCGACCGTCACCCTGGTCGACCCCAACGGTGAGCTCATCGAGGTCACGCTTGTCGGTACTACCGAGACCAACTCGCTCGAGCACAAGATCTCCAACGAGTCTCCGGTCGGTCACGCCATCATCGGTCACGGCGAGGGCGATTCCGTCGAGGTCGTTACGCCTTCCGGCAAGACTCGCGTCTACACCATCGCCAAGATCGCACGCTAGACCACGGTCCCGCGTAAAGGTATGTTTTCGCTCCCTGGGACCGAATCCTGGGGAGCGTTTTAGTTTGAGGAGCTAACTTATGGCAGAGAACCAGAACGCCGCCGATCAGGCATCGACGCTCAACGACGAGCGCGCCACCCGCCTGGCCAAGCGCGCCGCCCTGTTCGAGGCGGGCCAGAACCCCTATCCCGAGCACTCTGAGCTTGAGGACTACGTCGCCGATATCGAGGCTAAGTACGCCGAGCTTGCCGATGGCGAGGACACCGAGGACGTCGTGAAGATCGCCGGCCGAGTGGTCGCCAAGCGCGGTCAGGGCAAGATCATGTTCATCGTCGTGCGCGATGCGACTGCCGAGATTCAGCTGTTCTGCCGCATCAACGACATGGACGAGGCTGCCTGGAATACGCTCAAGGCCCTCGACCTGGGCGACATCCTGGGCGTGACCGGCGTGGTCGTGCGCACCCAGCGCGGCCAGCTTTCCGTTGCCCCTAAGAGCGCGACCCTGCTTGCCAAGGCCGTTCGTCCGCTGCCCGAGAAGTTCCACGGTCTTTCCGACAAGGAGACCCGCTATCGCCAGCGCTATGTCGACCTGATCGCCAACGACGACGTTCGCGAGACCTTCCGTAAGCGTTCGCAGATTCTCTCCACCTTCCGTCGCTTTATGGAGTCCGACGGCTACATGGAGGTCGAGACCCCCATCCTGCAGACCATCCAGGGCGGCGCTACTGCCAAGCCGTTCATTACCCACTTCAACGCGCTCGATCAGGAGTGCTACCTGCGTATTGCCACCGAGCTGCACCTCAAGCGCTGCATTGTCGGTGGTTTTGAGCGCGTGTTCGAGATCGGCCGCATCTTCCGTAACGAGGGCATGGACCTTACCCACAACCCCGAGTTCACCACGATGGAGGCCTACCGTGCCTTCTCCGACCTCGAGGGCATGAAGGCGCTCGCCCAGGGTGTCATTAAGGCGGCTAACAAGGCCATCGGCAACCCCGAGGTCATCGAGTACCAGGGCCAGACCATCGACCTTTCTGGTGAGTGGGCCAGCCGTCCCATGACCGACATCGTCTCGGACGTGCTCGGCAAGCAGGTCACCATCGACACGCCGGTCGAGGAGCTTGCTGCCGCCGCGCGCGAGAAGGGCCTGGAGATTAAGCCCGAGTGGACCGCCGGCAAGATTATCGCCGAGATTTACGATGAGCTGGGCGAGGACACCATCGTCAACCCGACCTTCGTGTGCGATTACCCCATCGAGGTCAGCCCGCTTGCCAAGCGCTTTGAGGACGACCCGCGCCTGACGCACCGCTTTGAGCTGGTTATTGCCGGTCACGAGTATGCCAACGCGTTCTCCGAGCTCAACGACCCGGTCGACCAGGCTGAGCGCTTTGCTGCCCAGATGGCCGAGAAGGCCGGCGGCGACGACGAGGCCATGGAGTATGACGAGGACTACGTGCGCGCCCTCGAGTACGGTATGCCTCCCGCGGGCGGCATTGGCATCGGTATCGACCGCGTGGTCATGCTGCTTACTAACCAGGCTTCTATCCGCGACGTGCTGCTGTTCCCGCACATGAAGCCCGAGAAGGGTTTCCAGTCCGGTGCCGCTGCCGCCAAGGCTGCCGAGGCCGGCAACGCCGCGAGCCCGTTCGTTAAGTCGCTTAAGCCCACGCTCGATTACTCCAAGATCGCCGTTGAGCCGCTGTTTGAGGAGTTCGTCGACTTTGATACCTTCTCCAAGAGCGATTTCCGCGCTGTGAAGGTCAAGGCATGCGAGGCCGTCAAGAAGTCCAAGAAGCTGCTGAACTTTACGCTCGATGACGGTACCGGTACCGACCGCACCATCCTCTCCGGTATTCACGCTTATTACGAGCCCGAGGACCTGGTCGGCAAGACTCTGCTCGCCATCACCAACCTGCCTCCGCGCAAGATGATGGGCATTCCCAGCTGCGGCATGCTGATCAGCGCTGTCCACGAGGAGGAGGGCGAGGAGCGTCTCAACTTGATCCAGCTCGACGCCTCCATCCCCGCCGGCGCAAAGATGTACTAACTAGTTACGCGGTTCTACGAACCGCGTAACGGCTCGACGCTGCGCGGGCCGCATTTGGACAATCTGACGTTCAACTTCAAGGGCGCGACCAGAAGGTCAGCGCCCTTTCGTTTCACGTCACCTTGTCTCAAATGCGGCCCGCTCGCTGACGTTGCCAATACATCGATGTAGTCATTGGGGACGTTCTTAAACGACTACCCAACGGATATTGCGCACATGGCTCGCATGACAGTCGTCTCTTTTATGTTTCCTTTAGCCGTCGCTGCCTAGGATGGGGGTTAGTCGGCAGGAAGGGAGCGTCTATATGGACGACGCGAGCGATCGTGCAATCGAAGAGGACATGCTCGATCAGTTCAATTACTTTGATGATGAGGACGAGGAGCTGATCGACCGTCGCGAGCCAGCGCCGCTTGATTCCTTTGATCTGGTCGATGAAGAGGCTGATGAGGTTGAGGGTGAATCAGTGGAGCCCCCACAGCCTTCGCGCCTTGACTCGCTGCTTTCGAGAGCCCCCATGCACCACGGCGTTCGTGCCGGCGCGCTCCATATGAAAACTGACTGGCACCAGATCGTGACGGCAGGCGATGAGCTTGCCGTCGATGCGCCACTCACCGATAAGTCATCCATCATCTGCCGCACCGGCATGCTTATGCTGGCAAGCGGAACAGGTGCCTGGCGCGTGCGCGATACCATGAATCGTGTTGCTGCCGTACTCGGCGTCACGATTCACGTCGACCTGAGTCTTCTGTCGTTTGAGTGCACTTGCATCGAAGATGGCCACTGCTTTAACGAGGTTGTCAGCCTGCCCACAACGGGAGTCAATACCCATCGCATTTGGATGATGGAGAGCTTCTTAAAGGAAATCGAGACGTATGGGCGCCGGTTTACCGTGCACGAATACCACGAGATGCTCAGGACCGTTGAGAGCTCAAAGCCCGATTACTCTCCCTGGCAACAGGGCCTTGCGGCAGCCTGTGCTTGCGGCGCCTTCGTCTTTTTGCTCGGCGGCGGCCCTATCGAGATGGCCTGCGCATTCGTAGGCGCTGGTGTCGGCAACTTTGCTCGCTCCCATATTCTCAAGCAGGGTCTTGGCCAGTTTAGCGCGCTGACGACGGGCGTTGCGCTCGCTTGCGTTTCGTATCTGCTGGCATTGCTCGGCCTTGGCCAGGTCGTACCGGGGGCAATGTCGCACCAAGAAGGCTATATCGGCGCCATGCTCTTTGTGATTCCCGGCTTTCCCCTCATTACGGCAGGCCTCGACATCGCTAAGCTCGATATGCGAAGCGGCATTGAGCGTCTTTCGTATGCCGTGTCGATTATTGTGATGGCGACCCTTGTGGGCTGGATGGTTGCCGAGTGTGCGGGGCTGGCACCGGATGATTTTGCCCCGCTCGGCCTTTCGCCGCTTGCCCTTACGCTCCTGCGCGTGGTGATGAGCTTCGTTGGCGTATTCGGCTTCTCGGTGATGTTCAACAGCCCGGTAAAGATGGCCGCGGCAGCTGGGCTGATCGGCGCCGTGTCCAATACCTTGCGCCTTACGCTCGTCGATGCGCCGACGCTGTTTCCCTTTCTGGGCCTGAGCGTAGGTATGCCTCCCGAGGCGGCAGCGTTTATCGGCGCGCTGATATCGGGACTGCTGGCAAGCTTGGCCGAAGTCAAGCTCACCTACCCACGTATCGCCCTCACGGTGCCATCAATTGTCATTATGGTGCCGGGCCTGTATCTGTATCGCTCGATGTACTACATGTGCACCTTCGATACGGTCAATATGCTCGGTTGGTTTGTGCGTGCAGTGCTCATTGTGGCGTTTTTGCCCGTTGGTCTGGGTGTGGCACGTACACTCACCGACCCTCGCTGGCGCCACACCAGCTAATTAGTCGTTGGGGACGTCCCAACGGATCAACTGCGCCTCGCATTTTCATAAACTCAACGCTTACGAAGCACGTGCTTTTCGTGCTAGGCTGGTTTCACCACATAAGTAGTCGCAGACGCACGTACCACGGGCGGGCGAGATGAAGTCCCAACAGCTCCATCTCGCCCGCCCGTTTTTGTTGCGTGGTGCCGCGGCGTAACACAGAAAGGACCATGCCCTTTATGCCTATCAACAAACGAGAGAGCCTGCTGTTCACCTTTATCATGTGCTTTTGCATGGTGCTCTGGATGAGCATCTACAACGTTGCCCTGCAGCATGGGGCCATCAACGGCGAGGTTGTTGCCGCCGCGTGGCTCGGCTTCCCCGTTGCCTACGTTTTTGCCATGTGCTGCGACTGGTTTGTTGCCAGCCCCCTTGCTAAGGGCTTCGCCTTTAAATTCCTGGTCACGCCGGGCAAGAGCTCGCCGCTTGCCATGACGCTCGCCGTCAGCTCCTGCATGGTCGTTCCCATGGTTATCATCATGTCGCTCTACGGCGCGTGTGAAGGCCTGTTCCATATGCCCGGCGGCCCGCTTGCCAATTTGCAGGCGCTGCCGATGATGTGGCTCGTCAACATTCCGCGCAACTTTATCATGGCCCTGCCCTGGAACCTGCTGGTGGCTGGTCCGGTTGCTCGCTTTGTCTTCCGCCGCGCCTTCCCCATGGGAACCGTCTTTGAAGAGCAGCATATGGAGCTTGTGCGTATGCCTGGCGCTCCCGTTGCCGATGCCGTCAATGACGTTGCCGAGAGCATGGACGCCGAGCCTGCCTGCTAGGCAACAGCCTCTAGCCTAGAGCGCCCACCGCACCCGGCGATTCCTTTTTTTGTAGACGTTGTCGCGCGGCTACGGGTGGGAAAGGTCCCAACGGTTAACATATACTCCATATGGGTAAAGAGACCAAAGCGCCGCCACGAGTGGCGCTTTGCGTTTGAAAAACTAGCTCGTCTAAGAGGAACTAGCATGTTAGACCGTTTTACCGATCGCGCGCGCAAGGTCATGTCCATGGCCAAGCAAGAGGCGCTCGATCTGCACTCAAATAAGGTGGGCACCGAGCACCTGCTGCTTGCTCTCGCTAAGGAGGACGAGGGTATTGCCGCCGAGGCACTGCGCTCGCTCGATATCTCCTACGATGACATCATGGATACCCTCAAAGAGGTCCAGACCACGGTTCCCGAGCCCAGCGAGGAGACCGAGGCTGCCAAGCTCGCCTTTACGCCGCTCGTCATCAGCGTGATGGAGCGCTCCTTCCGCGTGGCACGCGAGAACAACCAGACCTACGTTTCGACCGAGCACTTGCTGATCGGCATCGTCGAAGAGGGCAACGGCATGGCCATGGACATCCTCATGCGCCTGGGCGTGTCGTCTGCTTCCATTAAAAAGGCCATCGAAAAGCTCACTGCCAAGGATCAGGACAAGAAGCGTCCGCTCGCTGGCGCTGGCGCTGGTCGTCCCGGTGCGGGCCTGCCGTTCTTTAGCGGCTCGGATGCCTCTCAGCAAAAGGGGAGCGGCACCGACACGCTCAAGCAGTTCGCCACCAACCTCACGCAAAAGGCGCGCGACGGCGAGCTCGATCCCGTGATTGGCCGCGAAAAGGAAGTCCAGCGCATGATGGAGATCCTTTCGCGCCGCACCAAGAACAATCCGCTTATCCTGGGCGATCCCGGCGTGGGCAAGACGGCTATCGTCGAGGGCCTGGCGCAGCAGATTGCTGCTGGCAATGTGCCCGAGAATCTTATGAATCAGAATATCTGGACGCTCGATCTGCCGGGTCTTGTCGCGGGTGCCAAGTATCGCGGTGAGTTTGAGGAGCGCCTCAAGAACGTGATCCAGGAGGCGACCGAAGCCGACGACGTCATCTTGTTTATCGACGAGATGCACACCATCATCGGTGCCGGTTCTGCCGAGGGTTCTATCGATGCGAGCTCTATGCTCAAGCCCGTGCTCGCGCGCGGTGCTTTCCAGATCATCGGTGCCACCACGGCCGAGGAGTTCCGCAAGTACCTCACCAAGGACCCGGCCTTCGAGCGTCGCTTCCAGACCATTGATGTCGAGGAGCCGAGCGTCGAGGACACGGTCAAGATCCTGACCGCGCTCAAGCCGCGCTACGAGGAGCACCACCATGTGCGCTATACGCAGGGTGCTATCGAGGCCGCCGCGAACCTTTCCAACCGCTACATCCAGGATCGCTTCCTGCCCGATAAGGCCATCGACCTCATCGACGAGGCCGGTGCCCGCGCTCGCATCGCCGCGAATCGCGCGCCCGAGCCGGTGCGCGAGGCCGAGCATCGTATAGAGGAGCTCAAGGCCGCCGCGCAGGAGGCCACCGAGAGCGATGACATGAACAAGGCCGCCGAGATCACCGAGCAGCAGAAGGCCGCTGAGATTGAACTCGCCGAAGCCAAGGCCGCCTGGACCGCCGAGCTCGACGCCAGCCCGCTCACCATCGACGTGAGTCAGATTGCCGACATCGTGTCCGTGACCTCTGGCGTGCCGGTTTCCTCGCTCACCGAGAGCGAGAGCCGTCGCCTACTGCAGACCGAAAGCGTGCTCAAGACCCGCATTATCGGCCAGGACGAGGCCGTCGAGGCCGTCGCCAAGGCAGTGCGCCGCAGCCGTTCGCCGCTCAAGGACCCGCGTCGCCCCGGCGGTAGCTTTATCTTCCTGGGCCCCACCGGCACGGGCAAGACTGAGCTCGCCAAGACGCTCGCCGAGTACCTCTTTGGCAGCAAGGACGCGCTCATCAGCTTCGACATGTCCGAGTTCGGTAGCGAGTTCGAGGTCTCCAAGCTTATCGGTAGCCCTCCGGGTTACGTGGGTCACGACGAGGGCGGTCAGCTCACCAAGGCCGTTCGTCGTCACCCGTACTCGGTCGTGCTGTTCGACGAGATCGAGAAGGCACACCCTGATATCTTCAACATCTTGCTACAGGTGTTGGAGGAGGGCCGCCTGACCGATAGTCAGGGCAAGACGGTCGATTTCCGCAACACCGTGATCATCATGACGTCCAACGTGGGCGCCCGCGAGATTGCGCAGGATGCGAGCGTGGGCTTTGGCACCACCGGCGAGCAGGGTCTCACGTCGAGTGAGATCCGCGGCCGTGCGATGGGCGAGCTCAAGCGCCTGTTTCGTCCCGAGCTGCTCAACCGTATCGACGATATTGTGGTGTTCCAGAAGCTCTCGGGCGAGAACCTGACCAAGATTGCGCACCTGTTGGTGGACGATCTGCGCCAGCGCCTGATTGCCAACGGCATGAACATCAAGCTCACCGATGCGGCCTATGACAAGATCGTGGCCGAGGGTACCGACCTTACCAATGGTGCGCGTCCGCTGCGCCGTGCTATCCAAAAGCTTATCGAGGACCCGCTGTCCGAGGAGCTTCTGGCCGGCGAATGGGGCGAGGGCGATACCGTCCTGTGCGACGTGGTCGACGGCAAGTTTGTCTTTAGCCACGGCACGGGTGAGATTCCGGCGCCGCGTCCGGCGGGTGCACTCGGGGGCGATACCGCTCCGGCGGCGCCGCACACCGGAAACGCCGCGCCTGTGAGCAGTGGCGTGAGCTCGGGCCCCGGCGGCATGATGCAAGCCGGTTCCGGCGCGCTGTAGGGCGTGGCGACAATTTGATACGCGCAATCGAGGCGCTCCGGAAAGGGCGCCTCGATTTGTAGAGCTGCGGAAGTTGTGACCGTTACGCTATACGGTCCACCGTTAGCCGATGATGCGAGGGCGCTCGGCGTTTTCGACTGGTTTATGCACGCAAAGTCTGGGAATATACAAGTCGCATGTCTTACTGTCTAACCAGTTGCGCCAAGGAGGCACCATGGACTACAAGATTACCGGCTACGAGCCCGCCCAGCTGTTCCATTTCTTTGAGGAGGTCAGCGCGATCCCCCGTGGGTCTGGCAACGAGAAGGGCATCAGCGATTTCCTGGTCGCGTTTGCCAAGGAGCGCGGTCTTGATGTGTATCAGGACGAGGTCTACAACGTCATCATTCGCAAGCCCGCATCTGCCGGCGCCGAGAATGCCCCGACCGTCATGCTGCAGGGCCACATCGATATGGTGTGCGACAAGTTGGGCTCCGTTGAGCACGACTTTACGACCGACGGTATCGACTTGGTCGTCAAGGACGGTGTCCTCACCGCTAACGGCACCACTCTGGGCGCCGACAACGGTATCGCCGTCGCTCTGATGCTCACTGTTCTCGATGACGATTCGATCGTTCACCCTGCCCTCGAGTGCGTATTCACCACCGACGAGGAGACTGGCCTGGTCGGCGCCGAGACGCTCGACAAGTCCCAGATTAGCGCCCGCACTATGATTAATCTCGACTCCGAGGAAGAGGGCGTTGCCACCGTCAGCTGCGCCGGCGGCGTCGTCGTTACCTACACCTGCCCGATCGCGCGCGAGCACAAGACCGGTAGCACCCTCACGCTCGACATCTCCGGCCTACTGGGCGGTCACTCCGGCAGCGATATCCACCTGGAGCGCGGCAATGGCAACCTCATCATGGCCCGCATCATCGACCGCCTGATGGTTGCCGGCGAGCCCGCCATCGTTAGCTTTAACGGCGGCACCAAGGACAACGCCATCAACCGTGAGTGCAAGGCTGTTCTGGTCTACGCCGACCACGCTGCTGCCGAGGCCGCGGCCCAGATTGCAAAGGGCATCATCGCCGACGTCACTGCCGAGCTCGAGGTCTTCGACCCCGGCTTTACCTGCACCGTTGAGATTGCCGACGACGCCGAGGTCGAGGCCATGGACCAGAAGTCCGCGCTTGCCCTCATCCGCGCCCTGCGTCTTGCCCCTAACGGCGTGATTCGCCGCAACGTCGCCACCGACGGCTCCGTCGAGGTTTCCTCCAACATCGGTGTGGTTGCCACCTCTGACGACGAGGTCAAGATCATGCTGTCCCCGCGCTCCTCGATCACCTCGCTGCAGAACGAGTTCAAGGACCGCCTGCAGACGCTGGCCGATGTCCTGGGCTTCGACGCCAAGTTCGAGTTCGAGTATCCCGGCTGGAGCTATGCCGAGCATTCGCCGGTCCGCGACGTCTTCGTCGAGAGCTATCGCGAGCTCTTTGGCTCCGAGCTGCGCATCGAGTCCATTCACGCCGGCCTTGAGTGCGGCCTGTTTGCCGAGGCCCTGCACGGCCTGGACGCCATCGCCGTGGGCCCGACGCTCTCCGATGTCCACACCCCGGACGAGAGCATGGAGCTCGCTTCTGCCGAGCGCTTCTACGAGCTGCTCATCGACGTCCTCAAGCGCCTTGCCGCGTAAAGGTCGCCTGTGAAGCCGCTCTAAAACGGCTGGCTATGAAAACGGCCGCCTGGCGTAATGCCGGGCGGCCGTTATTCGTCACAGTGCGAGGATCCCCAGATGCTCAAGCAAGATCTTAAGCCCGATGAGGATGAGCACGACGCCGCCCACGATGGTGGCGGGATTTTCGTAGCGCGCGCCAAAGGTGTGGCCGATCGCTACGCCGGCGACGGAGAAGATAAACGTTGTGACGCCGATAAGCGATACAGCGGGAACGATGTCAACCGAGAGCGCCGCAAATGAGATGCCCACGGCCAGGGCGTCGATTGAGGTGGCGATGGCGAGGATCAGGTACTCGCCCAGGTCAATCTTTTCAGCATCCTTGCCGTCGCCTTCATCCTCGTCTTCGGTAAAGGCTTCCCACAGCATTTTGCCGCCGATGAAGGCCAAAAGGATAAAGGCGATCCAATGGTCGATGGGTCCGATGATGCCCATGAATTGACTGCCGAGCGCCCATCCGATTACGGGCATGCCGGCCTGAAAGCCGCCGAAGAACAGGCCGAGCACCACGGCGACTTTAAGGTTGATCTTTTTCATGCCGAGGCCCTTGCAGATGGAAACGGCAAAGGCGTCCATCGAAAGGCCAACGGCGAGCAACACGAGCTCTGCGAGTCCCATAGTCTGGCTCCCTCTCTGCGGGCGGGCCCGCGTGTACCTCTTGGGGGAGTAACAAAAAAGACCCGTGGCGTACGCGTTGCGCGCACAGCCACGAGTCTCGTTCATTAAGGCAAGCCAGGCCGCATCGGCCAGTGTGTTGACTTGCCGCGCCACCGGAGGCGAACCCGATCACGCGACTACTCCCTCATTTATGCGAATCCCGATGCTACCACATAAGCAGCTCATTTGGATTGGGGCTCTCAGCTGTGTTCGCTCATTCTGTAAGCATCGGATTTCGCGAGCGCCGCGGGGACAAACCGTGAGAAACTATTTAGCGTTTATGGAGCGTATACGATGGGAGCGATGCCTTGGATAAGAACGAGCTGCAAAAGCGTATGGAACAGGCTATTCGCCTGACTGCCCCCGGCCAGCCGATCCGCACCGCCCTCGACATGATCATTGCCGGTCACTTGGGTGCCCTTATCTGCGTCGGTGACACCGAAAACGTGCTCGCTGCCGGTAACGACGGCTTCCCGCTCAACATTTCGTTTACCTCGAACCGCCTGTTCGAGCTTTCCAAGATGGACGGCGCCATCGTCATCGACGGCGACCTCACCCAGATCCTGCGCGCCAACTTCCACCTCAATCCCGATCCCTCGCTTGCCACGAGCGAGACGGGCATGCGTCACCGCACCGCCGCTCGCATGTCGGTGCTCACCGACGCCATCGTGATCTCGGTTTCGGCTCGTCGTGCCGTCGTCAACGTGTACGTCCACGGTAAGAGCTACGAGATCCAGCCCGTTACCACCATCATGAGCTCGGTCAACCAGCTCGTCGCCACGCTCCAGACTACCCGTCAGTCGCTCGATCGCTCCCTGCTGCGCCTGACGGCCCTTGAGCTCGACGACTACGTCACGCTCGCCGACATCACTGGCATCTTCTCAAGCTTCGAGATCATGCAGCAGGCAAAGACCGAGCTTAAGGATTGCATTGTCAAGCTGGGTAACCAGGGCAAGCTCGTGCAGATGCAGCTCGAGCAGCTCGCGGGCTCCAGCATGGATACCGAATACGACTTGATGATCCGCGACTACGCAAGCGATTCCTCTGAGGCCAATGCCGAGAAGATTCGCGCTGAGCTTGCCCGCATGACGCCTAAGGACCTGTCCGACCCGCAGCACGTGGCGGCAGTTCTGGGCTATGACGACTTGGACGAGGACTCCGTCATGACGCCGCTGGGCCTGCGCACGCTTTCTCGCGTGTCCGTCGTGCGCGACGGCGTGGCCGAGAAGATCGTCGACGAGTACGGCTCGCTGCAGGAGCTCATGGACGACATCAGCGAGGATCCGGAGCGCCTGGGCGATTTTGGCGTTAACAACCCTGCCATTCTTGCGGACTCCCTGTACCGCATGAAGGGCACCAAACAGGGGAACGCATAATGGCGCCCGTATGCGCCGTGGTCGTTGCCGGCGGCAGCGGTCAGCGCTTTGGAAATCCCGGCGGCAAGCAGCTCGTTAACGTGGCGGGCCGTCCGCTTATGAGCTGGTCCATCCGCGCGTTTGACCGTAGCGATAAGGTCGGCCACATCGTCGTGGTTTGCCCTGCCGAGCGCCGTGCCGAGATGCGCCGCCTGGCCATCGACCCGTTTGACTATGACACGCCCATCAGTTTTGCCGATGCCGGCGATACCCGCCAGGACTCCACCCGTGCCGGCGTGCACGCGGTGCCGGCGGGCTTTGAATACGTCGCCATTCACGATGGCGCTCGTCCGCTCATCACGACCGAGGCCATCGATCATGCGATCGACGTGCTTGTGGGCGACCGCTCGCTCGACGGTGTCGTGTGCGGTCAACCCGCGATCGACACGCTCAAGATCGTTGACGGCGATAACATCGTCGAGACGCCGCCGCGTGAGCTTTATTGGGCTGCGCAGACGCCGCAGATCTTTAGCGTCGATGCTATGAAGCGCGCCCACGCCGCTGCTATCGCCGAGGGCTTTATCGGTACCGATGATTCGTCGTTGGTCGAGCGCATGGGCGGACGCGTCCGCTGCGTCCAGAGCCCGCGCGACAACCTTAAGGTGACGGTGCCCGAGGACCTGCGTCCTGTAACCGCGATTCTGCTCGGTCGCATGGCCGAGGGAGAGGACCTTCCCCATGTTCAGTAACCTGCGCATTGGCCATGGCTACGACGTCCACCGTCTGGTGGAGGGGCGTCGATGTATCATCGGCGGTGTCGACATTCCCTACGAGCGCGGCCTGCTGGGCCACTCGGATGCCGATGTGCTCGCGCACGCCTTGGCCGACGCCATTCTGGGCGCCTGCCGCGGGGGAGACATCGGCAAGCTATTCCCCGATACCGACCCCGCCTATGAGGGCGCCGACTCGATGGTGCTGCTCGCTCGCGTGATGGACTATGCGCGCGAGCTGGGCTTCGAGTTTGTCGATGCCGATTGCACCATTGCCTGCCAGCAGCCTAAGATCACCCCGCACCGCGATGCCATGCGCGCCAACCTCGCTCATGCTCTGGGCGTTGACGTCGAAAACGTGGGCGTCGCCGCCACTACGACCGAAAAGCTCGGTTGGGAAGGCCAGGGCGAGGGAATCGGCGCCTGGGCCGTCTGCCTGCTACAGAAAACCGTTAAGGAGTAACGAATGCGTATCTACAACAGCGCTACCCATAAAAAGGAAGAGTTCCAGCCCATCGAGTCCGGCAAGGTCCGCATGTACGTGTGCGGCCCCACGGTCTACGACAACATCCACATCGGCAATGCCCGCACGTTCATCAGCTTTGACGTGATTCGTCGCTGGCTCATCGCGAGCGGCTACGAGGTCACGTTCGCCCAGAACCTCACCGATGTCGATGACAAGATCATCAAGCGCGCCAACGAGCAGGGCCGCACGGCCGCCGAGGTCGCGACGGAGTTCTCCGACAAGTTCATCGGCGTCATGCGCGCCGCCAACGTGCTCGATCCCGATGTGCGCCCCCGCGCCACCAAGGAGATCGGCCCCATGATCGCCATGATCAAGACGCTTATCGAGCAGGGCCACGCTTACGCAGCCGATAACGGCGATGTGTACTTTGCCGTGCGCAGCGATCCCAACTATGGTCAGGTCTCGGGCCGCAACATCGACGACCTTATGGTTGGCGCGCGCATCGAGGAGAACGAGGACAAGAACGACCCGCTTGACTTTGCCCTGTGGAAGGCCGCCAAGCCCGGCGAGCCCAGCTGGCCGAGCCCCTGGGGCGAGGGCCGTCCCGGTTGGCACACCGAGTGCGCCGCTATGGTGCATCGCTACCTGGGCACTCCGATCGACATCCACGGCGGCGGCTCCGACCTTGCCTTCCCGCATCACGAGAACGAGTGCGCCCAGGCCACCTGCGCCTGGCACCAGGGTTTCTCCAACACTTGGATGCACACGGGCATGCTACTGGTTGACGGCGAGAAGATGTCCAAGTCGCTCGGCAACTTCTTTACGCTGGCCGAGGTCCTCGAGCAGCACTCCGCTGCCGCTCTGCGCCTTCTGATGCTGCAGACGAGCTATCGCTCGCCGCTCGACTTTTCTTGGGAGCGCCTGGAGGGTGCCGAGAACTCGCTCACGCGTATCGCCGGTACGGTCGAGAACCTGCGCTGGGCCGCGAACCATGCGACGGCCGATGCCGATGAGGCAGCATCCGAGGCGTTTGCCGCCAAGGCCGCCGAGACCCGTGCCACCTTTAAGGAGTGCATGGACGACGACTTTAACACCGCCGGCGCCATGGGTGCCGTCTTTGGCTTTGTGACCGAGTGCAACCAGTACCTGGAGCAGGCGGGCGACGCTGCCGACAAGGCCGCCACGCTTGCCGCCGCCGACACGCTGGCCGAGCTGCTCGATACGTTTGGTGTTGAGCTCCCCGAGCCCAAGGTCGAGCTGCCGCTGGGTCTGCTGGGTGTTGCCGCCGGTCTGGTCGCCTACACGGGCGACGACGTGGACGAGGCCGCTGCCAAGATTCTCGAGGCCCGCGCCGAGGCCCGTGCCGCCAAGAACTGGGATCTGGCCGACGCCATCCGCGACCAGCTCAAGGACCTGGGCCTGACGATCGAGGATACTGCCGCGGGTACTCGTATTAAGAGTCTCTAGTATTTGTCGACCGTTCGAGGTACGGCAGATTGCCTTGAAAGAGGAGGGCATAGACCTGGTGGTCATGCCCGACGATTGAAAGGCAAGGTGCCGTGGCTCGGACGGTCGATTCTTGTTCGTTATCTATTTAAGGAGGCCGTCCTATGGCCGACAATCGCAAGCGTGCGCCTCGTGGTGGCAAGCAGGCCGCTTCTGGCTCGCGTCCGATTCGCCGCAATGATCGCGCTGCCGCTCCTAAGGGCCAGCGCGATCGCAACCGCGACGCTGTCCAGGCTCCCAAGGGCGAGTTTATCGAAGGCCGTCGTGCTGCCGCCGAGGCGCTACGCACCGGTTTTCCTATCAAGTGCGCGCTCATCGCCGAGGGCGGGGAGCGCGATGCTGCCCTGTCGCGTTTGGTCGATGACCTCAACGCTTCGGGTGTCCGCATTAAGTACGTGCCGCGTGCACAGCTCGATGCGCTGTCGAGCCATGGCGCTCACCAGGGCATCGCACTCGAGGTGGGCAATTTCCCTTATGCCGATGTTGCCGATATCCTCGACCGCGCGGGCGAGGGTCCGGCACTTGTCGTGGTGCTCGATCACGTGACCGACGACGGTAACTTTGGCGCCATCGTGCGCTCCGCCGAGGTCGTGGGCGCCGCGGGCGTCGTCATCGCCAACAAGCGTGCCGCCGGCGTGACCGTGGGCAGCTACAAGACCTCAGCCGGTGCCGTCATGCATCTGCCTATCGCGCAGGTTCCCAATATCGCCCGTGCACTCGACGACCTCAAGGCCGCTGGCTTTTGGGTGGGCGGTGCCTCCGAGCACGCCGAAGGCAGTTGCTGGGATGCTCCCTTCGAGGGCCGCGTGGCGCTCGTCATGGGCTCCGAGGGCGACGGCATCTCGCGCCTGGTGCTCGAGAAATGTGACTTTTTGACCAAGCTTCCCCAGCGCGGCATGACCGAGAGCCTCAACGTTGCCCAGGCAACGACGGCGCTATGCTTTGAGTGGTTACGTCGCAACGCCGGCGAGCTCATGGGGGAGGAGTAGCGCATGTCCAAGAAGAACCGCGCCAAGTCCAAGGCCAAGCGCTTTGGCGAAGGCTCGGCCAAGCCGATTGTCTCGGCCGCGACCTACGGCGTGGGCGGCAATGCGTTTGCACAGGCTATCGCCGACCCAGTCTCGACGGTGCACTCCAACAAGCCCGAGCTGCTGGTGGTCGACGGTTACAACGTGATCCACTGCACGCCGCGCTACGAAAAGCTCGTGTACGACCACTCCGACGATCCGTATTCCAGCGACGTTCACGATATGGCGCGCACCGCCCTCATCAACGATGTCGCCGCGTTTGCCCAGGGCCGCTACGAGGCTGTGATCGTGTTCGACGGCGCGGGCAATATCTCCAGCGAGCGCCCCAACCTGCCGGCCCGCGGCGTGCGCATCGAGTTTTCGCCGACGGGTGTTTCGGCCGATACCGTGGTGCAGAAGCTCTGCATTGAGGCACGTGAGGAAGGCCGCGCGTGCTCCGTGGTATCGAGCGACGGCACGATCCAGGCCGTTGTCATGGGCAAGGGCGTCACGCGCATCTCGAGCCGTATGCTGGTGGACGAGATCAAACAGATCGATAACGACGTTCACGAGGCAGAGGAAGCTCCGCAGATTAAGATGACTCTGGGCAGCCGCCTGAGTCCCGATGCCCTGGCCAAGCTCAAGGCCCTGCGCGGACGGTAGGGGAGTTGGCGGGGCAATGCTGCCTTGCTAACTCCATTCAGCGATGTCGATCATTCTTTCGAGGCGCCACGTTAGCGCCTCTTTTAGATAAGGCAGTCTCGCTGCTAGGGCATCGTTTTTAGACAGAATCTCGATTGCCTCGTCGACAAAACCTTCGAGTTTGCCCCCGTCAAACCAGCTCATATCCTCAACAAGCAACATTTGTTTCGCGGGACTTGAATGGAACTGCGCGCTGGCAAAACTGTGCTCTCCTGCCCTAAGCTCCTCTAGAGATATGTTGCACCAGAGCGATGAGCCCGAATCGAAGATGGGGGCTGGTCTGCAGGCCAGTGAGTTGACGTTTCGCACGAGGCCGAAGTTGCGCCAATGACGATCGTAGTTGGCGATGATGTCGTCGCATACGATCATGCGGTCAAGGGCATCCTTAACGCCTGCCACCCCGAGCTCCTCGCAATTTGCTACATATCGCTCGTAGTCGGTTAGCCGTTCATCTGCGTTTGCGTGCTGGTTTACATAGAACGCAGGGACATACTCTTCTTCATCAGTTAAGAAGACATCGCATATGCTCAGGGCGGAAGTGCCCGTGCCCTCGAGCGAGTAAGGCACGTAATCGCAGGCGTTTAGGATGCGACGGTGGAGCGCGGTCGCCACCAGCTCGTTATAAGGTTCCTGGTTCAGGTGCGCTCCTGCCTTATGCAGAATTCGACGCCCGCCCTCGCACGTCCAGTACTTTTGAAGATTGCCGTCCGAGGTGTTATCGGGCTTTGCGGCAGCCGCTTTTCCCTCTGGGGCAAAGGGCGCAATGGACAGCGAGACGTCATCAAAGGCGTTATTGAAGAAGTTGATATCCTCCCAGGCGAGACCGGAATCTTGGGGTCTAATCCAATACTGGTCGGATAGGGAGAGGCCAAGATTTCGCTGGACGAGTTCATCGGGAACATCGACTGCGGCTTCTGCAAGCAGGGAGGCTAGCCCAATGCGTGCGAGCGGGATACCGCGGCCGCGCCACCAGATGCGGAAGGAGTCGAGCGATATGGGGCTATTAGGGCCAAATACTCCAATAGGGGCGTGGGCGTAATCGATGTCGGCGCCGATGTGGGTAAAGTCTTTTCGAGATGTGCTGTAGACCAGCTGAGCGACTTCGTGCGTGCGATTCATGAGGGTGAACGCGATCTCGCTCTTACCGTGGCCGCGGCGGGGACGTCCCCCCGTTTTGGTCACGGAGCGGAGTCGCGTGTCGACGCTGTCTTTGTCGATGAGCCATACACCAGAAGCCTTGCGGGCCTCAAGTGCTCCGTTTTTTATGAGCTCCTGCACCCTGCGCGGAGTGATGCCGAGCAGTTCGGCTGCTTCCTTGGTAGTAAGCATCGCGAAACCCTTCGTCAGAACGAATAGTTTTATATATAGCAATTGTAATTAAAACTATTCGTTCTGACGAATGGTTTTGAGATGTGGTCGGGTGAAGGGCCTGTTGCGCCTCGTCCGCAATTCCTTTATTCTTAACTGGCTTCGCGTGAAAGCGCCAAGTGTGCCAGTGTGGCGCAACGGTAGCGCAACTGATTTGTAATCAGTGGGTTGCAGGTTCGATTCCTGTCACTGGCTCCATGAGAGTTTCGGGCTCTGTCTCCAATTGGGACAGGGCCCGTTTCTATTTATGTCGACATGTAAGCGGGTTTGACTCCCACCAAGCTTCAGGTTTGTCTCGATCTGTAACACGGGTGGGCTGAAAACCCTCCTTATAGTTACAGATTGAGACAATGCCAAGGGTTGGCCGATAATATCTCGATCTGTAACACGAAGAGGCTGAAACCGTTCTTACTGTTACAGAATGAGACGTAAGCTGGTGTCTCTGCGTAATATCTCGATCTGTAACAGATGGGGGAGGAATAACCCTCTTACTGTTACAGATCGAGACAAAGGCCGGACCGGTCCCAGTCATCCTGGTCGAGTGAGGATTTCCGGACATACGAGGGTGGATAATCTCCCACTTTGGACTCGAAGCCACGCCAAAAGTGGGAGATTATCCACGCTCGATTCTGTCTGGGAAGCCCCGATCTCGACCTATATATAGGTGCAAATAAGCCATTATCGAAGTTCGATCCTGAAGGTGTACTCCACTACACCAAAGTGTTACCTCGGGAAACGTCACCTCAGTATTCAAAACCACCGTCCTTCATATCCAAACTCAACAAAACCGCAGGTCACAGCTATATAGATACGCCCGGCACCGTGTATCTAGAGGTTTTCGTTGACAGCCCCCAGGGTTGCATCGTATTATCTTTTTCGTTCGCGGGGGCGGCGGTCCAAAAGACCAAAGGACCTGCGGATACTTGAACGATTGGGAGTTTGCCCGAGTGGTTAATGGGGACGGGCTGTAAACCCGTTGGCTCTGCCTACATAGGTTCGAATCCTATAGCTCCCACCCGTCAAGTGCCTGTATAGCTCAGTCGGTAGAGCACTTCGTTGGTAACGAAGAGGTCACCAGTTCAAGTCTGGTTGCAGGCTCCATCCGGCGGTGTAGCTCAGTTGGTTAGAGCACACGGTTCATACCCGTGGCGTCACTGGTTCGAATCCAGTCACCGCTACCATAGGTAACACGGTGGCTTCTCAATAGTATGTTGAGAGGCCACTATGGTATAAAGGCAAAGTCCCGTCCGGGGACGACCTGTTTAGAGGAGGGCTTTATGGCCAAAGAGAAGTTTGAGCGCACTAAGCCGCATGTTAACATCGGCACCATTGGTCACGTCGACCACGGCAAGACCACGCTGACCGCTGCCATCACCAAGGTTCTCTCCGAGACCGAGGGCTGCAAGGCTGACTTCACTGCGTTCGAGAACATCGACAAGGCTCCCGAGGAGCGCGAGCGCGGCATCACGATTTCCGTCTCCCACGTTGAGTACGAGACCGCTGCCCGTCACTACGCTCACGTTGACTGCCCGGGCCACGCTGACTACGTCAAGAACATGATCTCCGGCGCTGCTCAGATGGACGGCGCTATCCTGGTCATCGCTGCTACCGACGGCCCCATGGCTCAGACCCGCGAGCACATCCTGCTCGCCCGTCAGGTCGGCGTTCCCTACATCGTCGTCTTCCTGAACAAGTGCGACATGGTCGACGATGACGAGCTCATCGACCTCGTCGAGATGGAGACCCGTGAGCTCCTCTCCGAGTACGATTTCCCCGGCGACGACATCCCCGTCATCCGTGGCTCCGCTCTGGGCGCTCTCGAGGGCGACGCCAAGTGGATGGACGCCATTCGCGAGCTCATGAAGGCCGTCGACGAGTACATCCCGACGCCTGCTCGTAACAACGACCTCCCGTTCCTGATGGCCGTTGAGGACGTTATGACCATCTCCGGCCGTGGTACCGTTGCTACTGGCCGTGTCGAGCGCGGTGAGCTCAAGCTCAACGAGCCCGTCGAGATCGTCGGCATCAAGGATACCCAGAACACCGTCGTTACCGGTATCGAGATGTTCCGTAAGTCCATGGACTTCTGCGAGGCTGGCGACAACGTCGGTCTGCTGCTCCGCGGCATCAAGCGTGAGGACATCGAGCGCGGCCAGGTTCTCTGCAAGCCCGGTTCGGTTACCCCGCACACCAAGTTCACCGGCGAGATCTACGTTCTGACCAAGGAGGAGGGCGGCCGTCACACCCCGTTCTTCGATGGTTATCGTCCTCAGTTCTACTTCCGTACCACCGACGTTACCGGTACGGTCAAGCTCCCCGAGGGCACCGAGATGGCTATGCCTGGTGACCACATCACCATCGAGGGCGACCTCATCCACCCGATCGCCATGGAGGAGGGCCTGCGCTTCGCTATCCGCGAGGGTGGCCACACCGTCGGTTCGGGCATCGTCTCCACGATCATTGAGTAAATTAGCTCTTTGATATAGCTGACTTAGAGAACCCGGCACTTATATGGGTGCCGGGTTCTTTTCTGCAATGGATATTGAGCCGTTGCTGGTGTCGAGAGGATCGATAATGGTCCTGGATGCACCGTCGATTAGCTCTCGATGGCTTCATTGATGTGTTCCAAATATGAATGGATCCACCGAGAACCAATTGACTCGAGGTTTTCATTGACAGCACTTACGTGGAGCTGATAAAGTAACAACTCGTGCCCGTACGGGGCGGAAATGAAAGGTTCAGGATACATGCGTACTCTAGTTACTCTTGCGTGCACTGAGTGCAAGCGCCGCAACTATACGACCACCAAGAACAAGTCGACCATGCCTGATCGTATGGAGATCAAGAAGTATTGCCCCTGGTGCCGTCACCACACGCTGCACAAAGAGACTCGCTAGTCTCTAGTCACATACGCCAGTAGTTCAATTGGTAGAGCATCGGTCTCCAAAACCGAGTGTTGAGGGTTCGAGTCCTTCCTGGCGTGCCAGTCATTATTCCGTAAGCTCCCACTTGGGGGCTTACGGTTTACTCATGTATAAGCGCATTGCGCGGAGGTAACCCAAATGGCCAACAAGAAGAACAAGAAGAAGGCTCAGCAGCCGGCACCTGCCAACAAAGCTGCCGCCAACTCCAAGGTTGAGGCCAAGAAGGCCGTTGCCAAGAAGAACGAGAAGGCTGCGAAGTCCAAGAAGAACGAGAAGCCTGGTTTCTTCGCCCGCACCAAGAAGTATTTCGCTTCGGTCAAGTCCGAGATGAAGCGTGTCACGTGGCCCGATAAGAAGGAGCTCGTGAACTACTCGGTTGTTGTTTGCGCTTCTCTGATCGTCGTCGGCGTCCTCATCGCTCTGCTCGATGCTGGCTTTGGCGAGGCTCTTGCTCTGTTCTCTGGATTGAGGGGCTAAACCATGTCTAAGCGTTGGTACGTCGTTCACACTTACTCTGGATACGAGAACCGCGTTAAGTCCGATCTCGAGCATCGCATCGAGACTATGGGCATGCAGGACCGTATCTTTGATATCGAGATTCCTATGGAGCGCGTCACCGAGATTAAAGAGGGTGGCAAGCGTGAGACCAAGGATTCCAAGATCTTCCCGGGTTATGTCCTGGTCCGCATGGAGATGGATGACGATGCTTGGACGTGTGTTCGTAACACGCCTGGCGTCACCGGTTTCCTAGGCGGCAACGGCAAGCCCGCTCCGCTTTCCCGCGACGAGTACAACAAGATGACTCGTCGTCCCGGTAAGGGCGATTCGCCCAAGCGCACCTCGGTTGATATTGAGGTCGGTACGTCCGTCCGCGTCACCGATGGCCCGCTTACCGACTTTGATGGCAAGGTCTCCGAGGTTAACACCGAGGCTGGCAAGCTCAAGGTCACGCTGATGATCTTTGGCCGCGAGACGCCGGTCGAGCTCGACTTTAACCAGGTCGCTGTCATCGCTTAAGTTTTCGTCCGTTCGCGCGAGCGTGCTTCTTCTGTGACTGCTCATCTCAGGAGTGCTTCTAACACGTGCGTGCTTACGATATAGCAAGTACTTCACACTCGTGATTCGAAAGGAATGACCATGGCTGAGAAGAAGGTTGCCAACGTCATTAAGCTCCAGATTCCTGCTGGTGCAGCAAACCCCGCTCCTCCCGTCGGCCCCGCCCTGGGCGCTGCTGGCGTGAACATCATGCAGTTCTGCCAGGCCTTTAACGCCGAGACGCAGGACAAGAAGGGTGACATCATCCCCGTTGAGATCTCTGTCTACGAGGACAAGTCCTTCTCCTTCATCACCAAGACCCCGCCGGCGGCTCACCTTATCAAGAAGGAGCTGAACCTCAAGTCTGGTTCCGCTAAGCCCCAGGCTGACAAGGTTGGTCAGCTCTCCCAGGAGCAGCTCACCAAGATCGCCGAGATCAAGATGCCGGACCTCAATGCCAACGACATTGACGCCGCCAAGAAGATCATCGCCGGTACCGCCCGTTCCATGGGCGTCACCATCGCTGAGTAGCGATTTCTTATGGTAACGGCGGGTGCTCCGACCGGGGCGCCCGTTAAATGTGTGCAATAGGGCACACGATACGATGTGGGAGGGCTCACGCCCGTTTAACCACAGGAGGTAATGCACATGGCTAAGCATGGTAAGAGCTATAACGCCGCTGCCGAGAAGATCGACCGCGCCACGCTCTACACCCCCCTTCAGGCTGCCAAGCTCATCAAGGAGCTCGACACCGCCAAGTTCGACGAGACCGTCGAGGCTCACTTCCGTCTGGGCATCGATACTCGTAAGGCTGACCAGAACATCCGTGGTTCCATCTCCCTGCCCCACGGCACCGGCAAGACCGTTCGTGTTGCCGTCTTCGCCGAGGGCGAGAAGGCCCGTGAGGCTGAGGCTGCCGGCGCCGACATCATCGGTTCCGACGAGCTCGTCGCCCAGATTCAGAAGGGCGAGATCAACTTCGACGCCGCTATCGCTACGCCGAACATGATGGCCAAGGTTGGCCGCATCGGTAAGATCCTTGGTCCCCGTGGCCTCATGCCGAACCCCAAGCTCGGCACCGTGACCATGGACGTCGCCAAGATGGTCTCCGAGCTCAAGGCTGGCCGCGTTGAGTACCGCGCCGACCGCTACGGCATCTGCCACGTGCCCCTGGGCAAGAAGTCCTTCTCTGAGCAGCAGCTCGTCGAGAACTACGCTGCCCTGTACACCGAGATTCTGCGCGTCAAGCCCTCTTCTGCTAAGGGCAAGTACGTCAAGTCCATCTCCGTGTCTTCCACCATGGGCCCTGGCGTCAAGGTCGATCCCGCTGTCCAGCGTGACTTCCTGGCTGAGTAACTGCTAGTTACTGCCTGAGTACAGCAAGCATTGCTAAAGAAACCCGGTTCTGCCTTGTGCAGGACCGGGTTTCTTGCTATCGCGTCAAAAGCACCATAAAGGGGACAGTGTTCCCTTTATGGTGGTTACCAGGGTGTTCTGGCTGTTGAGGACTCGATGGCATCGTGGCGTTTGAGCTCGCGGCGCATGGTTTGCGAATTGAGCCAGGCTGCCTGCCAGCCACGGATGGGGTAGCGCGTCTGGTCGAGCTCAAACTGCGTATAGCCGCAGGCGTTGATGATCGTCGTTCCACACACATGCTGCCGCTCGCGCTGAAAATCGTAACCGTAGCTTTGGTGTACATGCCCATGCACCATGTAGTCGGCCCCCCAGGATTCAAGCGCCGTGTTAAAGCACTCAAACCCTCGATGCGGCAGATCGTCCAGATCACCCATACCGGCGGCGGGTGCATGGGTAAGCAGAATGTCGCACCCGCCGACCATCCTAACCTTACGCGACAGCTTACGCATGCGCTTGGACATCTCGCGTTCGGTGTACATGTTGGCGCCGTCGCGATAACGCATGGACCCGCCAAGGCCCGCAATGCGAATCCCTCGGTACGTGTACACGCTGTCTTCTACGCAGATACATCCGCCCGGTGCATGACGTGCGTAGCGGTCATCGTGATTGCCACGCACGTAGATGAGCGGTTTGTTGATGACCGTAACCAAAAACTCAAGATAGTCCGGGTCCAGATCGCCGGCGGACAAAATCAGGTCGACGCCCTCAAAGCGTTCCTTGCGAAAGCACTCCCAAAGGCATCGTTCTTCGGTATCGGCTATGGCAAGGATTTTCATAGGGCAGGGACTTTCGGCTCATCGTCGAGCTGCGGAATGGTGCCTACCACGTTATCCGCCAGCCAATTCATCTCGACAATCTGCGTGCTCGGCAGCGGAGGGAAGCCTTCGATCTGTACCACGCCGTTCTGGCTGTGGAGCTCGCCGCCAAAGGGGTTGATGGATCCCTCAACAATGCCGTTACGGAGCAACTGCACGAGTTTGCGCGTCTGGTAGGGTAGGCCCGGAGCGTAACGGATGTCGATAACGCCAGAGCTCATGCCGTACCAGTAGTTGACGGCGCGCACTTGGTTGTCATCGCTGGTCTCGTCCCACGTGCCGTGCAGAAGGCTGCGAACGATGAGCTCGTAGTAACGGCCCCAGTTCCATACCGGCATGGCGATGCCGGTAACCTTGCCATCGACCAGGCGGTGAAGTCCGTAGGCCGTGGGGTCTTCGAGCGACTTTGACATGTCGGCGCCGGTCATGACGCTTACACCTTCGCGGCACATGGCCTCGGCAAGGCCTCCGGCGGGCACATCGCCCCAAGTCAGGATAATTTGCGCACGGGGGTCGAGCAGCGAGGCGCCAATCGCAAAGGCGTTGATCTCGCTGAGCGCGCCCGAGGCGAAGACCGACGCGTGGTAGCCGATGCGGTGGTTGTCCGCCATGCTGGCGGCAAGGGCGCCCAGGAGGAACTTGGCCTCGTACATCTTGCCAAAGTACGAACGGACGCTTTGATGGGGAAGGCCGATAGAGCAGTTGAGGAACCGAACCTGGGGATACTCAACGGCAGCCCTGAGCGTGTATTCCATCAGGCGGTGCGAGGTCGAGAAGATGACGTTTGCCCCATGTTTGACAGCCGTTTCCACGGCGGCGTAGAACACATACGGATCGTGACAGTCCTCGAACGCCTCGGTGCGCACGATACCGCCAAAGTGCTCATCGAGATACTGACGCCCTTGGTCGTGCAGGCTGTCCCAGCTCGACGTCGCACAGGGGAACTCATGGATAAAGGCGATGCGCAGGGGGTTGGTCGCCGAATAGACGGTCTTGCCCATAAAGAAGTTGAGCACGCCGGAGGTGGACTTGGCGGGCGACTCCTCCTCGTCGACGCTCGGCGCTTCAACAAGATCGACCTTGTCCTCGTCATTTTTGCCGGCAATGACCAGCTCGCGCCAAATCTTGCACAGGCGGTTTACGACGATATCCGTTGGCGTATCCAGCAGGCGGTCCTGGTTGTACACATTGAGGTACACGAGCATGGCGTCGGCGGGCGTAATGTCCAGGTGGTCGCCGCCTGCGCGAAGGTAGGCGCGCTTAAAGAGCAGGAAGGTGTGGCGCAGGTAGTCGACCTTTTTCTGCGGCCATTTTTCGATAAGATTCTGACCGAGCATCTTGGCGAGCGTCTCGTAGCTTCCCTCACGCGAGAACTCGATCTCGTATAGGGGGCAGACGCGCCAAAACGCGCAGAATTCACCGTACAGGCGGCTTTCGACGGAATCCCATGTGCCGGGGTAGAGACGGGTGACCCTGGCCGAAACCGTTGGAGCGTCCAAGAATTTGAGGACACTGACGCGTTTATTGCCTTCCTGGACATAGAACCGATGCATGAACTCGGTGACGATGATGGGGTCGCGATAGCCCTCGGTTACCTGGATGTCGTAGAGGTTGGACCACTTGCGGGCGAACTCGGTGTTAAACGGCAGCAGGGGCATAAAGTTGCATGAAAAGGCGGACTGACGGCCCTTGGTGACAGTGCCGACGACCATTTCGATCGGAATATCCCGCAGGCCGACACTCACTCGCTGACCTAAGGGGAGCTGAGCAATCAAACTGTCGAGGTCCGTAAGGTATGGATGCTCGCTTTGGCTAATGGCGCGTCGACGTCCTTGCTCGCCGCGCTTGCGTGCTTGACGATAGGCCTCTTCCATGATGTTGCTCCCTTAGTCGTTTAAACAACTACATAAACCATGGTACCACGAATGAAAACCACCACAAAGGTGCCTGTCCCTTTTTGGCGGGTTAGGCGATGATGGGGGCGATGGCGCGGATGCAGGCGTCGGCTGCCGTGAAAGTAGTGCTGTCGTCGCTGACGATAAAGATGATCTTTCCTTTGATGCCAAAGTCGCCGATTTCGCTAAAGAGTACGTAGGGCTCCTTGTCAAAGCCCGAGATGGGAAGCACGGCGGCTTTGGTGGCGCTGGTCAGCTCGTCTGCCAGTGCGTCCAGTGAAGCCCACTTGGACGTGTCCTTGACCGCGACGGGCACGGCAACGCGCCCAAAGGGCATGAGGTGCACGAGCGTGTTCTTGGAGATGTTGGAGTTGGGGACGATGATGGTCTGCCCACAGGCATCCTCAATCGTTGTATGGCGCCAAGTGATGTCTTGGACCACGCCGGATACGCCGCCGACCTCGATATTGTCGCCGGGCTTGATGATGCCCATAAAGGTCACCTGCATGCCGCCGATAAGGTTTGACAGCGTGTCCTGAAAGCCGAGCGAGATGGCGATGCCGCCGACGCCAAGGGCGGCGACGAGCGCGTTTGCGTTAATGCCAAAGCAGTTATCGAGGATAAAGCTGCCGCCAATCATCCAGATGACGGCGCGCGCGATGTTGATGAAGATACTCGATGCCGGAAGCGGGTTATCGTCTCGGTTAAGCAGATGGTTCAGGGTCTTGGATACGACCTTGGCGGCGACGGCGGTGCCTATCGCCAAGATGACGGCCCAGATGATGTTGTGGACCCACCGTTGCTCAAAGAAATGAAGAATCGGCTCAAACAATTCCATGTAGGGAAAACCTCCTAATGATCGTTCAACCATGATACCCACCAAGAAGCCCGTCCGATCAAATTCGGACGGGCTTCTGTGCTCGATATAAGGTTTACGCGGCGGGGCTGTAAGGCCCGGCGGTGTAGCTTAGCGTCGACGCTTCCAGATAATGCCGAGCATGATGACGATGATGCCGCCGATAAGGCACGCGCCAACTACTGCCAGCGTGCGGTCTCCCGTTGCGGCGAGCTTACCGGTCGTCTTCTTGGTGATGACCTTCGTGGTCGTCGTGTCCGTCTTAGGCGAGGGCTTAGGCGTCGGGGCCGGTGTGGGCGTGGGGTCCACGGCAGCGGAGCCAAAGCTGATGGTGCCCGCGAGCGAGGTCATCTTGCTCTCCCAGCTGTCCTGCCCGATCAGCGCCCTTAGCGCTGACTCGCAGGTACCCCACTCGGTGTGCTTGGTGGCGTTTGCGAAGGTGGGGAAGTCGGTCGTGTTGGTGATGATGTAGTTGTTGGTGGCGACGGTATAGGTCTTGGCGGGGTCGAGCGTGCTGCCGTCTTTGGTGAGTGTGGCGCTCACAATGCGCTTGCCTTCGGGCTGCGTCCAATCAATCGTCACGTTGATGCCGCCAAAGGAGAGAACGCTGCCAGAGTCATCGCGCCACTTGTACTTGTCTTGCGCCTCCTGCTCGCTGTGACCGGCCGCCACATAAGCCTGCTGAAGCTCGTAGCTGTCGTTGCAATCGTCGCTGATTTGTAGCGAGTGCTCGAGCGCTGCGAGGAAGTCCGCGCCGGTCATGGTCCAGGTCTCCACAGTGTTGCCGTAGGGCGAGATGGCGATGACGTTGCCGGCGGTCACGTTGCCCGCCGCGATGCCGCCGCGGATGCCGCCAGCGTTTTCGATAGCGAAGTCCGCGCCCGTCAGGGCAAGATAGGAGCCGCAAATCACGTGGCCGATGGTCTGGGCCTTGGTGGTGTCGCCCTCCTTGCCGGGGCGGAAATCGGTGGTGCGCACCATTTCCCAACCATGCGTGCCTGCGGCGTCCTCGCCGTAGAAATAGTTGGTGGTGGATGTGCCGAGCACCTTGTTCGATTCGTTTTCAAAGTCCTCGTCGAGCGGCTTGATCTTGTTGCGGACGGCTTCAAGGCGGCTTTGGTAGTCGGAGCCCTTGTCGGGGTCTGTCAAAAGGTCGTTGACGTTCTTGGCGGTGTAGAGCTTCTCGTCGCTGCCGTCTGCAGGGACCGTGACCGTGTCATCGTCGGTCGTCTCGGTGCCATTCGTGTCGTATTTGTACGGAATGGAAAGCAGCCCCACCTCGGCAAAGGCGCTGCCTGCCTCGACAACGTGGATCGTCTTGCCGTCGGCTCCCGTCACCTTCTCGTTAAGGTTGATGTGCTCGTGGCCTGCGATAAGGGCATCGACGCCACGGAGCCGCGTGGCAAAGGTCTTTGCGTCGAGCGTGTGCGCGATACACACAACAACATCGCAGCCCTCCTTGCGCAGCTGCTCTGCCTCGGCATTGATGGCGTTCGCGGCACTCGAGAAGCTGGTGCCCGCGACCAGGTCCGCGCGCAGCGAGGAACCTAGCGACTCATCCATGGCTCCGACGACGCCGACCTTGATTTTGTAGTCGAATGTGGAGTGATCCTCGCTATCCTCCCAGGTGCGATCGAGCGTCTTCGTGATGCTCGAGCTCCATGCGCCGTTCGAGGACGTTGCATTCGCGCAGAGCATGGCGAAGGGCGTGCCGGTGGTGCTGTAGCCGGTCATGGTGCGGAGTTTGTCCGCGCCGTAGCTCCAGTCGTGGTTGCCTGGCGTGGTTGCGTCGTAGCCGTCGGCGTAGAAGGTGTCCATGAGCTCGGCGATGCTCTTGCCCTCGCTCATGGTGGCGAAGGACTGTCCGTGGAAGGTGTCGCCCGCATCGAGTAAAAGATCGGGGGCGCTGCTTTGGGCGCTATAGAGAACCGCCAGTCCGTCAAAGCCCACAGTGCCGGTGCCCTTGCTTGCGTTGTAGCTGTACTTGTAGCTGCCGTGGATATCGTTGGTGTGCATGACGGCCACGGAGCCGTCAATAGCGGCGGGCAGGTTTCCCGCGAAAGCGAGGCTTGGGATGCCTGCGAGCGCGCCGGCAAACAACGCGGCGGCCAACGCAAAGCGGGGGAGTCTTTTCATGGCAGTTTCCTTAGTCCTTAGCCAGAATGTCTGGTTGAATATCGGATTATCGACATAATATGCGAAAACCGCCGCAAGGGCCTCTGTCCCTTTGCGGCGGTTTTGGCGTTTGCGCAGATAAAACCTACCAAAATAAACCTGTCCCTTTTTGGCAGGTTTTAGCTTAGCAGCATGCGGTCGTTGGCGAGCTCGCCGCCCGAGACCTCCTCGAACTTCTGCAGCAGGTCGGCCACGGTGAGCGACTTCTTCTCGTCGCCGGCCACGTCGTAGATCACATGGCCCTCGTGCATCATGATCAGACGGTTGCCCAGACGGATGGCGTCGTTCATGTTGTGCGTGACCATGAGCGTGGTCAGGTGGTTCTCGTCGACGATCTCCTCGGTCAGGTTAAGCACCTTAGAGGCCGTCTTGGGGTCGAGGGCCGCGGTGTGCTCGTCGAGCAGCAGCAGGCGCGGCCTGGTGAGCGTGGCCATCAGCAGGGTGAGTGCCTGGCGCTGGCCACCCGAGAGCAGGCCGACCTTGGCGTTGAGACGCGTGTCCAGACCAAGGTCCAGGCGCTTGAGCAGCTCGACGTACTCATCTTTCTCGGCCTTGGTGACGCCCCACGAAAGGCCGCGACGCTGGCCGCGACGCTTGGCGAGGGCCAGGTTCTCGGCGATCTGCATGTCGGCAGCGGTACCGCGCATGGGGTCCTGAAACACGCGGCCCAGGTACTTGGCGCGCTGCGACTCGCTCAGGCGCGAGATGTCGGTGCCGTCGAGCTCAATAACGCCCGAATCGAGCGGGTACACGCCGGCGATCATGTTGAGCAGCGTGGACTTGCCGGCGCCGTTGCCGCCGATCACGGTTACAAAGTCGCCGTCATTTAGGGTAAGGTCGACGCCGGTGAGCGCGCGCTTCTCGGTGACGGTGCCCTTGTTAAAGGTCTTCTTGACGTGCGAGAGCTTAAGCATCTGCCTCATCCCCCTTCGTGTAGGAGCTGCGGAGCTTATAGCGCTCCCAAACCACGGGCACGCACAGGGCCACAGCAACGATCACGGCGGAGAGCAGCTTCATGTCGTTGGCGTCCATGCCCAACTGCAGCACGATGGCGCGGATAAGGAAGTACACCACGGAGCCAAAGACGGCAGAGGCCAGGCGGACGCTAAACTGCGTGAGGCCGCCGGGCAGCAGACGGCCGAGCACCTCACCGATAACAATGGCGGCAAGACCGATAACGATGGCACCGGTGCCCATGCCAATGTCGGCGTACTTCTGGCTCTGGCAGATGAGTGCGCCCGAAAGGCCGATAAGGGCGTTGGAGAGCACGAGGGCGATCATCTTGGTGGAGTTGGTGTTGACGCCCAGGGCGCGGATCATGTACTCGTTGTTGCCGGTGGCGCGCAGTGCTGAGCCAATCTCGGTGCCAAAGAACCAATACAGGATGGCAACGATAGCCACGGCGAGCAAGATGCCCAGGATGATGGCGACGGTGGACTGCGGCAGGCCGGTCATGTTGCTGACGGCCGAGAACACGGTGCCTTTGGCAAGGATGGGCGTATTGGATTTGCCCATGATGCGCAGGTTGATGGACCACAGACTGATCTGCGTCAGGATTCCGGCGAGGATCGCGGGAATCTCAAAGACAGTGGTCAAAATGCCCGTGACGGCGCCCGCGATGGCACCGGCACACATGCCGGCCAGCACGGCGAACAGCGGGTCGACGTTGTTATTGACGATGAGCACGGCGCAGACGCAGCCGCCGAGGGCAAAGCTGCCGTCGCAGGTCATATCGGGAATGTCGAGCAGGCGGAACGTGATAAACACGCCAAGCACCATAATGCCCCAGAGGACGCCCTGCGAAACGGCGCCCTGCAATGCAATAAGCATGCTTCATACCTCCTAGGATAGGGTGGACACGTGAGTCACCATGATAGCGGTAACAATGCATAAAAGAGCTGCGGCCGGATGTTTTGTCTCATCCGTAACAAGCAGGGCGAACGCCGGTCTTTGGCGTTCGCCCCTGTGGCTCAGATATTGAATAACACGGCAACGGCGCAAGTGCGTGCCCTAGCTGCGTTACCGCACATGGTGCTACTCGTCCAGAGCGGAAAGGTCGATGCCTAGAGCCTCGGCCATCTCGTCGTTCTTGACGACGACCAGGTCCTTGCTCGAGAGGTGCTTGATCGGCATATCTTCGGGCTTGGCCTCGCCCTTCAGAATCTTAACTGCCATCTCGCCCGCGGCGTAGCCCAGATCCTCGTAGTTGATGGAGAGGGTGAACAGGCCGCCGGCCATGCACATGCCCTCCTCGCCGGTCACGAAGGGGAGCTTATTCTCCTTGCAGATCTGACCGACCTGCGAAGCACCCGCGGCGATGGTGTTGTCGGTGGGGGAGTACAGCGCGTCGACCTTGCCCACGGCAGACTCGACGACGGACTGAATCTCGTTGGAGCTCGAGACGGTGAAGTCAGTGTACTCGAGGCCCAGCTTGTCGAGCTCCTTCTTGGCGGCCTTGATCTGGACGTCGGAGTTGGACTCGGCGGTGCAGTAGAGCAGGCCGACCTTTTTAACGTCGGGCAGGACCTTCTGCATCATCTCGAGCTGCTCGGCGACCGGGGTGAGGTCGGAAGCGCCCGTGACGTTGGTGCCGGGCTTGTCGTTGTCCTGGACCAGGCCGGAGGCGGCGTAGTCGGTGATGGCGCAGCCCACGATGGGGATATCGGCCGTGGCGCCGGCGGCAGCCTGCGCGGCGGGCGTGGCGATGGCATAAATCAGGTTGACGTTGTCGCCCACAAACTTGTCGGCAATGGACTTACACGTGGACTGGTCGTTCTGGGCGTTCTTCTGGTCGATCTTGACCTTAAGGCCGCTCTTCTTGATGGCCTTGACAAAGCCGTCGTTGGCGGCGTCGAGTGCGGAGTGCTCGGTGAGCTGCAGAACGCCGACGGTGTAGTCGGAACCGGCGGCAGCAGAGCCGGAACCAGAGTTGCCGCCGCATCCGGCGAGCGGAGCGAGCGCGAGCAGGCCAGCAGATACCAGAAGGCTCCTGCGGCTGATGGTGATGTCCTTCATATCGTTACCCCCAGTATAGAAATGGCTGGAAACACTGCACTCAAACAAAGTGCAAGTGGAACTATAGTAGCGCGGATGTCCATTTTTACAATAACTTGGCGGGTTTTTTAATACAGAATCGGATGGGCGGTACGGGTAGTCGAATGGGCGGCGGAGGGTCTTATGCAGCGGAGGCGTCCTCCTCCTCGTCCAGGGCGGCGAAAAGCTTCTTGCCGTCGAGGAGACGTGTGGTGACGTTTCTCATGCGGCCAATCTCTACGGTACGCAGCGTGTCATCGGCGCCTCGGGCGTCATAGACCGTTCCCAGCAAATACGAGATGCCATCGCGCTGCCTGATGGCAAAGGGGCGGAGTGTCATCCGTGCTACTTCGGTTTCGCCACGTGCCGTGACGCTCGAAATATCAAAACTCACCGTGGTTCCGTGGTCGATGGCCTGCTCGACGAGCTCGCACGTGTCGATGCGCTTGATGGGCGTGCGTGTTGCCTTGGTAGCCTTGCTGCCTGCGCTTGGAGCGGGTTCGGGTGTATCGAGGTAGCCGCGAACGTCGGCGCTCGCCATGGCAACTAAGTGCTGCGCCATGCTCTTGCGGATAGCGATAGGCGTGGAGCGGTTGCGCATGACCATACCGTGGAGCCGGATGATCTCTTCATCGGTGAGCGGACGGGTAAGAAGTTTGTAGCCCACGCCGCGTTTGTACTCAATTTCGTATCCGGCATGGCGAAGCGCGGAGATGGCGGTGTAGATGCTGCGCCGCGCCGCCGAGATGGGCATGCGGGCGGGGTCGTCGGGATGGGCGAGGCGCCGGATCAACTCATCGGAAAGCATGGCCTTGTCTTCGCCGGTGTTTTCGCTCAAGAGCTGCAGGATACGAACGGCGCGATAGGCTGCCATCGAGGCGGCGCCTCTCGTCGTGGTGTCGTAGGTTTCAACAGCGGCTTCGGTCATCGTGCCCACGTCCTTTCCGTTTTGGGTGGCGACGGTATGGAGCCTAGGACGTGGGGCTTTCCCAGGGGCGCAGAGCGCTCTGGGCGGTCGGTAGTCGTCGGCAAACGGCGGGTTGAGTTTTCAACAGCCCTGCTCAACTGACCAAAACCTTGCCAAAAGCTTGACGGATGCTGTTGAAAAAAGCGTCTCTCGACTGATGTCGAGAGACGCTTATGCGATGAGCATTGGCGTGTGGCGACGCGAGCTAGCGTCCGACGATTAGAAGTCGGCGTTGCCCACGGTGCGCGGGTGCGGCAGGACGTCGCGGATGTTGCCCACGCCGGTCAGATACATGACCAAGCGCTCGAAGCCCAGACCGTAGCCGGCGTGCTTGCAGGAACCGTAGCGGCGCAGGTCAAGGTAGTACTTGTACTGCTCGGGATTCATGCCCAGGTCCTTGATGCGGGCCTCGAGCAGATCCAGGCGCTCCTCGCGCTGGGAGCCGCCGATAATCTCGCCGATACCGGGCACCAGGCAGTCGGCGGCGGCGACGGTCTTGCCGTCCTCGTTCATGCGCATGTAGAACGCCTTGATCTCGGCCGGGTAGTCGGTCACAAAAGTCGGTCGCTTAAAGTGCTCCTCGGTCAGGAAGCGCTCGTGCTCGGTCTGCAGGTCGATGCCCCAGCTCACGGGGTAATCAAACTGGTGGCCAGCAGCGACTGCCTGCTCCAGGATCTCGACGGCCTCGGTGTAGGTAACGCGGGCAAAGTCGGAGTTGGCGACATGGTCCAGGCGCTCGAGCAGACCCTTGTCCACAAACTTGTTGAGCATATTGAGCTCGTCGGGGCAGGTTGCCATAACGTCCTTGAGGACGTACTTGAGCATGGCCTCGGCGTTATCCATGTAGTCGTTCAGGTCGGCAAAGGCCATCTCGGGCTCGATCATCCAAAACTCGGCGGCGTGGCGCGTGGTGTTGGAGTTCTCGGCACGGAAGGTGGGGCCAAAGGTGTACACGTCGCCAAAGGCCATGGCAAAGTTCTCGGCATTGAGCTGGCCGGACACGGTGAGGCTTGCATGCTTGCCAAAGAAGTCCTGGCTCCAGTCGACCTCGCCGGACTCGGTGAGGGGCGGATTTTTGGGGTCGAGCGTGGTCACGCGGAACATCTCGCCGGCGCCCTCGCAGTCACTCGTGGTGATGATGGGGGTGTTGACGTAGACAAAGCCCTGCTCCTGGAAGAAGCGGTGAATGGCGGCAGCCGCGACAGAGCGGATGCGGAACACGGCGCGGAACAGGTTGGTGCGCGGGCGCAGGTGCTGCTGGGTGCGCAGGAACTCGACGGTTGCGCGCTTCTTCTGCAGCGGGTAATCCGGGGCGCTCGTGCCCTCGACCTCGATGGAGGTGGCAGAAAGCTCGAAAGGCTGGGGCGCATCGGGGGTCAGCTTGACGGTGCCGGTGCAAATGAGTGCGGCCGAGACGTTTTGATGGGCGATCTCGTCGTAGTTGTCGAGTGCCTCGCGGTTCATGACGACCTGCAGGTCGCGGAAGCAGCTGCCGTCGTTGAGCGTAACAAAGCCAAAGTTCTTCATGTCGCGGACGGACTTGACCCAGCCGGCGACGGTGACGGTCTGGCCGCCGAGCGACTCGGCATCGGCATAGAGCTGCGCGATTTTGGTGCGGTTCACGTATCCTCCCATAACGGTTGAATGATAGTTATCCATACAGTTCGATATTCTAGCAGCTCGGCTCATTTGAGCTATACAGATAAAGCATTGGCGGGATGGTTTTTCAAACGAAAAGCGCCCGCGGCCAAATGGTCGCGGGCGCTTGACGAGGTGCCTTTTGGCTGTGTGGCGTGGGGCCTGGCTACTTGGTCTTGGCAACCAGCAGCGGGTCGCCCAGCTTGACGAGCGGGTTGCCGCCGATAAGCGTTCCAGACTCGCCGACATGGTCGATGCTCTTAAGACGATCGAGCTCGGAGACGATGACGGTCACGATGTCCTCGTGACCAGCGGCCTTAATGGCCTCGCGGTCGAAGCTGATGAGCGGCTGGCCTGCCTTGACCACATCGCCCATCTCGACAAAGCGGGCAAAACCCTTGCCGTTCATTTCCACGGTGCCCAGGCCAACATGGATGAACACGCGCAGGCCGTCCTCGGTAATCATGCCGATGGAGTGGTTGGTGACAGTGGTGGCACCGATGCGGCCGTTGGCGGGCGCATAGATGGTGCCGGTAATGGGCTCGATGCCATAGCCCTGGCCAAGCATGCCCGAGGCGATCGTCTCGTCGGGAACCTCGTTCAGGTTGACGAGCACGCCGTTGACGGGGGCATAGATGACGCCTTCGCGGGTAGCGAAGCTTGCTGCGGGCGGAACGGACGCCTCGCCGGTCGAGGTGAAGGTGGACTTAAGCGAATCGAGCAGACCCATAGTTGCCTCCAACTTAAATAGGCGCATATCGCGCGTTTGGTTTGCCGGAAACGTTTCACATGTGTTTCGCGGCTTGGTCAACGCCCCTATTCTACGCTGCTCAACGATACCTCTGAACTGGGATTATGTGATATATCAGTTGAAGGGAAACTTATTGCCGGAGTGTTTCTGCGCCACGGGTTCAAGTGGGGTACGCTTGAAGGCGAAAAACAAGGGCGCATAATTTGCGCGAAGGGAGCACATATGATTGTCGAGAACCATGCGCTGTGGGGCGAGGAGCCGACCGAGGATTATCCGGCGACGTTTTCGTATTTGGGTGCCGAGCCGCTGCCCGATAAACCGAATGGCCGCCGCCCCGCGGTGATCATCTGCGGCGGAGGCGGGTTTACGCATATCGCTCCGCACGAGCAGGACCCGGTGGCGTTTGCATTTTTGGATCGCGGCTACCAGGCCTTTGTGCTCAACTATGTCACGAGTTCTACGGGTGACGTGAGCTTTCCGCACCCCCAGGCAGATCTTGCCAAGATGGTCGCCACGGTGCGCGCCAACGCCGACGAGTGGCATGTCGATCCTAAGCGCGTGTGCGTCGTGGGCTTTTCTGCTGGCGGCATGATTTGCGCCTCGCTGGCAACACAGTGGAAGACCGGCCCCTTCGCGGCACTTGCCGGGGCGCGTCCGGACGACATTCGTCCCGATGCCGTGGTGCTGGGCTATCCATTGCTCGACTTTGCCTATGTGCGTGACATGCAGACGCGCGATCCGCGCATTGACTTGCGTGTGCCCAAGACGGGCGGCAAGACGGGGCGCGATTTGCTCAACGACTACCTGTCGATGGTGACGGGCGGCGAGGCAACTGACGAGCATTTGGCCGACATATGCCCTACCACACATGTTTCGCGTCAGATGCCACCGACCTTTGTGTGGGGCGTGTCCGACGACAAGACGGCGCCGATCGCGCAGGTCTACCCGTTTGCGCAGCGCATGGCCGAGGAGGGCGTTGCATGCGAGATGCACGTCTTCGACCAGGGTGGTCACGGCCTTTCGCTCGGCAACGCCAACACCGCGGTCGACAACGAGGACAAGCAGGTGGCGGTCCGTCCCTGGATTCGCCTAGCCTTCCGCTTCCTGGAGCGCCACGGCTTCTAGTTACGCGGCTTTACCAAACCGCGTAACAGTTCGACGCTGCAAGCCCGCCAGGGCGGCAATCTGCCTTTCAACTTCGGCGGCATGACCAGAAGGTCAATGCCGCCTCGTTTCAAGGCACCTTGCTCGCTCTGGCGGGCTTTTGCTGTCGGCGTCAAAATATCGGTGTTGTCTTGGCTGCCAAAAGAATGACCCCTCGGGGACGGAGGAAAACGGATCAGTTTGGGCAGTGCTGGCGCCAAGGTTTAAGACCGACGTTGTCCCTTGTTGCTTTCCTACCAGACGGTGAACTGGGCGTTTTCCGTGTTCCAATGGACATCGCGAACGTAGTCGCGCACGCCCATTGCATCTCGTGCTTCGAACAACTCAAGAATATGAGCATGTTCGTTGTTGGCTTTATTGAGCAGCTTACACGCCGTTTCCTGGTCAACAGTCTCGTAATCGCGCTTGATAAAGCAACGCTCGAGCTGCGAGATCATATCGCGCAGACGGTCGTTGCCACAGCGGTTGAAGTATGTAAGGTGAAAGTCTCGCTGAATGTCGTCATACTTACGGATGAGACCGCCTTGGATCGCGAGGTCCATGGAGCCGACGAGAAATTTCAGCTGCGTAATATCGTCGTCAGTTAGATTCGGACAGGCGAGATATGCGGCCTGCCCGTCGAGCGGCCCCATAATCTCAAAGACTTCAACGGCGTTTTGCTGATCGAACCCACGGACGCGGAATCCGCGGCGGGGGAGATTGTCCAGATAGCCGTCGCTTGCGAGCTGGATGAGCGCTTCGCGGACCGGCGTGCGCGACACGCCCATGGCGTCGCAGATCGCTTGCTCGCTCAGCCGGTCGCCGGCCGAAAGCTCGCCGGCGTCAATACGGCTCGAAATGTAGTCGTATACGTGGTCTTTCAGGGGCCTTCTGAGCGTTTCCATGAGCCTATGTTCCTTAACGGTATATTTCTAAAAGCAAATACGTTTCACTTGAATAGCTCAGTTGAATTATAGAACGACCAGTTAAATCATGCTACTTAGCGCCGATACGTAAGAATACGCTTACCGAAGAATACCTACCGTTCAGGATTGTATACAATATACAAAACAGGAAAACCGCCCTAAGATAAAGCCATCGAAAGGAAGGCGGGCGCGAAGAAGTCCCGCTCTCTGCTAAGAGATCCAAGGAGGATCATCATGACCAAGTTCAGCCACGTCATCATCCGCCGCCCCGGCAAGTCCCTGAGCAATGGCATCACGAGTGCCCCCGAGCTTGGCCAGCCCATCTACGAGCGCGCCATCGAGGAACACTACGATTACGAGCATGCGCTCGAGCAGTGCGGCGTTGACGTGTCGGTGCTTCCGGCACTCGAGCAGTATCCCGACAGCTGCTTCGTCGAAGATCCGGCTGTTATCACTCGCTGCGGCGCCATCATTACCAACCCCGGCGCCGATAGCCGTAACGGCGAGAAGGACGAGATCGAGCCGGCCGTCCGTCGCTTCTTTGACGACGAGCATGTCAAGCACATCGTTTCTCCGGGCACGCTCGACGGCGGCGACGTCATGATGGTCGGTGACCATTTCTACGTCGGTCGCTCCGCTCGTACCAACGAAGAGGGCATCCGCCAGTTCTGTGAGATTCTCGAGGGCTGGGGCCTCGAGGGTTCTGAGGTTCCGCTGGAGGAGGTCCTGCACCTCAAGACGGGCGTTAACTACATCGAGGACAACAACATGCTCGTCTCTGGTGAGTTCATCGATAAGCCCGACTTTGCCCAGTACAACAAGATCGTCGTGCCCGAGGACGAGGCGTACGGCGCCAACTGCATCTGGGTCAACGGTACGGTCATCGTTGCCGAGGGCTATCCGACTGTGCTCAAGGCCGTGCAGGATCTGGGCTACAAGACACTCGTCGTTGACACCTCCGAGTATCGCAAGGTCGACGGCGGCCTTTCTTGCCTGTCGCTGCGCTTCTAACGCGATAGCTGTAACAGTCTGATGATCGCTTGACCGATGGCCCGGCACCCGATTCGGGACGTCCGGGCCATCTTTCGTTCGATCACATGATGAAGGGGGTGCACATACAATGGCCTCTAAAGCTCAAAATGAAGAGATTATCGACCCTAATGGCCTCGATCTCTTTCGTCTGACCATGATGGTCATTACCGCCAGTATTTGTGGCGGCATCTTTTCGCTTGCCGGCGATATGGCAGCAGGCGGGGCAAATACCGGTGCGGTTATCGTCTCGTGGGGAATTTGCTTTATTGGCGTCTTTGCGCTGATGATGGTGTTCAACGGTTTGTCTCAGGCCCGTCCCGACCTGACCGGCGGCATCTATGCATACGCTGCGGCCGGTTTTGGCGATTACATTGGATTCAACTCCGCTTGGGGCTACTGGATCAGCGCATGTCTTTCCAACGTGAGCTTTGCGCTCTTGCTGTTTAGCGCGCTGGGCTATTTCTTCCCTGCGTTTGGCGCGGGTAACAACTTGCTTTCTATCGTCTGCGCCAGCGTGTTTTTGTGGTTCCTTACCGCCCTTGTGCTTCGTGGCGTTAAGGAGGCTGCGGGCATTAACACGATCGTCACGTTGGCGAAGCTGGTGCCGCTGGGGCTCTTTGTGCTGAGTATCGTGCTCCTGGGTAAGTTCAACGTCGATATCTTTATGGACAACTTCTGGGGAGAGCCGGCTGGTCCTGGCTTTGGCGAGCAGGTTGTCTCGACCATGATCGCCCTTGTCTGGGTCTTCACGGGCATCGAGGGCGCAGTCGTTATCTCGGGCCGTGCAAAGTACGTGCGTGACGTCGGTCGCTCGACGGCGCTCGGATTTGCGGCTGTATTCACGCTGTATCTGATCATCTCGATGCTGTCACTCGGCATTATGCCGCGCGAGGAGATGGCACAGCTTGCAACGCCCTCCATGGCGGGAATTCTCGAGTGCGCAATCGGTCCGGTTGGTGCTGCCATCGTAAACCTTGGCGTTATCCTTTCGTTGGTCGGCGCGCTGCTGGGCTATGTCATCATTGCGTCCGAGACGCCGTTCGAGGCAGCGCGCCAGGGATCCTTCCCTCTGGCGTTTGCCAAGACGAACAAGCACGACGCCCCGGTGGTAACGGTTCTCGTGAGCTCCGGCATCACGCAGCTCTTCTTGATCGTGTCGTATGTGGCGGCGAGCACCTACCAGTTCTTCTATAGCTGCGCAGTCAACACGATTCTGGTTCCGTATGTCTGCTCGGCTGCCTATTACATGGTGATTGGCTGGAAGAACGAGCATCTGGGCGGGCCGCATGCGCCCGGCGTCGGCAAAGCCCGCTTCTTCGGTACGCTCGGCTTCATCTACACATTGTTCCTGGTGTGGTCGACGGGTCTTCAGGGCGTTATGATCACGACGATTCTTTTTGCTCCGGCCATTCCCGTTTATATGCTGGGCGAGCGAGGCCGCGGTAAACCGGTGCTTCCGCATCTGCACGACAAGCTGATCGCAGCGGTGGTCATTGTCGTGGCAATCATTTCGCTGTATCTGCACTTTGCCGGCATTGCGCCGATAGTCTAAGACTGCGGCAAGCTTCATCGCTTGGTAAGCCGACGGAGGCATCGCGTGCCGGTGCCGTTCGGTAATCCATAACTGACGTGGGCCTCTGTAACGTGCCTTTGTGAGCGCCCACCAAGCTCGCGCAGGTGACATTTGTTGCCAGCGCGGGCTTTTGCTGTTGCGGCGAAATGCTGCCGGCAGCTGGGGACGTTCCTATTGTGTCGGCACCCTGGGACACTCCTTGGATGCTCCGCATGCGACGGAGGGGACGGATCATTTTGTCGAGGGGCGGGCGGCTGTTTCGGTCCTCGGGGAAACCGCGTCCCGTTTCGAGAGCAGATTCCGGGCTGCAGTTTCCGCTAGATGCCTCAACCGGAAAGCCCATCCCGTTTAGGTGCTCCGGAGTGGGATTCGGTTTCCGCAGCAGGCCCGTCTGGGAAGCAATGGCCCAGAATCCCCCTTGCACCGATCTGTCGATTGAACATCGTTGCATGTTAGCGCTATCATGCATGGTTAAAATTGGTTAGCCATGGCAAACGGTTAGCCATGGCTAACGTAAATACAACGCCCTGTGGGCGCCGGGGGAGGAACACGGACGTGAAGCTCGATACACTCGAGATTGGAAAGGACGCCGTTGTCGCATCGGTGGCATCGGACGATCAGGCACTCCGACAGCATATTTTGGACATGGGTCTAACGCCGGGCACCGAAGTCACCATGATGAAGTACGCCCCCATGGGCGATCCGCTCGAGATCCGCCTGCGTGGCTACGAGTTGACACTGCGCAAGGACGATGCCGCTCGCATCGAGCTCGTGGGTATTCACGACACCGATACGGGTCCGCGCGCTAACGCCGCAATCGGCACGACGGAGCACCCGGCCCTGGGCGAGGGAACGTATTCGCCCCGTGCGGCAAAGACGGCCGTGCCCGAGGGCGCGTCGCTGCACTTTGCCCTCGCCGGCAACCAAAACTGCGGCAAGACCACGTTATTCAACCAGCTGACGGGCTCCAACCAGCACGTCGGTAACTTTCCCGGCGTGACGGTCGACCGCAAAGATGGCACCATCCGTAACCATCCCGAGGCGAGCGTTACCGACCTGCCTGGCATTTACTCCCTGTCGCCGTACACAGGCGAAGAGGTCGTGAGTCGTCAGTTCATCCTCGACGAGCGCCCGGACGCCATCATCGACATCATTGACGCCACCAACATTGAGCGTAACCTGTACCTGACACTGCAGCTCATGGAGCTTGACCGTCCTATGGTCATCGCGCTTAACATGATGGACGAGGTGACCGCCAACGGCGGCGCCGTAGACGTCAACTTGCTCGAGAGCCTGATGGGCGTGCCTGTTGTCCCCATTAGCGCTGCCCGCAACGAGGGCATCGGCGAGCTGGTGGACCACGCCCTGCACGTGGCACGGTTCCGCGAGCGTCCTGGTCGCCTGGACTTTTGCGCGCCCGACGGTCCGGACGGTGGTGCACTGCATCGCTGCATCCACGGTATTGCTAACCTGATCGAGGACCATGCCGTGACGGCGCACATCCCGGTGCGCTTTGCGGCGACCAAGCTGGTCGAGGGCGATGAGCTGGTAACCGAGGCGCTTCACCTGGATCGCAATGAGCTCGACGCTATCGAGCACATCATTACCCAGATGGAGGGCGAGGCCGGCACCGACCGCCTATCTGCGTTGGCCGATATGCGTTTTAGCTTTATCGGCGACGTGTGCGGGCGTTGCGTCGTCAAGCCGCACGAAAGCCGCGAGCACGTGCGCTCCGTCAAGATTGACCGCATCCTGACAGGTCGTTACACAGCCATTCCGGCGTTTCTGGTGATCATGGGCCTCGTCTTTTGGCTGACGTTTGGCGTGATCGGCGCGGCGTTGCAGGGACTTATGGAGGACGGCATCGCTGCCATCATCGCTTCGGCCGATGCAGGCCTCAAGGCGTTCGGCACCAACGACGTGGTGCGCTCGCTGGCTGTCGACGGCGTGCTTACGGGCGTGGGCAGTGTGCTGACCTTCCTGCCGATTATCGTCGTGCTCTTCTTGTTCCTTTCCATTCTGGAAGACTCCGGCTACATGGCACGCGTAGCCTTTGTCATGGATAAGGTGTTGCGTCGCTTTGGCCTGTCGGGCCGCAGCTTCGTGCCCATGCTCGTCGGTTTTGGCTGCACCGTGCCGGCTATCATGTCGACCCGTACGCTCCCATCCGAGCACGACCGCAAGATGACGGTCATGCTCACACCGTTCATGAGCTGTTCGGCCAAGTTGCCGGTCTACGGTCTGCTGTGCGGGGCGTTTTTCCCGCAGGCGACGGTTCCCGCCATGGTCTCGCTCTATCTGATCGGTATCGTGGTCGGCTGCATCGCGGCTTTGGTGCTCAACCGCACGGCATTTAAGGGCGACCCGGTGCCGTTTATCATGGAGCTTCCCAATTACCGCCTGCCGAGCGTCAAGACGACGGTGATGCTGGCATGGGATAAGGCCAAGGACTTCATCACCAAGGCCTTTACTATTATCTTTGCCGCTACGGTGGTCATCTGGTTCCTGCAGACGTTCGACATCCGCTTTAACGTGGTTGCCGACCAGTCGCAGAGCCTGCTTGCCGGTCTGGGTAGCGTTATCGCACCGGCGCTGGCGCCGCTCGGATTTGGCGATTGGCGCGCCTCGACGGCACTCGTCACCGGACTCATTGCCAAGGAGAGTGTCATCTCGACCCTCACGGTGCTTTTGGGCGCGACCTCGCCCGCGGCACTGTCGACCATGTTCTCGCCGTTTACCGCCTACGTGTTTTTGGTCTTTACGCTGCTGTACCCGCCCTGTGTGGCAGCCATCGGCGCCGTTAAGAGCGAGTTGGGCGCGCGCTATGCCGTGGCTGTATTCGCGTTTCAGGTGACGGTCGCCTGGATCGTGGCGTTTGTCGTGCATTCGGCGGGCATATTGCTGGGGTTGGCTTAGCTATTAATTGACGGCGCAACCTCTGTGTATTGAGTTGATTGCGTCCCTGCATCTGTACTGACGGATGCGGGGCCGTTGCTATATAATCGCCTCCGCTCAAAATGATTGGAGACGTTATATATGAGTCAGGCAAGGCAAGACGGTATCACGCTCAAGCAGTGGCTCCCGCTCATCGGGCTCACCTGCTGCGCGTTCGTGTTCAACACGTCGGAGTTCATGCCCATCGGCCTGCTGACCGACATCGCCGCATCGTTTTCGCTCACCGAGGCCCAAGCTGGCATCATGATCTCGGTCTATGCCTGGGGCGTCATGCTGCTGTCGTTGCCGCTCATGGTGTTTGCTTCGCGCTTTGAGTTCAAGCGGATGCTGATCGGCGTGCTCGCCGTGTTCTCGCTGGGCCAGTTCCTGTCCGCCTTGGCGCCGAGCTATCCCATCTTAGTCTGCGCGCGCCTGGTGGTCGCCTGCGCGCATGCCGTGTTCTGGTCGGTCGCCTCGATCATGGCGTCGCGCCTGGTTGACACGCGCCATGGGGCGCTCGCCATCAGCATGATCGCCACGGGCTCTTCCATCGCACAGATCTTCGGCCTGCCGCTCGGCCGCGCCATTGGCCTGGCCGTGGGCTGGCGCATGACGTTTGCTGTGGTCGGAGCGCTGTCTGCTGTCGCGGTCGTCTATCAGGCCACGGTGTTCCCTGCCATGCCAGCGGGCGAGCGTTTTACGCTCAAGCAGCTGCCCGAGCTGCTCAAGAACCCGTTCCTCATCGCGCTCTATGTGGTCACGGTGTTCATGGCAACTGGCTATTACGCGAGCTATAGCTATATCGAGCCTTTCCTGGCTCAGGTCGCGCATGTCGACGCAAGCGCTATCACTATGACGCTGACGGCGTTCGGCTGCTCTGGTCTGCTCGGAAGCTGGCTGTTCGGCCGCCTGTTCGACGGGCACCGCTTCTCGTTCTTGGCTATCACGCTTTCCGGCGTGCCAGCGGCCCTGCTGCTCATGGGTCCGGCCGCATCGTCGCTCGCTGCGGTTCTCGCTGTTTGCGCACTGTGGGGTTGCTGCGCCACGGCCTTTAACGTGGCGTTTCAGGCCGAGCTCATCAAGTACACGCCGGCGGACTCGTCGGCCGTCGCCATGTCGATCTTCTCGGGCCTGTTCAATCTGGGCATTGGCACGGGTACCGCGATCGGCGGAGCCGTGGTTTCGGGCCCCGGTATCGCCTTGATCGGCTACGCGGGCGGTGCGATCGCTGCCGTGGGCGTCATCCTCGCTATCACGGTGATGTTCCCGGCCATTCGTCGCGCAAAGCCTGTCGCCTAACCACGTCCCCCCATCAGTTGCGGTGGAATAGTTCCTGTTTAAGGCCTCTGAAGGCCCAAACAGGAACTATTCCACCGCAACTTATTTTGGGGGAGAGGATACAAGCTGGGCATACAATGGATATCGTTGTGTTGAGCTTACCGGGAGGCTGTTATGTGGGCATACGAGACGACGTTCTATCAGATCTATCCGCTGGGCTTTTGCGGAGCTCCGCGCGAAAACGCCGCGCCCGTTGCCGAGGATGAGTTCGCCCAGGCTGCTAACGCCGTGCCCAACCCCGATGCTCCTATCATGAAAATCGCCCAATGGGCCGACTACCTGCAAAAACTCGGTATTGGCGCTGTGCTCATCAACCCGCCGCTCGAGTCCGATAGTCATGGCTACGACACGCGCAGCCTGCGCCATCTCGACCGTCGCCTGGGCGGGGATGCCGACTTTGCCGCCGTGTGCGAGACACTGCATGCCCACGGCATCCGCGTGGTGCTCGACGCCGTCTTCAACCATGTCGGCCGTGGCTTTTGGGCCTTCCGCGACGTGCAGGAGCGCAAGTGGGACTCGCCGTACAAGGACTGGTTCCACATCAGCTTTGACGGTGACTCGTGCTACGGCGACGGCTTTTGGTACGAGGGCTGGGAAGGCCATTTTGAGCTTGTGAAGCTCAACCTGCAAAATCCCGCCGTGGTCGATTACCTGCTCGAGTCTGTGCACCGTTGGGCCGAGGTCTTTGGCGTCGACGGCCTGCGCCTGGACGTCGCCTATATGCTCGACCGCGATTTCATGCGTCGTTTGCATGGCTTTGCCCGTGAGCTCAAGCCCGGCTTTGTGCTCATCGGCGAGACGCTCCACGGCGACTACAACCAGATCGTCAACGACGAGATGCTCGACTCCTGCACCAACTACGAGTGCTACAAGGGCCTGTACTCCAGCTTTAACTCGGTCAACATGTTCGAGATCGCCCATTCGCTGCACCGCCAGTTTGGCGGCGATCCGTGGTGCATCTACCGCGGCAAACATCTGCTGTCGTTTGTCGACAACCACGATGTGCCGCGCCTGGCGAGCATCCTCACCGACAAGTCGTGCCTGCGTCTCGCCTATGGCATGCTCTTTGGCATGCCGGGCATCCCGTGCGTCTACTATGGCAGCGAGTGGGGAATCGCTGGCGAAAAGGGCGACCCCGATGGCGACTGGGCGCTGCGCCCTGCGCTCGATGAGCCTGCGCCCAACGAGCTGACGGCGTTCATCACGCAACTCGCACACCTTCGCTCGGCCGACGATGCGGCGGCACGCGCTCTCAACTACGGCGCGTACCGCAACGTGGTGATCCAGAATAAGCAGCTGCTGTTCGAGCGCGCCTGTGACGGCGCGACGGTGCTCGTGGCGGTGAATGCCGTGGGTGAGCCTTACACCTTTGGCGCCGGAGAACTCAACGGCTCCTTCGTCGACCTGCTTGCCGACGATGCGCCCACGGTCGAGCTGACGGGCACCCTTGAACTTGCACCCTACGAGGTGCGCTATCTGTTGAGGGCCTAGCCCATGGCCGCGTCTGACGAGGGCTATCAACATATTGAGCATGGGTTTGAGCCCGTGTTCGACCAGCACTCGCGCGTTTTGGTGCTCGGGTCGTTTCCCTCGGTGCTTTCGCGCGCCAATGCCTTTTATTACGGCAACCCTCAGAATCGCTTTTGGCGTGTGATGGCCGCGTGCCTCGGTGTATACGTGCCGTCCAACGAGGGCGATCCTTTGGCAAACGGTGAGCCCGCGACGCTCGATGCCTCCATTGCCGCCAAGCGGGCCATGCTGCTGAACGGCGGCGTGGCCCTGTGGGATGTGATCGAGAGCTGCGACATTAAGGGCTCGAGCGACGCGAGCATTCGTAACGTTGTGCCGGCACATATCGAGCGCATTACCGATGCCGCGCCGATCGAGGTCGTTGTCTGTAACGGCGGTACGGCAGGGCGACTCTACAAACGCTATCTACAAGAGCGGACGGGGCTACCCGCCATCGTGCTGCCGTCGACGAGTCCTGCCAACGCGGCGTGGCGTTTGGAGCGGCTTGTCGAGCGTTGGCACGAAGCCGTCGACTGGGCTGTTATTTAATTTAGATTTTTGTTTGAGTGTGGGCGCCGAGGTGTTTCAGAACGCCTCGCCAGACCGGCGCGGGCACGGCTGGCTCGGCGCAAACCATGCCGTCGGCGTCGACGTTGGCGGCATTGCCGCCGCCAAGTCGCTGTGCATGCTCGACGGAGCAGCCCATGCGCACAGCGCCCACAAGCTTATCCATCGCTTCCGAAAATGGTCGGCGCAAGAGGCCCATGCGTGGGGAATGGCGAAGCGCTGCGATGCCGCTGCCGGCGCAGATGGCAACGCCGCCACACCACAATTGGTCATGGCGCTCACATGCCTTGTGCAAGCGAACGGCGGTCCCACGCGCCTGCTCAGCGTCCTGTTGTGCGGCTCGAATCACGGCATAGACATGCGTTCCCGTACTGCCAAAGCGCTCAAGCGCCTGCTCGATGGCTGTCAACGTCTCATCGTCAGCCACATCTTCAATGGCTAGCACGATGCCATCGGCAACGCTGCCGGCGTCATTTGCCTTCAAGTCGACCGGGCGGGGGAGTACGGTGCCGGAAAACCGGGCATAGGCGGCGATGGCATCCTGCAGGTCCCAGAGCAAAAAACCAAGATCGGCGCTATCGGGAATACTGATATACGCAATGGTGTGCAGTGTTTTTGGTACGTCGCCACGCGTGATTGTCTCCATGCCATCTCCTTTCCGGCTCGTTTCCGTTTAGGTTACACCGTCTGGCGGCGCCCCGCCGCGCTATCCTAGTGCAACCCTTACGAAAGGAACGCCATGCGACTGCTCATGAATACCTCGCTTGCCACGCTCAAGCCCTCCGGTATCCGCCGGATCAACGCGCTCGCCGCCCAGCACCCCGGGTGTATCGCGCTTGCGCTTGGCGAGCCCGATTTTCCCACGCCCGATGTGATTAGCGCCGAGGTGACCGCCGCGCTGGGCCGCGGCGATACGCACTATCCGCCCAACAACGGTCGCCCCGCCCTGCGTGAGGCGTTGTCTGCTTACATGGGGGACGCGGGCCTTACGTTTTCCGCCGATGAGGTCATCCTGACCGACGGCGCGACCGAGGCACTGTCGGCAACATTCATGGCTATGCTCAACCCCGGCGACGAGGTCATTATCCCCACGCCGGCCTTTGGCCTGTACGAAAGCATCGTCGTGGCCAACCACGCCAAGGCGGTCTTTTTGGATACGGAGCCTGCGCAATTTCAGATTGACGAGGATGCGCTTCGTGCTTGCGTGACGCCGGCGACCAAGGCCATCGTCATCTGCTCGCCCAACAATCCTACGGGCTGTATCCTCAACGCGGCTTCGCTCGACGCCGTGGCGCACGTGGCGGAGGAGGCGGGCGTCTACGTGGTCTGCGACGACGTATATAACCGCCTGGTTTATGTGGATGGCTACGAGCGCTTTGCCCAGCGTCACCCGGAGCTGCGTGAGCAGACGGTCGTCATCGAGAGCTTCTCCAAGCCCTGGGCTATGACCGGCTGGCGCCTGGGCTGGCTCGCAGCAGCGGCACCCGTCATCGCCGAGATCGCCAAGGCTCACCAATACCTAGTATCGAGCGCCGTCTCCTTTGAGATGGACGCCGCAGCCCGAGCCCTGACCGTCGACCCAACCCCCATGCTCAAAGTCTACCGAGCCCGCCGCGAACGCGTACTCGCAGCCTTAGACGCCATGGGCCTCGACGTAGTAGAGCCCGCAGGAGCCTTCTACACTTTCCCGAGCATCAAAAAGTTCGGCCTAACCAGCGAAGACTTCTGCATCAAAGCTATCAAAGAGGCAAACGTAGCCCTAGTCCCCGGAAACTGCTTCGGAACCGAAGGCCACATCCGCCTAAGCTATTGCGTCTCCGACGAAAACCTGGACGAAGGCCTCCACCGCCTGTCCACCTTCATTTCGACCTTGTAGTCCTCAGGGACGCAACACATCAGCCCACCGACATAAGGGTTATGCGTGGGGCGCGCCGGCCAACGGCAACCCTGGCTGCCCCAAAGTCAACACAGGTCGCGCCGCCAAAGGCCAGGCGCAAGCTTTTCGTAGATTCCGCACGAGCCGAAGAGCACTAAATGTGCTCTTCGTGCGAGCCCAGGACCTGACCGAGCGAAAAGCTTGCGCCTGGCCTTTGGCGGCGCGACCGAGATGGTGGAATTGTGTGCAGCCAGGGTTGCCGTTGACCGACGTCGGGGTCCCCGCCATAATACTTTCGGTTCACGCACGAATCCGCTGCCAGAGACAGCCGGTGCAAACGGGCATCGCCCGCGAGCTTAATGGGACTTCCCGCCAGCCGAGGTGGTCGAGTAGATATGTCTTCTCGCCCCCGTCGCTCATGCAGCGCGGGGGCTTTCTTTTTGGACATGCCCCCGTCACGTCCTTGTGGCGGACCGTGCCCGGAAAGAATTCGAGGAGGTGTAATTCATGCCCCAGCAGTACAAAATCGACAAGGTTGCAGAGATCGAGTCCCGTATCGCCGAGAACGCCGGTCTGTTCGTCGTCAACTACAACGGTCTGACGGTTAAGCAGGCTCAGGAGCTGCGTCATCAGCTTCGCGAGTGCGGCGCCGAGATGAAGGTCTACAAGAACAACCTGGTCAAGATCGCTCTCAAGAACCAGGAGCAGCCCGAGCTCGACGAGATCCTCGCCGGCCCCGTCGCTTATGTGTTCTACGAGTCCGAGCCGGTCGAGGCCGCTAAGGCCCTTAAGGACTTCTCTGCTCAGTCCAAGGGCGTCCTTGAGATCAAGGGCGGTATCTCCGACGGCAAGGCCGTTTCCGCTGATGATGTTAAGGCTATCGCCGAGCTGCCCACCAAGGATCAGCTTCTCGGCCAGATTGCCGGTCTCATCTCCGGTTTCGCTCGCGACATCGCTGTCTGCGTCAACGGCGTTTCCTCTGGTCTCGCTCGTTCGATCCAGCAGGTCTCCGAGCAGAAGGCAGCCTAGTCGCTGTTTTCACCCGCGGCGGCAACGCCGCACCCCTGGCGCATTCGCGCCGTGTTTTAACTGATCTCCGTGCATCCGCACGGAAACCGAAAGGACTTAGAAATGGCTAAGCTTACCACCGATGAGATCATCGATGCTCTTAAGGAAATGACCCTTCTCGAGGCTTCCGAGCTCGTTAAGGCTATCGAGGACACCTTCGGCGTTTCCGCCGCTGCTCCTGCTGCCGTTGTCGCCGCTCCCGCTGCTGGCGCTGCTGAGGCCGAGGAGAAGACCGAGTTTGACGTCGTGCTCGAGGGCTTCGGCGACAACAAGATCCAGGTCATCAAGGCCGTCCGTGAGCTCACCAACCTTGGCCTGAAGGAGGCCAAGGAGGTCGTCGAGGGCGCTCCCAAGGCTGTTCTCGAGGGTGCCAAGAAGGAGGACGCCGAGGCTGCCAAGGAGAAGCTCGAGGCTGCTGGCGCTGCTGTCACCCTCAAGTAATCAGGCTTTCTCGCCAGATTTCTTTACAGACGGGGCTCGCTATGCGAGCCCCGTCTTTTTTGTTTTTGGCTCCTCATTCCCATTGCTCGGCACGCAGAGCATCGTTGTCTTCGCCGTGCCATTCCCGTTACCGCTGGGGCGTAAAATTGCACCATTCGAGCAATAATTTGCGTTGACCTGCTGAAGAATTGCGTTTGCCTTACGGCGACGTATGTCTCCGGCGGTAAGATACTTCGGTATCGCAATTTGGTCTGCGGCCGCCGTGCCGCACGCACAGGGCGCATTCTGCGCCTGCGAAAGGATCCTTGAATAACATGAAGGCAATCATCCCCGCCGCCGGTCTTGGCACGCGTTTTCTGCCTGGCACCAAGTGCACGCCCAAAGAGATGCTGCCGGTGCTCGACAAGCCGGTCATTCAGTATGTCGTCGAGGAGGCGCTCGACCCCGAGGAGGTCGATGACGCCATCATCGTTACCTCTCCCGGTAAGCCCGAGCTGCTGAGCTACTTCCAGCCCGATCGCTCGCTCGAGAATCTGCTGCGCGAGCGCGGTAAGGACGCCTACGCCGACGCCGTCGCCCATGCGGGCGGTATGCCGGTCGACTTCCGTTATCAGTACGAGCCCAAGGGCCTCGGCCATGCTATCCGCTCTGCTGCCGACGCCGTGGCAGGGGAGAACTTCCTGGTTCTTCTGGGCGACTACGTTGTGCCTAATCGCGACATCTGCGACAAGATGCTCGCCGTTTCCAAGGAGCACGGTGGAGCTTCGGTTATCGCCGTCGCTGCTTGCTCGCCCGAGGAAGTCAGCCGCTACGGCGTTATCGCCGGCGAGCGCGTCGGTTCGCTCGAGGGCGCCGAGGACGTTGCCGATGCAGAGCCGGGCGCTGTCTGGCGCATCGGCGGTCTGGTCGAGAAGCCCGCTCCCGAGGCGGCTCCGTCCAACCTGTACATTGTCGGCCGTTATCTGCTGAGCCCGCTGGTCATGGACCTGCTCGCCGATCAGCAGGCCGGCAAGGGCGGCGAGATCCAGCTCACCGACGCCATGGCCCGCTCGCTCGATCGCGAGGCCATGTACGCTGTCGTCATCGACCCGCTCTCGGGCTACGACACCGGCACCCCGTCTGGCTGGATGGCCACCAACGCCCTCATGGCCGCAAGCGATCCTCGCTTTGCCAGCGCCTTCTGGGACGCCATCGACGAGCGCGGCGGCTTGATGCGCAAATAAGCCTTCGGGCATCGACATTTACGGGTGCGGACTTCGGTCTGCACCCGTTTTTTATAAGAGCTGCGATTGCTGGCTCTCTGTTCACAGAAAATATATGAACAGATGTTCGATACACATACATCTACCTGCGTGTTTTCTGCCGAAAAACTTTGCTACTCCAAAAACTCAATCGCGTCAAGGCTTTTCTTGCCCAACGGTCGGTACCTGATAAACTATTAGGTTGCGATAACTGGCGAAGCTATGCCTCGCCAACCCACCGAGCATTTCCGTGAAGGAGGAAAAACCTGGTGACCTACGCATACACTGCCACTGAGCGCAAGCGCGTCAGCTTCGGGAAAATCCCGGAGGCCATGGAGCTCCCCAACCTTATCTCTGTTCAAAGGGAATCCTTTGAGCGTTTTAAGGACGAGGGCCTTCGTGAGGCGTTCAAGGAATCCAGCCCCATCCAGAGTCAGAACCATGTTCTCGAGGTTACCTTCGGCGAGCATCAGTTCGGCGACCCCGCGCACACCGTCGAGGAGTGCCGCGAGAAGGATATGACCTATCAGGCTCCGCTTCTGACCGACGTCCGTCTCACCAACAAGGAGACCGGCGAGATCAAGGAGCAGCTCGTCTTTATGGGCGACTTCCCCATGATGACCGATCAGGGCACCTTCATCATCAACGGTACCGAGCGTATCGTCGTTTCGCAGCTCGTCCGTTCCCCGGGTGTGTACTACAGCTCCGAGATGGATTCGGGCAAGCAGATCTACAAGGCCCAGATCATCCCGTCCCGCGGTGCCTGGCTCGAGTTTGAGGTCGACAAGCGCGATCAGCTCATGGTCTCCATCGACCGTAAGCGTAAGCAGAGCGCCACGATGTTCCTGCGCGCCCTTGGCATCGCCGTCACCAACGACGACATCATCGAGCTGCTCGGCAACTCCGATGTGATCAAGCGCACCCTGGAGCGCGACACCGCCCTCACCCGCGAGGATGCCCTTATCGAGATCTACCGTCGCCTGCGCCCGGGCGAGCCTCCCACCGTGGACGCTTCCCGCAGCCTGCTCGAGGGCCTGCTCTTTAACCCGCAGCGCTACGATCTGGCCCGCGTCGGTCGTTACAAGGTCAACAAGAAGCTCAACCTCACCACCGAGGAAGAGGTCACGGTGCTCACCGACGAGGATATCGTCGCGACGCTGCGCTACCTGCTGTCCCTCGCTGCCGGCGAGCAGGGCTTCAAGGTCGACGACATCGACCACTTTGGCAACCGCCGCATCCGCACCGTCGGCGAGCTCGTCGCCAACCAGTTCCGTATCGGCATGAGCCGTATGGAGCGCGTCGTCCGTGAGCGCATGAGCTCCCAGGACATCGACGAGATTACCCCGCAGTCGCTCATCAACATCCGTCCGATCGTGGCCTCCATCAAGGAGTTCTTCGGTTCCTCGCAGCTCTCGCAGTTCATGGACCAGGCGAACCCCCTGACCGGTCTGACCCACAAGCGCCGTCTGTCCGCACTCGGCCCTGGCGGTCTTGCCGGCCACAAGTCCGGCTCCAGCCGCCGCACCAACGTGCCGACGGCCGTCCGCGACGTTCACAACTCGCACTACAGCCGCATGTGCCCGATCGAGACCCCCGAAGGCCCCAACATCGGCCTGATCGGCTCGCTCGCTCTCTACGCCCGCGTCAACGAGTACGGCTTCATCGAGGCTCCGTTCCGTCGCGTCGAGAACGGCGTTGCCACCGACCAGATCGACTGGATGACCGCTGACGAGGAAGAGAAGCACGTCATCGCGCCGGCCAACACGCCGCTCGATCCCAAGACCAACGAGTTCATCACGACCGATGCCGAGGGCAAGCTTGTCCGCCCGCACACCGTGATCGCCCGTACCCGCGACTTCGACGGCTCCTTCGGCGCTCCCGCCGACGTGCCTGTCGAGGACGTCGACTACATGGACGTCTCGCCGCGTCAGATGCTCTCCGTCGCAGCCACGCTGATCCCGTTCCTCGAGCACGACGACGCCAAGCGTACGCTGATGGGCGCTAACATGCAGCGCCAGGCCGTGCCGCTGGTTCACCCTGCCGCTCCCTATGTCGGTACCGGCATGGAGCGTCGCGCCGCTCTGGACTCCGGCGAGGTCACCCTGGCCAAGAACGCCGGCGAGGTCATCTTTGCCGACGCTGCCAAGATCATCGTCAAGCATGCCGGCGGCATGGACGAGTATCACCTGGCCAAGTACCAGCGCTCCAACCAGTCCACCTGCATCAACCACCGTCCGCTCGTGCGCGTCGGTGACACCGTTGAGCAGGGCGAGCCCCTGGCTGACGGTCCTTCGACCGATCATGGCGAGCTCGCACTGGGTCAGAACCTCACCGTGGCATACATGCCGTGGGAAGGCTTCAACTACGAGGACGGTATCGTCGTGTCCGAGCGTCTGGTGGCCGAGGACCTGCTGACGACCATCAACATCACCCGTCACGAGATCGATGCCCGCGACACCAAGCTCGGCCCCGAGGAGATCACCCGCGAGATCCCGAACCTCTCTGAGGATATGCTTGCCAACCTCGACGAGGACGGCATTATCCGCATCGGCGCCGAGGTCGGCCCTGGCGACATCCTGGTCGGCAAGGTCACGCCTAAGGGCGAGAGCGCTCTGACCGCCGAGGAGCGCCTGCTGCGCGCCATCTTCGGTGCCAAGGCCCACGACGTCCGCGACACCTCCCTTAAGATGCCTCACGGCGCTTACGGTCGCGTCATCGACGTCGTTCGCTTTAGCCGCGAGAACGGCGACGATCTGGCCCCCGGCGTCAACGAGCAGGTGCGCGTCTACGTCGCCCAGCGTCGTAAGATCCAGCAGGGCGATAAGATCGCCGGCCGCCACGGCAACAAGGGTGTTATCTGTAACGTTCTGCCGGTCGAGGACATGCCCTACATGGCTGACGGTACCCCGATCGACGTTATCCTCAACCCGCTGGGCGTTCCCTCGCGTATGAACGTCGGCCAGCTGCTCGAGTGCCACCTTGGCTGGGCCGCTGCCTGCGGTTGGGATACCGAGAAGGCCGACTCCGACAAGTACGTCCCCGGTCCGTTCTTCACCGCGACGCCCGTCTTCGACGGCGCCAAGGAGGACGAGATCGCCGAGGTCATTCGTCGTGCCAACAAGAACATGCTCAACAAGGCCACCGCTGCCTTTGGCGATCACATGCGTCCCGAGTTCGTCACCCAGCTTGACGAGCGCGGCAAGACCCGCCTGTTCGACGGCCGCACCGGCGAGGAGTTCCGCGAGCCCATTACCGTGGGTACGTCCTACATCCTCAAGCTCGGCCACATGGTCGACGACAAGATCCACGCCCGTTCGACCGGCCCTTACAGCTTGGTTACCCAGCAGCCTCTGGGCGGCAAGGCCCAGTTCGGCGGCCAGCGCTTCGGCGAGATGGAAGTTTGGGCACTGTACGCATACGGTGCTTCCAACGTCCTGCAGGAGATTCTGACCGTCAAGTCCGACGATACCGTGGGCCGCGTCAAGACCTACGAGTCCATCGTCAAGGGCGAGAACGTTCCTGTTCCGGGTATCCCCGAGTCCTTCAAGGTTCTCGTCAAGGAGATCCGTTCCCTCGCGCTGGACATCGAGCCCATGCACGATGCTGACGAGGACGCCTCCGCCCCTGTGACCGCCGAGGAGACCTCTGCTCTCGACGACCTGGCTGCGCTCGCCGGCGTTGACGCCGACGTCGAGGCCGAGGATGCCGAGACCGTCGAGGCACCCGAGGCTGTCGCCGCCACGACCACTGATAAGGAGTAGTTGACTGTGGCAGATTTCGAAGCTACTGATTTTGACTCGGTAAAGATCTCCCTTGCCTCCGCCGACCAGATCCGTTCCTGGTCGCACGGTGAGGTCAAGAAGCCGGAGACCATCAATTACCGTACCCTCAAGCCCGAGAAGGACGGCCTGTTCTGCGAGAAGATCTTCGGTCCCGCCAAGGACTGGGAGTGCTCCTGCGGCAAGTACAAGGGCATCCGCTTTAAGGGTATCGTCTGCGAGCGCTGCGGCGTCGAGGTTACCTCGGCCAAGGTGCGTCGCGACCGCATGGGCCATATCGAGCTCGCCGCTCCCGTGTCCCACATCTGGTACTTCAAGAGCCCCACGAGCTTCCCGATGAGCCGTATGCTCGACATCAAGTCCAAGGACCTCGAGAAGGTTCTGTACTTTGCCAGCTACATCATCACCGAGGTTGACTATGAGGCCCGCGAGGCCGACGCCGACGACCTGCGCGAGGAGCTCGCCGCCGATCTGGAAGAGATCGATGCCGAGTGCGCCCGTCAGATCGAGTCCCTCAAGGAGCAGGGCGACCCCGAGAACTTTGACGAGTTCTCCGACGAGGAGCCGCTGACCCCCGAGGAGATCGCCTCTGGCATCGTCGACATCGAGGAAGAGTGCAAGGACGAGAAGCAGCTCCGCACGGACGCCTTCAACGCCTTCATGAAGCTCACCGAGCGCGACCTCATCTCCGATGAGCCGCTGTTCCGTGAGATGACCCGTTACTACTCCATGTACTTCAAGGGTGGTATGGGTGCCGAGGCTGTCCGCGACCTGCTCGCTGCTATCGACCTCCCCTCCGAGGCCGAGAAGCTCAAGGCCATCATCGCCGACGAGGATTCCCAGAAGCAGAAGCGCGAGAAGGCCGTCAAGCGCCTCGAGGTCGTTGACGCCTTCCTGAAGGGCGGCAACAGCCCCGCAAACATGATCCTGGACGTCATCCCGGTCATTCCGCCCGATCTGCGCCCGATGGTCCAGCTCGATGGCGGCCGCTTCGCCGCGTCCGACCTCAACGACCTGTATCGTCGCGTGATCAACCGTAACAACCGACTCAAGCGCCTGCTCGACCTGGACGCCCCTGCGATTATCGTGAACAACGAGAAGCGCATGCTCCAGGAGTCCGTGGACGCCCTGTTCGACAACGGCCGTCGTGGTCGCCCGGTCTCTGGCCGTGGCGGTCGCCCGCTCAAGTCGCTCGCCGAGGCCCTCAAGGGCAAGCAGGGTCGTTTCCGTCAGAACCTGCTGGGTAAGCGTGTCGACTACTCCGGCCGTTCGGTTATCGTTACCGACCCCAAGCTGCTGCTGCACCAGTGCGGTCTGCCCAAGACCATGGCGCTGGAGCTCTTCAAGCCCTTCGTTATGAAGCGCCTGGTCGAGCTCGGCAAGGTCGAGAACATCAAGGGCGCCAAGCGCGCTATCGACCGCGGTGCCACCTTTGTGTGGGATATCCTCGAAGAGGTCATCGACGGCCGCGTCGTGCTGCTCAACCGTGCACCGACCCTGCACCGTCTGTCCATCCAGGCCTTTGAGCCGGTGCTGGTCGAGGGCAAGGCTATCCACCTGCACCCGCTGGTCTGCTCGCCCTTCAACGCCGACTTCGACGGCGACCAGATGTCTGTCCACGTGCCGCTGTCCAGCCAGGCTCAGGCCGAGGCCCGCGTGCTCATGCTCTCTGCGAACAACCTGCGCTCGCCGGCATCCGGCAAGCCGGTCAACATCCCTTCGCAGGACATGATCATCGGTGTGTACTACCTGACCCAGGTCCGCGAGGGTCTGCCGGGCGAGAACCACGTGTTCTCGAGCTTCGACGACGCGCTGCACGCCTATGACTGCCGCTCCGAGGTCGACATGCAGGCCAAGATCCAGGTCCGCGTGTCCGCTGCCGATGCCAACGTCATCAATGAGGACGGCACCCGTATCTTCCGCGTCAAGAACGGCAAGAACGAGTTTGTCGACTACGATGTCACCGGCAATAAGACCGCGCGCTTCGAGACCTCTATCGGCCGCATCATCTTCAACCGCCAGTGCCTGCCCGAAGACTACGAGTTCATGAACTACAAGATGGTCAAGGGCGATGTGGCCAAGCTGGTTGCGGACTGCTGTGATCGTTACCCCGAGGCCAAGGTCGGCCCGATCCTCGACGCCATCAAGTACTCCGGCTTCCACTACGCTACCCGCGCCGGCCTCACCATCTCGGTGTGGGACGCTCTCATCCCTGCCGAGAAGCAGGAGCTGCTCGACCGCGCCCAGGCCAACGTCGACCAGATCAACGAGTACTTCGAGGAGGGCTTCATCAACGAGACGGAGCGCCACATCGAAGTCGTTAACGAGTGGACCGCTTGTACCGACAAGGTCGCAGCGCTCATGCTCGACATGTTCGACGAGGAGAACCCGCTGTACATGATGGCCGACTCCGGCGCCCGTGGTTCTAAGACCCAGCTGCGTCAGCTCGGCGGCATGCGTGGCCTGATGGCAGACATGTCCGGCGAGACGATCGACCTTCCCATTAAGGCGAACTTCCGCGAGGGCCTGCTGCCGCTCGAGTACTTCATTTCGACCTACGGCGCCCGTAAGGGCCTGGTCGATACCGCATCCCACACCTCGGACTCTGGTTACCTGACCCGTCGTCTGGTCGACGTGGCCCAGGACGTCATCGTCCGCGAGGAGGACTGCGGCACGCACGAGGGCGTCACCTACAACCTCATCATCCCCGGCACCACCGACCTCAACACCGACCTCGTCGGCCGTTGCTTCATCGAGGACGTCGTGGCTCCCGATGGCACCGTGCTCTTTGAGCGGGACGGCTACATCGAGAAGGTTGCCGACATTCAGAAGATGGTCGATGCCGGCCTTAAGAAGGTCAAGCTCCGCGCGCTGCTCACTTGCCGCTCCAAGTACGGCGTGTGCCAGAAGTGCTACGGCTGGGATCTTTCCACCCGTCGTCCGGTCGCCATCGGTACCGCGGTCGGCATTATTGCCGCCCAGTCCATCGGCGAGCCCGGTACGCAGCTTACGATGCGTACCATTCACTCCGGCGGCGTCGCTGGCGTCGACGATATTACGCAGGGTCTGCCTACGGTCAGCCGTATGTTCGATATCGTCGGCAACGTCAACGAGAAGATTCTGGGTCGCGAGGCCGAGCTGGCTCCGTACTCCGGCCACCTCTCGATTAAGCCCGAGAAGTCCGAGTACGTGCTGACGCTCACCGACTCCGAGGACCACACCCGTGTCCTCGACGAGCGTCGCGTCCCCGCTTCGGTTCGCTTTATGCCCGAGATCGAGGACGGCTGCGAGGTTCGCGCCGGCGACCAGATCACCAAGGGCTTCGTCAACTTCCGCAACCTGCGCAAGCTGACTGACATCGAGTCGACGATGCACACCTTCGTCGAGAGCGTCAAGGACGTCTACACCAGCCAGGGCGTCGACCTGAACGACAAGCACATCGAGGTGCTCGCACGTCAGATGCTGCGTCGCGTTCAGATCACCAACCCCGGTGACTCCAAGTACCTGCTTGGTCAGTACGTCGACCGCTACGAGTTCGCCGACGAGGTCGAGCGCGTTGCCCGTCTGGGCGGTCAGGCTCCTGTGGCCGAGCCCGTCATCCTGGGTACGCTCAAGGTCGCGTCCAACATCGACTCCTGGCTGTCGAGCGCTTCGTTCATCCGTACCGCCGGCGTCCTTACCGAGGCTGCCATCGAGGGCAAGGTCGACCACCTGCTCGACCTTAAGTCCAACGTCATCGTCGGTAAGAAGATCCCGGCCGGTACCGGCCTCAAGCCGTACGCCAACGCCAAGCTGACGTATCGTACGGCCGACGGCTACGTGGACATCGACGGCCCGGCTTCGCCCAACGCCAAGTCGCTGCCCGAGTGGGCTCCTGTGGAGCTCAAGGACCTGGACGAGCAGCTCCCGCAGCAGCTCGACTGGGCCGGCTACGACGAGTTCGGTGGTGCTGACGGTTCGTTCACCCGCAACGGCCACACCATCTCCGCCGAGAAGGCTCGCCTGTACCTGTTCGACGACCTGGGCGTGTCGCAGCGCTGGACCAACAAGTTCAGCGAGGTCGGCATCGAGACGGTCGGCGACCTGGTCGGCAAGTCCGAGGAAGATCTGCTGCGCATCGATGGCATCGGTGCCAAGGCGATCGAGGAGCTCCGTGACGGCCTCGAGGCCCACGACCTGCTCTACATCCTCGAGAACAACGACGACGTTGCCGACGAGGAAGACCTCTCGCAGCTGCTGCAGATGGTCTTTAGCCCCGACGGTCCGGACGACATCCTGCTGGGCACCTCTGCCGCGCCGACGCATCACGCCGACGCCGACGAGGAGCTCCTGGGCGCTCCGATCGACGACAAGAAGGCTCCCGCCAACGGTGCCATCAACGAGGACATGGCGTCCCTCGACGAGCTGCTCAACCAGCTCGTGGACACCGACGACGCCGAAGAGGCCAAGGACAACGACGAGGAGTAACTTCCAAGTACGTTAACCGCCCTTCCAAAGACCCGTTTCCCAACAGGGAAGCGGGTCTTTTTTGTTGAAGAAAACCTGCCAAAAGGGGATAGGTTTATTTTGGTAGGTTATTCCTGCTTGAATTTGAAACATTTCGTCCGGCCAGAGCGTATCTATGGTGAGGGCCTCAGCAAGAAATATCAGCATCACCGGGAGGTGATTATGGAAGAACAAGCTTTTAGACAGGCGGTCGAAGATCACCGGGATGTCGTGTTTCGAATCGCATTGACGTACCTGCGCGATCGCGCCGATGCCGACGATGTTGCACAAGACGTCTTTCTTAAGTTGCTCAAAAGCGATGGACACTTTGAAAGTCGGGAGCATCTTCGCCGCTGGCTTATCCGGGTCACGATCAATGAATGCAAATCGCTCTTTCGAAAGCCATGGAGGCGTGTGGAGGATATTGAGAACCTGGCCGATTCGCTTTCGACGGCGCAGGAGGAGTCCAAGGCGGTCCTGTCAGACGTTATGCGACTTCCGGAGCGATTCCGTGTTCCCATCGTGCTCTATTACTATCTGGGCTTTTCGACCTCAGAGATTGCCGAGTTACTGCATGTGCCAGCCGCGACCGCTCGAACGCGTTTAGCTCGTGGTCGATCGAAGCTCAAATTCATCCTAGAGGAGGGCGACCGTGAAATCCAATCAAATCAAGCAGGCCTTCGAGTCCATCCAAGCCGATAGCGATCTTGCCGACCGTGTTATTGATGCTGCGGCTGGAAAGCCGCTTCGTCGAAAGGGTCACGCGAAACCTCTGTATGTTGCCGTAATCGGATGTCTTGCCGGAGTGTTGGCGACCGGAGGGGTCGCCTACGCCGTTGTCAATTCCAGCTATTTTGCCTCAGCCTGGGGAAACCACGGCAATGGGGATTCCATTACCTGGACCAACGGAGGCTCATCGGGAACTAAATATACCTACACCAGAGAGTTTGGTGATGGCATCGCGCCCCAAAGCCTGGAGGGTGCAGTCCAGAAGGTTAATCTGTCCGTCGAGGGTAACGGCTATACGCTTGATATCCATGAGATGGCTATTGACCAAAACGGCTGCGGAGCCGTGACGTTTACGTTGTCCAATCCAAATGGCGTTAACTACTACAAGCCGGCAGCAGAGACAGGCGAACTTGTTCTCTATGGTGAAGAAGAACAAGGCATCGGTACACCCAGCATGAACTTCGGCGAGGAATGGGCTGACACACGCTGCACAATTGATAAGGACACATCAAGCGACACGGTCATTAATGGCACGATGTACTTTGCCTCGTGGAATCGCGAGCGAGATTTGGGACATGCGGTCACCTGGAATATCAGCTGGACGGAGGGCAAAGGTGAGGATGCGAAGGTGATCGAGGTATCGACGCCAGAGTTTAACGTCGGAGCGCACGTCGATACAAAGGAACTCCGCTCTGATGACTCGCCTCTCGAGATTAGCCCGTTTTCCATCCAGACGCACATCGATGATCTGGGCTATGAAGCAGTTGATCATAAACTGACCGTCAGCTACAAGGATGGATCGGAGCAGATTATCGAAGATGACGACGCAGGGGCGTACAATTTCTATGTTTCGATGGCACGCAATAGCGGAGAGAACATTTGGGTGCCGACAAAACTGATCAATGTCGATCAAGTGGTCTCAGTAACGCTTGAGGGCACGAGATACACATCAACAGGAGAGACCGAAACAGAAGTACCCTTTACCATCATCTATTCGTAAGATTTGGGGCCGCTTCCTACTAGGGGAAGCGGCCTCTTTTGCGGTAAATGGGCGGTTAAAGCGAGCGGTATTCGTCTGAATTTCGGAAGTATGCGGCAAAATCTTGATAGGCCGCCCGGGCCGGGAATCCGCCCCCCGCACAGGAGGGGATTCCTTTTGTGTAGGCTTTGCGGAAATGTGCCTATTTTGGGATACGCCCGGCGGCGTGGTCTGTTGACGGCACAGCTAACGCCACGTATCCTATCGAACTGCGTGTTTCGTAGGGGGATGCTGACCCCTCGATTCAAGCCGTTGCACTTTACAGAAAGCTGGAATCATTCGAGAAGGAGTACGCTTTGCCTACTATTAACCAGCTGGTTCGCCAGGGCCGTCGTTCCGTGCCCAAGAAGTCCAAGAACGCTGCTCTGCAGCACAACTCCCAGAAGCGCGGCGTGTGCACCCGCGTCTTCACCACGAGCCCCAAGAAGCCGAACTCGGCTCTTCGTAAGGTTGCCCGTGTTCGCCTCGTCAACGGCATCGAAGTTACTGCTTACATCCCGGGTGAGGGCCACAACCTGCAGGAGCACTCCATCGTGCTCGTCCGCGGCGGTCGTGTCCGTGACCTCCCTGGTGTCCGTTATCACGTCATCCGTGGCGCCTACGACGCTGCTCCGGTCCAGAACCGTATGCAGGCCCGTTCCAAGTACGGTGCTAAGCGCCCCAAGGCTAAATAAGCCAGATAACGTTTTGATACTTTCGCCGTGTGCCGCCTAAGCGCCGCACGGTAGACACTTAAGGAGATTTCACATGCCGCGTCGTGCAGCAGCTAATCGTCGTGAGGTTCAGCCTGACGCCGTTTACAACAACCGCCTGGTGACTCAGCTCATCAACAAGGTCCTTCTTGACGGCAAGAAGGCCACCGCTGAGCGCATCGTTTACACCGCTTTCGAGATCGTTGCCGAGAAGTCCGAGGGTGGCGACGCTCTCGCTACCTTCAAGAAGGCTATGGACAACGTCAAGCCCACGCTCGAGGTTAAGCCCAAGCGTGTCGGTGGCGCTACCTATCAGGTCCCGATGGAGGTCAACTCCCGTCGTTCCACCGCTCTGGGTATCCGCTGGATCGTCAACTTCTCCCGCGCTCGCAAGGAGAAGACCATGGCCGAGCGTCTCGCCAACGAGATCCTCGACGCTTCCAACGGCCTGGGCGCTTCCGTCAAGAAGCGTGAGGACGTCTTCAAGATGGCCGAGGCCAACCGCGCGTTCTCTCACTATCGTTGGTAAGTTAAGGTAAGGAACTAACATGGCTAAGCCTAAGTACAAGCTTTCCGATACCCGTAACATCGGCATCATGGCCCACATCGATGCCGGTAAGACCACCACGACCGAGCGTATTCTTTACTACACCGGTAAGACCCACAAGATCGGTGAGGTCCATGAGGGCGCTGCCACCATGGACTGGATGGTTCAGGAGCAGGAGCGCGGCGTAACTATTACCTCCGCTGCTACCACGTGCTTCTGGAACAAGGACGGTAAGGACTACCGCATCCAGATCATCGACACCCCGGGCCACGTTGACTTCACCGCAGAGGTCGAGCGCTGCCTGCGCGTCCTCGATGGCGCTGTCGCCGTCTTCGACGCCGTTGCCGGCGTTCAGCCCCAGTCTGAGACCGTTTGGCGTCAGGCTTCTACCTTCAACGTCCCCCGCATCGCCTTCATCAACAAGTATGACCGCGTGGGCGCTGACTTCTTCAACGCTATCGAGACCATGAAGGATCGTCTCGACGCTAACGCCGTGGCCGCTCAGGTCCCGATGGGCGCCGAGGACAACTTCTGGGGCGTCATCGACCTGGTCACCATGACTGCATGGGACTTCAAGGCCGACGAGAAGGGCATGACCTACCCCGAGCCGATGGACGAGATCCCGGCTGAGTTTGCCGACATCGCTGCCACCAAGCGCGAGGAGCTCCTCGACGCTGCTGCCAGCTTTGACGACGAGCTCATGGAGAAGATTCTCATGGAGGAGGACTTCACCGTCGAGGAGCTCAAGGCTGCTCTGCGCAAGGGCGTTCTGGCCAACGAGCTCAACCTCGTCTTCGTGGGCTCCGCCTACAAGAACAAGGGCGTTCAGGAGCTGCTCGACGCTGTCGTCGACTACCTGCCCAGCCCGCTCGACGTTGAGGCCGTCACCGGTACCGATCCGGACACCGGCGAGGAGATCCAGCGTCATCCTTCCTTCGACGAGCCCTTCTCCGGCCTGGTCTTCAAGATCATGACCGACCCGTTCGTCGGTAAGCTCACCTATGTCCGCGTTTACTCCGGCCGCGCCGAGTCCGGTTCCTACGTGGTCAACGCTTCCAATGGTCAGCGCGAGCGCCTCGGCCGCATCCTCGAGATGAACGCTGCCGAGCGTATCGACCGTGACGACGCTGCCGCCGGCGACATCGTCGCTTGCGTTGGCTTCAAGAACTCCACCACCGGTGACACCCTGTGCGAAGAGGGCAAGGAGATCGTCCTCGAGAAGATCGAGTTCGCTAAGCCCGTTATCGACGTTGCCATCGAGCCCAAGACCAAGGCCGAGCAGGACAAGATGTCCCTCGCTCTGACCAAACTCGCCGAGGAGGACCCGACCTTCCAGGTGTCCACCAACCACGAGACCGGCCAGACCATCATCGCCGGCATGGGCGAGCTGCACCTCGAGATCATCGTCGACCGTCTGCTCCGCGAGTTCAAGGTTGACGCTAACGTTGGTAAGCCCCAGGTTGCCTACCGCGAGACCGCTGGTCACGACGTCGAGAAGGCTGAGGGCAAGTTCGTCCGTCAGTCCGGCGGTCGCGGTCAGTACGGCCACGCCGTCATCAAGCTCGAGAAGATGGAGGAGGGCTTCGGCTACGAGTTCGTCAACGCTATCGTCGGCGGCGTCGTGCCCAAGGAGTACATCCCGTCCATCGACAAGGGCATCCAGGAGGCCCTGAACACCGGTGTTATCGCCGGCTTCCCGGTCCTCGACGTTAAGGTCACCCTGTTCGACGGTTCTTACCACGAGGTCGACTCCTCCGAGGCCGCCTTCAAGATCGCCGGTTCCATGGCTATCAAGGACGCCCTCAAGAAGTCCGATCCGCAGCTGCTCGAGCCGATCATGGCTGTCGAGGTCGAGACCCCCGAGCAGTACATGGGCGACGTTATGGGCAACCTCTCCGGTCGCCGCGGCAAGATCGAGGGCATGGAGGATCGCAAGAACAGCAAGCTCATCCGTGCCAAGGTGCCGCTGGGCGAGATGTTCGGTTACGCTACCGACCTTCGCTCCCAGACCCAGGGCCGTGCATCCTACACGATGCAGTTCGACTCTTATGAGCCCGCGCCCAAGTCCATCGTGGACGAGGTCATGAGCAAGAACGCCTAAGTTCGAGCTCCCTGTTACGTAATCCTGCGAGAACACTTCTCGCACTCTTTGGAGGTTTAAGTTGGCTACCCAGAAGATCCGCATTCGCCTCAAGGGCTATGATCACGAGGTCGTCGATCAGTCCGCGAAGCTCATCGTTGAGACCGCTCAGAAGACCGGCGCTCGCGTTTCCGGTCCTGTCCCCCTGCCCACCGAGCGCAATCTGTACACGGTTATCCGCTCGCCGCACGTGAACAAGGACTCCCGTGAGCAGTTCGAGATGCGCACCCACAAGCGTCTCATCGACATCCTCGACCCCACCTCGGGCACCGTTGATTCGCTCATGCGTCTCGACCTCCCCGCTGGCGTCGACATCGACATCAAGCTCTAAGCGATATCGCTCATAGCTTATAGAGCCCCGCTGCCATCTTGGTAGCGGGGCTCTTTTGTTTTGAGTTTAGATTTTGGGATAGCGAATTCGTCTGCCGAGCTGATGGCTGCGGCGCCCTATTCGCTCAGGGGGCGCAAGGACGCTTCTTCGAAGTGGAAGACGCACAAGCCGCTCTCGGTCTCAATGCTTGCGCGGCCGCAATCGTCGACCGTTCTAAATATGCCGCGTGCCAGCTCGTCTCCAGCGGGGGAGCGGGCGATAACGTGCTCCCCAATCCAATTGAGGTGTGCGACATATTCGTCGTGGACGGGCGCGAGCGGTCCGGCGTTTTCTTCCATGGCGTTGAGGCGCTCTGCCCAGGCATCTACAGCGTCTATAACTGCGTGATAGACCTCATCGAGGAGCATGTCGACGGCGGGAACGTTCTCGTTGAGATCCGAGAGGCCAATTGCCGCCAGGCCGCCATCGGGCACCTCTTGGGGCGTGTAGTTTACGTTGACGCCAATGCCGCAGACGGCGAAAGGTTTGCCTTCGTTATCGCGTGCGGCCTCGACCAGAATGCCGCCGAGCTTGCGTCCTCGCGCGACCAGGTCGTTGGGCCATTTGAGGCCAATCTCGTTTGCAAGACCCTGCTTTTCGAGCGCCTCGAGCACCGCTAAGCCGCTGATGGCGGCAAGACCAGAGTACTTTGCAGGATTAACGCATGGACGCAGGACAATCGAAAGCAATAGGTTGCCGGCGGTTGAATCCCACTTGTGGCCGCGCCGGCCGCGTCCTGCCGTCTGAGTCCGGGCGGCAAGTCCCGTGCCGTGCGGCTCTCCCTGTTTTCCTGCTTCGAGCAGGTCATCGTTGGTCGATCCGGTTACGTCGACTATCGTTAAACGAGAATCCATAACAGCTGCTACCTCCTAAGTTAATAAGGCAATCGCGCAATGGTGTCGAGAGATAGACACAATGTGAAGCCTTTGTCGCATTTGGACAATTTAATGTTAACACGTCAACAACGACTAAAATGCGCTATCCTCTCTTGGTCGATGTAAACACGTCAACAACTCAAAGGAGGTTAGTGATGGGTTTCACGATTCTTGGAACAGGCTCGGCGCTTCCTGAGCGCAGTGTTTCCAATGACGAGCTATCTGAGTTCCTCGATACCTCGGATGAGTGGATTTTTACTCGCACAGGTATCAAGAGCCGCCACGTCTGCACCGCCGAGTCACTTGACGACCTTGCCGTAGCGGCGAGCGAGCGGGCACTCCAAGTGTCCGGAATCGACGCGAGCCAGCTGGATCTGATCGTCTGCTCGACGACAACGGGTGACCATCTTGTTCCCGCCGAGGCGTGTGCCGTAGCCGAGCGTCTGGGCGCGACGTGCCCTGCCTTCGATGTCTCGGCGGCTTGTGCCGGCTTCGTGTTTGCGCTCGATGTCGCCGAGGGCTATATCGCCCGCGGCCGTGCCGAGCGCGTGCTTGTCGTTGCTGCCGAGCAGATGACGCGCACGCTCGACTGGACCGACCGCGCCACCTGCGTGCTCTTTGGCGATGGGGCAGGCGCCGCAGTGATTGGAGCTGGGGGAGACAACCCCCTTGCCGTTGAGCTTTCGACGGCGCCCGACGTCGAGACGTTGCGCGTACCCGGTCTGGTCGGCACCTCGCCGTTTAAGGCCTCTGCAGATAGCGAGAGCGTGCTGTCCATGAATGGCCGCCGCGTGTTCAAGTTCGGCGTCAACGCCATCTGCGACACGGTCCATAAGCTTGCGGGCGATGCGGGCATTTCGGTCGAAGACATCGACCATTTTGTATTCCATCAGGCTAACGAACGAATCCTGAGTCAGGCGGTCAAGCGCCTCGGCGTGCCAGACGAGCGCGTGGTTCGAACGCTGCGCGAGACCGGCAACATTTCGAGCGCATGCATTCCGCTTGCCCTCGACCGGCTGGCAAACGCCGGTGCACTTCACACAGGCGACACCATCGCCTTGGTTGGATTTGGCGCCGGTCTGGATATAGGTGGCTATCTGCTTCGTTGGAAGTAGTCGCACATAGGAAATAAAAACGCCCTAGGGCACAACCAAAGGAGAACTACCATGGCAGATCAGAAGACCTTCGAGCGCGTTTGCGACGTTATCCGCGAGACCGCCGGTCTTGACGATGTCGAGATGAAGCCCGAGTCCACGCTCGAGGAGATTGGTCTCGACAGCCTGGGCACCGTCGAGATCCTCGTTGCCGTCGAGGACGAGTTTGGCATCCAGCTCGATACCGAGGAGAACCCCAAGACGGTCGGCGAGTTCGCCGATACGGTCGAGGCGGCATTGGAGAAGTAGAGATGCTCAAGACTCCTCTCTGCGATCTGCTCGGCATCGAAAAGCCCGTGTTCCAGGGCGGTATGGCCTGGATTGCCGATGCCTCGCTGGCGTCCGCAGTGTCCGAGGCGGGTGGCTTAGGCATCATCGCGGCCATGAACGCCGACGCCAACTGGCTTCGCGACCAGATTCATGAGCTGCGCGCCAAGACGGATAAGCCCTTTGGCGTCAACGTCATGCTCATGAGCCCGTTTGCCGACGAGGTTGCACAGGTCGTGATTGACGAGCGAGTGCCGGTCGTCGTGACGGGCGCCGGCAATCCCGCCAAGTACATGAAGGCGTGGAACGAGGCGAGCATCAAGGTCATCCCGGTCGTTGCCTCGGTGGCGCTGGCGCGCCTCGTGGCACGTCGTGGAGCCACGGCGGTTGTTGCCGAGGGTACCGAATCGGGCGGTCATATTGGCGAGACCTCGACGATGGCACTGGTGCCGCAGGTCGTCGATGCGGTCGACATTCCCGTTGTGGCCGCCGGCGGTATTGCCGACGGCCGCGGCGTGGCGGCTGCCTTTATGCTGGGCGCAGCCGGCGTCCAGGTGGGTACGCGCTTTCTCGTTGCGAATGAGTGCACCGTCTCGGAGCAGTACAAAGAGATGGTCCTGAAGGCCAACGACACTTCGACGCGTGCGACCGGTCGCTCGACGGGGCATCCAGTGCGCGCCCTCAAGAGCCCCTTCACCAACGCCTATGCCAAGAGCGAGGGTTCCGGTGCGAGTGCCGAGGAGCTCGGTGCTATGGGAACCGGTGCGCTGCGTAAGGCCGCCAAGGACGGCAACTACGAAGAGGGTTCGTTTTTGTGTGGACAGATTGCCGGCATGGTCAACGAGCGCAAGAGCGCACGCGAAATCGTTGACGACCTGGTCGATGGCGCCGAGCACGTCCTGAAGGGTGCGTGCGCATGGGTGGCGTAGCGTTTTTGTTTGCCGGCCAGGGTGCCCAGCACCCCGCGATGGGCGTCGATCTGATCGAGACATCGTCGGCGGCCGCCGAGGTGTTCGCCATTGCCGATGAGGTGCGCCCGGGGACGAGCGAGCAGTGCCGGAGCGCCTCCAAGGAGGAGCTCTCGCAGACCGAGAATACGCAGCCTTGCGTGTTCGTTCATGACCTGGCAGCGGCTGCCGCACTGCGCGAGCGCGGCGTGGCGCCTGCCGCCTGTGCGGGATTCTCGCTGGGCGAGGTCGCCGCGCTCACCTTTGCAGGAGCGTTCGATACGCGAGCGGGCTTTGAGCTCGTGTGCGAGCGCGCGGCGCTGATGGCCGCGGCTGCCGAGCGTCACCCCGGCGGTATGCGCGCCGTCATCAAGCTTGATGCGGCGCAAGTCGAGAACCTGGCTGCGCAGGCCGGCGAGGATTGCTGGCCGGTCAACTACAACAGCCCGCAGCAGACGGTTGTTGCCGGAGCGCCCGAGGCGCTGCAGGAGCTCGACGCCTTGGTAAAAGAGGCTGGTGGCCGGGCCATGAAGGTCGCGGTGTCGGGTGCATTCCATAGCCCCTATATGGCCGAGGCGACTGAGGGACTGGCGACGTATATCCAAGCCGGCCACGCGCCGTCTCCGCTGCTAATTCCGGTCATGGCAAATATGACGGCGGCGCCCTATCCGGCGGACCCGCGAGCAGCATCGGATGTCTTGGCCAACCAGGTGAGCCATCCCGTGCGCTGGGTCGACACGCTGCATACTCTGCAGGATCAGGGTATCGACACGTTTATTGAGGTCGGCCCTGGCAAAACGCTGTCGGGCCTGGTCAAGCGTACGCTGAGCGACGTTCGCGTGTATTCGTGCGAAACGGCCGAGCAGGTCGCAGCTATTGCCGACGAGCTCGCATAGTCCACAGGGCTGTAACCCGAAAGGAATGACATGGGCAACTTGAACAACGGCACGCTCGAGCGCAACGACTCACGTCGCGTGGCACTGGTCACGGGCGGCTCGCGGGGTATCGGCCGCGCCTGCGCTGCCGGTCTGGCGGAGGACGGCTTTGATATCGCCGTCGTCTATGCCGGAAGCGTCGATGCGGCGCGCGAGACGTGCGAAGCCTGCAAGGCGGCTGGCGCCGCGGCACGCGCATATCAATGCGACGTGGCCGACCCCGCTGCCGTCAACGCGTGCGTGGAAGCGGTCCTCAACGACTTTGGCTCCATTTGGGCGCTCGTCAACAACGCTGGCATCACCCGCGATAGCCTGCTCATGCGCATGGGCGATGACGCCTTCGATCGCGTGCTCGATGTCAATCTTAAAGGAACGTTTAACACGACGCGCGCACTCACCAAGACCTTTATGCGTCAGCGCGGCGGCTGCGTCGTCAACATGAGCTCGGTCGTGGGCCTGATGGGCAATGCCGGGCAGGCCAACTACGCTGCCTCCAAGGCGGGCGTGATCGGCCTGACCAAGGCGGTGGCGCGCGAGCTTGCGCCCCGCGGCGTACGAGTGAACGCGGTCGCACCCGGGTTTGTCGAGACCGATATGACGGCAAAGCTATCGGATAAGGTGCGTGCAGCGTGCGAGGAGCAGATTCCCCTGAGGCGCATGGCGCGTCCCGAGGAAGTGGCCGGCGTGGTGCGCTTTTTGGCGAGCGACGCGGCTGCCTACATTACGGGCGAAGTCGTACGCGTCGACGGCGGAATGGCGATGTAGAAACCAGGGCCGAAGAACGGCTTGGATGAGGAGACCATGATGGAACAGAGAGTAGCAATCACCGGTATCGGTGCCGTGTCGCCGCTCGGCAACACCGCGCTTGCCACCTGGGCGGCCATGTGCGCCGGCACGTGCGGCATCGGCCCGATCACGCACTTCGATACCGATGCGTTTGCCGTCAAGGTGGCAGCCGAGGTCAAGGGCTTTGACGGCAACGAGTACTTTGGCAAGCGTGACGCCAAGCATCTCGACCCCTGCGTTCAGTTTGCGATGGCGGCTTCGGACGAAGCCATGCACGATGCGGGCTTTGATGTCGAAGGCGCCATCGATCGCAAGCGCCTGGGCGTCTACGTGGGCTCGGGCGTGGGCGGTATGACGACGCTCGTCGACAACGTCCATACGATTGCCGAACGTGGGCCCCGCCGCGCATCGCCCTATATGATCGCGATGATGATCCCCAACATGGCATCAGGCAATATCGCAATCCGCCACAAGGCAAAGGGCCCGACCCTGCCCGTGGTGACCGCGTGCGCAACCTCGGCCCATGCGGTGGGCGAGGCGTTCCGCGCCATCAAGCACGGCTATGCCGACGCGATCCTCGCGGGCGGCGCCGAGGCGGCCATTATCCCCGATGCCGTTGCGGGCTTTACGTCCTGCCGCGCATTGACCACCAACCCCGATCCCGCGACGGCCTGCCGTCCGTTCGATGCAGACCGCGACGGCTTTGTGATGGGCGAGGGCGCCTGCGTGCTCGTGCTCGAGAGCATGGAACATGCGCAGGCGCGCGGTGCGCACATTTATGCCGAGGTCGTGGGCTACGGCAACACCGATGATGCCTATCACATTACGAGCCCTGATCCCGAGGCTGCCGGCATTGCCCGCGCGATATCGCTGGCGGTGACCGAGGGCGACGTCAAGCCTTCCGAGGGTCTCTACATCAATGCCCACGGCACATCTACCAAGCTCAACGATTCGTCCGAGACGGCGGGCATTAAGCGTGCGCTCGGCGAGGACGCGGCGCGCGCCGCGCACGTCTCGTCGACTAAGTCGATGACCGGTCACATGATCGGTGCCACGGGCGCCATCGAGGTCATGGCCTGCGCCATGGCGCTCGAGCAGGGCGTGGTGCCGCCGACCATTAACTACCACACGCCCGATCCCGCCTGCGATCTTGACTACACGCCCAATCGCGCGGTTCGCGCCGACCTTACCTGGGCGCTTTCGACCAACCTGGGCTTTGGCGGACACAACGCCGCCATCGCGCTGCGTAGATATACGAGGAGCTAGAGCATGGATTCCAAAAGACTTGCCGAGATAGCCGATGTTATGGAGGACCGCGGCCTCACGCGCGTGCGCGTTGAGGAGCCCGATGGCACCGCGGTCGAACTCGAGCGCGCGAGCGCCGCACAGCCGGTTGCCGTGCCCATGCCCATGCCGAGCGCTATGGCCGCTCCAGTTGCAGCTCCCACAGTCGCGCCTGCCGCACCGGAGCCCGCCGCGCAGACACCTGCCGCCGCACCGGAGCCCAAGGGCACCGAGGTGACCGCTCCCATGGTCGGCGTTTTCTATGCTGCCCCGGCGCCGGGCGACGAACCGTTTGTGCACGTGGGCTCCAAGGTCAAGGCCGGCGAGACCCTCTGCATCATCGAGGCCATGAAGGTTCTCAACGAGGTGACGGCCGAGGCAGACGGCGAGGTGCTCGAGATCTGCGTGGCCGACGGCGACCTCGTGGAGTTTGGCAGCTGCCTCATGAGGATCGGATAGGTGATATCCATGAACAAAGAAGAGCTCAAGAAGCTGTTACCGCATCGTGAGCCGATGCTTTTGCTCGACGAAGCCGAGCTGGTGGGCGACGAGGCCCACGGCAAGATAACGATTACGGGCGACGAGTACTTTTTACAGGGGCATTTTCCGGGAAACCCGGTTGTCCCCGGCGTGATTCAGTGCGAGATGCTCGCCCAGAACTGCTGCGTGCTGCTGATGGGCGATGAGGAGGCGCGCGGCGCGACGCCGTTCTACACCAGTCTGGACAAGGTGCGCTTTAAGCGTCCGGTGCGCCCGGGCGACACGGTGGATCTGGTGTGCTCCATCACGCGTGCGCGCGGGCCGTTCCGCTTTGCGACGGGTACTGCGAGCGTCAACGGTGAGGTTTGCTGCCGCGCCGATATGTCTTTTGCACTCATGCACGAAAGTTAAGGAAGGCTTCATGTTCGACAAAGTGCTCATCGCCAACCGCGGCGAGGTTGCGGTCCGTGTTATCCGCGCGTGCCGCGATATGGGCATCAAGACCGTCGCCGTTTATTCCACGGCCGATGCGGACGCACTGCACGTGCAGCTTGCCGACGAGGCGTATTGCATCGGCGGCCCGCGTCTTGCCGAGAGCTACCTCAACGACGATGCCGTGCTCACCTGTGCCGTAAAGTCGGGAGCTAAGGCAATTCATCCCGGCTATGGCTTTTTCTCCGAGAAGGCGAGCTTCGTGCGCGACTGCGACAAGTATGGCCTGGCGTTTGTTGGTCCTTCGGCCAAGGTGATCGACAGCATGGGCGACAAGGACGCCGCACGTCGAACGGCTGCCGCGGCGGGCGTGCCCATCGTGCCGGGCTGCGATTTGCTCAAAAGTCCCGAGGAGGCAACGGCCGAGGCTGAGCGCATTGGCTGCCCCGTGCTTATTAAGGCGCGTGCGGGCGGCGGCGGTCGCGGTATTCGTAAGGTCGAGCGCGTGGAAGATGCGGCAAAGGCCTTTATTGAAGCACGAGCCGAGGGCGAGGCCGTTTTTGGCGACGGCGAGTGCTACATGGAGAAGTTCGTCGCGCCGGCGCATCACGTTGAGGTACAGATTATGGCCGATAAGCAGGGCCATGTGTTTTCGCTCGGCGAGCGCGAGTGCTCGGTGCAGCGGCGCAACCAAAAGCTAATCGAGGAGAGCCCCGCGCCGTGCCTCGACGGACACGACGACATTCGTGCTCGCATGCACAAGGCAGCGCGTGACCTGGCTCGTGCCGTCGGCTACGAAGGAGCCGGTACCATCGAGTTCCTGTATTCGGACGACGGCAATTTCTACTTTATGGAAATGAACACGCGCTTACAGGTGGAGCATCCGGTTACGGAGTTTGTGACCGATACCGACTTGGTCAAGTGGCAGCTGCGCGTGGCGGCCGGCCAGCCTCTGCCCTTTGAGCAGGAGGACATGCCGGTCCGCAACCATGCTATGGAGTGCCGCATCAATGCCGAAACGCCGGACTTTCTGCCGTCATGCGGAACGGTCACCGCGTTGCGTGTGCCGGGTGGTCCGCGCGTGCGCTGGGATTCCGCCATGTTTGCCGGTGCGAAAGTTCCGCCGTACTACGACTCCATGCTCGGCAAGCTCATCGTGTGTGCGCCCACGCGTGACGGCGCCATTCGCAAGATGCGCTCGGCCCTGGGCGAGCTCGTGATTGAGGGCGTGAGCGAAAACAGCGAGCTTCAGCTCGACGTGCTGGCAAACGACGAGTTCTTGTCGGGCATGTATCACACCGATCTAATGGGGCATCTCTATGCTGATGAATAGAAAAGCGAAGACGGTCAACGTCCTCGAGGGACCGATGACCGAGTCGTGCGCCGAGTTTCCCGCGCGCCACGTGTTTATCAAGTGCCTGGAGTGCCGCCGCGTGATCGATGAGGCGCGCCTGCACGACAACCTCGAGGTCTGCCCTCGTTGCGGCAAACACTTTCGCGTGAGCGGGCGCGACCGCATGCGCATGACGATTGACGAGGGCACGTTTGAGGAATGGGATGCCAGTCTGGCGCCGGAGGACTTCCTTTCGTTTCCCGGCTATGCCGACAAGCTCAAGAGCGTGAGCGAGCGTTCGGGCGAGCACGATGCCGTTGTGTGCGGCAGGGGCAAAATCTGCGGTTGCGATACCGCGCTCTTCTTTATGGACGCTAACTTTATGATGGGCTCGATGGGCTCCGTGGTGGGCGAGAAGATCTGTCGCGCATTTGAGCGTGCGACCGAGCTGGGATTGCCAGTTGTCGGCTTTACCGTTTCGGGCGGTGCTCGCATGCAAGAGGGCGTGACATCGCTTATGCAGATGGCCAAGATTTCTGCGGCGGTTAGGCGCCACAGCGAGGCGGGCGGCCTGTATATCACGGTGCTCACCGACCCCACGACCGGAGGCGTAACCGCGAGCTTTGCCATGGAGGGCGACATTATCCTGGCCGAGCCCGATGCCCTGACGGCATTTGCCGGCCCGCGCGTGATCGAGCAGAACATGCACAAGCGACTGCCCAAGGGATTCCAGCGCTCCGAGTTTTTGATGGAGCACGGCTTTTGCGATGCCGTTGTTCCGCGTGGCGAGATTGCGCTCACGGTAGGCGAGCTGCTGGCGCTGCACGAAGGGCACGCGCCCGGCCTGGGGGCACCGCATGAAATCGTGCATACGGGTCGCCGCGGCAAAAAGCTGGGACACTTGTTTAAGCGCTCGGCGCCACCAAAAACCGCGCTCGAGATTGTCAAGCAGACCCGCTCGGCAGATCGTGCCACGGCGGGCGAGATGATCTCGCTGGGCTTGGACGGATTTGTGGAGCTGCATGGCGACCGTTACTTTGGTGATGACGCCGCCGTGGTGGGTGGCATTGGCTGGAAAGACGGACGTCCTGTGACGGTTATCGCCATCGAGCGCGGCACCACGACCAAAGAGCGCATGCGTCGCAACTTTGGTATGGCACATCCCGAGGGCTACCGCAAAGCGCGTCGCCTTATGCGCCAGGCCGAAAAGTTTGGTCGACCGGTTCTGTGCCTGGTCGATACTTCGGGCGCGTTTTGCGGCATCGGTGCCGAGGAGCGCGGCCAGGGCGAGGCGATTGCCCGGAATCTCATGGAGATGAGCGGCCTTAAGACGCCGATTGTCTCGGTGGTAACAGGCGAGGGCGGCTCTGGTGGCGCGCTGGCGCTGTCCGTGGCCGACCGCATCCTGATGCTCTCGAGCTCGGCCTATTCGGTCGTGAGCCCCGAGGCCTGTGCGTCGATTCTGTGGAAGGATACCGAGCGCGCGAATGAGGCCGCCGAGGCGCTTAAGCTCACGGCCCCCGATTTGTTGGCGCTCGGCATCATCGACGGCATTGTTGATGATAGGGGCCTGTCGCATGAGGAGATCGCCGGTGCCGTCATGTCCTCGGCATTTGATGCCTTCGATACGCTTGGGCGGCTCGACGACGCGACCCTCACAAACCTCCGCTACGAAAAGTACCGCGCAATCGGTCAGTACCGTACGATGTGATAAAGGGACAGCCCACATGTCACATCGGGAAAGGCGTTCCATGCCACAAGTTTCTAACACCTCGTTTACAACGACGGTTTCATCAAACGCCATGGCCGTGGTGGACTATCTGTCCAAAAGCATGATGTCGGCGCTGCCGTTTATTGTCTGCGCGGCGTTGTTCCGCACCGTCGCCGTCATTATGGGCGAAGGCATGCTGGGCCTGTGGTCTGCCGATTCCGAAATCTATCGCCTGTTCTACAGTTGGCTCTATAACGCCGGCTACTACTTTTTGCCCGTTTATCTTGGTTGGGCGGCCGCCCGCCAGCTCGGTTGCTCGGAGCAGCTGGGCATGATGCTGGGCGGCGTATTGATTGCGCCCGATCTGCTTAAGCTCGTCGATGCCGCATCGACGACGGGGGCATCGATGACTTCCGTGTATGGCCTGCTTCCCGCGCCGGTCAACGATTACACGACGACTGTTATTCCGGTTCTCATCTCGGTGCCCGTGCTATGGCGAGTGGAGTGTTTCTTTTCGCGCGTTATCCCTAAGGCCGTGGCGTTTTCGTTCGTTCCGTTTGCGACCATGCTTGTCATGGTTCCGGTTTCGCTGTGTATTACGGCACCGGCGGGCAGCTATCTGGGCATGCTGTTGGGCCAGCTTATGTTTATGCTTGGCAATTCCGGTGGCATCGTGTCGCTGCTCACGCTCATGGGGCTTGCCGCGGGCTGGGAGTTCCTTAAGATCGCGGGCGTCAGCAACGTCGTCCTATCGCTCGCCTATGCGCAGTTTATGAGTGTGGGAACGGATTCGTGCATCCTGATCGCCGCGACGATGGCAACGTTCGCCGTTTGGGGCATGCCTTTTGGCGCGTCGCTCCGCGTTGCGGATAAGGACGAGAAGGCGCTCATGCTGGGCTATTCGATCTCGGGCGTGCTTGGCGGCGTAAGCGAGCCGGCGCTGTACGGTTGCGGCTTTAAATATGGCAGGTGCCTGACGTGCATGGCCATTGGCGGCGCCGTCGGAGGCCTTGTTGCGGCCGTGGGCCACGTTACGGCCTATACCATCGGCATGACGAATGTCCTCATGGTCATTGGCTTTGCCACGGGCGGTATCTCGAACCTGCTGTGGTGCTGCGCTGCCGGCGGTGTGTCATTTGCGGTGTCTGCGGCGCTGAGCTACTGCTTTGGTGTGGTGCCGACGAAGGAACAGGCGACGGAGGACGGAGCCGATTCGCCCGAAACAGTGGCGAGCGCTGCTGAAGTAAGCGCATAAACCTGTGCGACAAAAGGACGATTCTTTTGTCATGCTCCAAGGCCGTGGCCCGTGCGGGCTGCGGCCTCTTTGTATCTGGGAGACAAAGTGGCTACACTACAATCCGTTTGAGCAATAGATATATAGGTAGTACCGTGGGGGCGGATGTAGATGGTCGAGTGGATTGTTAAGCGTGCGCAGGGCGACCGTGCGCGCGTGGGCACGTTGACGGGCGTGGTGTGTATTCTCGCCAATGTGGCACTATGCGCTGCGAAGGGCGTAATTGGCGTGCTGTCGGGATCGGTTTCGATTGTGGCGGATGCCATGAACAACCTGTCCGATGCAAGCTCGAATATCGTGAGCGTGCTGGGCTTTAAGCTGGCGAGCAAGCCGGCCGACCCCGAGCATCCTTACGGCCACGGTCGCTACGAGTATCTCTCGGGTTTGGTCGTGGCGGCGCTCGTGCTGCTTATTGGCATCGAACTGGTGAAGTCCTCGGTGGAGCGTATTGTCAACCCGGAGCCTGTCGAGTTCTCGCTTGCCCTGGTGGCGGTCCTGGCACTTTCGATGGTTGTAAAGCTGTGGATGGCGGCCCTCAACCAAAAGCTCGGCGATCGCATTGAGTCCGAGACGCTGCATGCGACCGCGCAGGATTCCAAGAACGATGTCCTTGCCACAGGCGCCGTGTTGGCGTGCGCAATTGTTTCGCAGGTGACGCACATCAATCTTGACGCATGGGTCGGCCTTGCCGTTGGCGCCTATATTGGCTGGAGCGGTTTTGAGCTCATCCAGGATACGGTGAGCCCGCTTTTGGGCCAGTCGCCCGATCCTAAGCTGGTCAAGCACATTCGAGACAAGATCATGAGCTATCCCGGCGTTTTGGGCGTTCACGATTTGATGGTTCACGACTACGGCCCGGGCAGGAAGTTTGCAAGTGCGCATGCCGAGATGGCGGCCGAGGACAGCCCGTTGGAAAGTCACGACACGCTCGATAACATCGAGCAGTCGTTTAGGGACGAAGACGGCATGATCGTTACGCTTCACTACGATCCCATCGTGACCGATGACCCCAAGCTGGCGAGCATGCGCTTGCGCATTCACGCCATGGCCCAGGAGATCGATAGCCGCCTCTCGATTCATGACCTGCGCTGCGTGCCGGGTCCTACGCACACCAACGTGATCTTTGACTGCGTGCGTCCCTCAGATCTGCAGATGAGTGCCGAAGACGTAAAGCACGCGCTGACACAACGGGTCGAATCGGAATATCCCAAGTCGATTGCCAAGATTACGATCGACGAAGACTACGTAGGGCATACCCACGAGTAAGGCTATGCCGGCAAAGCAGGTTATGCAGAAGGGGAGAGCATGAAGAAGCTGTATCTACTCCGCCACGGTCAGACGGAGTTCAACGTCAAAAAGCTGGTCCAGGGCCGCTGCGATTCACCGCTCACCGACTTAGGCCGTCAGCAAGCCGGGATGGCAGCCGCATGGCTCAAAGCCCACGGCGTCGTCCCCGACAAAGTGGTCTCATCACCCTTAGGCCGAGCCATGGACACGGCAAGTCTCGTCGCATGCGAGCTCCTCGGCCCGGACGCAGCAGCCGAGCCCTGCGAAGGCATTATCGAGCGCTGCTACGGCTCCTTCGAAGAAGGCCCGCACGGCGCGCTGCCCACCGACGTCTGGGATCCGGGCGAGGACCTGGTCCCCTTCGGAGGAGAAGGAAGCCAGGCGCTGCAAGAACGTATGGTGGATGCGCTTACCAATATCATGGGCTCCGAGGGCATCGAAACCCTTCTAGCAGTAAGCCACGGCAGCGCCAGCCGCCAATTTATCAAGGCCGCAGCCCCAGAGGGCTTCGAGCTCCCAACAAAACTCCCCAACTGTGCCATCATGATCTTCGATTTCGATGAGGCAAAGCCACAAGCAGAAGGCGAACCGTCCCAATGCAAGTTCACCCTCCAGCAAATAGTGGACCCCCAACAAAGTCATTAGCCTGAGCGAGCAAGGTTTAGCAGACATCAACGTGGCGTTCCCAGTGTGCGGCGGAGGGGGCGGGCCTGAGACATATTAAGGTTGTCGCGAGTTCCGCACGAACAGGAGAGCACTTAATGTGCTCTCCGTCGTGAGCAGGACTGTAGAGCAGCAACCTTAATATGTCTCAGGCCCGCCCCCTCCGCCGCACACTGGGAACGTGCCACGCACTTTACCTGCGTAAACAATGTGAGTGAAATATGAATCTCGATGGATACGCCCGCAGCCGTGTATACTAAACAGCTGTGTGTAACCAGGGGAGTATTCTGGCTGGACAAAATGCCTGCTTAATAGGGTTGTCAGGTAGTCCGGGCGAAATACAAGGCTGGGGAGCACGTCGTGTAAGTAGTGGTCCTCTAGGGGCGTACGCTCGGTGGTGTACGCATTGTCCCAAGACCACGCGAGAGTTGGGATCATATCTTGATCAGCATGATTCTCGGCCGCAAGATTGGCATGACCCAGGTTTGGGACGAGGACGACAACGTCGTTCCCGTCACGGTCATCCAGGCTGGCCCCTGCGCTGTCTCGCAGGTTAAAACTCAGGCAACCGACGGCTATGACGCCGTCCAGATCGGTTTCGGCGACATCAAGGCCAAGAACGTGAACAAGCCCATGGCTGGTCACTTCGCCAAGGCTGGCGTCGAGCCTGTCCGCTTCCTTCGTGAGGTCCGCGTCGAGAACGGCGAGGAGCACAAGGTCGGCGAGGTCGTCACCGTCGCTGATTTCGCTGATGTCGAGAAGGTCGACGTCATCGGTACCTCCAAGGGTAAGGGCTTCCAGGGTCGCATCAAGCGCTGGGGTCAGCGCCGCGGTCCTATGACGCATGGTTCTCACTTCCAGCGTCACCCCGGTTCTATCGGTCAGTGCGCCTATCCTGCGCGCGTCCTCAAGGGCGTCAAGATGGCCGGTCACATGGGTAACGAGCGCGTTACCGTCAAGAACCTTTCCGTTGTCCGCATCGATGCCGAGCAGAACCTCATCTTGGTCAAGGGCGCTGTCCCGGGTGCCAAGAATGGTCTCGTCGCCATCCGTATGGCCTAAGGGCCCAGCCCATTTAGCCCAGCGTCATACCAAGGAGAACACTTAAATGGCAAAGTTTGAAGTAAAGAACAGCGAGGGCAAGAAGGTCGCCGAGGCCGAGCTCGCCGCTGAGGTGTACGGCATCGAGCCGAACATCCACGTTATGCACCACATCGTCAAGTGCCAGATGGCCTCTTGGCGTCAGGGCACCCAGTCCGCTAAGGGCCGCTCTGAGGTTTCCGGTGGCGGCAAGAAGCCTTGGCGTCAGAAGGGCACCGGCCGTGCCCGCCAGGGTTCCATCCGTGCTGCCCAGTGGCGTCACGGTGGCGTTGTCTTCGCCCCCAAGCCCCGTTCCTACGCTAAGCGTATGAACAACAAGGAGGTCAAGCTGGCTATGCGCTCCGCGCTGTCCGCCAAGCTGGCCGATGGCGAGCTCGTGCTCGTCGACGACTACGGCTTCGAGAAGCCTTCCACCAAGGCTGCCGTCGCCATGCTCAAGGCTCTCGGCCTTGAGGGCAAGCGTCTGACCATCATCGTTCGCGATGAGGACGTCAACGCCTACCTGTCGTTCCGCAACATTCCCAAGACGTTCATCATCACCGCTGACGAGGCCAACACCTACGATCTCGTCAACAACAACGCCGTGCTGATGCCCGCCGACATCGCCGCTCACTTCGGGGAGGTGCTTGCATAAATGACCGCCCACGAGATCATCATCCGTCCGATCGTGTCCGAGCGTTCCTTCTCCGGCATGGAGCTGAACAAGTACACGTTCGAGGTCGCCAAGGATGCTAACAAGTATCAGATCAAGGACGCTGTCGAGGAGATCTTCGGCGTCAAGGTCGTTCGCGTGAACACCCTGACGGTCAAGCCCAAGACCAAGCGCGTGCGCTATGTCGCCGGCAAGACCCGTTCTTGGAAGAAGGCCATCGTCACGCTGGCCGAGGGCGACACCATCGAGGTCTTTGGCAACCAGGCCTAAGACTCGCTGCTGTTGAGTGAGCTCATGCCTCCCAAAAAGGGGAGGCGAGAGCTCAAGGTTTTGGGCGTATAAAATGGACACGCCCGGAACCGTGTATACGTCCGGCGTCATCGCACCCGAGGCAGAACCTCGAATCCCTGTCTGCGATGGCTAACGGATTCCTATTGAAAGGGATTGTAATGGCTGTAAAGCACCTTAAGCCGACCTCCGCTGGTAGGCGTTGGCAGACGATCTCCGACTTCTCCGAGATCACCTGCACCAAGCCCGAGAAGTCTCTTCTCGAGCCCCTGCCCAAGAAGGCCGGTCGTAACAACAACGGCCGCATCACCACCCGCCACCAGGGCGGCGGCGTGAAGCGTCGTTACCGCGTGATCGACTTCAAGCGCAACAAGGACGGCGTGCCCGCCAAGGTCGCCACGATCGAGTACGATCCGAACCGTTCCGCTCGCATCGCTCTGCTGCACTACGCTGACGGTGAGAAGCGCTACATCCTGGCCCCCAAGGGCCTCGAGGTCGGTCAGACCATCATGTCCGGTTCTGACGCCGACATCAAGCCGGGCAACGCTCTGCCCCTCGCCGACATCCCCGTCGGTACGCTCATCCACGCCGTCGAGTTCCAGCCGGGCAAGGGCGCTGCTATCGCCCGTTCCGCCGGTAACTCCTGCCAGCTGATGGGTAAGGAGGGCAAGTACGCCATCGTCCGTATGCCTTCCTCCGAGATGCGCCGCATCCTCGTTACCTGCCGCGCCACCGTCGGTGAGGTCGGCAACGCCGATCACTCCAACATCGTCATCGGCAAGGCCGGCCGTAAGCGTCACATGAACGTGCGCCCGACCGTCCGCGGTACCGTCATGAACCCTGTCGACCACCCGCACGGCGGTGGCGAGGGCAAGAACCACACCTCTGGTCGTCCCTCCGTTACCCCCTGGGGTAAGCCGACGAAGGGCCTTCGTACGCGCAAGAAGAAGAAGGTCTCGAACCAGCACATCATTCGTCGCCGTAAGAAGTAATTTCGGATACCGAGTTTTAGGAGAAAGCACTTATGAGCAGAAGTCTCAAAAAGGGCCCGTTCGTGGAGACTCGCCTTCTCTCGCGTATCACCGCGATGAACGAGGCTGGCAAGAAGGACGTCGTGAAGACCTGGTCCCGCGCGTCCACCATCTTCCCCGAGATGGTTGGTCACACCATCGCCGTCCACGACGGCCGCAAGCATGTGCCCGTGTATGTTACCGAGTCCATGGTTGGTCACAAGCTCGGCGAGTTCGCGCCGACTCGTACGTTCCGTGGCCACAAGGCCAAATAGGGGGTTAACCGTAAATGGCAACTAAGTCTATTGAAACTGAGGCCACCGAGGTTCGCGCCGTCGCTAAGTACGTGCGTGTTTCCCCCAGCAAGGCCCGCCTGGTGGTCGATCTGATCCGCCGCAAGCCTGTCGCTCAGGCCTTCGACATCCTCCACTTCTGCGACCGCGCCGTCGCCGTGGATGTCGAGAAGGTTCTCCGTTCCGCCGTTGCGAACGCCGAGAACAACAACGGTCTGCGTGCCGACAACCTGGTTGTCGCCGCTGCCTATGTTGACGAGGGTCCGACGCTTAAGCGCATCCGTCCCCGCGCCAAGGGTTCCGCTTCTCGCATTCTGAAGCGTACTTCCCACATCACCGTCGTCGTTGCTCCTCGAAAGGAGGCGTAAAGCTGTATGGGTCAGAAAGTCTACCCCACCGGCTTCCGTCTTGGCATCACCGAGAACTGGCGCTCCCGCTGGTTCGCAGAGAAGGATTACGCTAAGACCCTCGGTAACGATCTCGAGATCCGCAAGTACCTCGAGAAGCGTCTTTCCCGCGCAGCTGTCTCCCGCGTCGAGATCGAGCGCGCTGGCGACAAGGTGAAGGTCATTATCCTCACCGCTCGCCCCGGCGTTGTCATCGGTAAGAAGGGTGCCGAGATCGATACCCTCCGCACCGAGCTCGAGAAGGTCGCTGGCGTCTCCAAGGGCCAGCTCTCCGTCGACGTTGTCGAGATCAAGCGCCCCGAGCTCGACGCCAACCTCGTTGCTCAGTCTATCGCCGAGCAGCTCGAGGGCCGCGTTGCCTTCCGTCGCGCTATGCGCAAGGCTGTCCAGTCCGCCCGCAAGGCCGGCGCTAAGGGCATCCGTATCCAGTGCTCCGGTCGTCTCGGCGGTGCCGAGATGGGCCGTCGTGAGTGGTACCGCGAGGGTCGCGTGCCTCTGCACACCCTCCGTGCCAAGATCGACTACGGCACGGCTGTCGCCAGCACCACCATGGGCGCTTGCGGCGTGAAGGTCTGGATTTACCTGGGCGAGAAGCTCCCGGGCCAGCCTGTTCCCAACCCTGCACTCGAGGGCTCTTCCCGTCCTCGTCGTCGTAACTCCGAGAGGAGGGGTCAGTAGTGCTTGCCCCTAAGCGTATTCTTCACCGCAAGGTGCAGCGTGGCTCCATGAAGGGCCAGGCCAAGGGTAATACCGAGCTGCATTTCGGCGAGTTTGGTATCCAGGCTCTCGAGGCCCATTGGATCACCAACCGTCAGATCGAGGCCGCTCGTATTGCCATGACCCGCTACATGAAGCGTGGCGGTCGTGTCTACATCACGATCTTCCCCGATAAGCCCATCACCAAGAAGCCTGCCGAGACTCGCATGGGTTCTGGTAAGGGTAACCCCGAGGAGTGGGTGGCCGTCGTCAAGCCCGGCCGCATCATGTTCGAGGTCAAGGGTGTTCCCGAGGAGGTCGCTCGCGAGGCTCTGCGTCTTGCGCAGCACAAGCTCCCCATCAAGACCAAGATTGTTGCTGCCAAGAACGCTGAGCAGCGCATCGAGAAGGAGATGGCTGAGGAGGCCGCTCTCGAGGCCAAGTGGGCTGCTGAGGACGCCGCCGCCGCCAAGGAGGAGAACTAATGAAGCCCGCAGAGATTCGTGAGCTCTCGGACGCTCAGCTCGTTGAGAAGCTGAAGGAAATGCGCGCCGAGCTCTTTAACCTTCGTTTCCAGATGGCTACCAGCCAGCTGGACAACACCGCTCGCGTCAACACCGTGAAGAAGGACATCGCTCGCGTCCTCACGGAGCAGCGCGCCCGCGAGATCGCAGCGGAGAAGTCCGCTGTCGCCGAGTAGGACCTAAGGAGAGAACATGACTGATTCGCGTAACTCGCGTAAGGTCCGTACGGGTGTCGTTACCTCCGTCTCCGGTGCCAAGACCATTGTTGTCACCATCACCGAGCGCAAGCGTCACCCCAAGTACGGCAAGATGATGACCAGCTCCAAGAAGCTGCACGCTCACGACGAGGAGTGCACGGCTGGCGTGGGCGACACCGTCCGCGTTATGGAGACCCGTCCTATGTCCAAGATGAAGCGTTGGCGCCTCATCGAGGTCGTCGAGCGCGCTAAATAAGCAGTCGCTCTTACGACTTGTACGTTTCCGAAGATGTGCGTATGCCTGGCTTGCATACCACAGGCCGTATAAAGGCAGCGCACCTCTCTTCGGTTCTTAGTTCGGAGGAACATCTACCATGATTCAGATGCAAACCATGCTGAACGTCGCCGACAACTCCGGCGCTCGCAAGATTCGCTGCATCAAGGTGCTTGGCGGTTCCAAGCGTCGTTATGCAGGCATCGGCGATGTGTTCATCGGTGCTGTCCAGGAGGCTACCCCTGGCGCCAACGTCAAGAAGAAGGACGTTGTCCGTTGCGTCGTCGTTCGCACCGTTAAGGAGATCCGCCGCAAGGATGGCTCCTACATTCGCTTTGATGAGAACGCCTGCGTTGTCATCAACAACGATGGTTCGCCCGTCGGCACCCGTATCTTCGGGCCCGTCGCTCGCGAGCTTCGTGACAAGAAGTACATGAAGATCGTCTCGCTCGCTCCCGAGACCCTGTAGTTAGGGGAGATATATGTATATCAAGAAGGGCGATAAGGTCCAGGTTCTCTCTGGTAAGGATCGCGGCAAGCAGGGCGTTGTCCTGCGTGCTCTCCCCGCCGAGAACAAGGTCGTTGTCGAGGGCGTTTCGGTCGTCAAGAAGGCCGTCAAGCCCAACGCTGCCAACCAGCAGGGCGGCATCGTTTCGCAGGAGGCTCCTATCGACGCCTCCAACGTCAATCTCGTTTGCCCCGAGTGCGGTAAGGTTACCCGCGTCGCTCACGAGAAGGACGGCAAGAACAAGCTGCGCGTCTGCAAGAAGTGCGGCCACAAGTTCTAAGCTGCCCGCAACATCAAGTTGCTAGCAAAGGCCCGGATGCCCCACGGCACCCGGGCCTTTTTTGATCCCTATTCATTGGGTACTCATTGGGGACAGGCTTAAATGAGTGATTGCGCGCACGAAGGCTGGCGTGACAGTTGGTCAGCTTGTGCGTTGCTGCGGACTCGGTGAGGCAACGGTTAAAAGGGCAACTGTTGGCTGGCGCGACGCCTCAAATGATCCGTTTTCCTCCGTCCCCAAGGGATCAGGTGATGCGTATTTGTGTGTAGTTACGTGCGTAGGATTGCGTGACTGTGCTTGTATATGCGCCATCTGCTGCTGAATTTTGACCATTTAGCGGTAATACACGCAGAAGCACGCACATACACGCGCATTTGTGCGAATATAGAGCTGTCAGAAATAAAAGACTTTTCACGACGCAGGAGGCAGATATGGCAGATTGTAAACAGGCTCCGCTTGATGCTGCGGCAGCCGCAAAGGCAGCGTTCGCTTCGGTCCAGGACAAGCCATTCCCCGATGATATCTTTACGGCTCCCGAGCTTCGTTGGGCTGTGATCGGGTGCGGTGTTATCGCCAACCAGATGGCCCAGTCTCTCGCTCTTTCCGGCCGCAAGCTTGCGGGCGTCGCCAACCGCACGCTGTCCAAGGCTCAGGCTTTTGCCGATCAGTATGGCATCGAGAAGGTCTACGAATCGGTCGAGGACCTCTATGCCGATCCGAACATCGACGCGATCTATATCACCACGCCGCATAACACGCACATCACCTATCTGCGTGCGGCCCTGGCAGCTGGCAAGCACGTGCTTTGCGAGAAGGCCATCACCCTCAACTCCGCCGAGCTCGACGAGGCGCGTGCCATTGCCGACGAGCATAACGTGATCCTCATGGACGCCACTACGGTGCTCCATATGCCCTTGTATCAGGAGCTGCGCCGCCGCATGGATGTCGGCGAGTTTGGCCGCATGAACCTCGCCCAACTCAACTTTGGCAGCTACAAGGAGTACGGCGACCTGACCAACCGTTTCTACAATCGCAACCTTGCTGGCGGTGCCATGCTCGACATTGGCGTCTATGCCCTGTCCGTTATGCGCCTCTTTATGGCAAGCCAGCCCGCTGAGGTCGTTTCGCTGGGCAACACCTGTGAGACCGGCGTTGACGTTGCGGGCGGCATCGTCTGCCGTAATGCCGAGCAGCAGCTGGGTGTTGTGAGCCTTACGCTTCACTCCAAGCAGCCCAAGCGCTCGGTCATCAGCTTTGACAAGTGCTATATCGAGGTCAACGAGTATCCGCGTGCCGATCACGCGACCATCGTGTGGACTGCGGACGGCCACCGCGAGGAGGTCCACGCCGGCACCGAGGCTTACGCCCTGTGCTATGAGATGGCCGATCTTGAGAAGGCCGTTGCCGGCGACGACTCCAAGCGCGAGCTACTGGATTATGCTTCTGATGTTATGGAGCTTATGACCAAGCTTCGCACCGACTGGGGAGTCGTGTACCCCGAGGAGGAGTAAGCGATGCTTGCGGAAGATAGGCTCAACGCGATCGTGTCGATGGTGCAGCAGGCCGGCTCGGTTACCGTGCCGGAGCTTGCCGAGGCTCTGGGCGTGACGGCGTCTACCATTCGGCGCGACCTGCAGACGCTCGATCGAGCGCACCGCATCGCTAAGGTCCACGGTGGAGCGACGAGTCTTGAGCGCGCGCACGTGACGCGTGACTTAACACTCAACGAGCGCAGCGACCTCCATAACGACGACAAGGAGCGTATCTGCGCCCGTGCGGCGGCGCTTGTGGAGCCCGAGAGCTTTGTATACATCGACTCGGGCTCGACGACGCTCAAGCTCATCGAGCATCTTCCACACCTTGAAGATGTCACCTATGTGACCGATTCCGTGCTCCATGCTCAGCACCTCGCTTTGCGCGGCATGCGTACCGTGGTGCTGGGCGGCGAGCTCAAGCCCGAGACCGAGGCGCTCGTTGGCCCCGATGCCTTGGCAACCCTAGACCGCTACAACTTCAATTGTGGCTTTTGGGGCTCTAACGGCATTGCCGCCGAGCAGGGCTTCACGGCGCCCGATATCGAGGAAGCGCAAGTAAAGCGTATCTCGATGCGCCATACGGCCAAGCGCTTCGTAATCTCGGACGCCAGTAAATTTGGCATGGTGGCGCCCGTCAAGTTCGCGGATTTTCGCGATGCAACGATTATTACCGCGGGCGAGGTCCCCGCCAAGTACCGGGCAATGGACAACGTCATCACGGTCTAGAAGCAGGGGCAGGCTAAGGCCAAAACCACCGCGAAGGTACCTGTCCCCATTGTGGTGGTTTAGGGCTCCCAGGGGCAGGGGGCTTCGATGTGGATGTGCTCGCCGGTAACGGGATGCGTAAAGGACACGCTGTGGGCGTGGAGCATCAATCCGCATGGGCGCGGCGTTCCGTACAGGTCGTCGCCCACCAGCGGATGGTGCTCGCTGGCCAGATGGACGCGAATCTGATGCTTGCGGCCGGTGAGCAGCTCGACATCGATATACGAACGCGTGGGCAGGCCTCGACGGCTCTTAAGGCGCTTGAGCACCTTGACGCGCGTCTGAGACGGCTTGCCGCTGGCACCGACGCGCATCTTGCGGCTATCGTGGCGGTCGCGGGCGATCGGCTTGTCGATGAGCTTTTCGTTCCAGTCTATCTTGCCCTCGGCCAGCGCCAGATAGTGCTTTTCGAAGGCGTGGTCGTTCACCATCTGGTCAAAGGCGGGCTGCGTCTGTTTGTCGAGCGAGAACAGAACCACGCCGGTGGTGTTGCGGTCCAGGCGGTTGAGCGGCTGCATGTCGGTCGCGGCAAAGCCGTCGCCCATCGCCAGCAGCAGATCGCTGGCGTAGTCGGTAAGTGTGCGCTCGCCGGTGCCGTCACCGTGGACGATCATGCCGGCGGGCTTATCGATGGCCATGAGCCAGGCGTCGCAGTAGAGGACTTGGGGTTCTTCGTTCACGTGTAAGCCTTTCGGTTAGCTAATTCCCACAAACATACAGCCCGAGGTGGCGCCGCGCAGGCGGGCGGCGGGCTTACGGCCGGCCTGCGCGGCCTCGATGGCGCGACGGACGCGTGCGACGGCGCGGCCAATCTCATCGGACTCGAGCAGGGTTCCGTCAACCATAAGACGGCGCACGCCGGCGTCGAGCAGCTGCGGAACCTGCGGCGTGAGGTCGATGGGGTAGGCATCGTACAGGCGCGAGCGGCCGTGGACGTCGGTGCGCACTGGCATGACCTTGCCATCGATATTCTTGAGCGACAGCTTGCGGGCGCGCAGGCGGCAATTGGCGCAATCGTGGATACAACCGTTGGCAACCTGCAGGATGCAGTGCTCGCTCGTCATAACGCGCGGGCGGCCGAAAACGGTGATGCCCAGGGCTGCGGGCGCGGAGGTGCCAAGCGAGATAATCTCGTCGAGCGTGATCTCGGGCGAGAGCCAAAACGCCCCGGCCCCGCGCTCGGCGAGTGCCTCCATGCAGGGCGTGTTGTGCACCGGCAGGCAAGAGCGAATCTCGACCGTGGCGCCGGCCTGCGCGGCTACGGCGAGCTCGGAGATATTGCCGACGGCGACGGTGGCTCCGGCATTGATCCAGGGATCGACGCGTGCGTGGTCAACGGCGCGGCAGACCTCGTCGAGTACGGGCACGATGCCCTGCTCAAACGCATCGGCGGGGGAGAGCTCGGCCGCATCGAGCGCGTCGGTGGTCATGTAGATGCGCGTTGCACCCTCGGCGCGAGCAGCCTCGGCGGCCTCGAGCGAGGTGACGGTGGCGCAGATTTGCGGCTCATCGCGGTAGTGCTCGGGCATGGGGCGGGAATCACTGGTGACAATCGCCGGCAGCTCGAGCGTGCGGGCACGCTTCGCGTACGGTGCCAGAATGGCCTCCTCGAGCGCCTTGCAAGCGGCTGTGCGCACCTTATGTACGGCGGAAAAGCCCATGCCGCAGCCCTCATCGAGCGTCACATCAAAGCTCGCGGCCTCAAAGGGCGAGGAGCCCATGCGGCCTACATGCTCAACCAGATCGGACGCCTCGACCGCGCGGGTCTTGGCGGCCTCGACGGTAAAGCCCGTGGCCGTGGCGGTGAGCGTGGGGTCGTCGCAGCAGGTGAGCGTCACGGTAAAAGGCTCGCCAAGGCGCGCCACGACGGACACGTCTACGGCGCGGCGGCGCAGCACGTCGCGCTTGAGCGCGGCGCCGGCGGCGTCGATAGCGCGCTGGCTTCGAATCACGCGTACGCGGCAACCTTCGGGCATGCTACGGGGCACGCGGCACTCGATGATGTCGCCGGCAGCGGCATCATCGGCGGCGATGGTGGTCAGGAATTGGTCGAACTCATCGTCGTGACGAAGTTCCAGCAGGTCGCCCTTGCCCACGGGCTCAAACAGCTCGATGCGGGCGATGGCGGCGCGGCGACGACGGTCGTCAGGCTTGAGCCCGCGCACATCGCGGTTGGCCAGGCGGCTGCCCAGCACCGTGCCCACGATCTGGCCGCGGTTGTTGGAGCGCTCGTAGCTCATCATCTCGTCGCCCGAGGTGCCGTCTTGGTAGGCGTGCGTAAAGTCACGGTTAAAGCAGCGCTTGAGTTGGCGCTGGCGGGCGGCCTCTTCATCCTTAGAGGTCGAAACATGGGCCAGCATGTCATCAATCTGATGACGATACACGTCGACGATGGAATACACGTAATCGGGGGCCTTCATGCGGCCCTCGAGCTTGAGCGATGCGGCGCCGGCGTCATACAGACGGCGAACAAGCTGCGAGGTATTGGTGTCGCGCGGGCATAGCGCGCGTTCGCGACCGGCAGGGGAGAGCGAGCGGCCGTTCTCGTCGATTAGCTCGTAAGGCAGGCGACAGGGCTGAGCGCACATGCCGCGGTTGGCCGAGCGGCCCGCCATGGCAAAACTCGAGAGAAGGCACAGACCCGAGTAGCAAAAGCAGATGGCACCGTGGCTAAAGACCTCGAGGTCGACGTCGGGCGCGGCGTCGTGGATGGCGGCGATCTCGTCAATGGAGAGCTCGCGCGAGAGGGTCACGCGGTCGGCGCCCTGCTCGCGGCACCAAATAGTCCCGCGGTCGTCATGGATGTTCGCCTGGGTCGAGATGTGTGTCTCGATGCCGGGCATGGTGCGCTTGACCTCAAAGAACAGGCCCCAGTCCTGGATAATGAAGGCGTCGGCGCCCAGCGTGGAACAGCGGTGGATGAGCTGCAGCGCATCGCCCATCTCGGACTGCTTGATGACGATGTTTACCGTGACATAAACGCGCGAGCCGGCCAGGTGTGCAGCACGGCAGGCCTGTTCAAAGGCCTCGTCGGTAAAGTTTGTTGCCTTGCGGCGGGCGTTGAAGCTGCCCATGCCGCAGTAGATGGCGTCTGCCCCGGCAGCGAGCGCGGCGGCAAAAGGCTCGGGCCCTCCGGCGGGCGCCAAAAGCTCGGGTCTGCGGTTGGTGGTTCGACTGGCGGTTGCGGTCATATCCTGCCTTTCAAAATGCTTAGATACTCAAAAGTATAGTGGCGTCGCTGCGGTGGGCGACGCCCGCAGCCTAAGCAGGACAAAGTCTTCAGCAGCTTGGACTGGCTGCTCCACATGAGAACCGTTCAGCGGTTCGGGGAAACCGTTGGGCGATAAAATATTCTCGCAAGCTGATAATATTCTTGCATCAAACAGAAACCTTGAGTACTATCCCAATCAAGCGCGGTGTTCAGACCGAACTGTGCCTCCCGGTGCGAACACCGCGCTCACGCTCTCTCAATTGATCGTAAGGAGAAAAACATGAGCAAGACCGTCGTGTCTTCCGATAACGCACCCGCAGCCATCGGCCCGTATTCCCCCGGTATCCAGGCCGGCAACATGGTGTTCCTGTCCGGCCAGCTGGGCATCGATCCCGCGACCGGCAAGATGCCCGAGGGCGTCGAGGCCCAGGCCAAGCAGTCCCTCGCCAACGTCGAGGCCCTGCTGACCGCTGCCGGCGCTACCTTTGCCGATGTCGTCAAGACCACGGTCTACCTGGCCGACATCGTCGACTTCGCCGCCGTGAACGAGATCTACGCCTCCAAGTTTGAGGCCCCGTTCCCCGCGCGCAGCGCCTTCCAGGTTGCCGCCCTTCCGGCTGGCGGTCTGGTCGAGATCGAGGTCGTTGCCGCTCTCTAAGGCGTTGGCCACAACTAAACATGACATGCAAAAAGACCCTGCAGCGCGTGAACTGCCTCCCATTTCTTGGACATGAGAAATGGGAGGCTTTTTATGCGTGTCGACTTGAGGGTGAAGCACGACA
>NZ_JBCJBG010000008.1:0-86143 GCF_039062315.1 Collinsella aerofaciens
CGCAACCGGTGAAACCGCCTTTGCGCGAACGGCGCGCCTGTTTAGCGAAACTGGTGAAAAATAGATTGACGCTAACAACATCGGGAGGTTCCCGGACCACGACCACCTGGCCTCGTACTGCGGCATAGCCCCGAGGGTGAGGAGCTCCGGCACGTCGGTGAGGTCGGTCAGGGCGTCCAGGCGCGGCGACGCGAGGCTCAAGTCCCTGCTGATCTTCTCGTGCAACAGCCTGGTGAGGTCCTCGGGGCGCTACGGCGAGTACTACCGGGCCTGCAGGGCGCGGGGCATGGGGCACGGGCGGGCGCTCAAGGCCGTCGCGAGGAAGCGGCTCAGGGCGATATACGCCGTGATGCGCGACCGGGTGCCCTACCGGGAGTAGCCCCGACGGTTGACAAAACTATAGGAACACCCAATGACTACGCAAAAAACGAGCGAGGATCATGGGACCCTCGCTCGTTTTTGTTTTAGGCGATGTTTCGACCGTGCGGCTACTTGTCGGCAGCGGTCTTTTTGGTGGTCGACTTCTTCGCGGTCGTCTTCTTGGCGGCAGTGGCTTTCTTAGCCGTGGTCTTCTTTGCCGCCGTGGTCTTCTTCGCCGTGCTCGCCTTGGTCGCAGTCTTGCGGCCGCGGGCGGGCTTCTTCTCCTTGGTCGGGCAGTCCATGTTGACGCAGATACGCCACGGACCGCGCGCCGTGTTGACCACCACGATGGGAGCGCCGCACTCGGGACAGGTCTCGCCCGTCGCCTCGAGTTTTCCACGCGCCGGCAGCGGATAGCTCACGCCGCAATCGTCATAGTTGGTGCAGCGGATAAAGCGCTTGCCGCTCTTCTCGCTCTTGTGTGCGATCAGGTCGCCATGGCGTCCGGCCTCGGCACACACCTTGCACTCACCCACCTTAAGGTCGGGCTCGTAGTTGGTGGGGCACGTGGGGTTCACGCAGATCTCGAAGGCCTTCTGGCGGAACGGCTGGCACTTAATGCGCGGCGCACCGCACTCGGGGCACACGGCGGCCTCGCCCTCGAGCGGGCTTACCTTGACGCCACTCGGCACCGGATAGGTCACGTCGCAGTCGGGCCATCCCATGCAGCCGATAAAGCTGCCGCGGGTCTTGGCGCTCGTCTTCATAACCAAATCCTTGCCGCACTTGGGGCAGGCGCCCACGCGCGCATCGGCCGTGACGGCGTCGCTGATGGCGTCGCCCAGCTCCTGCGTATGCTTGAGCAGCTCGTCGAGCACGCCGGCCAGCAGCGCGCGCGAGTGCGTCACGACATGCTCTTCGGTGTCCTCGCCGCGCTCCACGCGGGTCATGTCGCCGTCGAGCTCGCTGGTCATATCGGGGCTCGTGATGCGCGGGGCAAACCGCGACAGCGCATCGATGATGGCGATACCCAGCTGGCTCGGCTCCACGGGATCGTTTTTGAGATAGCGCACGGCGTACAGGCGCTCGATGATGCTCGCGCGCGTGGACTTGGTACCCAGGCCGCGCTTTTCCATCTCCTGCACGAGCTTGCCCTGGCTGTAGCGCGCGGGCGGCTCGGTCTGCTTGGCCTCGAGCTTAATGTCGAACACGTCGACCGTATCGCCCTGCTCCAGCGGCGGCATCTGCTCGTCGCGCTTGAGACCGTACGGGTATGCCTCGCGGAAACCGGGGGTCACGAGCACATCGCCCGAAGCCACGAACGGCTCGCCGTTCACATCGAGCTCGAGCTTGGTGTTCTCGATGGTCGCAGGCCCCATGAGCGTCGCCAGGAAGCGGCGGGCGATGAGGTCGTAGAGCTTGCGCTGGCCGCCATCGAGCGCGGACGGGTCGCCCTCGCCCGTAGGATAGATAGGCGGGTGGTCGGTGGTCTCGACCTTGCCGCGCGTGGGCTTCATGGGACCGGCGAGCACCTTTTTGCACACGGGCGCCAGCGCCGGGTTGATCTTTGCCAGGTCGCTCACCACGGCACCCAGATCGAGCGTCGCAGGGTACACGGTATTGTCGACACGCGGGTAGCTGATGAGACCGGCCATGTAGAGGGACTCGGCGATGCGCATGGTACGCGCAGGCGAGATGCCCTCGGCCGCGGCGGCAGCCTGCAGCGAGGTGGTCGCAAACGGCGTGGGCGGCTGCTGCTTGCGCGAACGCTTGGTCACCGCGGCGACGGTTGCCGTCGCAACGCCGTCAACATGGCCGTATGCCGTCTCGGCAGCATTTTTGTCGGTAAAACGCGCCGTCTTGTGCGCAATCTTAAAGCGGTCGTCCTCGGCAGCACCCTGTGCGGCGCCCATGCCGCGGATCTGCCAATAGTCCTCGGGCACAAACGCCATGCGCTCGCGCTCGCGCTCGACCACCAGGGCAAGCGTCGGCGTCTGCACACGGCCGGCAGAGCGCACGTTACCAAAGCCGCCAAACTTGGCGAGCGTCAGGTAGCGCGTGAGCACCGCACCCCAAATGAGGTCGATGTGCTGGCGGCTCTCGCCGGCGTCGGCCAGATTCTGGTCGAGCGAGACGAGATTATCGAAGGCCTGCGTGATCTCGGCCTTGGTAAACGAAGAATACTGGGCGCGGGCGACCGGCAGGTCGGGCGCAACCTCGCGCACCTTGTTGAGGGCGTCCGAACCGATCAGCTCGCCCTCGCGATCGAAGTCCGTGGCGATGATGACACTGTCAGACTTCTTGGCAAGGTTCTTGAGCGAGCGAATGAGCTCTTTCTCGGCCGGCCGCTTAATGACGGGCGCCCAGGTGAGGTAAGGCAGGCTTTCGAGCTTCCAGCCCTTGATAGAAATGCCGTCGGCAAGGAACGGCTTGCGCTTGGTGTCGTAAGGCGGACGAGCCAGGCCATCGGGCATGTCGGCCGGCAGTATCTCACCGTCCTCGGTGACCGAATACCAGCCCAGCTTTTTATCGAACAGCACGCTGTCGCAAAAATCGGGCGCAAGGATGTGACCGGCAAGGCCGATCGTCACGCACTCCTCGCCCTTCCACTCAAAACGGTAGATGGCGGTGTTGTACACCTTGTCCTTTTTGGGCTTGCCCGTGGACAGACGCTCGGCAATCTGACGCGCGGCGTCGTTTTTCTCGGCGATGATGAGCTTCAAAAGAGGCTCCTATCTCGTATCTCTGCGGCTACGCCCGCCCGTATGGCGGCCGACTTACGCCCTTGCTTGCTCAATCTGCCCGATGAGCCAATCGCACCAGGCATCCATGCCCTCGCCCTTACGCGCGCTAACGGAAAACCGCGGCGCCTGCGGATTGAGGTCATCGAGTGTCTTAGTATACCTATCCATGTCAAAATCGAAAGCCGGGGCCACATCGACCTTGTTGAGCAGCTGCGCGCCGGCGTGCTGGAAGATGCCCGGGTACTTGATGGGCTTGTCGTCGCCCTCGGGCACCGAGAGAATCATGATGGACAGGTTTTCGCCCAGGTCAAAGTCGACTGGGCAGACCAGGTTACCCACGTTTTCGATAAAGATGACGTCGATGTTTTGAAGACCCACAGCCTGGTCGAAGGCGTCAACGGCCTCCATGATCATATTGCCCTCGAGATGGCACAGGCCGCCCGTGTTGATCTGGATGGCGGGCATGCCGGCTTCCTTCATGGTGATGGCGTCGACATCCGAGGCGATATCGCCCTCGATGACGGCACAGCGCAGGCCGGCCTTGTCACGTAGACGCTCGTTGGTGCCCAGGATCGCGGTAGTCTTGCCCGAGCCGGGGCTTGACAGCACATTGATCACATAGGTGTTTGTCTCTTTAAATCGCTGTCGCAGCTGATCTGCCAGGCGCTCATTGCGCGACAGAATCGGCGACGCGATATCAATCGTTTTCTCGGCCATATTCGGCACTCCTTAATTTCCAACATTTATACCCCGTCCCCAGGTGGCTGGCGGGCTAATCGTCGGGGGTTTCGATTTCTATACTGGCGATGTCGAGCTCGCGGCCGTGCAGTAGGCGCACATTGGCGCCACCGCACTGGGGACAACGGCAATGGAAGCGGTCGTGCTCAAAGACCTCGCCGCAGTCCAGACACTCGCTTTGTGGATGGACTTCCTCTACGGCAAGCTCGCAGCCGCGCGTGAGCGGGTCCTCGTCGCGAAATGTCTCCCATGCAAAGTCGAGTGCCTCGCGCACGACCTCGGTCATATCCCCGATACGCAGCGTTACCAAAACGGCGCGCGAGGCCCCCGCCCCACGCGCCGCGCGAATCACTGTATCGAGTATGCCGTTGACAATGCCAACCTCGTGCATACCGATTTACTCCTCGTCGTCCTCGTCGTCCGAGAACAGGTCCAGACGACTCACGAACAAGCCCTCCTTGCCCTCGCGCGCGGTAATGACCACACGGGCGATGGCAAGCGAAATCTCGTAGAGCGAGAGCAGGGCGCCATACATAAGGCCCAGCGTAACGGGCGAGCCGTCGGGCGTAATCACAGCCGAGCCCACAAGCAGACCAACATATACGAAACGCCAGGCACTGCGGAAGGCCGCGTAGGACACGATGTGGAAGACGGACAGGTAGAAGATGATGAGCGGCAGCTCAAACGCCACACCAAAGCCGATCATAAAGAGCAGCTCCATGTTGACGTAGTTCTCCAGATCGGGCAGCGCCGTGGCGACGGCCGAAGTCTCGCCGATGAGCCACTCAAAGCCCGCAGGGATGATGATGAAGTAGCAGAAGATTGCGCCCAGGAAGAACAGCACCGTCGAGGCGAGCACCGTGGGTACGACCCATTTGCGCTCGTTGGGGCGAAGCGCCGGCAGGAAAAATGCCAGAATCTGCCAGATGATCATGGGCGTGCACATGACCACGGCCATCTTGATGGCCAACGAGAAGCGCAGGCCAAAGCCGCCGAGCGTGGTGGTGATGTAGAACTTACCGTCCGGCACAAAGGAGCGGATGGGATCTTCCAGGATGTCGAGCACAACAGGCGTGGCGAAATACAGCACGATAGCGGCGGCAAACACCGACACGACCACGATGGTCAGGCGGCGACGGAGCTCTCCCAGGTGATCGAAGAGCGGCATACGCGCAGGTCCGATAGGCATTACTCATCGCCTCCCTTCGGGGCGTCGGCGGCAGCGGCGTCGTCCTCGGCCTCGAGCTCGCGAGCGAGCTGGTCGACGACGGCCTTGCGCTTGCGGGGACGACGAGCGTAGAGGTCAGCCGTCGTGGGCTCTGCCGGCTCGGGCTCGGGCTCCGGCTCTGCAGCAGGCTCGGGCTCGACGGCGGCATCGGCAGGCTCGGCCTTGGCGGGCTCGGCGCTCTCAACCTCTTCAGCAGCACCTTCGCCCTCGGTGGCACCCTCGCTCGCGGCCTTCTCAGCGGCAAGGCGGGCACGGCGCTCGGCAAAGGTCTCCTTCTTTGCGGGCGCGGCCGTCTCGACGGCATCCTCGTCCGCATCGGAATCGTCATCGACGACAGCCTTCTTGGGCTTGACCGGAGCCGACGCGGCCTCGCTTACCGGATCGATGATCTCGGACTGAACAACGGCCGTCATCTTTTCCTGCGTCTCGCGGAACTGACGGATGGCACGGCCGATCGTGCGGCCCATCTGCGGGAGCTTATCCGGGCCAAACAGCAAAAAGCCGAAGACCACGATGATCGCGAGCTCACCCTCTCCAATACCAAACACACATACCTCCAAGGCTCGATGTGAGTCGAGCCCGCACCGCGCCATTCGGCCGGAACTCGTCTATTCATTCGGTCAAGTATAGCGCCCGGACGCCAAAACGTCCGAGCGCATCACAAACATATGCCAAACGGCACGCCCTTTTGGGGGCAAAGATTATGCCGCCGTGATCGAAATCTCCTGGTCGACGCCCAGCAGCTGAACCACGCGCATCACCTGGGGCTGCACATTAGTGCAGCTAAAGCGCTTACCGTGGTCGACCGCGTGGTGCGCGGCGCCCACGAGCACGCCAATGCCCGTCGAATCGATGTAGCTCACCTGGGCAAAATCGAGCTCAACGGCCTCAGTGGGCTGCTCGAGCGCCAGGTCGATAGCATTGCGCAGGCTATCGGCGTTAGAGATATCGATCTCGCCAGTTACCTTAATGGTGTAGATCTCCGGCGTGGGGTTGGTGGAAATACCCAAATCCATGTATACGCTCCTTTACGTATCGAAAGTGCGGATAGTACTGGGCGCGGACTTGCGGGGCCCTAGGCGTTAGGCGCGCTCGGCACGAGCAAGCTCGGCAGCGACAAGCTTAACGGCCAGCACCAGCACGTCGAGCGCGGCCTCCAGGTCATCGACCGTGGGATAGCTCGGCGCGATGCGGATGTTGGTGTCGCGCGGATCCTTGCCATAAGGCCAGGTGGCACCAGCCGGCGTAAGCTTGACGCCCAGGTCGGCACAAAGCGCTGCGACCTTTTGGGCCGAGCCCTCGGGACCATCAAAGCTCACAAAGTAGCCGCCGCGGGGATGCGTCCAAGTGGCGCAACCCGTATCGCCCAGGCCCTCGGTGAGCTTACGCTCAACGGCCTCAAAGCGCGGGCGCAAGAACTCGGCATGCTTTTTCATGTGCTCCTTGACCGCCTCGATGGTGGGAAGGAAACGCACGTGACGCAGCTGGTTGAGCTTGTCGGCGCTGATGAGGCCGGCCTTCAGGCGCTTGGAGAACTCCGCGATAACCGCGGGGCTCGCACCGATAAAGCCGATGCCGGCGCCCGGGAAGGTGATCTTGGACGTCGAGGCAAAGGCCACCACGCGATCCTCGGTGCCCGCCGCGCGAGCGAGGTCGAAGATATTGGCGAGCTCGTCGGTCTCGTCGTACAGGTCGTGCACGCAGTAGGCGTTGTCCCAGAAGATGCGGAAATCGGGCGCGGCCGTGGGCATCTCGACCAGGCGACGCACGGTGTCCTCGCTAAAGGTGATGCCCGTGGGGTTGGAATACTTGGGCACGCACCAGATGCCCTTGATGGAGTTGTCGGCGGCAACCAGGCGCTCGACCTCGTCCATGTCGGGGCCGTTGTCGGTCATCGCGACGGGGACATTCTCGATACCCAGGTCGGCGGTGATGCCAAAGTGACGGTCGTAGCCGGGAACAGGGCACAGGAACTTGACTTTCTTGCCGTCGTGCGCGGCCTCGTAAGCCTCCCAAGGCTCGCTGCCGCACGAACCGCAGCGCCAAAACATGCCGGCGATATCGTGCTCGATCAGAAGGCTCGACGAACCCAGTACGAGCGTCTGCTCGGCAGGGCAACCCAGGAACTCCCCCGCCAGCTTGCGCGCCGAGGGAATGCCCTCAAAGCAACCGTAGTTTGAGCAGTCGACGTTGCCGTCGTGCAGATCGGCATCGGCATTGAGGATATCGAGCATGGGTCGAGAGATGTCCACCTGGGAGGGCGACGGCTTGCCGCGGGCCATGTCGAGCGCCAGGCCCTTGGCCTTGACCTCGGCGACCTCGGCTTTGAGCGCCTCGATGGCGGCATCGAGTTCGGTGGTTTCCATCTTCTGGTAGATCGTCTGCATGGGTGCGACCTTTCGCGAAGCGGGACGTTGCAGTTCGTCTAAGTATAGACCGCCACCGCCGCAACGGCATGAAGCCGTGATAGATTAAGTTCATCGCAATGATTTACGAATCGCCGCGCATGCCGGCGTGGGGCGCCCAAGGAGGCACTATGGAGTACGGATCGTTTCAGGCCGAGGAATTCGGCGACCTGCAGCGCCTGGTCGACGGACTGTTTTACGACCGCCACGCCATCGACCGCCTGGATCTCATCGTGCAGGCCGAGATCTTGGACCTGGCGCCCGACCTCATGGAAATCGTGAACCTTTTGCCGCCCGGCTACTACGACCGCCAGTCACTTTGTGACCAGCTCAACTCCGCCTTGGCCGCCCACGGCTGGGGCGCCGTCTACGGAACGGTGGAATAAGCCTAGTCATTTAAGAACGTCCCCATTGACTAAAACGCCGCTTGTGATGGTGTCCACAGGCGGCGTTTTCAAACTTGTATATGCTTTTACTTGTCTTTGGGCGCGGGGTGTTTGCAGACCACGCTCATGTAGATCATACCGAGCACGGCAGCGGTGACCGAACCGGCAAGGATGGCGGCCTTGGCAGCCAGAACCTCAAACTGGGCCGTCGGGAAGGCAAGGCCGCTGATGAGGATCGACATGGTGAAGCCGATGCCGCCCAGAATGCCCACACCGGCAATCATGTGCCAGTTAACGTTATGCGGCAGCTCGCAGACCCTAAACTTAACCAGGGCAAACGTCATGCCAAAGATACCAATCGGCTTGCCCAGCAGCATGCCAAAGTACACGCCGAGCGTCACCGGGTCGGTGAGCAGCGTGCTCATGTCCACGCCCACTAGGCGAACCTGTGCGTTCACGAACGCAAAGATCGGCAGAATCACAAAGTTGACCGGCGTGGAGATCAGACGCTCCATGCGGATGAGCGGCGGGGTCACGCGGTGCATGACGCGCTCGACCCTGGTGGTCGAGACGGTAAAGTCATGCTGGCCCAAGATGTGCGCCTCGTCGTCGTAGCGGTCATCAAGCAGCGGCAGGCACTCGCCCAACCAATCGGTGAGGCTATCGAGCTTGACGCCGCACTTGGCCGGGATGGTAAAGGCCAAGATGACGCCGGCGAGCGTGGCATGTACGCCGCTCTTGAACATGCAGAACCACAACAGCAGACCCAGTACCGAATACGGGGCAAGGCGGTAATGCTGCGTCTTGTTGAGCCACACGAGCGCGCAGGTCACAAGCGCAGCGGCGCCCAACCAAAACGGATTGGGGCTCTGACCGTAGAAGATGGCGATGGCGGCGATGGAGATAAGGTCGTCGGCGATGGCGAGCGTCGAGAAGAACACGCGCACGCCGTTGGGCACGCGGTTGCCCAAAAGCGACAGCACGCCCAGCGCAAAGGCAATATCGGTTGCCATGGGGATGGCCCAACCGTTGCGGGCGCCGGCATGGTTAAAGATCAGGTAGATGCAGGCGGGAACGACGACGCCGCCCACGGCCGCCAGCATGGGAAGCATGGCCTGACGCGGATTCTTGAGCTCGCCGACCGTCATCTCGTACTTAAGCTCAATGCCCACCAACAAAAAGAAAATCGCCATGAGGAAGTCGTTGACGAAAAGCTCAACGGTGAGACCGGCCGTAAGGTTGCCCAGACCCACATACAGCGGGGTCTCCAAAAAGTGATGGATGGCCTCGTAGGCATCGGTATTGGCGCAAATGACGGCGGCGATGGCGGCGAAGACCATGACGGCGGCGGAAATCGTGCCGTTCTCGGCGATGCGCTCCCAAATGTCGTGGCGTTCAAAGCGCTTGCGCTCACGGACGTTGAACAGCTGCTCAGTTGCTGCCATGGGCGGCTCCTTTCACGGGAAAGCTCCCGTCTTAAAAAAGCACGGCCCGCCCAAGTGGCGGCGCCGCGCTCTAACGTATTACGCTTGCATCTAGCCTACCCTGCACGACAAGCACGCAGGCGCGGCCGAAAAGCGGAACCACAGGTTGAACATTATTTGCTCAACGGCACGGGCACGCCTGTCCAAGAGACGACGCGGCGCATGCACAAAAAACGACCGGAGCGCGGGGCGTCCGCGATCCGGTCGTGGCGTTCGGTCAACTAAACCTAGCAGGCGGCCATGATGGGGGCAGCGACCTGCTTCTTACGGGAGAGGACGCCCGGCATCCAAACGCCGTCGTGCTCGTCGGCAATGCCCAAGCCCTTCTGAGCGGCCTCGGTCTCGCCCTCGAGCAGAACCTGCGAGCCCTCCTCCATGATGTCGGTGATGCACAGGACAATGCCGTCAGCACCCTTCTCGGCGGCGTAGGCGCGCATGGCCTCGCGAATCTCGTCGATCATGCCGAGTGCGCGGGTCTTGTCGACGGTCTCGTACTGGCCGATGAGCAGCTTCTTGCCGGCGGGCTCGAACATCTTGATGTCGTTGCCGACCATCTCGGCAGCGGTGAAGGAGCCGGACGGGCGGGTAAGGAAGACCTCCATGCCAAACTTGACCGGGTCGACGCCCACCTGCTCGCCGAGCTTGGCGGCGACGGCGCGGTCGACATCGGTGGTGGTGGGGCTCTTGAGCATGAGCGTGTCGGTCATCATGGCCGAAAGCAGCAGCTTGGCCTGGACGTCGGAAAGCTCAACGCCGAGCACGCCGGCGAGCTTGGTGACGATGGTGCAGCTGGAGCCCCAGGGCAGGCAGATGTAGTGCAGCGGGCCGGCGGTCTCGAAGTCGCCGATGCGGTGATGATCGACAACACCAAAGACCGTGGCGTCCTTAAGGCCGGCGACGGACTGGGCGGACTCGTTGTGGTCGGTGAGGACGACGAGCTGACCGGCCTCGACGGACTCGATCACGCGGGGCTCGGCGATGCCGGCGTCGGCGAGCAGCTTGGCGGACTCGGCCGGAAGCTGACCAAGGGCGCAGGCCTCGTAGGTGTTGCCGGCATACTCAACCTGGTTGAGCAGCTGGGACAGGACGACGGCGCTCATGATGGCGTCGTTATCGGGGTTCTGGTGACCAAAGACAAGAACGTTTGCCATGGATATCCTCCACTTGATATGTGTACTTGGACGTAGCTATGGTAGCACGCCGATGCCGAGCCTTCGCAGACGGAAGGGCCACGGCATATTTTGTGGCAGGTATGGGGGCCAAGGCTGTCCCTTTTGCACCATGTTGGTGCAAAGTAACCTGACCCCCTTGCACCAGCTATTTACCGGCGGCGCGCAGGGCTACGTAGGCGGCACCGATGATGCCGGCGTCGTTTCCGAGCGAAGCGACCTTAATGGGCGTCTCGCGCGAGGCGGAAAGCGCGTAGCGCTGGAAGTGCTCGCGAACCTTATCGAGGTAGACATCGGCCGAAGCGGACGCGCCGCCACCGATCAGGAACATCTCGGGGTCGACCACGTTGGCGATAAGTGCCAGAGCACGACCGAGATAGTCAGCCATGGTATCGGCAGCTGCCAGCGCGAGCTTGTCGCCCTCGCGGCAGGCCTGGAACACGTCCTTGGAATCGGAGGGGCCGGTGAGCTCGATGGGCTCGACGCCCGCCTTCTTGCACTCGGCCAGGTAATTGCTCACCACGCCGGTGGCGCTGGAATACTGCTCCAGGTGGCCATGGCCGCCACAGCCGCAGGTGCGCTCCTCGGCCGGGTTCAGGCACATGTGGCCAATCTCGCCGCCGGCACCCACAACGCCCGACACCACGTCGCCGTTAACGATAACGCCGCCGCCCACGCCGGTACCGATGGTGACCATCACCACGTTCTGCACGCCCTTGGCAGAACCGAGCCAGGCCTCGCCCATGGCAGCGGCGTTGGCATCGTTCTCATACTTAACGACCGCATCAGGGCAGTGCTCCTGGATGGCGATCTTGAGCTCGGGCAGGTTAATGGCAATGTTGGCCTTGACCTTGGCATCGCCCGACGCCGGGATGGGGCACGGAACGGCCAGGCCAATGCCTGCCACAAAGGCGCGCGGAATCTGCGCCTTGGCGACCACCTGGTCGATAGCCTCGGTCACCGCGGCAAAGCCCGCAGCGTCAACGATGGGAGGCGTGGGCACGCTGGCCTTGGCCAGCAGATTTCCGTCCTCGTCGAACAGGCCCTCCTTAACCGAAGTGCCGCCGACGTCGATGCCGATGTAGTACTGCTTGGGTTCCATGGGGGCCCACCTTTCTCGTTTAAACATTGCCTGTATGGTACCGCTCCCAAAGCAAAAACCTACCAAAAAGGGACAGGTTTGTTTTGGCAGGTTTTATCTGGGGAAACGCAAATGGCCGCTTAACACGACATTACTCATATGTCTATCTATTTAGAGCGCTCTGATTTATATGCAAAGCGACTTTTAATTATATCTTTCTCGAACTTTTTCAATATATAATAGGGATGCTTAGGTGTTAACTATACTTTCTTTTATACTCAATCAAGTTGGAAAGGAGGTTCCATGATTCCCAAATACGAGGCGATAGCTGCAGATATTCGTCGAAGTATCGAGGATGGCGCTCTTAAACCGGGCGACAAGCTTCCCACCGTCGTTGAGTTCTGCGAGCTCTATAGCGTTTCCAAAATCACCGTCAAACGAGCTATCGAGCAAATCACCGAGGAAGGTCTTATTACCAGCCGTCGTGGATCGGGTACCTACGTTAAGGACACGGCGGGGCTTCCCGGCCAGGCGTTTTTCCAGGGCAAAAACGACCGTGCCCAGGGTTTTTCGTATGAGCACCGCGGGGAGAAGGTGACCTCGGTGGTCTACGATTTCTCGATTGTTAATCCACCAGCGGACATCGCAGCCCAGCTGGGAATTGCCGAGGATGACTTTGCCTATCACATCGTGCGCGTGCGTCAGGCCGATGAGAAGCCCATCGTTATCGAGTACACCTACATGCCGCTCGAGCTGATTCCGGGCCTTAAAAAGAAGGACCTGTACGGATCGGTCTACCGCTTTGTCCGCGAGCAATGCGGGCTGAAGATTTCGAGCTTCCACCGCACCATTCGCGCCGTGGCAGCAACCGAGGAAGAAGCCGATCGCCTGGACACCAAACCTGGCTCTCCCCTGCTCGAGCTCACCCAGATTGGCTTTTTGGACAGCGGCGCGGCCTTTGAGTATTCGGTCTCGCGCAACGTTGGCGACCGCTTTGAGTTGTACAACGTAACGTTGGCATAGGTTTTTGTAGTCATCCGGGCGCTCGCTTTGAACAGTTTTACGCAGCGCCCGCGCAACACAATGGGGGTATGAATATGTCCGATTTGATTAAGCTGACGCCGATCTTCCACGAGAAGATCTGGGGCGGACGCCAGCTCGAAACCGTATTTGGCTACGACATTCCCGATGGCCCCATCGGTGAGTGCTGGGCCATCTCGGCCCACCCCAACGGCGACTGCCAGATTGCGGAGGGCCCGTATGCCGGCCACACGCTGTCGTGGCTGTGGGCCGAGCATCGCGAGCTCTTTGGCAACTGCGAGGGCAAGGAGTTCCCGCTGCTCATTAAGATTCTGGACGCCAAGGACGACCTTTCGATCCAGATTCATCCCAACGACGAGTACGCTGCCGAGCACGAGAACGGTAGCCTGGGCAAAACCGAGTGTTGGTATGTGCTGGACTGCGAGCCCGACGCCACGATCATCGTCGGCCAGCGTGCCAAGGACCGCGCCGAGGCCGCACAAATGATCGAGGAAGGACGTTGGGACGACATGCTCAACGTGTTGCCGATTCACAAGGGCGACTTTTTCCAGATTGATTCCGGTACCGTGCACGCCATCAAGACCGGCACGCTCATTTTGGAGACGCAGCAGTCGAGCGACGTGACGTATCGTCTGTACGACTACGACCGTCCCGGCACCGACGGCAACCTGCGCCCGCTGCACATTGAGCAGAGCCTCGACTGCATCGACTTTGATGCTCAGGCTCCGACCGACGGCACGGTGACCGCGCCCGAGGTGGACGGCGTGACCGAGCTCGAGTCCAACCCCTGCTACACCGTCGATCGCGTGCGCGTCGACGGCAGCAAAACCATCGACCAGCGCTGGCCCTTCATGTGCCTGTCGGTCATCGACGGCGAAGGCACCGTCTGCGGCGACCCCGTCCACAAGGGAAGCCACCTGCTAGCTCCGAGCACCGTCAGCTCCATTGACCTCGAAGGCAAGATGGAACTGATCATCAGCCACCTCTAGTTTGCAACAACAACCAAAACGAAACAAGGGGCTCCCCCGTTCATCAACGGGGGAGCCCCTACTCGTATCTATATATCAGCCCACCCAGCTCTCCAGATCAAAAAGCGGACGAGCAAAGCGACGTTCGCGAGCAACGTTATCTAAGGTCCTGGGCGGGCGTATGGGGCAACATCGATCGCGAGTTCCGCACGAGCCGGAGAGCACTTAATGTGCTCTCCGTGCGAGCAGGACTGCCCGAGCAGGCGATGTTGCCCCATACGCCCGCCCAGGTCCGCCGGGATTATGACAGCTTGACGATCGGAGCGAATCCCTTCATGAGCTTTTTGGTCTGGCCGGTCTTTTCGAACTGGACCTCGATCATGTCTCCGGCGACCGAGATCACGGTACCCGTGCCAAAGGTCTTATGGCTCACGGTATCGCCCGCGGCAAAGTCCTGCGATGCGCTGGCGCGATCGACCTTGCGCTCCACCGTCGGGGACACCTTGGACGACGGCTTTTTGGCTCGCGGCGCGCCCGAGCCAAAGGTCGAGGCAACACGGCCGGCGTCGGGCGAGACCCCACGATGGCGCTCGGTCCCGTAGCTGCTGCCGCCAAAGAAATCGTCAAAGCTCGATCCACCGCGCGAACCGGAACCGCCGGTCGAGCGCGTATGCGAGCCAAACACCTTGCCGCCATACATATCCGAACCCATGCCCGAGCCAAAGGTGCCGTGACGGTCGCCGCGCTTCTCCCAGCCCGTGCCTTCAAAACCGGCAGAACCGATACCGCTAAACTCGATATCCTCAAACGGAATCTCATTGAGAAAGCGCGAGCGTGGGTTGGCAGAGGTCGAGCCGTAGGTGCGACGCGTGGCCGCATAGGTCAAGAACAGGCGCTTACGAGCGCGCGTAATGGCAACGTAGGCCAGGCGACGCTCCTCCTCGAGCTTACCCGGGTCATCGCTGCCGCCAAAGTCGTGCACGTGCGGGAAGATGCCCTCCTCCATGCCAGCCACGAACACCGCAGGGAACTCCAGGCCCTTGGCGGAGTGGATGGTCATCATGGTGATGGCATGCGTCTCGCCGGCCAGGGAATCCAAGTCGGAGCGCAGGGCCAGCCACTCCATGAGTGCCGGCAGCGCCTTACAGGTGAGCGGACCGTAGGTGCGCTCAATCTCGTCGGCATGCACGGCACCCGCCGGCATCTCCGTCGGCGCGGCATACGCGTTGCCCGCGATGGCGGCGGCCAGGGCATCCTGCGGAGACAGCGCCGGAGCAGCCAGGCTATCGAGCGGATTGGAGCCCGCGGCATCGCGCGCGCCGACGAGTGCCTCAAACGAGGATGCCGGGGCAGATGGCCCCGGTTCGGGCGCGGGCGCGCTCACCACGACGGGCTCGGGCTCGGCGCCGGCAGGCACGTCGGCAACACCGGCTGCGCGCAGCTCTTCCAAGCTCTCGAGCGTACCCTCGATGTCCTCGTGCGTCTCCTCAAATTCGGCAGCGACGCCCAGGAATTCCTGGATGTTCTCGGCGCGGCTCTCGGACTCCATGGTGCCCTCGGCGCGGAAAGCCTGCAGTAGGCCCGTCTTATCGACAATCATCTCGACAACGTCCTTGAGCTCGCCGTCCATGCGGCGACCCTCGCGCACCAGCGACACAAAGCTCGACAGGCCGTTGCGCACCTTGGCGCTAAACATGCCGGTTTCGGCACACGCGATCTCGCAAGCCTGGAAGAACGAGCAACGGTTGTCGCGCGCCAGCTGCTCGATTTTTTGGATCGAGGTGGAGCCGATACCGCGGCGCGGTGTGTTGATGACGCGCTTGACGCTCATCTCGTCGGCCGGGTTCACGATCATCTTAAGGTAGGCCATGACGTCGCGGATCTCGGCACGGTCGAAGAATCGCGTGCCGCCCACGATCTTGTAGGGCACGCCCGCGCGCAGGAACATATCTTCGAGGATACGCGACTGGGCGTTGGTGCGATAGAACACGGCGATGTCGTCGTAGCTCGTGCCTTTGGCATGCAGTTTCTCGATCTCGCCGGCAATCCAGCGACCCTCGTCGCGTTCGTCGCTCGCCTGGAAGGCCTGGATCTTCTCGCCATCGCCCTCGGCCGTAAACAGGCGCTTGTCCTTGCGCTGCGAGTTGTGGCGCACCACGGCGTTGGCGGCGCTCAGGATGTGACCCGTAGAGCGATAGTTCTGCTCCAGCTTGACGGTCTTGCAGTTTTTAAAGTCCTTCTCAAAGTCCAGGATGTTGGTGATGTCGGCGCCACGCCAGCTGTAAATGGACTGGTCATCGTCGCCCACGACCATGAGGTTTTGATACTTAGCGGCCAGCAGGTTGGCGATCTCGTACTGGACGTGGTTGGTGTCCTGATACTCGTCGACGCTAATGTAGCGGAAGCGCTCTTGGTACTTATTGAGCACCTCGGGGCGGGTGCGCAGCAGCTCGAGCGCGCGCACGAGCAGGTCGTCAAAGTCCATCGCATTGGCGGCGCGCAGGCGGCGCTCCAGCTCTAGGTAGACCTGCGCGGCCTTTTTGTCGTTGGGGCTATCGGCGCTCTTGAGCATGTCCTCGGGGCCGATCATGGCGTTTTTGGCCGAGCTAATCTTGCTGCGGATCATGTTGATGGGGAACTGCTTTTGCTCGATGCCGAGCGCCTGCATAATGTCGCGCACCATGCGCTTTGAGTCATCGTCATCGTAGATGGTGAACTGGCCGGTGTAGCCCAACAGGTCGGCGTCCTCGCGCAGCATGCGCACGCACATAGCATGGAAGGTGCACACCCACATGCCACGGGTGCCGCTGGGAATGAGTGCCGCCAGACGCTCGCGCATCTCTGCCGCAGCCTTGTTGGTAAACGTAATGGCAAGAACCTGCCAAGGCTTAACACCCAGGTCGCCGAGCATATGTGCGATGCGGAAGGTCAAGACGCGGGTCTTGCCCGAGCCGGCGCCGGCGAGCACCAGCAACGGGCCCTCGGTGGACAGGACCGCCTCGCGCTGGGCGGGATTAAGGCTGTCGATGTCGACGAGCGGTTTGGCGGGCTTGGGCGCCGGCGCGGGAGCGTCGTAGATGTCGAGCGGAACGAGCTCGGGCTCCGGCGCAGCGGGGGCGGTGTATGCATCGAGCGGCACGGGTTCCGGCGCGGGCGGTACGGGTACCGCGGCGTTCTTTTCCCAGGGCAGGGGCTGGGTCATGGGCGACTCCTCATCTGACGGACGGCGCGCCTGCGGGCAGCGCCATAGTTTGAGCCGTACCAGTATACCGAGCCGCGCGGACACCGACGCAAATCACACCACGACTCCGTGCGTCACCGTCAGGCCCGCCCCAGCGGATTTGGCGCAAAGTAACCTGTCCCCATTGCACCAAAAAGGCGGCATAGACCTTTTGGTCATGCCGCCCCCTTTGAATGACAAGTTGTCGCTCTGGCCGCCGCGCAGCGTCAACCAAGTTACAGGCCGAGCATAGGCTCCAGAACGAAGAAGTATGCGAGCACCACGATGCCCAGAATGATGCGATAGACGCCGAAGCACTTGAAGTCGTGACGGCGGACGAAGCCCATGAGCCACTTGATGGCGATGAGCGACACCACAAAGGCCACAACGCAGCCCACGCCCAGGATAGCGACCTCGTTGGCGCCGAACGTACCGCCCTTGATGAAATACTTGACCAGCTTGAGCGCACTCGCGCCAAACATGACAGGGATGGCCAGGAAGAACGTAAACTTGGACGCCACCGAACGCGTGCAGCCCAAAAGCAGGCCGCCGATGATGGTGGAACCGGAGCGCGACGTGCCCGGAATCAGCGAGAGCACCTGAAAGCATCCGATGCCCAGTGCGGTCTTCCAACTTAGGTCCTCGAGCGTGGTGATGGAACCAAAGTCCAGATCCTCGTCCTCGTCATCGTCCTCGGCAACATCTGCCGCGGGCGCCGCAAAGTGTGCACCGGCGGGACGTCCACCCGACACCACAGCACGCGAACCAAACGAACCGGCAACGGCCATTTCCTCGCGCTTGCTCGCGCGCCAGTTCTCGATCACGATAAACAGCACGCCGTACACAATGAGCGCCAGCGCCACGACGGGAGCATTGTAGAAATGCTCCTCCATCCAGTCGTTGAGCGGCAGACCGATCGCCGCCGCAGGAATGCAGCCGAGCACAATCTTGCCCCACAGCACCCAGGTGTCGCGACGGCCCTCCTTGCCCTTGCTGGGCGAGAACGGATTGAGCTCATGGAAGAACAGCACACAGACGGCCAGAATGGCGCCGAGCTGAATCACGACCAGGAACATATTCCAGAACGTCTCGCTCACGTTCATCTTGACGAACTCGTCCACCAAGATCATGTGACCGGTCGACGAAACAGGCAGCCATTCGGTGATGCCCTCGACCAGGCCCATGAAGGCAGATTTTAGAAGCTCGATAATATCCAAAGGGACCCCCTCGTTAGACACCCGCCGATATTGTTCTGCGGACGGTGCGGGCGATGTCCCATTATCAACCGTTGGCGGCGCGCCTGCGCCTACCCTTACCAAAAAACTCGCCCGTTCACAGAATTGCGAGCGGTCAAACCCAAATCCTTGGGTATAACTGCAACAAGATAAAGTGTCCGGCGGCCGACGCGCCCGCGCCCGCCCGATGCACGAGCCCCGCGCCCGTGCGATAGACCAAGGAGGAAACCATGAACGAGGGCTACACCAAGGTATTTGTTTCACTCGACGGTACTGAGCAGCAGGATTTTGTGCTCGCACGCGCCATCAAGGTCGCCGCGAACAACGGCGCCAAGCTGATTATCGGCCACGTTATCGATTCCACGGCACTCGAGAGCGCCGGTTCCTATCCGGTCGATCTGGTCAACGGCCTGGAGGAGGCATTTAAGAACTCCATCGCCAAGCAGCTCGAAGAGGCCAAGGCCAATCCCGATATTCCCGAGGTCGAGGTCATGATTCGCGCCGGCCGCATTCGCGAGACGCTCAAGGACGAGATGCTCGACGTGGTTAAGCCCGACCTGGTGCTCTGCGGCGCCCGCGGCCTGTCCTCAATCAAGTATGCGCTGCTGGGTTCGATTTCGACGTTCCTGCTGCGCAACACGGACTGCGACATCTTGGTCGTGAAGTAGCGTTGCTCCCACCGGCCGCGGGGCCTGCGGGGTTTCCACGGGCACGTCCTCGCCGCGTTGCGGCTGCGGGATGTGCCCTTAGGAAACCCCTCCCGGCCCCGCGGCCTTCGCAGCCTTACTTCAACGAGTTGTCTGATAGAAAAATGGCGTGCCGTCCCGTTTGGGGCGGCACGTTTTGTTTGGGCGGACGTCTGCCGCGTGCGTTACTCGAAATATTGAAACTTATTCGTTGAAAAAGCGAATGTTACGACAAAGCCTTCGCCGGAATCGGATGCCGCGGTGACGTCGATGCCCATCTTGGAGCACAGACGCGCCACCAGGTAGAGGCCGATGCCCGTTGCGCGCTTGGTGGTACGGCCGTTGTCGCCGGTAAAGCCCTTCTCGAACACGCGCGGCAGGTCGGCCGCGCTCACGCCGCAGCCGTTGTCCGCGACGGTAAGCTCGATGCGCTCGCTCGCCAGGCCCTCGTCCAGCAACGCACCCGAAAACACGATCTTTGCGCCGTCCTCACGCGCATATTTAATGCTGTTCTGAATGAGCTGGCCCAGAATAAACTCGAGCCACTTCTCGTCGGTAAAGACCTCAAAGTCGAGGTTCTCGCACACCGGCGCCACGTGTGCCGCGATGAGCTCACGCGCATTGGCCTTGATTGCGCCCGTCACCAGAGCCTTGAGGTTCCAACGTCGAATCAGGTAATCGCGCTCCACAACCTCCGAGCGCGCGTAGTACAGCGCCTGGTCGATATAGCGCTCCACGCGAGCCAGCTCGCGACCGAGGTCATCTACGCGCGACAGGTCATCTTCGCTGCCGTCCAGGTTTTCCAAAATCAGATGGGCTGCCGCCAGAGGCAGCTTGGCCTCGTGGACCCAGCTCTCGATATAGTCGCGATAGTCATCGGTCTGGCGCCTGCCTTCGGCAACCTCGTCACAAGCGGTTTTGCCCACCCGACGCAAGACCTCATACTCGAGCTCGCCCTCGGCATAGGTCGGACATTGCACCATCTCCTGCACCCATGCGGGACTCTCGAGCTCCTCTGCCGCACGCTCCAGCTGGCGCAGAAAACGACGACGGCGCGCGTATTCGATCACGATGCCAAGCATGCCAAAGATAAAGGACACGCCGACCGCCACGACCACGATAGAGACGGGTGCACCGGCGACCGTCAGCACAAAGCAGCTCAGCAGCACGCCGCACGTCCACACGGCGACGGGAAGCAGCGCGTCTTTAAAGAACTTGCCAAACGACATAGCCGGCCCCTAGACCGAATAGCCTTGGCCGCGGTGCGTTGTCAAATACCCCTTGATGCCGATTTTTTCGAGCGTGGTGCGCAGGCGGTTGATGTTGACGGTGAGCGTATTGTCGTCCACGAAGGCGTCGGAGTCCCACAGGTCCTGCATGATGGCCGAGCGCGAAACAATCTTGCCCGCGCGGCTCAGAAGCAGTGAGAGGATACGCAGCTCGTTTTTGGTGAGCTCGGTGCTAGTGCCGGTTTGCGTGTTGGTAACCATGGAGCGGGCGAGGTCGAGCTCCAGCCCCTTGTGGACAAGTGTGCTGCGCTCGCCTGCCGCCGCGGTGCGACGCAGCAGTGCGTTGATGCGCGCCACGAGCACACGGGCGCTGTAGGGCTTGGGAACAAAGTCGTCCGCGCCGAGCGTCATGGCCATGACCTCGTCGATCTCGGTCGTGCGCGACGTGAGGACGATAATGGGAACCTCGGATTCGCGGCGAACCTCGTGGCAGATATGCTGGCCGTCCTTGACGGGAAGTGTGAGGTCGAGCAGCACCAGGTCGGGCGCGGCGGCGAGAATATCGCGCGAGACATGCTCAAACGATTCGCAGGCCTCGATTTCAAACCCGGCGCGGGCAAGGATGTCGATAAGCTCACGACGAATGGGCTCGTCGTCCTCAACGACATAGATCAGCGCCATGTGTCCTCCCATTTCGCGTAACTTGCACCTTCCACACCATTATGCCCACGGCGTCGCAACGATACGACCCCGTGGGCACCTAATATGACAAAAGTGTTCGATAGCCTTAAGAGAAAATAGGGGCCGACCGGTCCTAAACCGATCGGCCCCATCACTTCGACCTCGAGCCTCTACTCGAGCGTACGCATGTATGCAGAGATGGAATGATTCTTTAATCCCCGTCCCAGAAAAATCATTTAGCGACGGGCGCGGAGCTTTTCGTAGCCGTCGGCGAAGAAGGTGACCATAGCAGCGTCCGCCTCGGCGGCATCGGTATCGTCGGCGGGAACCACGCCGTGCTCGTCGCTCACCAGGAACAGCGCGCCCTTAAGCTGCGCGGGAATGTCTACGCGCGTGACCGGGATGCCCTTGGTCTGGGCCAGCTGCTCGATGAGCGTCGCCGTGCCGCACAGAAACTCGTCCGCCGGCGCCACAAAGGCGAGCTCGCCGTTGTTGACAGCGGCGAGCAGCTCGGGCGCCACGCCGGTTTCGTCGGCCTCGGAGCGGGCCTCGGCGGAGCGGGCACGCAGCGCCTTGGCCGACGTATCGGCGAGCGGCTCGTACTCCCCCACCGTCATGGCGGCGTTGCCGTTAACGTCGATCACCAGCATGAGCACGCCGTCGCGTGCGGTGTAATCGCCCTCGGCAAGCGACCACTCAACGTGCTGTTTGGCCCAGCTGAGCATGTTATGGGTAAGCGGCTCGCCCTGCACCAGGCGCTCGGACAGCGCACGAATGTGGCGGTTGAGCATGGGCACCTTTTTGTTGGACATGCGCCAGCGGCAGATAAGCGCGGGCTTGTCGAGCGTGAACTTCTCGACCGCCTCCTGATTGGCGCAAAAGTCCTCGTACGCACGCTGATCCTCGGCATTGCCAAACAGCTCGGCATCATCAATCTGGGGCATGGTTGTACCTTTCGTGTTAGTCATTCCGTCCTCTTATACCAAAAAGACGGCCCTCCAAACGGAGCAGCCGTCTTTTGCAGAGATTATTTTGTTCCGGGGCGAAACTTAGTGCCTAAAGTGGCGGGCGCCGGTAAAGACCATAGCAATATTGTGCTCGTTGCAGGCCTGAATGCTCTCGTCATCGCGCTTGGAGCCGCCGGGCTGGATGATGCAGGTCACGCCGTGCGCGGCAAGCACGTCGACGTTGTCGCGGAACGGGAAGAATGCGTCGCTTGCGCAGGCAAAGCCGCCCTTCTCCACGCCCTCACGCTCGCAGAAGTCCTCGGCACGCTCGCAGGCCAGCAGTGCGGAGTCAACGCGGTTGGGCTGACCGGGGCCCATGCCAATGCCGGCCTTGCCCTTGGAGACCAGGATGGCGTTAGACTTGACGCCCTTGCAGACCTTCCAGGCAAACTCGAGCTCGGCCATCTCGGCGTCGGTGGGCTTGCGGTCGGTGGGGAACGTAAAGGTCGCGGGATCCTCGGTCACGTGGTCGACTTCCTGCACCAGCATGCCGCCGTCGATGGAGCGCAGCTCCACCTGGGCGCCGTGGTCCACGCCGCCGGTGGCCAGCACGCGCAGGTTGGGGCGCTTGACCATGCGCTCGAGCGCCTCGGCAGTGTAGCTCGGGGCGATGATAACCTCGACGAACTGCTTGTTCTGATCGGCAAAGTGCTCGACCAGCTCATAAGGAACCTCGCGGTTGCAGGCGATGATGCCGCCAAAGGCGCTCTTGGGATCGCAGGCGAAGGCGCGGTCGTAAGCAGACGTAATGTCCTCGGCAACGGCGGAGCCGCAGGGGTTCTGGTGCTTGAGAATCACGCAGGCCGGCTCGTCGAACTCGCGGACCAGGTTCCAAGCGGCGTCGGCATCCAGATAGTTGTTGTAGCTGAGCGGCTTGCCCTGGATCTGCTCGGAGCCAACGAGCGGGAACTGCGAGCTCGCGGTGTTCTCGCAGCCCTCGGCAAAGCGGTAGACCGTAGCCTTCTGCTGAGGATTCTCGCCATAGCGCAGGTCGTCGACCTTCTCCAACGAAATCTCGAGCTTGGCAGAGGTATCCGCCACGTCGCTTGCCTGGGCGGCAAGCCAACGGGAGATAGCCGTGTCGTAGGCGGCGGTGGTCTGGTAGACCTTCACCTGCAGGCGACGACGGGTGGAAAGCGTGGTGCAGCCACCGGTCTCGTGCATCTCGGCCAGGACGGCATCATAGTCGGCCGGGTCGGAAATGACGGTAACGCTCGTAGCGTTCTTGGCGGCAGAGCGCAGCATGGAGGGGCCACCGATGTCGATGTGCTCGATGGCGTCCGCGAAGGTGACCTCGGGGTTGGCGACGGTCTTCTCAAACTCATACAGGTTAACGACGACCAGGTCGATCAGCTTAATGCCGTGCTGAGCGGCCTCCTGCATGTGCTGCTCGGAATCGCGGCGGGCCAGCAGCGCGCCGTGGACCTTGGGGTGCAGGGTCTTAACGCGGCCGTCCATCATCTCGGGATAGCCCGTGAACTCCTCGATGGGGGTTACGGGAACGCCCGCGTCCTCGATGGCACGAGCCGTGCCGCCCGTAGAGATGATCTCGACGCCAAAGTCATCGACCAGCGTCCGTGCGAAATCGACGACGCCCGTCTTATCGGTAACCGAGATCAACGCGCGTGCGATCTTCACATCAGATCCCATGCAGTCCTCCTGTCTGGTACGCCGCCGTGCTCTGTGAGTCGGTGATACGTCGATCTGCAGCGCTCGCGCAGCGGCATTGAAAATACTGATTCAATGTAGCGCATCGAGCGCATCGATGCACCCCGCAACGGGCGCATGTGCAGAAAAAGTTTGCGAGCGGAGGGGATGGGCGCAGCACCGGGCACGGTGAGTTCATGGAACACAGGGGCACCATAATTTGATGCCAATGGCGTGGTAGAACTGTGCTCGATATGCATCCGCAAAAGAAAGAGGCACCATGGTCTCGCGGGTTCTCTACCGACCGTTTGATACCGAAGACTTCGACGCCATCGCGCTGATTCTGCAGCAGCTTTGGCATAACAATTCGGATAACGATGAGTACAACCGCCTCGAGGCCGCGTGCGACCTCGCCTACTGCCTTTCGTCGTCGACGTTTTCACAGGTTGCGGTGATTGACGGCGAGGCGCGCGGCATTGCACTTGCACGCGCAGGACAGAACTCCAGCGTCACTATCAACGAGCATTGGATGGATACCGAACGCGCGTTGCTGTCGCAGATGCGTGAGCTGGAGCCTGATGCCTGCGCCGAATATCTCTCGTTTGTGCGCGCAACCATCCGAACCAACAACCGCCTGCTCGAGAGCAGCCCGTTGCCGCACGACAACGAGGTCACGCTGCTTGCCGTGGATCGCGATGTCCATGGCCTGGGCGTTGGCACGGTTCTGCTCGATGCCGCGGTCTCGCACCTGTCCTCGCTTGGAGCGACGAGGGCGCACCTGTACACCGACTCCAACTGCTCGTGGAAGTTCTACGAGCTGCACGGCTTTAAGCGCACGGCCACGCACCGTGCCAACCGCGAAGAGCGCCGTCACGACATGCCGCGCGAAAGCTTCCTCTACGAACTCGACCTAACAGCCTAAACCTGGCAGTTAGGGACGTTCCTTTTATGCCGGCACCCCGGGACACTCCTTGGCAGCAACCACACCTAGTCGTTGGGGACGTTCTTAAATGACTAGTCGTTGGGGACAGTCTTGATCAAAACGGCCGCCGAAGCCCTCGTTGGCATCGCCCTATAGGGGGTCTGCAAATAGCTGTGGTCAAAAAACATCAAAAATGAGTACTGTTACCTTTTTAGTAGCAGCGCAATTCGGCTTTTTCGGGTCTCTTAGGCGTCTCGGCGCGTCGGATGAACTAACGTATCTCCCCAAATGTACAATAAAATGGACTCCTAACGAGAAATAATATCGTTAGGAGTCCATTATTTAGTACAAACAAATGTGACAATCTAGGCAACAGTACTCATATTTGGCATTTTTTGCCCACTGCCCCTTGCGCGAAGGTCCGCAGCGGAAAGTATGGCCCGTTTCGATGCACAAAAATGGGATGAATCTTCCCTGGCAACCGCCCAGAAAGATCCACCCCAAAGCAAGCGCTCGCTAGAACGTTCCGCCGCCGCCTCCGCCGACGCCTCCGCCTCCGCCGCCCGAGAAGCCACCGCCTCCGCCACCGCTCGAGCTATCGGAACTCGAAGCCAGCTCGCGGATGGTCTCGTGGTACACGTCGTTGAACGAATCGAGCGGAGACTCGTTGCCGTAGTGATGGTAATACCACCAGTAGCAGGGGTAGTTGTCGTAGAAATCGTCGCTGTTGCGCAGGTCCGCAGGCACGGCCTCGGCCAGCTGTCGCAGCACTTCTTTCGAAACGCCCAGGGCAACGCCCATCACCAGCAGCTTGTTCCACAAGATCAGATCGCTGGGGACGGCCTCCTTCAGGCGCGTAAAATCCTCGAGCCAATGCTTGAGCGCCTTGCAGCGAGCCGCCACCTCGGCGCCCTCCGACGTGTAACGGCGGAAGGTGCAGCTCAGGACAAAGCCCACAATCGTGACGGGGATCGAGATCATAGCGGCACCGACGTTGGCGTCCGCAAAGTCGGTATAGAACAGAGAGCCCAAAATGCCAAAGACAATGATGATGCCGAGAACCAAGCCGGCAACCAGGGCGACGGTGCCGTCCGAGGCGATAAGCTCGCGCGCCTCCAGCTTGCCCTTAACTGTGCTCTGATAGTCCTCGAGCTTGTCGCCAACAGATGTGGTGCGCTCGCTAGCGTACTCCTCCAGCTCGCTAAACGTGCGCGAACGGACTCCGTCCTTATCGGGCTTAACGCCGGCGAAGAAGACCTTGAGCACATCGCGATCGATGCCGTCCTTCTTGGCAGCCTTCCAGGCCTCGTCGGTCACTGTGATGCGATACGTCTGCTCCTCTTTTTCGCGACGGAGCAGACCCTTCTTCTTGGTCTCGGTCGCTTCTTCCAGCTTGATCACGCGGTCGTCGGTCAGCTTCATCAGCGTGGCGATATATGCCTGATCGGGCACGTCGTTCCAGCTCATAAGAGTTGCAAGCACCGCGGGATGATCAGCGGAGGGTACATCGCGGAAGTACTCGTCCTGGAAGAGCGGCTTGGGCTTGGGCCTGCGCAGCTTGAGCATCACGATCACGCCGGTATAGGCAACCGCCACGACAACACACGCCACGGCAATCGCGCTGGCAACCGCACGCGCGTGCTCACGGCGGGCGTTAGCTTCGTCGGCCCATTCCTTCTCTTCGCTCAGGATCGTTGACATGCGCTCTTCGCCCGAAGCGGCAAGCTGCGGCACCCAGTCGCTAGGGAAGGCGATGCGTGCCTCGGCGAATTCGCCCTGATGCACGCAGGGAATGGTATAGGTGACCATGGGTTCGTCCGCATCGAGCGATACATCGCCCGTCAGCGGGCCGTGGCCCCATGCGCGGAAGTTATCGCCCTTGACGGCCGCCGTCCCGGCAGCGGCATTTGCGAAGTACACTTCCATCTCGACATCGTCGGAGTCCGCGGACCAGCCGTCGCCCACAAACTTCCAGTAGAGCTCGGCAGTATCGGCCCAGTTCATGACCGCACCGGTCATGGTGTAGCTCACGTAATAGATCGCGCTGTCGCCGCTCTCGTGGGGGCTGAACACCTTAATCCTTACGCCGTCACCGGCCTGCTCGACCGTGTAGACGCCAGAATCGCCCTTGTTCGCGCTATCGACTTTGTTAAACGCGGTGTCCTCTTCCTCGACACTCAGCACGTCAACGTCCGCCGTGCCGCCCTGCTGGTTGGTGCCCGCATTGATCTCCCAAAACACGCCGTTGATGTCGTCGTCGAAATCAAACTGGCGTCCCTCGACAACGGTCAGCGAGCCATCGGCCTCGACCGTAGCACTGATGTAGGTTTGGGTCATGGAATAACCGTCGGCGTGTGCGGCGGCGGGCAGTAGCAGCAATGCAAGCGCGACGAGTGCGCAGACGGAAGCAAATCGCGCAAACAGGCGGCGCTGCCGGCTGACTTTGGCGGCGAGGGCGTTCATAGGCACATCCTTTGTCTGTGGTACCAACAGCGTTATTGTCCCACGTTTGCGAGCGTACGACACGACCGTCTAGGCAAGCGGGGCGTCAATTGGGACAAAAGTCACGCCCGCGCCCGGCACCTAGAAAATGATCTATTGGAGACGGAGGAAAACGGGTCATTGAGTTGAACCGACGGACAGCAACAAATTTGTCGTTTGGGACGCTCTTTGGCCGAGTCCCGCTCCGGCAATAGATACCACTTCATAGCTCCATCACAGGTGTAGTGGCTTTGTGTGGGCGCGGCACGCGTTGATTGAGCCGCCAACCGAGGGGCATAAAGCAGTTGAGCGAAAACGGTTTGCCCCTTTGCCGTTCGCTTGAGGATCATGTCCCCCTTTTCCGCGGAGACCCCGGCAGTTGCGAAGAGCTGCCGGGGTTTCTGTCGTTTGAGGGGTTGGCTGGCGGGCGCGATCGAGCTGTCGAGCCGGTGGTCCGGCACGCGCAACGCGCGGCCACGGCAACTTGCAGGCCACGGCAGCGTCTCCCCCACCGCACCCCGCGCTATACTCGTCCGCATGGATATCAACGCACGCAACATAGCAACACACGCCGCGGACGTACCAGCAACGGCAGCGCCCACCCCCGTCGTGGGCCGCTTTGCCCCGTCGCCCTCGGGCCGCATGCACTTGGGCAACGTGTTCAGCTGCCTGTGCGCATGGCTTTCGGCCCGCAGCCAGGGCGGCAGCATCGTATTGCGTATCGAGGACCTGGACGATCGCTGTAAGCGCCCGGAACTTGCCGCTCAACTGATTGACGACCTGGCCTGGCTAGGGCTTGAGTGGGACGAAGGCCCCTACTACCAGCACGATCGCCTCGACCTGTACGAGGACGCCCTGCGCCGGCTGCAAGACGTCGGCCTCACCTATCCCTGCTTTTGCACGCGCGCCGAGCTCCACGCCGCGAGCGCGCCGCACGCGAGCGACGGCACGCCCATCTACCGCGGCGCCTGCCGAGGCCTTTCTGCCGAAGAGGTTGCCCGCCGCAGCATCCTGCGCGCTCCGGCCACGCGCCTGCGCGTGCCCGTCGTCGACGACCTCGCAGACGATGTGATCGAATTCGTGGACCGCACGTATGGTGCCCAATGCGAGGCGCTCGCCACCGAGTGCGGCGACTTTTTGGTGCGCCGCAGCGATGGTGTTTTTGCCTATCAGCTGGCCGTGGTGGTCGACGACGCTGCCATGGGCGTCACCGAGGTCGTGCGCGGATGTGACCTGCTTGGTTCCACGCCCCGCCAAATCTACCTGCAGCATCTACTGGGACTGCCCACGCCGCACTACGCGCACATCCCGCTGCTCATGTCACCGGACGGACGCCGCCTTTCCAAGCGCGACCGCGATCTGGACCTGGGCGAACTCCGCGCTCGCTTTGGCACGCCCGAGGCGCTGCTGGGCTGGCTCGCCGGGCAAACAGGCATCGCGCCGGACACCACGCCGCGCTCTGCCGAGCAGCTGGTCGAGCACTTTAGCTGGGACGTCATCCGTGCGCACCGGGAAAACATCACTTTAACGGCTGAGTAGCCAAATACGCCCCGCCCCCTCGTCCCCCTTCAACGAGGACATAATTCTGTGTCTTGTTATGTACGGAATAATTCCGTACAATTATGCAAAGGAGGTTTTTGCCATGCCAACGATTGAGAAACAACGCCGTATGGATCTAAGGTTGACCGAACGTCAACGCCTTACTTACGAGCGCGCCGCGGCCTTACGTGGCCAAACTCTCACCCAATGGGCCACAGCTCACCTTGACGAGAGCTCCGCACGTGATATCGCCGAGGCGTCAACAACCTATCTTTCTCCTGATGGTTTCGATGCATTTTGCGAAATGCTCGATTCCCCCATGCCCCAAGCCGCAAAAGCGCTGCTTGACCGTAAAGCGGTTTGGGAATGAGCACATTTACCAAGCCCGTTCAACTCCCCGTTGGCCAAGGCATCGAGGCTTTCCACTGCGGAAATACTCTTGTAGACGGATGGGCTAAAAACAGATCAGCCTCGGCGCGAAGAAGAGGATCAGCAGTTATATACGCATCGTATTGCGACGGCGCAGTCGCTGGGTTTTATACGTTGTGCACGCACTCCGTGGCTCGCGAAAATGTTGATGGAGGATGGTTCTTGCGAAACTCCCCCTCCCAAGTCCCCACAGTGCTGCTTGGAATGATGGGGGTCGATGAGAAGTTCAAGGGGCTTGGTCTTGGAGCTTCACTGCTCAAAGATGCCATCGAGAACGCCTTGAAAATATCTGCCCTAGCAGGAGCGCGAGCATTGGTTGTCGATCCAGTAGATGATGAGGCGGCAGCATTCTATGAACATTTTGGCTTCGCCACCTTACCCGGCACCAACCGAATGGCGCTGAAACTCTAGATCGTCGGGCGACATCTCCTCCAGCTCCCAGCATGCCTTAAGTTACCCTACAGATATTGATTACTACTGAAATGTAGGGTAACTACCCAAGGCATCGTATGAAGCGCTCGCTATGCCCGCCCCTACGCAACATCCCAGGGCTGGAGCTCGTCGCCCAGGCGAACGATGCAGTCGTAGAGCACGGTATGGCGCTCGGCAGGGTTGGCATCCCGATGAATATGCCCGTAGTACCAGCGCTTGTAATCCAAGCGGTCTTCCAGCTCATCGAAAAATGCCGTAAGCCGATCAACGGCGGGGTAATTCCAGCCGGGTGCCGGATAAAGCGTGGGCGAAAGCATGCGCGTGGAGCAGGTGTGGGTGATCACGTAGTCGACCTTCCAGCCCACGCTGTCGAGCTTTGCCCGCGCCTCCTCAAAGTTGCGCTCGTCCGGAAGCTCCTGCGGCCACCAGCTGGAATACGGAATGCGATATTCCTTGTCCACGCTCGTGGCGCCGCCCATGGTAAAGATCATTGAGTCATCGAGCTCGAAAGTCTCGCCACGCGTCAGGCGCCGTATGGGAGAGGTATCCGACAGGCGCTGCGTCAGCCCGCCGTGCCACAACTCCATGGGGCGCTCCGACCAGTGATCGAAACGCTCGTGGTTGCCGTCGACAAACAGCAACGTATAGGGGCGCGACTCCAGCCAAGCGATATCGGCGCATTCCTCGGCAGAGAAATCCCACGGAAAGCCAAAGTCGCCCGCGATGATGAGATAGTCGTCACTCGTCAGACCATCCCCAAGATCCCAGTCGCGAAGCTTTTGCATGTCGACGCCGCCGTGAATATCGCCCGTCACATAGACCGTCATCGGATCACCACTTCCCTGCAAGTCGCTAGCCCACATCCTGCACGATTACTAAGCTAACCGTTCCAGCCCTTCCATCCCTTAGGGCTTACCCCTCGTTCTTCCATCCAAACGGGTCAAGCACCCAAAAAACCAGATCAAGCACGCCGCCAGTCATCATGGCGCCGGCAAGGGCCATGCAAACGTGCAGGGAACTGGTACTTCGGAGCACGTCGAATGGCCCCAGAACAGCCAGCAGCGCGACCGCTGCGCCGGCTACGCACAGCGCGAGGCACGGTCCCGCGTCCTTGGCGCACTTCTTTGCGAGATGCTTGGTGTTGTCACTCATCAATATCGAACTCCTTAGAGGGTCATTGTTCAGACGCATGCCGCCGCGGCAGAGCGGGGCGGCAGGGTAAGTGTCACATGCCGTGCGGACATCAATGGAGAAACCGCCTGCTCGACCAACCTTTGACGCCGTTTTGCACCGGCACCCCATCCCCCCGCTATCGAGGTCTAATACTTTTCCCGAGAAGTGAACGGCTGTTTTTGAACCCCTGAAACATCCGCATTTTTCGGCGGCAAAATCGCAGGATTTCAGCGCCGAAACCGCAGGAAGCGGCACCTTTAAAGTGTCGATGCTTCGGGGGTCCGTTTTAGCTCGTTCACTTCTCGGAAAAGTATTAGACCTTGCTGCTAGCTACCCAGAAGGACACCTCTCCCTTCCCCACCGCCACCCAAAAACTCATCCAACATTAATCTTGGCTCAAGAATCGCTTAATCTATAACCTGCACTATAGAGTTCGACCAAGGGCGGGGCGGCGCCGCGCAGGCCGCCGAACGCAACGCTCGCGCCCGGGCAAATCGCCCGGCGTCGCATCCATCGAACGAAAGGACAGGTCATGGACGACCTCGAAAAAGTTGAAACCATCCGCACCAAGTGCAACGTGAACTACACCGATGCCAAGGCCGCGCTCGACGCCGCCGACGGCAACGTTTTGGACGCCATCATTTGGCTCGAGTCGCAGGGCAAGACCCAGACCACGTCGGCGCACGCCGCCACCGAGTCCGCGCCAGTCGATGAGCCCTCGGCCGAGATGGTCGCCGCGCAGGCCGCCTACGAAAAGTCGAGCGAAAAGACCGACTTCTCCAAGAAAATGGACAGCGTGTGGGAGTACCTCAAAAAGCTCTTCCGTCTGAGCCTGGACACCAAGTTTATCGCCACGCGCCGCGATGCGATCATCCTCAACATCCCCATCCTGATCCCCATCGTCGCGCTGTTTGCCTGGGGTGCCACGATATGGCTGATGCTGATTGGCCTGTTCTTTGGCATGCGCTACCGCATCGACAGCGACGGCGACGTACCCGGCAGCATCAACAACCTTATGAATCACGCTGCCGATGCCGCAGACGACATCAAGCAAAATCTCAACGACGACAAGTAATCGCAGACGGGGGCACGCATGGCACGGATCCTGATCGTAGAGGACGAGGAGAAAATCGCCCGCTTTGTGACGCTCGAGCTGGAGCACGAGGGCTACCAGGTGGAGCACGCCGCCGACGGCCGCACCGCCGTGGACCTGGCACTGGAGCGCGACTACGATCTGATTCTGCTCGATGTACTGCTGCCGCAACTCAACGGCATGGAGGTCCTGCGGCGCGTCCGCAAGCACAAGGATGTGCCGGTGATTATGGTCACCGCGCGCGATGCCGTGATGGACAAGGTGGCCGGGCTCGATGCCGGCGCCGACGATTACCTGACCAAGCCATTTGCGATTGAGGAGCTGTTCGCACGGATTCGCGTGGCGCTGAAGCGCTCGGAGGCCGCATGGACGGCTTCGGGCGTTAGCGGCGCCGGTGCTGGGGCGGGCACGGCAGGCGGCGCGGGTGTCGGACCCACTGCGATACCCCCGGTCAGCGACTCGACCCAGGCTTCTGCCTCTCCCTCCTCCGCCACGCTCGCCGTGGGCTCGGTCGCGCTCAATCTCGACCGCCGCGAAGTCATGGTCGGCGGCTCGCCCATCGCGCTCACGGCCCGCGAGTTCGACGTCCTCGCCCTGCTTATGGCGTATGCCGAGACCGTGCTCACGCGCGAGCGCATCGCGCACGAAGCGCTGGGCTACGAATACGTGGGCGACACCAACAACGTCGACGTACACATCGCGCACCTGCGTGCCAAGATCGAGGACGCCGGTGGTACCCGCATCATCCAGACTGTGCGCGGGGTGGGCTATGTCTGCCGCGCGTAACGCCGAGGCCAAGCGCGTCACCTCCATCGCCCGCGCCATCAACTGGAGCTATATGTGGCGCCGCTTGATGAGCTACGTCTGGCTCGATCTGTTGCTGTTGGTTATTGCGGCGGCGATCCTCGTCTATGGATACAACCAGACGCTGCCCAACGGCGCGTTTACCGCAGGATGGATCCCCAGCGCCACCGTTCGCGGCATGTCGCTGACGCCCGCGCGCGGCTGGGACCTGACAACGCTCACCTATACCGTCGAGCTTGCGCGTACCAGCAAGACCTTCCCCCTCGCGCAGGACCTCGTCACGCTATGGCCTCTCTACCTTGTCGTTGTGGGTTGGCAGGTCATCGGCGTGCTCAACATGCTCGGCGGCGCCCGCCGCGTGCGCCGCACTATGGCACCGCTCAACGACCTGGCCCTGCGCGTAGACGAACTCGGTCGCATGCAACTCGCCGGCGGCAAGATGGAAACACTGGAGCAGGCCATCGAGCGCGCAAGCGTCGACTCGCCGAGCGTCACCACCGGCGACGCCGACCTGGCAAGCATCGAGGTCGCGCTCAACCGACTGCTGCGCCAGATGCAAGAGGCCAAGCTGCAGCAGATGCGCTTTGTCAACGATGCAAGCCACGAGCTGCGCACGCCCATCGCGGTGATTCAGGGCTACGTAAACATGCTCGACCGCTGGGGCAAAGACGACCCGGACGTGCTGGCGGAGTCCATCGCCTCGCTCAAGGCCGAAAGCGAACACATGCAGGAGCTCGTGGAACAGCTGCTGTTTTTGGCACGCGGCGATGCCGGGCGCACGGTCCTGCGGCGCGCGAATACCAACCTGGCCGCACTGGTCGGCGAGGTATGCGAGGAATCGCAGATGATCGACGCCGCGCACACGTATCGGCTGGCGTACGACACCACGCTTGCCGGCGACCCGCGCTGCGACGCGTCCGTCGACGTGGCGCTCGTGAAGCAGGCTCTGCGCGTGATCGTGCAAAACGCCGCCAAGTACTCGGATGCGGGAACGACCATCACATTTGGCGTAGCGCCGGATGCGGGCGCGGGCACGATCGACATAAGCGTTGAGGACGAGGGTATCGGCATGAACCAGGAATCCGCGGCTCACGCGTTTGAACGGTTCTACCGCGCCGACAACGCACGCGATGCCGGCGCGCAGGGCTCGGGTCTGGGGCTTGCCATTGCCAAGTGGATCGTCGACAGCCACGGCGGCGTCATCGGCGTGACCTCGGTCGAGGGCGTCGGCAGCCGCTTTACGATTCGCCTGCCGCGGTAGGAAGCCCCTCGGCATAAATAAAGGGATAGGACCACGCGGCCCTATCCCTTTTTGCTAGCTATGGTAGCTTGTGCACTACTCGCGGCACAGATGCACGGCGAAGCCGGCGAACTCGCGCTTAAAGTACACGAGCTTGGTGCCGCCGTCGGGCAGCAGCACGCGCGACTCCTCGTTGACCTCGAGCCCGCGCTCGGCAAACCACTTCTCGGCCGCATCGATGTCGTTGACGGCAAAGCCAATGTGGCCCTTGGCGCCACGACCGTTCTGCTTCATGATCTCGACCAGCGAATCGTTAAAGTACGAAACGGGGGTCTCGATAACGGGCAGGCCCATCATCGTCGAGAACAGCTCCGCAATCTCCAAGGCATCTGCCGGGTCGGTGGCGTTAATGCCCACATGGGCAACGCGCATGCCAAAGAGCTCGACCGGATTGGCGCTCTGCTCATTCATACAGGCAGCGCCTACTGAGCCATAACGTCAAGGACGGCCTTCTCGGCAGCAACGCGGTTCATGCCGGTCATGAAGGGCACGCCGCTCACGTACGGGCAGGTGAGGCCCTCGGGGGCAACGGTGGTGGCGATCAGCAGGTCGGCGCCCTCGTCGCAAGCGTCCTTGGCCTCAGAGATGGCGCACTGCACGATCTCATACTTGCCGGCATAACCATTGGCGTCGAGCATGGTAGCGACCTTCTGGGCAACGAGCGTGGAAGTAGCAGCGCCAGCACCGCAAGCCAAAACGATCTTCTTCATAGGTAATATCTCCCTTCATGGTTTACTTTAGGTAAGTGTACCGCAGCGAGCGATGGCACTCAGCCTCGATGAGCTTTTATGCTAGTTTGCTTGCGCGCTGCGTATAATACATCTAGTACGTGTTGTCATACCGCTTGTTTTACGAGCGACTAAGGACCCTAATATGCCCGATTCCCGCACACTCTGGACCGCCGTCGTTATCATCTGCATCGCCGTGTCGGTGTTCTTTAGCGTCAAAAAACGCACCACGTTTAAGCGCCTGCAGCAGCTTATGGCTGCCAAGAAGTGGGACGAGTTCGATCGTTTGCTCGACGGCAAACTCACCAGCATGCTGTACCCACGCTACAACCGCGACTACCTGCGCCTGAACTCCTATCTGCTGCGCGAGGACCACGAGCGTGCCAGCGAGATGTTCGACCTGCTGCTGGGGCTCAACCTCCCCAAGATGCAGCGCGTCGACCTGGTGATCAAAGCCTTTAACTACTATGTTGGCCAAGAGGACCGCAAAAAGTCCAAAGAGCTGTTGCACGAGATCAAGGGCTTTGAGGGCGGTCAGGCCGAGGCAGTTGCGCACGAATGCCAACTGATGTACGACACGATGATCCTCAAGCGCCACAACGACATTCCCGAGCTGGAGCGCATGCTCGAGGATGTCGGCGACGATAAGGTTAAGGGTTGCCGCTTGGAGTACCTGTTGGCCCTACAGTACAAGAACAAAGGCGACGAGGCCAAGTTTGCCGAGTACTTGGAAAAGTCGGGCCGGCACTCGATGGCTGTCAACGCGTAACGGGCGGCTTGTGCTAGACTTCTAGTCTCACGGGGGCGTGGCGGAATTGGCATACGCAGGAGACTTAAAATCTCTCGCCGCAAGGATTGTGGGTTCGAGTCCCACCGCCCCTACCATGTATTGTCTACGAGCCCGTGTCCCTTTGGGATGCGGGCTTGCTTCTTTTGGGCGCCGGTGGGGCTCGAACCCGCGAGGGGGCGAGCGTCAAGCGGACGCGCAGCGTCCGCAGCGAGCCGGCGAGGGCGCCGGCAGGCGGCCGAAGCCGGTGCGGATTTGCGCAGCAAATACGCGGACGTCCCACCGCCCCTACCATATGGAGCTTTCGAGCCCGTGTCCCCAAGGGATGCGGGCTCGTTTCTTTTAGATGCCGGCGGGGCTCTAAGTTGCGGTGGAATAGATCCTGTTTATACCGTTTACCAGCTTATTTAGGAACTATTTCACCGCAACTCAGAGGAAGACGGTTAAAGAGCACTCAGACTCGGGGTCCAGGCGATGGTGGGAGTCGCGCCGTCGAGAGTTTCGTTGATGGTGGCGGCCATGCCGGCGAGTAGGCTGTTCTCGCTTACGGTGAGCGTCTTGTAACCGCCAGCTCGCATGAGCTCGCGAATTACCACGGCGCCAGCGAGAATCACGCCCGCGCGTTTGGACTGCACGCCTGGCAACGCGGCAATGCCTGCAACATCCAGCGCAGACATATGATCGATAGCGTCCGAGATCTGCTCCATCGAAAGCTCGCGCAGGTGCACAAAGTTCGAGTCGTACGGCTCCAGTTCGTGGACCAGCGCCACGAGCGTGGTGACGGTACCGCCCACCGCAACGAGGCGCTCAGCACGCTCAAAGTCACTGGGTAGGCCTTCAAAATAGGCGGAGAACTGCTCGCCCGCCCACGCGGCGGCAGCCGCAAGCTCGTTCGTCGACGGCGGCAGCGCAGAGAAAAACCGCTCGGTCACGCGCCGGCAACCGATGTCCAGCGAGCGCGTTCCCTCCAGCGCAAAGACCCCGCGCTCCGGAGCGTATACGCCCGTCGCGAGCTCCGTGGAGCCGCCGCCCGAATCGGCGACGATAATGCGTTCACCGGCAAAGTCGTGCGCCACGCCAAAAAACGTCAGGCGCGCCTCGACCTCGCCCGGAATCACCTGCGGTTCGAGCCCCAGCCCGCGCAGGCCGTCCAGCAGCAGCGCGGCGTTGGACGCATCGCGCGCGGCACTCGTGCAGGTGGTACAGACGCACGCGGCTCCAAAGGCGCGCGCCTCATCCACAAACATGTGACACGCATCGAGCACACGCTCGACAGCCGCCTCGCAAAAGCGCCCCGTCGCGTCCACGCCTTCACCCAAGTCGGTAATCTCGGTATGCTTGGACGATTCCACAATCGCCCCGCCCTCGACCTGGGCCAACACCAGTCGCGACGACACCGTTCCCAGGTCGATCGCGGCCACCTTATAGCGTTTGCAATTTGTCATTGCGGGCTCCCCTCCGGGCGCTATTTGCCGTTGGACACGACCGTCTGGCCCTCGACGCCGTTAAATCCAAACAGCATGTCGAGCGCTTGGATGTACCACGGCGCGTCCTTACCGACTTCTTCGATTTCCTTGGCAACTTCGCTGGCCTTCTTGGCGTTCGACGACTTCTGGCTCGACAAGGCATCCGAATCGCCGTCCAGGCCCTGCACTTCAATCCTCTTCTCGCCGGGCATCACCAAGCCCAGGTCCTCGGATGCCGCATCCTTGATACCCTCCTCCGAGAGCAGCTTGTCGACGCTTTTTTGCAGCCCATCATTGTATTGCTGGCGAATCTCGACCTGCTTAGCCAAGATATCGCTCGAACGCTTTGCCACGTACAGGTCGCGCACGGGGAAATACAGGCTCACGAGCACCAGGGCAACGACGATGCCGATGAATAGCCCTCGCTGAGGACCGTGGGTAAAGTCGTAGATCGCCTTGACCACCGCGTTGTCGTTGGCGTAGTGCATAAAGTCCGAGCCCGAAAGACGGTTCGAGGGCCTGCTCGATTTGTCGTGTGCCTGAGTCGAGGGACGCGATGCATGCGACGAACGTGCCGGGCGCACCGGTCCATCTGCCGAAGTATTCACTTGAGCACTGGGGCGCGAGGTACTTGTCGGGCGCTGCGTGGAGCGGTCGGCGCCGGCGTAGGCGGACCCACCGAGCTGCACCGTGCGCGCACGGCGAGGCGACGGCTCACGCGAACCGGCGGAATAGTACCTGTTGTCGTAAATCTGATCCATGTGCGCCTTGTGCGGTTGAGGTTTGTTTGCGCTAAGTATTCTAGTTATAGCACGAGCGCGCGCACCACCTTCGGCAGCCTTTGCTCGACATAAAAAAGGCGCTGAGCCATATGGCCCAGCGCCCACAGCGCTTTGCGGCGTCCAGCCAAGGCGGGGCGGAGCCGAGTCAGCCTCCCCCTCGCCAAATTCGCCCGTTTAGCGAATGTTGTAGAACGCGGCCTTGCCGGCGTAGCGCGCGCTGCCCTCGAGCTCGTCCTCGATGCGGATGAGCTGGTTGTACTTGGCGATACGGTCGCTGCGGCACGGGGCGCCCGACTTGATCTGGCCGGCGTTGACGCCCACGACCAGGTCGGCGATCGTGGAGTCCTCGGTCTCGCCGGAGCGGTGGCTCACGATGCAGGCGTAACCGGCCTCCTTGGCGGTCTCGATGGCCTCGAGCGACTCGGTGAGCGTACCGATCTGGTTGACCTTGACCAGGATCGCGTTGGCGGCGCCCAGCTCAATGCCCTTCTTGAGGCGCTCGGTGTTGGTGACGAACAGGTCGTCGCCTACGAGCTGCACCTTATTGCCAATGCGGCGGGTAAGCTCGACCCAGCCGTCCCAGTCCTCCTCGGCCATGCCGTCCTCGATGGAGATGATGGGATAGGTGTCGACGAGCTTCTCCCAGTAATCAACCATCTGGGCACTCGTGTACTCCACGCCCTCGCCCTTGAGCTCGTACATGCCGGTCTCGGCGTTGTAGAACTCGGTCGAGGCCGGGTCCATGGCGTACATGAAGTCGACGCCGGGCTTAAAGCCGGCCTTCTCGACGGCCTTGGTGATGTACTCGAACGGCTCGGCATTGGTCTTAAGGTTGGGTGCAAAGCCGCCCTCGTCGCCCACGCCGCCGCCCAGGCCGGCCTCGTGCAGCACGCCCTTGAGGGTGTGGTAGACCTCGGCGCACCAACGCAGGCCCTCGGCAAAGCTCGGGGCGCCCACCGGCATGATCATGAACTCCTGGAAGTCGACGTTATTGTCGGCATGCACGCCGCCGTTGAGGATGTTCATCATAGGTGTGGGCAGCAGATGAGCGTTGACGCCGCCCAGGTACTGGTACAGCGACAGGCCCGCCGACTCGGCGGCGGCGCGGGCAACGGCCAGCGACACGCCCAGGATGGCGTTGGCACCGAGCTTGGTCTTGTTGGGGGTACCGTCCGCGGCAATCAGCGCGGCATCGACGGCGCGCTGGTCGAAGGCGTCGAGGCCCACGACGGCGTTAGCGCACTCGTTGTTGACGTGCTCGACGGCCTGCGAAACGCCCTTGCCCAGGTAGCGGCCCTTGTCGCCATCGCGTAGCTCGCAGGCCTCAAAGGCGCCGGTCGAAGCACCCGAAGGCACCATTGCGCGGCCAAAGCTGCCGTCCTCGAGTACGACCTCGACCTCGACGGTGGGATTGCCGCGGCTGTCGAGTACCTCGCGACCGTAGACGTCCAAAATATCGCTCATGTTGTCTCCCTCTCACTTGGAAACGTAGTGGATGCAAGCGACCGGCTGACCGTGCACCATCGGTGCGCCTCCGTAAGTTAGCCATGTCGCACTTTTTGCATTATGCCCTAAGTTAGCCGAGGGATACACTTGATTTTCGAAAAATTTAGCGGGAACGATGAGGCGTGTCAGCCCGTCGTTCCCGCAGTCTTACTCCTCCGCCTTTGCGGCATCCCACAGGTCGTTGAGGCCGTGGGTCGAAAGCTCGGCAAGATCAACGTGGGCATCGGACGCCATCTGCTCCATCGCGGCCCAGCGACGGCGGAACTTTGCCGTGCTGGCGCGCAGGGCACTCTCGGCGTCGATCCCCTCTTTGCGCGCGACGTTGACCAAGGCAAAGAGCAGGTCGCCAAACTCCATTTCGCGCTCGGGCGAGCCAGGGGCCTCGGCCTCAAACTCGGCACGTTCCTCGGCGACCTCGTCCCACACGTCCTGGACCGTCTCCCACTCAAAGCCCACGGCAGTCGCCTTGCGCGACACCTTCTGAGCCTGCATCAGCGCCGGCAGATGCGTGGGCACGCCGTCGAGCAGGCCCTCGGGCGCGGCCTCGCCCGCCGCCACGGCCTTGTCCTTGGCGGCTTTCTCGGCAAGCTTGACCTCGTCCCAAATCTTGAGTACCTCGTCGGAGCTGTCGGCATCTACATCGCCAAACACGTGCGGGTGGCGACGGATGAGCTTGGCATTGATATCGCGCGCCACGTCGGCCAGCGTAAACTCGCCGGCGTCCGCCGCGATCTGCGCGTGCAGCGCCACCTGCATGAGCACGTCACCCAGCTCCTCGCGCAGGTGAACCGCGTCGTCCGCCTCGATGCAGTCGAGCGCCTCGTAGGCCTCCTCGATCATGTTCTTGCCAATGCTGCGGTGCGTCTGCTCACGGTCCCACGGGCAGCCATCGGGCTGACGCAGACGCCAGATGGTCTGCACCAGATGCTGCAGCTCGGCCGACGCGTCTACCAGCGTGGACAGATCGCGCGAGCCCTCGGCATTTTGCTGAGCCATATGCTGCGCCATGGTTATTCCTCCTCCAGGATCACGTGGCGGAACGCACCGCCCTCGTAGATGCCGTAGCTGTGCGTGCCGTCCTTGGGGATGCTCACGCTGCCGGGGTTGAAAAGCCACAGGCCCGGGTGCGCCTCGCTTGCCTCGTTAACCTTGATGTGCGTGTGACCGTAGACGAGCGCGGAGCCCTCGGGCAGCGCGGGCGCGTGGTCGACGCTGTTGTGCATGCCGGCGCCAAAAACGTGGCCGTGCGTCAGGAACAGCTCGCGGCCGGTCTCGTCGAACAGCGTGGCGTAGTCCGCCATGACCGGGAAGTCGAGCACCATCTGGTCGACCTCGGCATCACAGTTGCCGCGCACCGCGATGATTCGGTCAGCCAGGGCGTTGAGCAGCGGAATCACGCGCTTGGGGGCGTAGTCGCGCGGCAGGTCGTTACGCGGACCGTGGTAGAGCAGGTCACCCAGCAGGACGATGCGGTCGGGCTGCTCGGACTCGATGGCGGTGACCAGGCGCTCGGTCCAGTATGCCGAGCCGTGGATGTCGGAGGCGATGAGGTATTTCATGGTGGTCCTTTCGGTGAGGTTGATGGGGTGGGTGTGGCGCGTCGTTGGCCTGTGTCACTCAAATCGCAGTGCCGCGCTCTGAGCCGTCTGCATCACGCGCTGGAGCGGCACGTTGTGCTCGTGGGCGAGACGGGCACAGTCCTCGTACTCGGGCGCCGCACGCTCGCTGCCGTCGGGCAGGGTGGCCACCTTGACGAACACCTCGCCCCAAGGCGTCGCCACCTGCTCAAAGCGACGTGGCAGGCAAACACGCTCCATGACCTGGCGACGAATGCCGTTGGTCGTGGTTTCCAAAAAGATAATCGTCTGCAGGCGCTCGATATCCTCATGCGAGCAAATCACCTGCAGCTGCCAGCCGGGGCGGCCTTTCTTGCAATAGAGGGGCAGCCAGTGTACCTCGCGGGCGCCTGCCCCGCGCAGACGGTCGGCGGCGTAGGCGAGCACCTCGGGCGACGCATCGTCGATGTCGCATTCCAGCTTGACGATGGTCTCGGGCGCATCGGTCTCGCGAGACAGCGGAGATTTGCTATCGCATGGCATACGGTCCGGCTCCTTTCCGCACGGGCTCGTTTTGTTCATCCAAACGCTAGCACATCGCGGGCGGCGCAGGGGCGGCGTCATGGGATAGGTGCGACTTTTGCTGGGCGCAAGTGCTGGCGCGCTCCAACGCCGGCCCGCTCCATTCAAACGTGTACGTCAGCCTCCAAACATGTCATTTTTTGCAGCTTTTGGAGGCTGACGTACACGTTTTGAGACAGGGCCGATGTCGTGCGGCAGCTCTTGCGCGCCGCCTCGCCCTTTCCAGTCGGTTTCGACTTGCAGTGCTCCCGGCGCGCCAGGGGTCGCGCCGTTACAATGGAGCGGATTCGCTTGACGCAAAGGAGCCGCCATGTCTGCTTGCCCGCTGGTCGATTGCCATACCCACACCTCGTTTTCGGACGGGCATGCCTCGTTTGAGGACAACGTTCGCGCCGCTGCTGCGGCCAGCTGCCGCGTCATGGTCTCGACCGACCATCTCACCCTGCCCGCCAGCATGGACGCCAACTGCGAAGTGCAGGTTGTCGAGGGCGACCTGCCGGCACATCGTCTGGCCTTTGAGGACGCCCGCAAACTCGCCGCGCAGATTGCGCCGGAGCTCGAGCTTATCTATGGCTTTGAATGCGATTGGTACGAGGGCTGCGAGCCTTTGGTCGAGCGCTGGTCCCGAGGCGCCGTCGTGCGCCTGGGCAGTGTGCATTGGATTGGTAACCCAGGCGATATTGCGGCAGGTGCTGCGGGCACGGCGGGGACGGAGGACGTCGCTCGTCCCGATACGCCCGATTCGCGCTGCGGCTGGATCGACGATGACGCCAATCTGCATGTTTGGGAAAACTTAGGCGTGCGCGGCGTGTGGGAGCGCTATGTCGATGACTGGTGCCGCGCCTGCGAGAGCCCGCTCAACTTTGATGTGATGGCTCACCCCGACCTGGTCATGCGCTTTTCGAAGGAAGGCTTTGCGCCCGATTTTGACCCCGCACCGTTTTGGCAGCAGATGGCCGAGTGCGCGCACGATACGGGCCGCCGCGTTGAGGTCTCGACCGCCGCACCGCGCAAGGGGCTCGACGACTACTACCCCGCAACCGGTCTTTTGCGCTGCTTTGCCCATGCCGAGGTGCCGATCACTTTTGGCTCGGACGCGCACCGCGCCTGTGATATCTGCTGGATCATCCGCGAGGCCCAGGCCCACGCCTACGACTGCGGTTATCGAACCTTCGACATCCCCCACCTCACCGGAGAATGGGAGTCCACGCCCCTCGCCTAACTAGTCGTTTAAGAACGTCCCCAATGACCAGTGGCGGCGGGCGTTGAGTTCGCCGGCTAGCTCGTCGAGGGTGATACCGTAGCGCTCGAGCGTCACGAGCAGGTGGTAGATCAGGTCGCCGACCTCGTAGCGGATGTGATCGTGATCGTTATCCTTGCAGGCCATGATCACCTCGCTCGCCTCCTCGGCAAGCTTCTTGAGCAGCTCATCCTCCACGTCGGTCAGCAGACGCGCGGTATAGCTCTCCTGCGGCGATGCATCACGACGGCCGTGAATCACCTCGGCCAGACCCGTCAGCGTCTCACCGATATTTCCATCCTGAACATTCGCGGTGCGCACACCCATGGTTCAATCCTTTCTGGTTGGCCAAGCGCCTAGTCGAGCGCCCGCCCTACGCGAGTTTCTTAAAGAAGCAGGTACGGTTGCCGGTATGGCAGGCCGGACCCGGCGAGTCGACCTTGACCAGCAGCGTATCGTTATCGCAGTCGGCCCAAAGCTCCTTGACCTCCTGCATGTTGCCGCTCGTCGCGCCCTTGTTCCAGAGCTCCTGACGGCTGCGGCTCCAAAACCACGTGGTGCCGGTCTTAAGCGTCAGCCCCACCGATTCCTCGTTCATCCAAGCAACCATAAGCACCTCACCGGTGTCATACTGCTGAACCACACAAGGAATCAGCCCCTTGGCGTCGTATGTAAGCTTTGAAGGATCGGTTATCTCTTCCATTTCTCTTCTCAATTCAAACATCGCAGGTCGGCGAGGGTTGTCCAGGTGCCCGAGATTCCGAGCGACAAGCCCGACGACGCGTACTTAAGTACGCGAGGAGGGTTGGAGCCGGAAGGTCGGGTGCCTGGGCAAGCCGCAGCGCTAGAAGTCCAACCTGACAGGGATGCCTTGAGAGGCCATATACTCTTTGACTTCGCGAATGCTGAAGGTTCCAAAGTGAAAGACGCTGGCCGCCAGCACGGCATCGGCCTCGCCCTCGATCACGCCCTCGGCAAAATGCTCGAGCGTTCCCACACCGCCGCTCGCGATCACCGGAATCGGCACCGCGCGCGCCACGGCGCGGGTGAGCGCCAGGTCAAAGCCGGCCTTGGTGCCGTCGCGATCCATACTGGTGAGCAAGATCTCGCCGGCGCCGCGACGAGCCGCCTCCTCGGCCCACGCCACCGCGTCGATGCCCGTGGCGTTGCGGCCGCCCGCCGTGAAGACCTCCCACTTGTCGGCACCAGATGCGCCGGGCAAACCGACGCGCTTGGCATCAATCGCCACGACCACGGCCTGGCTACCAAACGCCGCGGCAGCCTTGCTAATCAGCGACGGGTCGCGCACGGCGGCAGAGTTGAGCGACACCTTGTCAGCACCGGCTGCAACCATGGTGCGCATGCCCGCCAGGTCGCGAAAGCCGCCGCCCACGGTATAGGGAATGGCGAGCTCCTCGGCCGCGTGCGCCGCCATCTCGATGGTCGTCGCGCGGTTGTCGCTCGTCGCGGTAATGTCCAGGAAGACGACCTCGTCCGCGCCCTCGCGGTCGTAGGCACGTGCCAGCTCCACCGGGTCGCCCGCATCGCGCAGGCTCACAAAGTTGACGCCCTTGACCACACGGCCGTCCTTGACGTCCAAGCAGGGAATCACGCGTTTGGCAAGCATGGGCTACTCCTCCCCTCGGACGGCGTCCAGCGCCTGGGTCAGCGTAAAGTTGCCCTCGTAGAGTGCGCGACCGGTAATGGCACCTTCAATCGCGCCCTCACCCACTGCGGCCAGCGCACGGATGTCGCCGAGCGTCGAGATGCCGCCCGATGCCACGACGGGAAAGCCCGCGACCTCGGCCACATGGCGATACGCCGCCACATCGATGCCCGTCTGCATGCCATCGCGCGCAATGTCGGTATACACCAGATGCTTAAAGCCCAGCTCGGAAAGCTGCGCCACGGCATCGTCGAGCGCCACGTCCGCGCCGTCGCGCCAGCCGTTCACCTTGACCTGGCCGTCGCGCGCGGCAATATCTGCCACCAACAGCTCGCCAAAGCCTTGGGCCGCCACCTCGGCAAAACCCGGCTCGGTCACGAGCACCGTGCCCAGTGCGATGCGGCGCGCACCGTAGCCGGCCAACTCGTCGATGCGCGCGAGCGAGCGGACGCCGCCGCCCGCGTCCACGGACAGACCGTCGACGCCGCAGATGGCCTTGATCGCCGCCGAATTGGCAGCGCATGTGTCCTCATCCTCGCCAAAGGCAGAGGACAAATCGACGACGTGCACCCAGCTCGCGCCCTGCTCGGCAAACGAGCAGGCGACTGCCACGGGGTCGTTGGAATATACCTTGCAGCGGCTGCGGTCGCCGCGCTCCAGGCGCACGACCTTGCCGCCGATCAAATCGATTGCGGGAAACAGGATCATCGGCCAGCCTCCTCGACGATGTTGACGAAGTTCTTAAGGATGCGCTGACCCAGCGCGGAGGATTTCTCGGGATGGAACTGGCAGCCCCACGCGTTGCCATGGCGCACGATGCACGGGAAGCTCCGCGTATAGTGCGTGCGCGCCAGCACATCGGCGGCATTGGCATCGTCGGCCACCGCGTAGCTGTGGGTGAAGTACATGTTGGCACCCTCGGCAAAACCGACAAGCAGCGGATCGACCGCACCGGCGGGCGTCATGTGCACCTGGTCCCAGCCCACGTGCGGCACCTTCAGGCGGCTCGACTCCAGGCGCGTGCACGAACCGCGCATAATACCCAGGCCATCGACCCAAGGACCGCCAGCCTGCTCGGAGGCGTTGCCGTCGGCGACCGCGCCCTCGTCCGCAGGCACGCCCTCGTTGCCGCGCTCAAAAAATAGCTGAAGGCCCAGGCAGATGCCGAGCAGCGGAGTTCCGGCGGCGACGGCATCGAGCACCGCGTCTGCCTCGCCGCTCTGGCGCATAAAGGCGATCGCATCATAGAACGCGCCCACGCCCGGGATGACCAGGCCGTCGGCGCTGCGGATCTGCTCCGGATCGTCCGACGTGCAGGCGGCGGCACCGGCGCGCGCAAGCCCACGCGCAACGCTAGACAAGTTGCCCTTGTGGTAGTCGACCACCACGATCTTCGGTTCGCCCACGCGACCCTCCTTTTCCCCATTCAAAACCACCACAAAGGGGACAGGCACCTTCGTGGTGGTTTTTGCCTTTGTGGCGGTTACAGCGAGCCCTTGGTGCTGGGGATGCCCTGCACGCGGGGATCGAACTCGCAGGCGCGGCGCATCGTGCGGCCCACGGCCTTAAAGGCGGCCTCGATAATGTGATGCGAGTTACCGCCCGCCAGCTCACGCACGTGCAGCGTGAGCTTGGCGTCGCGCGCAAAGGCATAGAAGAACTCGACGGCCAGCTCGGTATCAAAGGTGCCCACGCGCTCGGTCGGTACGGGCAACTCGCAGTAGGCCTGCCCGCGGCCCGAGATATCCACGGCGGCCATCACGAGCGTCTCGTCCATGGCGATCGTCGCGTCGGCAAAGCGCGTAATACCCGCTTTATCGCCCAGCGCCTGGCAAAACGCCTCGCCCAGCACAATGCCCGTGTCCTCGACGGTATGGTGTGCGTCGACCTCCACGTCGCCCGCCGCGTGTACCGTCAAATCGAACAGACCATGGCGACCAAAGGCGTTGAGCATATGGTCGAAAAACGGCACGCCGGTCGAGATATCGCACACGCCGCTCCCGTCCAGGTCGAGCTTAACGACAATGTCGGTCTCCCCCGTCTTGCGGGTCACCTCGGCATAACGGCCCATCTACATTTCCTCCTTCACCAGCGCGACAAACGCAGCCAGCACCTCGTCGTTTTCCTGCGGGGTGCCCACGGTAATGCGCAGACAATCCGCGAGCCCCGGCGCGTAGCTAAAGTCGCGCACCAAAATCGAATACTCGTCGCGCAGGCGCTCGCGCACGCGCGTGGCATGCGGCGTGCGCACGAGCACAAAGTTCGCCGCGCTCGGCCATGCCTCCACGGGCAGGCCCTCGGCAGCCATTGCGCGCAGGGCGGCCAGCTCGCGCTCGCGCTCGGATGCAACCTGTGCCACCACGGGCGCATACGCATCGCGAGCGCGCACGCAGGCGAGCGCGGCGGCCTGGCTCAGCACATTGACCGAATAGATCTGGCGAATCGCAGCGAACACATCGATGACCTCGGGCGCGGCGATCACATAGCCCAGACGCGTGCCGGCGGCGCCAAACGCCTTGGACAGCGTATGCAGAATCACCAGGTTGGGATGCTCGGCGATAAGTCCCTGCGCCGTGGTGGCCGCGCCAAACGAATCGTCGGCAAACTCAACGTAGGCCTCGTCGACCATCACCATGCCGGGGCACGCATCGCACAAGGCCGCGACAAAGTCGAGCGGTGCCACGTCACCCGTGGGATTGTTAGGCGAGGTCACGATCGCCAGGTTGCACTCGGGCGCGGCCGCGAACATAGCCGCCTGGTCGAGCTCAAAGGTCGCCGGGTCGCGCCACACATCGCGCACTTCAGTCTGGCAGAGCGACGCAAAGAACGCATACTCGCTAAAGCACGGCGGGCAGTTGAGCAGGGTCCGCCCCGCGCCGCCAAACGCCAGCAGGTAGTTATAGAGCAGCTCGTCACCGCCGTTACCCACGCAGACGTTCTCGCGCGCCACACCATGCCAAGCGGCCAGCTCGTCGCGCAGGTCACAGGACATGGGATCGGGGTAGCGGTTGAGCGGCGTGACAGCCAGGGCGGCGTCGACCGCCTCGCGCACGCCGGCCGGCACGGGATAGGTGTTCTCGTTGGCCGAAAGATTGATGCGCGTGGGCGTAAAGTTGGGATCGTAGGGCTCAATACCGGCCAAGTAAGGCTGGACGAGCTCCTTCATGCGCGGCGTGAGTTCGGCCATGTTAAGCCTCCTCGCCGGTCGCGCCAGCGCCATCCGAGCCTGCAGCCGCCAGGTCCACACCCTCGGCGACCGTCGCCACAGCGTCGCCCGGCCAGGCGACCTTGGTCAGGTCGGCCGCAGCCAGCGACTCGGCACTCACGGCATCCTCGCCCTGCTCCAGCACGCGACGACGCAGGGCGGCAGAGAGCGCGTGCGCCCACAGGCCCTCGGCCTCGGCCAGGCGCTGCGTAGCGGGAGCGTCGGAGAGCAGACCCTCGGGCGTATAGCAAATGACGCTCGAGCGCTTAACGAACTCTTCGACCGAAAGCGGGTTGGAGAACATGGCCGTACCGCCGGTCGGCAGCGTGTGGTTCGGGCCGGCAACGTAATCGCCGAGCGGCTCGGAGCTCCACGCGCCCACAAAGATGGCGCCGGCGTTGCGAATGCCGCCGAGCAGGCCCATCGCATCCTTACAGTGCAGCTCAAGGTGCTCGGGCGCCACGGTGTTCACCGCCTCGACAGCGGCAGCCATATCGGCGGCCACCACGATGGTGCCCTCATTGTCGAGCGAGGCGCGTGTGATCTCGGCACGCGGCGACTGCGCCACCAGGATGTCGATGCCGGCCTCGACCTCGCGCGCAAACTGCTCGTCGCAAGTCACCAGATAGCAGGCTGCCAGCGGATCGTGCTCGGCCTGGGCCATCAGGTCTGCCGCGACCACCATGGGCTTGGCCGTGGCATCGGCCAGCACGCAGACCTCGGACGGGCCAGCGACCATGTCGATTCCCACATCGCCCGAGACAATCTGCTTGGCAGCGGCAACAAAAGCGTTGCCCGGACCGGTGATTTTATCGACACGCGGAATGCTCTCGGTACCGTATGCCAGCGCGGCCACGGCCTGGGCGCCGCCCACCATATAAATTTCGTCCACGCCGCCGAGCTTTGCCGCGGCGAGCGTGTAGGGGCTGATCAGGCCGTCTTTTTGCGGCGGGGTCACCATGACCACGCGCTTAACGCCGGCGACCTTGGCGGGAATGGCATTCATAAGCACCGTGGAGGGATACTGCGCGCGACCGCCCGGCACGTAGATGCCGGCCGCCGCGAGCGGGGTCACTTTAACGCCGAGCATCGTGCCGTCCGGGCGCGTGGTAAACCAGCTCTGCTCGACCTCGCGCTGGTGGAACTCACGAATCTGGCGCGCGGCCTTCTCGAGCGCGGCGACAAAGGCCGGATCGAGGCCTTCGAGCGCGGCATCGACCTGCTCTTGCGGCAGACGGAAGCTCTGCAGCTCGACACCGTCAAAACGCTGACAGTAATCGCGCACCGCGGCATCGCCGTTGGCGCGCACGTTAGCCACGATATCGCGGGCGGCGTCGACGATGCTTTGCGGCAGCACGCCCTTACGGTTGAGCTGGTTGGTAACGAGGCGCTCACCGGGAGCAAGCTTGATGGTCTTCATATCGGAATCCCCTATCGGTCGAGGTTGTGTTCGAAAAACGAGCGACTGGGCAGCGGCGCCAATCGGCCCGCAGCCCAGACGTTGGGACGCCCGTGCGTGCTCGCACTATTGTGCCGAGCCCGCGACGGGCTCAAAATGCTTGTCCTTAACGGCCGCTGCCAGGCGATCTGCCAGATTGCGTACGCGCGGATCCAGGCGCGCAGCACCCGGATTGACAAAGAAGCGGGCCGTGCAGTCCATGATGCGGCCGGTGATGACCAGGTCGTTGTCGCGCAGCGTGGCGCCCGTGGCGGTGATGTCCACGATGCGATCGGTCATGCCGACAATGGGGCCCAGCTCGATGTTACCGTGCAGTGAAACGATATCGGCGTTCACGCCGCGCTCGGCATACCAGGCACTCGCGATGCGCGGGTACTTGGTGGCCACGCGAAGCGAACCGCGGCGGGCATAGTTGCGCTCGGCCTGGCCGGCGCGCCACGCGGGCTCCGCCTCGATAAAGGTGCACAGACCATAGCCCAGGTCGACCAGCTGCAGCAGGTTGAGGTCTGCCTCAATGAGCGAGTCCCAACCGCAGATGCCGCAATCGGCACCACCGCAGCCCACAAAGGCAGGCGCATCGCTGGGACGCACGATGACAAACTCGATATCGCCGACCGCGCCCTTACCGGCACGCGTGTCGCGGCCGCGCACGATCAGGTGACGGCCGGGGTCACGCAGCTCGGAGACGTCCAGGCCCGCGGTCTCGAGCACGTCGAGCGTGTCGGCCTTAAGCGAGCCCTTGGGCACGGCGATACGCAGCGGCCCCTCGGCGCCACGGCCCACGGCGTGGTCGCCATCGGAAGCGGCGTCCTCGGCCGAGGTGCGCACGGCCTCCAGACGCTCGAGCGAAAAGGCGAAGCCCGCCGCCGGCACCTCGATACCGTCGCCAAATGCGCCGGTAAAGATGGAGTCGTAGCGACCGCCCGAGCCCACCGGATCGGGCAGGCCGCCGGCATAGGCCTTAAAGACCAGGCCCGTGTAGTAATCGAAAGAGTTCATGATGGAGAAGTCGAACGACAGCACCTGGGCGTCCTCGGGTGCCAGGCCCTCAACCAGGGCACGCAGCTCGCGCGTCAGCGGCGCGACGATACCGGCAGCCTCCAGCAGCGCGTCCACGCGGTCGAGCACCTCGGCACCGCCGTGCAGACGCGGCAGCTCGCTAATGGCGGCCTTGACGGCATCGGACTCGGTGCTTGCCGCCACGCGGGCATCGAGGCCCACAAAGTCGTTTGCGTGCACGCAGCGCAGGGCCTCGGCGGCCAGCTCGCGATCCTCGCACGCCGCGAGCAGTTCCTTAAACGGACGCACGCTACCTGCGATAATGCGCGCATCGGGCAGTGCCAGCTTACGCACGGCCTCGGCCACGAGCGAGACGATCTCGACATCGCCCGCGGTATCGCCCGCGCCGATAAGCTCAAAGCCCAGCTGTGTAAACTGGCGCGAACCACCGGCATTGCGCTGACACTCGCGAACCACCGGCGCCTCGTAGCGAAGGCGTAGGGGCAAGTCGGCAGCGCGCATACGGGTCGAAACCAAGCGCACGATCGGCAATGTGTTGTCGGGACGGACCACCAGCAGGCGGCCATCATCGTCAAAGAGCTTAAACGGCGTGTCCGCAATGCGGCCGCCTTCCTCGAGCGAACCCTTGTCCTCGAGCAGCGGCGTTTCGACCGGCAGGTAATGATGCTCCCTAAAGCAGCCCTTCACCGTACATGCGATCTCCTCGCGCGCCTGAGCTTCCTCGGGCAATATGTCCCGGAATCCCCACGGTGTGGCCGTCATCTGGTGAGCCTCCTCATGCTGTGTTTCATATAGAGCAGAAGACCGGCATAGCTCCGCCAGTCTTCTGGGTACTTTAGCATACTAGAGTGTTTGCGGGGAGAATCGTCCTCCTCGGCTCACACTGTATTCATTTGGAAACATAGGAGCGGATTGTCGCAACCCAACCCCACCTAGACGCCAATCGCACGACGATACTCTGCCATTACCTGCGCATCGGCAGCTGCGGGGTCGGCAAAATAGCGCCAGTCATAGGTCTCGGCCGAAACAACTCCGCGATAGCCGCGCGCCACCAGCCTATCCAGGTCGGCACGCATATCGCGGTCGCCGTCACCCCAGGCAAGATGCGTCGTGCCGTCTGCCGCAATATCGACAAAATGCACGTGGGCGACATCATCGCCAAGCAGATCGAAATAATCGTCAATGGTATCCCCCGCCACCGCCATAGCGCCCAAATCCAGACATGCCTTAAGTGCCGGATGATCAACTGCCTCGATCATGCGCTTCGTATCGGCCGCCGAGTTCACGATCATCGACTCAACCGGCTGTAGGGCCTCGAGCACCAGTCGCACGCCGCGCTCTCCCGCATGCTCGGCAATCGCACGCAGCATCGAGGCGCTGCGACCCCACGCGTCCTCGATCGGCTCGTTCAAAAATGCCCAGCCGCTCGAGACCATGACCTGCTCGGCTCCAAGTTCCGCCGCGATATCCACAACGTTCTTAAAGTACGCGAGCGTGCGAGCGCGCGCCTCATTCCCGCGCGCCGCGATATTCCACGGCTTGGGATTGTTCTGTTCGGGACAAAGCCCCACAATCCGAACCCCATACCGCTGTGATAGCTCCCGCACCTGCTCGAGCGAATCGTATCCATGGCAATCGACATACAGATGCATCGCCCCGGTCCAAAGCTCGCAACACGTGTAGCCCGAAGCCGACGCCGAAGAAAAGAACTCCTCAAGGTCAAAATAACGATGGCTGATATTCATGACGGCAAGCTGGGGATAGCTCATAATTACTCTCCAACCCAAACGAGGCCCCGTTCCATATAGGAGCGGGGCCCGATTACACAAACGTTATTTGCTCTTAGTAGTCGAACTGGTGATAGTAGCGACGGTAGTTGAGGTTGTGCTTGGTGACCGTCTCGTAGTAAGCGGCAAGGCGATCGGTGATCAGCGAGGAGAGGATCCACGGGGAGACGATGACGCGGAACTCGTCGTCAAGGCCGGGGATCGCGAACTCGGCGGTGTCGATGATGTTGATGTCGGTGTCGCCGGTCACGCCGCGGGTCAGGAACGCGCGGACGCGCTCGTCGAGCTTGCGGTTCTCGTCCTCGCCCATGAACAGGAAGACCGGGACGCCGGGCTCCACGAGCTCGAGGGTGCCGTGGAAGAAGTCGGCCGAGGTGATGTAGCGGGTGCGCTTCCACTGCATCTCCTCGAGGATGCACATCGAGAACAGGATGGTCTCGCCCCACAGGGCGCCGGAGCCGATGAACATGGTGTAGGGGGCCAGGGCGTACTTCTTGGCGAGCTCCTCGGCGCGCGGCTCGAAGCGCTTGCGGATGTCGACCAGGTGAGTCCAAACGTCCTTGGTCTGCTCGATAAACAGATCGAACTTGGGGAAGCAACCGCGGCGGTTGAGCAGGCGCAGGCCGAAGCAGTCGGCGAGGTAGTAGCCCATCTCGCAGCCACCGTTACCATGATCGGAAGCCATCTTGACGCAATTCTCGGCGCCGACAGCCTGGCCGATGGGGCCCTCGGGCTTGGTCATGGCGTAGACGCGCACGCCCATGCCCTTCATCTTCTTGACGGCCTCGAGGACCTCGGGGGTGGTGCCGGACTCGGAGGCGGTGAGCACGACGGACTTCTCGGTCATGCGCTTGTGGCCCATGACGTTCCACTCGGCGGCGTGGATCAGGTAGACCTCGAGGTCGCGGTCGCCGAACTTGTTCATGAGGTACTCGAGCTGCATGAGCTCGTCCCAGGTGCCGCCGACGCCCATCAGGAACACGGCGTCGTAGCCCTCGTCGGCGACCTTGTCGGCGAGCTCAATCATCTTCTTGCCGGTCTCGTAGACGTTCTTGCCGTCCTCGAGGTAGCCCTCCAGGCTAAAGTGCATGATCTCGATCTTCTCGGTTTCCTTCATGGCTTTTCCTTTCTGTCCTGCACGCAACTCTATACATCGCGTTTCTTTTCGATACCAATTATAGACATACACCTAACATGTTTTTAATACCACTTATCAATCTGTTCCAATCCTCGGTGAACGGTCGAAATTCTCTGGTGAGTGGTATTAAATTAGAATTGAATGTATAGCTAACGCCTCTGACGCCTCCCTTGTGTGACAAAGAACAGCGTTCCTACCAGCGCAATAATGGTCGATGCCCCAAACAGCACCGCCTGGACGCCCAAAGCCTCCGCCAAAAACGGAGCCGCCAGCAGCGGCAGCACGCCGGCGCTCATCAGGCCAAAACGCACAAAGCCGGTAATGCGCCCCAGGTATTTGATGCCAGCGCGCTCCTGAATCAAGATCATCTGCAGCGGTTCCAGGAATCCCCAGGCCAGACCGTTAATCGCCTGACCGATAATCGCGACCCCCAGCATATCGGTGCCCACGTACACCATGGACCCAATGCCCACGGCCATGAGCGCGCCGAGCAGCAATCGCAGGTTGACATGGCGGGCAGAAAGCTTGGTCAGGATGAACGCGCCCACCGAGGAAGTGAGGCCCACGACCGAGGACAGCCAGCCCAGCCAGACGATATCCACGTTGAGCACATCGCGATAGAACAACGACTCCAGCGAATCAAACGCGCCAAACGCAAAGAAACCCAAAAAGCCCGAGATAAAGATGAGGCGCAGGTCGTGGTCGCGAAACGTAAGTCGCGCGCCCTCGGCCATGCCGCCCAGAATACCGCCCTTCGACTTCTCCCCTTTTGCGGGAACAACGCACTCGTGACAGCCCAAGGAGAGCACGGCCGCCACACCCATCATGCCCGCCATGAGCAGATAGACCGATTGCGTGGCAAAACAGCTCACGATGGCACCACCAAGCAGCGGGCCAGCGGTATAGGCGATATTGCTGTAGAACACCATGAGGCCGTTCACGCGGGTACGGCCCTCGGTGGTCGACTCCAGGTATCCCGGAAACGCATGCGTGCAGGTGTTGATAAAGCCGCCCGCAAGTCCCAAGACGCACGCGGCAAACACAAGCCCGGGGACAGACAACGGTGCCAACCCCACGCCAAGCGATAGCACTGCCGTAATCACGCACGTCACAAATGACGTCCGGCGCGGTCCAAAGCGGTCGATGACCGAACCCGACACCATATTGCCCACCGACGTCATAAGATTGCGCGCGAGCGTAATGGCAGCAACCAAAAAGGCCGTGCCAGCCAGATCATACGTGGCCGCACCGATAAGTCCCAAAAAGTAGACCGCGTTGTTGGCGCACCACTGCAGGGATTCAATAAGAATCAGCCTGACCTCTGCCGGCGTCAGGCGCATTGCTTCGCGATCCTTCGCGAACATACGAACTCCTTCTATACAAAAAGGGGATGGAGGGCATAGGCCTGCTCCATCCCCTTTCCAGGTTGCAACGAAAATCTATGCAGCCGGGCTCTTACGCCAGCACGCCGAAGAACGCGCCGATGATGCCCACGACCATGGTGGCCACGATCAGCACCATGGGGTTGATCTTCTTGGACAGCAGCCAGTAGTACAGCCAGAAGGCGATCATGCCGAGCATGCCGGGCATGATGCCGTCCAGGATGTCCTGGAGGGTCTGGGCGTCGTCGCCCGAGCCGATGGCCACCGGGATGCTGGCCCAGAACATGTCCTTGCACATGGCGCCCACGACCATGACGCCCACGATTCCCACGCAGGTCATGATCTTCTGCATGAGGCCGGTCCTCTGGGCCTCGTCCAGGAAGCCCACGCCCAGCTCGTAGCCCTTGACGGCGCCCCAGATGCGCAGCGCGAAGCCGGGGACGTTGTAGATGAGCAGGAAGGCGATGGGGCCGAAGGGGTTGCCGGCCTGGCACAGGCTGATGCCCACCGCGGCGGCGACCACGCGCAGCGTCGACAGGAAGATGGAGTCGCCGATGCCGGACAGCGGACCCATGAGGGCGGCCTTGACGTCGTTGACGCTCTCGGGCTCGATCTCGCCGCGGGCGACCTTCTCCTCCATGGCCATCGCGATGCCGCCGACGAACGGGGCAAACTGGACGGTGATGTTGAAGAACGCGCAGTGGCGGTGCAGGGCCGCGGCGTAGTCGTCGGGGCGGCCGGCGTAGATCTTCTTGAGCATGTTGGCGACCATCAGGCAGAAGGCGATGTTCATCTGCTTGTAGTAGGTCCAGGAGAACTCCATGCCCAGGGCGCCGACGTTGACGGCGCTCTTGACGAGGTCGGAGCGCGTGATCTTGTTCTCGGGACTAGAAGTCATCGTCCTCATCCCCTTCCGCGGAGAGCTGGGGCTGGGCTCCGCCCAGGCCGAGCAGGTCGAACTTGTCGATGCCGATGATGATGGCGATCAGGGCGACGCCCAGGACGGGCACGTTGGCGTAGGAGCACAGCAGGAAGCCCAGGAAGTAGAAGGGCACGAGCTGCTTGGTGAGCACCAGGCGGCCGAGCATGGCGAAGCCCATGGCAGGCAGGATGTTGGCTGCAACGCCAAAGCCAGCAAGGACAAAGGGCGGGATGAAGTCGAGCAGGCCCTGGATGGCGTCAGCACCCAGATAGAACGACAGCGAGCACAGCAGGAACGCCATGATGATACCGGTCAAACCGATCAGGAAGTGCATCGCATAGACACCCTTAAGGTTGCCCTGGCCGGAGTAGACATCAGCGCGGTCGACCAGGATCGGCAGGGCGGCGTTAAGGATGTTCTTGATGGCAAGGCACAGCGTGGCGATGGGCATGGCAAGCGCGATGGCTGCCTCGGTGCTCTGGCCCAGCTGGATAGCGAAGGCGCAGGCGAGCACGCCGCCGATCGTCTCATCAGGCGGCACGTAGGCGCCGATGGAGATCGAGCCCATGAACAGCAGCTCCAGACTCGCACCGATCGCGAGGCCGGACTGCAGGTCCCCCAGCACCAGGCCCACGAGCGGGCACAGGACGATGGGGCGGAACGCGTAGAGCGTACCGAGCTGGCAGTCGAACTTACCAAATGCGGCGATAAGTCCGATGAGGATTGCTTGGGTAAGCATACATCCCCCTTTCCATATAGGACACTACGAAGAGCTCAGACTCTTCGAAATTGAACGCCTAGAGCACGCTGGCGCAGTCGACCTTGGGGTCATCGGCCAGGGGTCGAATCTCGACCTCAACGCCACGATCCAGCATCTCGCGCACATCGGCTTCCTCGGCCGCGGTCAGGAAGATCTGACGAGAGACCTGACGAGCGTCGGGACGCTTCTCGTCCTTGGGCTTGGTGTTGCCCAGGTTGACCGACTTGATCTGCGGGCAGCCCTCAACAAGCTGCTTTGCCTCAGCGATAGTGGCGACGCAGATGATCATCTTGTACTTGTCGGTCACGCCCGAGTTGATAGCTTCGATTGCATGCTCCATATCTTTGATGACGAGCTTGCAGCCGGCAGGCTTGCCCATCTTGAGCGTCGCCTTCCACACCGGGTCGTTAGCGACCTTATCGCCCACGCAGAAGATGCAGTTGGAGCCAAGGCCCTGAACCCAGGAAACTGCGACCTGGCCATGAAGCAGGCGATGGTCAACGCGAAGTAGCTGAATCATAATGTGACCCCCCAAAGGTCTTGTGCCGTCATACGGCGTGTCAGTAGGTGCTGCGGATTAGAACTCTTCCTCCTCCTCGTCATCGACCAAAAGATCGTTGACAAACTTCACGCGCGTATCGTCCGCAGCGACGATGGCGCGAATCGTCTCCTCAACCGGCGCCGACTCGTCAGAGAACAGCAGCTGGATGAGCAGAGGAAGGTTCATGTTGGTAACGAGGTACGTGCGGGGACGCGTCTGGACGATCTTGGTGAACTCGTTGTTAACGCTACCGCCAAAGAGGTCGGTGCAGACAACGACATCATCGTCGGCAGACATGCCTGCCAGCAGTTTTTGGGCCTCCTCGGCCACGTCCATGCGGCCATCGACGAACATCGAAAGATCGTGGACGTTGTCGCGAGCGCCCGAGAGCAGCTCGACGCTCTCCTTGATGCCGGTGGCGAAGTGCGCATGGCTGGCGATGATGTACTGTCTCATTCTGTGTTCCTCTCAATAGCCCGGCACGTTCCCGCACCCGTTTTCTTTAGTAGTCGAACTGGTGATAGTAGCGACGATACTTGAGGTTGTGCTTGGTGACCGTCTCGTAGTAGCGAGCCAGGCGGTCGGTCACGAGCACCGTCAGAATCCACGGGGAGACGATGACGCGGAACTCGTCGTCAAGGCCGGGGATCGCGAACTCGGCGGTGTCGATGATGTTGATGTCGGTGTCGCCGGTCACGCCGCGGGTCAGGAAGGCGCGGACGCGCTCGTCGAGCTTGCGGTTCTCGTCCTCGCCCATGAACAGGAAGACCGGGACGCCGGGCTCCACGAGCTCGAGGGTGCCGTGGAAGAAGTCGGCCGAGGTGATGTAGCGGGTGCGCTTCCACTGCATCTCCTCGAGGATGCACATCGAGAACAGGATGGTCTCGCCCCACAGGGCGCCGGAGCCGATGAACATGGTGTAGGGGGCCAGGGCATACTTCTTGGCGAGCTCCTCGGCGCGCGGCTCGAAGCGCTTGCGGATGTCGAGCATGTCCTTCCAGATATCCTTGGTCTGCTCGATAAACAGATCGAACTTGGGGAAGCAACCGCGGCGGTTGAGCAGGCGCAGGCCGAAGCAGTCGGCGAGGTAGTAGCCCTTCTCGCAGCCGCCCGAACCATGGTCAGAAGCCATGGCGACGCAGTTCTCGGCACCCACAGCCTGGCCGATGGGGCCCTCGGGCTTGGTCATGGCGTAGACGCGCACGCCCATGCCCTTCATCTTCTTGACGGCCTCGAGGACCTCGGGGGTGGTGCCGGACTCGGAGGCGGTGAGCACGACGGACTTCTCGGTCATGCGCTTGTGGCCCATGGCGTTCCACTCGGCGGCGTGGATCAGGTAGACCTCGAGGTCGCGGTCGCCGAACTTGTTCATGAGGTACTCGAGCTGCATGAGCTCGTCCCAGGTGCCGCCGACGCCCATCAGGAACACGGCGTCGTAGCCCTCGTCGGCGACCTTGTCGGCGAGCGCGGTCATCTTCTTGCCGGTCTCGTAGAGCGCCTTGCCGTCCTCGAGATAGCCCTCCTGGTCGAAATGCATGATCTCGATCTTCTCGGTTTCCTTCATTTGTCTCTCCTTTCTGGGGTTGTTTCCACATCCCCCATGCCAACGGGCATCAAAACCCGCTTACATTCCGTAACACTCGGCCGCTTTGGCCTTAAGCGCATTGACTGACTCTTCGTAGCCCTCTGCCTTGACCTCCATTTGCTTGGAGACGGCATCAAGATACGGGTGCACGTCCCATGACTTCAGACGCTCGGTTATCATGGCCGCAATCGTCTGGAAGAACACAAGATTGGGAATTGCGCTGAGCAGCGGAGCCACCTGAGGCACCGCAACCTCGTGAGCCCTACCCTTGGGATGGGCCGTGAGCAGCACCGTTTTTGTCGTAACGTTCGATAGCGCATCAGCGATATTCGCAAGACGCTCCGACCCCTGCGGATCGTCGACGATAAACACCAGATAGCCCGGAACGATCTGCATCTCGGGACCGTGGACGAACTCCTCGCCTTCGTGATGCATGGCAGGAATCTTGATGGTCTCGCTCAGCTTGAGGGCCGCCTCTTCGGCAACGCCATAGTTGGGGCCGTTGCCGACGACCATGGCGGGCGTGTGCTCAGAAAGCTCGAGCATGTGGTCTTGGACATATGCCTCGGCGGTCTTGCACATCACGGCATTGGCATGGATAGCCTCGCGCAGGTCGTCAAGACGCTGGGCAACGCCCTTGGCGTCAACCGTTCCGCGCGCCTGACCGCCGTAAATACCAAAGAGCACCAGATACTCAACGAGAACCTCGACGCCCAGAGTTACAAAGTCCACCGACTCGACGCCCACACCGTAGTCAAGAACGATGTCAGCGTGTTCCTTGATGGGTGCCTCGACGTTTGCCGTGAGCGCAACTGCAGCCATATCGTGTGCGCGCATGTAATCGAGCGCCGCAATCGTATTGGTCGAATAGCCACTCTGCGAAACGGCAATGTTGAGCACATGCTGCGGATAGGTGTGTTCAAAATCGACGAAGGCCTCGGGCGTCACAACGGACACCTGCATTTGCAGGGCATCTTGCAGGTAATCGCGGGCGCAATCGGCGGCATGGCGCGACGAACCCGAAGCAACGATGCGCAGCGCGTCAAAAGAACCGGACTGGAAAATATCAACGAGCTGCGCTACCAGCTCAGACGAACGCTCGAGGTTCTCCCCCATACGCACATGGGCAAGCTGAACGTAATCGAGCATCTTCATCGTCTCACCTCGTAACAAATCATTAGTATTTGATACCAATCACAGTTACAGGTTACGGCTTTTTGATACCTCTTTGTCGATTAATTTATCCCCATCGGCGAACGGTCGATTTTGAGCCCTGTAAGGTTGTATATACAGCTGACCCAACGAATCAAAATTCCGTCAGCTTTTCAGCCCGTTATGCAAAAAAACCAGCTAGTACGTATAGGTATATCCACCCGCATCACCGCGGTTAAACGACTTGACGTACTCGATCGCCTGGCCGCTCGCATCGAAGCTCACGCACTCAAGCGTCAAGGCAAGATCGCCCTGCTCCAGTCCAAGCAGGCCGGCATCTCGCGCGCCCAGCGCTTCGATATCGAGCTTTTCCTGTGCCATAACTGGCTTTCGGCCCAGCATCTCATAGGTCTCGTACAAACTGAAGACCGACACGTCAATATCTTCGATGGTTGGAAACAGCAGGCACGGGATGAACGCCATCTCAATCGATACAGGGTCGCCGTTGACGCAGTTCAAACGCCGAATCGAATACAGCAAATCATCCTCGGCGATGCCAAACAGGTCGGCGTAGTATGGCCCCGCATAACGCTTGGAACGCGCGAGAATACGGACGGACGGCTCGCCGCCCGAAGCACGGACCGATTCACGGAAACCGCCCGTGCGTTCAAAAAAAGCAGGTACTTTCTGCGCCACAAAGGCACCTTTTCCCCGAACACGGCGAATCTGCCCGCGCCGAACCAGCTCATCGACAGCGCTTCGGATGGTCAAGCGTGTCGTACCAAATTCCTCGGCGAGGTCTTTTTCGGACGGAATCATGGAACCCGTGGGATATATACCGCGCTCGATACGCTCCTCGATGCGGCGTCGAATGCGCATATAGACCGGGGTGGCATCTACTGTTTCAGCCATTGTTCACCTGCCACGCTCCTCATGCCGTTCTCTTCGCCGTTATCGGCAAAGCGGAACTTTGTGGGCAAAATCACCGATTTGCAATGCTCCACAAAACGCATGTCCTTATCCAATTCGATCGTGCTCTCATAGAACACCGGCGTTCCCTCTTCTTGCTGGAGCAGCTCGGCCTCTTCGGCGTTCAAACGCGAGATGGAGATATGCTCACGTCCATGCTCAACACGCACGCCACCTTCTTTGAGCAAGACATCGTAAAGGCTCTCGCACTCAAAATCGTGCTCGATAAGCGATGGGCACAGGGACAGGTTAACGTGAGCCGTCTCGATTGACGCCGGCTCGCCCTCAATAAGTCGAACGCGCTGCATGCGAAGCAAAGGAGCGCCTACAGACACCCCAAGCTTGTCGGCAAGTGCCTCATCCGCCTCGATGGTCCCGGTGGAAACCAGACGAGAAGAGGGGCGCAGGCCGGCAGTCCGCACAGCATCGGAAAAGTTATACGTTTCCTGGAAGATGTTCAGCGGCTTGGGAGGACACACATACGTACCCGATCCGCGTCGGCTCTCGAGCGTTCCACACGAGATGAGCCGCGTGATGCCGGCGCGCAACGCCGTACGCGAAACGCCAATCTCTTCGCACAGCACGCGCTCGGCCGGTAGGCGATCACCGCCGGCAAGCTGATGGTGCTGGATATACCAAAGAATTCCCTCAACAGCACGATCTTTGGGGGGAATTGCATAAGATTCGCCTGCCATTGCACAGACTCCTCATTCAGAAACGTATGCCGCCAAAATTAGGCCAGCCCTCCCATGGCATCAAATTCGGCCTTGATCTTCTCGGCGACATTCCGATACGACTTATATAGACTTGAATCGCGTTTAACTTCGTCGGTCATAACGGGAATCTCTAATTTGGAAACCTCGTCTTTTCCCGTCTGAACCGCCACAACAACGCCCATACCAAGACACATATTACGCTTGGCAGCATTTATTTTCGCCGCCTTGGCGGGATTTACCAGGATACGCTGGGCAAATTCCTGTTTTGAGACCACTTCCTCGGCCTCCGGATCGCCCGCCTCGGCTACTTCGCACTGCAACACGTCCGCATAGGCAAAAATCTTCGGCTCGCCGCCGCGCTGATGCACGGCCCACTTGCGACGCGTGGCATCCTGGTAGATAGCCGGCAAAAACGTAAACCGCGGCGGGTCCAAAATCGTATCCGTGATGGTAAACACATCGGGATCAAAGGCATCCTGCGGGTTTTTCTTCTTGAACAGCCCCATATCAGCCTCCCGTACTAGCATTAAACAACTCAAGCCGAATATAGCACCAATTTCAAGCTCATCCTTTAGTAGATCGGTGCGCGGCGTCTATGGCTCGCCCAGCGGAAGAGTTTACGGACGAGGGCCGGGGTGCCTGCTTTGTTTTGAGAGGTGGGCTTCGCGAACTTCTCAAAACAAAGCAGGTACCCCGGCCCCGCCGGCAAATAGCGGACGCTCCGCATGCAATCTATGCAAACAAACAAGTGCTTAACTATATTCGGTAAGGTCAAGCACACTGCCCTTCACGATAAGCGCCGGCTCCAGAACGACCTCTTCGGCACGTCTACCGCCCCTACCGGCAAGACGCTTGGACATGCAGCCAAAAGCATGCTCCGCGAGGACACCAGGGTCCTGCTCAATCGCGGTCAGCGCTGGTTCAAAGAGAACATCGGCGGCCGAGTTGTCATAGCTTACGACCGAGATATCGCCCGGGATGTTCTTCCCCATCTCGTGCAAGCGCTTGAGCAAACCGAGGGCAATGTTGTCCGAGCTTGCGAACACGGCAGTGGCGTCGGTTGCGAGCACCGCCTCCGAGGCCTCGTAGGCGCTCGGAATGTAGTACTCGCTCTCAAACTCCAGGCGCGCGTCGATGGGCAGTCCCACCTCGCGCAGTGCGCGCTCATAGCCAGCAAGTCGCTTGCGGCCCGTATTGGAGCGACGCGCGTTAACCAGACAGGCGATGCGGCGATGACCCTGCTCAATCAGATACCGCGTGGCCATGTAGCCGCCCATCTCGTGGTCGAACATCACCTTGTCGCACTCGAGCCCCTCAATGGCACGGTCGACCATCACGGCAGGGATAGGCAGATGGCTGACCTCTTCGCGCAGGGCACGGTCGTCCGAGAACTCGTCGCCTACCACCAGGAAGACACCATCGACGCCGCGCGTCACCAGCTGGCGCAGCAGTTCCAAATCGTCATCGGCGCTTCCACCCGAGCTGGTAATAAAGAGCGCGTAGCCGTCCTCGCGGCAGCGCTTTTCCAAGCTGCCGGCAAGCGAGGCAAAAAAGCGGCTCTCGATATTGGGAACGATAAGGCCCAGGGTGCGTGACTCGCGCATGACCAGGCTGCGCGCAATCTGATTGGGGACATAGTGGTTGCGCGCCGCGACCTCCTTGATGAGTTTGCGGTTTTCTTCCGAGATGCGACAGGGCCGATTGTTGAGAACAAGCGAGACCGACGAGGGGGAAAGCCCCACCTCCTGGGCGATCTGCTTGAGGGTGACTTTGTTGGCCATCTCGCTCCTTCCGGGTTTGCGCGCAATCTCTTGAAAGTATAGCGACCGCCCATCTACCTCGATGATAAACGCTTTACCAATCCGGTAGACGGCTGTTTTATCGCCGCGATTGGTGCAAAGTAACCTGCCCCCTTTGCACCATGTGGTGCATTGGGGCCAGGTTACTTTGCACCAAATCCATCCAGGTAGGGTATATTGCATTCGATTGATGAAAACGACCACCATAAGGCGGATATTCGTATGCACGAGAACGACTTTTTTAACGAGGACCTGCTCTGCGCGCTCGCCGGTGTTGCCGGCGAGGACAACGTGCTCATGAGCGAGCCCATGCGCGATCACACCACGTTTAAGATCGGCGGCCCCGCCGACGTCTTTGTTACGCCCGATACCGAGCAGGGCCTCGTCGCCACGCTCGACACTTGCTATCGCTGCGACCTGCCGCTCACCATCGTGGGCAACGGTTCCGACCTGCTCGTTGGAGACAAGGGCATCCGTGGCGTCGTCGTGGCACTGGGCGAAGGCCTCTCCGACATTACCGTCGACGGCACGCACGTCACGGCAGCAGCCGGCGCCCTGCTCTCGAATGTGGCCGCCGCGGCTGCCGAGGCCGGTCTCACTGGCATGGAGCCCATCTCGGGCATTCCCGGTTCGGTCGGCGGCGCCTGTTACATGAACGCCGGCGCCTACGGTGCCTGCATGGCAGATGTTCTGGAGTCCGTGCGCGTCTACAAACCGGCCCGCATGCTCGACGACGGCACGCGTGGCAGCGGCAACATCATCGAGTTCGATGTCGATGAGCTCAACCTGGGCTATCGCAAGAGCCGCATTGCCGACGACGGCTTTATCGTGCTCTCCGCCACCTTCAACCTCGCCCCGGGCAACGCCGCGATGATCAAGGCCGACATGGACGACTACCGTCAGCGCCGCGAGGACAAGCAGCCGCTCGACATGCCGAGCGCCGGCTCCACCTTCAAGCGCCCCGAGGGCTACTTTGCCGGCAAGCTCATCATGGACGCCGGCCTGCGCGGCCACGCCATTGGCGGCGCACAAGTGAGCGAGAAGCATTGCGGCTTCATCGTCAACGCCGACCACGCCACCGCAGCCGAAGTCGACGAACTCATCCGCCACATCCAGGCAACCGTTAAAGACCAGTTCGGAGTAGACCTAGAACCCGAAGTCCACCGAGTAGGCGAATTCCTCTAACAAAGAAGGCCCCAAGCGCAAAAAGAAGGCCCCGAAAGGGGCCTTCACCATATTTATTCAGCTAACCCAGTCCGGAGCGAAGCGCACCGGACCCGAGAGGGCCGCGTGCCCGCCCGCAATATATTTGATTGATCGCGAGTTCCGCACGCAAAGAAGGCCACTTAATGTGGCCTTCGTCTTGCGCAGGACTGCCCGAGCAGGCAATCAAATATATTGTGGGCGGGCACGCGGCCCAACTTGCTTTACGACAGCGCCACGCCGCCAAGCCAGCCCCAGCGCACGCCAGAGCCAGTACCATAGAAGCTAATAAACGAATCAAGCGACTTAGACGTAATGGCACCCTCGTTGCTCATAACGATGCCGCCGCCAACGTAGATACCCACATGACCGTAGATAAGGCCCGGAGCACCCGTGCCGCTGTGCGAGGAATCGGCCACGATCATGCCCACCTGCAGCACCGAGCGGTCGGAGCTATAGCACCAGGCGTTGAACATGTCACACGCGTTGCCGCCAAAATAGCCCACGCCGGCATTGCGGAAGACGTTGGTAACCCAGGCAGCACACCAGCCCTGGCCGGGAGAAGGCGTCGAGTAGCACGCATTGACGACGGCCTGCTGCTTGCCCGAACCGCCCGTCTGTTGCGGGGTGCCGCCGGCATACGAGCCGCCACCCGAGCTCGAGCCACCCGAAGAAGAGCCCGTGTTCGCAGAGGCCGCGGCTGCCGCAGCCGCCTTCCTAGCGGCCTCCTCGGCCTGGGCGGCAGCGAGGATCTCGGAATCGCGCTGAGCCATGAGCTCCTTGACGTCGTCGGAAAGACCGTTCAGCACGGTCTGGACTTCTTGCTGCTTGGCCTGCATATCCTGCATCTGAGCCGTCTGCTGGTCCTTGAGTTTCTCCAGGTCGGCCTTTTGTGCTTCGAGCTCGGTCTTCTGTGCGTCGAGCTCAGCCTGAATCGTCTGGATATCCTCGATGGCATCGCGGTCGCTCTTGTTGATCTTCTCAACGTAATGCGCGTTGGCGACGAGTTCCTCAAACGAGCCAGAGGCCAGCAGCAGCGACAGGATGTTCGTGCCGCCGGACTTGTAGCTGGCGGCCACGCGATCGGAAAGGTCGTTGCGCTTCTTCTTGAGTTCGGCCTTCTTTTCATCGATCTGGGCCTGCGTGTCGTCAATCTTGCCCTGGACATTCTCGATGTCGTTGAGGGTCTGGGCATTCTTGTTGGCCAGCGCCGCATAATCATTTGCGATGCTGTCGAGCTGGGCCTGAACCTCGTCGAGTTGGGCCTGGGCGGCATTCAATTTATCGGTGGTTTCTTTGGAAGCCTCCGCCGCATGGGCGCGAGTGGGCAGGCCAAAAAGAACTGCCGCAGAAGCGGCGCCGAACAAGGCCTTGAGGGCAGTGCGGCGCGAGAGCTCCTGGGAAAGGATGGAATCGCTGTTTGGTGACATATGTACTCCGTTACATGCTTATTTATATGTCGCTCAACTCATACATATTAGCGTACATATGGCGCGTCCCAACGATTTCCACGAACGGCAGGAAACTGCAAGGTCGGCGGCTCGTAAGCAATTGTCAAATTTGAGGTAACAATTGAGCAAGCTCTTATATGAGTACGTTAACATAATCCTCTGCTTTTCCTCGGCGCACGATTTGGGCGTCCCCGCCTGCGCTATACTCCCCTCTAGAAGTGTTCCTGATTCGATAGGAGACTACATGTCCAAAGCACTCGACCCCAAAGACACCTGCGTCCTCGTTACCGGTGGCGCCGGCTTTATCGGCTCGCACACCGTCGTTCAACTGCTCGAGGGTGGCTACCAGGTCGTCATCGTCGATGATCTCTCCAACTCCAGCGCCGTCGCCGTCGACCGCGTCAAGACCATCGTGGGCGACGAGGCCGCCAAGAACCTCACCTTCTACGAGGCCAACGTGCTCGACCGCGATGCGATGAACAAGATCTTCGATACCCATCAGATCGACCGCGTCATCCACTTTGCCGGCTTTAAGGCCGTCGGCGAGTCGGTGAGTAAGCCCGTCGAGTACTACCACAACAACATCGAGAACACCCTGGTGCTCATCGACGTCATGCGCAACCATGGCTGCAAGTCCATCATCTTCTCGAGCTCCTCGACCGTCTACGGCGACCCGGACAACCCGCCCGTCACCGAGGAAGACCCCAAGAAGCCCGCAACCAACCCCTATGGCTGGACCAAGTGGATGATCGAGCAGATCCTTATGGACGTCCACACCGCCGACCCCGAGTGGGACGTCGTGCTGCTCCGTTACTTCAACCCCATCGGCGCTCATCCGTCGGGCCTGATCGGCGAGGACCCCAAGGGCATCCCCAACAACCTGGTGCCCTATGTCGCCCAGGTCGCCGTGGGCAAGCTCGAGGCCGTTCAGGTCTTTGGCAACGACTACCCCACCCCCGACGGCACCGGCGTGCGCGACTACATCCACGTGTGCGATCTGGCCTCTGGTCACGTTGCCGCCCTTAACTGGATGAACGGCAAGACCGGCGTCGAGATCTTTAACCTGGGCACCGGCACCGGCACCTCGGTACTCGAGGTCGTCGCCGCCTTCTCCAAGGCTTGTGGCAAGGAGCTGCCCTACGTGATCCGCGAGCGCCGCGCCGGCGACATCGCTGCCAACTGGTGCGATGCCTCCAAGGCCGAGCGCATGATGGGCTGGAAGGCCCAGTACGACATCGCGGACATGTGCCGCGATAGCTGGAACTGGCAGAGCCACAACCCCAACGGCTTCGCCGACGCCGAGTAGCAAAAACCTACATACCGCTCTTGCCCCGATCTCACGTTGTGAGGTCGGGGCTTTTTCATGGCATGTAACCATTCGCCGAAAATCGACCAACTTTTTTATCTTGCCTGTACATGTTTAAACAACATGTTTTACAATAGGCATATCGAATCAGAACATCGGAGGCGGACTGCACACCCATCGGCAGGCCGACCCCACAAAAAGAAGGTTGGTGAGCGCATTCATGGAGCGTGCAAGCGGCGTCCTCATGCCCGTCTCATCTCTGCCCGGACCATACGGAATCGGCGGCTTTGGCTGGAATGCCTACGACTTCGTCGATTTTCTCGCCTCGTGCAAACAACATTACTGGCAGATTCTGCCCCTTACGACGACCAGCTATGGCGATTCGCCCTATCAGTCGTTCTCGGCCCGCGCTGGCAACCCCAACTTCATCGACTTTGCCGAGCTTATCGAGGCAGGGTATCTGGAGCAGCGCGATATCGATGGCGTGTATCTGGGATCCGACCCCAGCAATGTCGACTACGGTGCTATCTTTGGCGGCCGCCGCCAGATTCTCGACCGCGCCGCTGAGCGCTTTGCCGCCGACAAGCCGGCCGATTTCGATGACTTTATCCAGGCCAACGAGGACTGGCTCATCCCCTACTGTGAGTTCATGACCGTCAAAGAGGAGTGCGGTCTCAAGGCGTTTTGGGAGTGGCCCGCGGAACTCCGCACCCGCGGCGAGGCTTCCGCCAAGGTCTGCGCTGACCATCCGGCGCGTATGCTCTACCACCAGATGACGCAGTACTTCTTCGATCGCCAGTGGAGCCGCCTCAAGGCCTATGCCAATGAGCGCGACATTCTCATCATCGGCGACCTGCCCATCTATGTCTCGCGTGACTCCGTCGAGATGTGGGCGACGCCTGAGCTTTTTAAGATCGACGCCGCCGGCAATCCCGTGAGCGTCGCCGGCACGCCGCCCGACCAGTTCTCGGCCACCGGCCAGTACTGGGGCAACCCCATCTACGACTGGGACGCCATGGAGTCCGACGGCTTCTCCTGGTGGGAGGGCCGCATTCGCGCCGCCCTCGACATGTACGACGTCATCCGCCTGGATCACTTCCGCGGCTTCGAGGCCTATTGGGAGGTGCCGTTCTCCTCACCCGATTCGTCCTACGGTTCGTGGACGCAGGGGCCCGGCCTCAAGTTCTTCAAGACGCTCGAGGAAAAGCTCGGCACGCTGCCCATCATCGCCGAGGACCTGGGCTTCCTCACCCCCGGCGTCATCGACATGCGCGACAACTCGGGCTTCCCCGGCATGAAGATCCTGCAGTTTGCCTTTGAGGGCACCAACTCGTACTACCTGCCGCATAACTACATCGCCAACACCGTCGCCTATGTGGGTACCCACGACAACGAGACGGCGCGCGGTTGGTTTGAGGGAACGGCCACCCCGCGTCAGCGTGAGCAGGCAGCCCTGTACACCCATCAGCAGGCCGGCGAACCCATGGCAGATGCACTCAATCGCACCATCGCCGCCAGCGTGAGCGACACGTGCATCTACACCATGCAGGACCTGCTCAACTTGGGCAACGAGGCGCGCATCAACACCCCTGCCACGCTGGGCGGCAACTGGACCTGGCGCATGCTCGACGGCGCCATCACCCGCGAGCTCGAGCACAAACTCACCGACTGGACCGAGACCTACTTCCGCATCCCGTCGGAAGCCGAAATCGAGCTTCCTCAATAGAAGCCACCGCGCCCGACCCCTCCTCACCGTGCGGACGCGCTTGCTTTTCCCGCGCGAGGCCACCCCAATCCCCTCGCGCGGGCTTCTTATGAATTGCAGACATGAAACCACCCATCACAGGAGAAAACATGCCCCAAATTAACCTCATGGAACTCGCCGAGCAGTCTTTTGGCACCTCGCTCGAGCAGCTCGACGACCGTCGCATTTACAAGCTACTGGTCAAACTCGTGCAGGAGCGCTCCGCCGCCCGCCCGCTCAACAACGGCAAGAAAAAGCTCTATTACATTTCCGCCGAATTTTTGATCGGCAAGCTGCTCATCAACAACATGATCGACCTCGGCATCTACGACGAGGTTAAGGACCAGCTCACCGCCGCAGGCCACGACCTCAACAAAATCGAGGAATTCGAGGTCGAGCCGTCACTCGGCAACGGCGGCCTGGGCCGCTTGGCCGCATGCTTCCTGGATTCCATCGCCACGCTGGGCTTGACCGGCGATGGCGTGGGCCTCAACTATCACTACGGTCTGTTCCGTCAGCGCTTTGTCGACAACCAGCAGAAGGCCGTCCCCGACGAGTGGCTCGGTGAGCAGGACATCCTAGTCGACGATGACCGCTCCTACACCGTCGAGTTCGGCGATTTTGCCGTTACCTCTAAGCTCGTCAACATCGATGTGCCCGGTTACGGCCAGCCCACCAAGAACCGCCTGCGCCTGTTCGACCTGGCGAGCGTCGACGACGGCCTGGTCCCCGGCAGCTCCATCGACTTCGACAAGACCGAGATCGCCAAGAACCTCACCTTGTTCCTCTACCCCGACGATTCCGACGAGCAGGGCCGCCTACTTCGCATCTATCAGGAGTACTTCATGGTGAGCAACGCCGCCCAGCTCCTGATCGACGAGGCCGTCGAGCGCGGCAGCAACCTGCACGATCTGGCCGATTACGCCGTTGTCCAGATCAACGACACGCACCCCACCATGGTCATCCCCGAGCTCATTCGCTTGCTCACCACCGAGCATGGCATCGAGTTTGACGAGGCCGTGACCATCGTACGCTCCATGGTCGCTTACACTAACCACACGATTCTTGCCGAGGCGCTCGAGAAGTGGCCGCTCGCCAGCCTGCGGAAGGTCTCCCCTGCCATCGCCGACATTATCGTCAAGCTCGATGAGATCGCGAAGGCCGAGCACGATGACCCGCGCGTCGCCATCATCGACGAGCACGATACCGTCCACATGGCCCACATGGACATCCACTTTGGCTTCTCCATCAACGGCGTGGCCGCCCTCCACACCAAGATCCTGGAGGACACCGAGCTTCATCCGTTCTACGAAATCTATCCCGAGAAGTTCTCCAACAAGACCAACGGCATCACCTTCCGCCGCTGGATCCATGGGGCCAACCCCGCGCTCGCCAGCCTGCTCGACGATGTGATCGGCACCGACTGGCGCAGCACCGGCGATCTGAGCAAACTCGCCAAGTTCGCCGACGACAAGGACGTTCTTGAGCGCCTGGCCGCCACCAAGACCGAGGCCAAGGCCATCATGCGCCAGTTCATGGCGCTCGAGCAGGGCGTGACCATTCCCTCCAACGCCATCATCGACGTCCAGGTCAAGCGCATCCACGAGTACAAGCGCCAGCAGATGCTCGCACTCTACATCATCTGGAAGTACCTCGATATCAAGAACGGCAACAGACCTAAGCACCCCGTCACCATCATCTTTGGCGGCAAGGCGGCGCCTGCCTACACTATCGCGCAGGACATCATCCATCTGATCTTGACGCTGTCACAGTGGATTGCAAACGACCCCGACGTGGCTCCCTACCTGCAGGTTGTCATGATCGAGAACTACAACGTCACCGCCGCCGAGCGCGTGATCCCCGCCGCTGACATCTCCGAGCAGATCAGCCTGGCCTCCAAGGAGGCGAGCGGCACCTCCAACATGAAGTTCATGCTCAACGGCGCCCTAACCCTGTGCACGCTCGACGGCGCCAATGTGGAGATTGCCGAGCTCGTGGGCGACGAGAACATCTATACCTTTGGTGCCTCGTCCAAACAGGTCGAGCAGCTCTATGCCGACGGCACCTATGACGCCGGTGTGCTCTACCGCAAGCCCGGTATTAAACTGCTGGTGGACTTCATCACCAACCCGGCTTTTATGGCGACCGGCAACGCCGAGCGCCTGCAGCGCCTGCACGATGACATTAAGGGCAAGGACTGGTTTATGGCCCTGCTCGACATTGAGGAGTACATCCAGACCAAGGAGCGCGTGTTGGCCGACTACGAGGACCAGGACGCCTGGATGCGCAAGACGCTCATCAATATCGCCAACGCCGGCACCTTCTCGTCCGACCGCACCATCTCCCAGTACAACGACGAGATCTGGCACCTGAACTAATTTCGCTTCCCTTACCCATCCTCTTGAGAAACGGAGTCGTGGCAACACGGCTCCGTTTTTTGTGCCCGCACGTTATCCCGTGACCCGACTCGGCCAAACAATCTCGATCTGTAACAACTACTCGGTAAAAACGGCCCCAGCTGTTACAGATTGAGACATACCGGCCCCTTCCCTTGGGTTTATCTCAATCTGTAACATCTAGCAGCTGAAATTCACCTTTGGTGTTACAGATTTAGATGAAATGGTTAGCTCAGCGGAACCGTCTCGATCTGTAACATCTAACGTCCGAAATCGGCCCTACCCGTTACAGATCGAGACAAACGACCGACCAGACAACCCCAACACAAAGAAAGGCTCCCCTCTCGCCCAGTGGACGGGAGGGGAGCCTTATATGTGACCGCGGCAAAAGGATGGCAATACCGCAGTCGCCCAAAGGAAGGGCCTGGTTGCACCGGGCCTAGATAAGGTTCTTGCCAGAGACCTTATCGAAGAGGTGGGTCGCGTTCTTCTCGAACTTGAACCAGATGGGGTCGCCCGCCTTGAGCGCACCCTTGGCCTCGAGGTCGACGACGGGAATGATCAGGACAAACTGGCCGTCGGGAGCGGTCACGTGGACATGCTCGGTCGAGCCCATGAGCTCGGTCACCTCGACGGTGCCCTGGAGCGCACCCTCCTCGCCCTTGTCGGCAAGCAGGATCTGCTCGGGACGCACGCCGGCCGTAATCTCCTTCACGTCGCCGCCGTCCCAGTTGAGGGCAAGCTGAGCGCAGGTCTCGGGGGCGAGCGCCACGTTCATATCCTCGGTCTTGACGGTAAAGCCGTTGCCCGAGCGCACCAGCTGGGCATCGAAGAAGTTCATCTGCGGCACGCCGATGAAGCCGGCGACGAAGATGTTCGCGGGATGGTTGAAGACCTCCTGCGGCGTGGCGATCTGCTGGACAACGCCGTCCTTCATGACCACGATGCGGTCGCCAAGGGTCATGGCCTCGGTCTGGTCGTGAGTAACGTAGATGAAGGTGCCCTTGATCTCGTGACGCAGCTTAATGAGCTCGGCTCGCATCTGGTTACGCAGCTTGGCGTCCAGGTTGGACAGCGGCTCGTCCATCAGGAAGACCTTGGGGTCTCGCACGATGGCGCGACCGATGGCGACACGCTGACGCTGACCGCCGGAGAGCGCCTTAGGCTTGCGGTCGAGGTACTCGGTGATACCCAGAATCTCGGCAGCGGAGCGAACCTTGCGGTCGATCTCGTCTTTGGGGACCTTCTTGAGCTCAAGCGTAAACGCCATGTTCTCGTACACCGTCATGTTGGGGTACAGAGCGTAGCTCTGGAACACCATGGCGATGTCGCGGTCCTTAGGAGCGACGTCGTTGACGCGCTTGCCGTCGATGAGCACGTCGCCCGAGGTAATGTCCTCCAGGCCGGCAACCATGCGCATCGTCGTGGACTTACCGCAGCCAGACGGGCCAACGAGAACGATAAACTCCTGGTCATGCACGGTGAGGTTAAAGTCCTCCACCGCGAGCACACCGTCCTCGGTAACCTTGAGGTTGTGCTTCTTCTCCTCGGTCTTCTTCTTTTTGCCAAAGAAGCCCTTCTTTTTGGACTCGTTGTTGGGATACACCTTCTGAACATGTTTGAGAACGATCTCGGCCATGTCTCTACCTTTCGATATGCGGCGCCACGCTGAGGGGCGCCGCAGAAACTTGCAAAACAGTTACGGCATCAGCCCTTGACGGCACCTGCTACCACGCCGTCGATGATGTACTTCTGACAGAGGATGTACATGATGACGATGGGGATAACGACCATCATGATGCAGGCCATCATGGGGCCGAGCTCGACGTGGCCGTAGCCGCCGCGGAAGTACTGGATCAAGATAGGAATGGTCTTGTACTTGGTGGAGTCGAGCGTAAGGTAGGGCAGCAGGTAGTCGTTCCAGACCCACATGGTCTCGAGGATGCCGACCGAAAGATAGGTGGGCTTCATGATGGGAAGGACGATCTTAAAGAACACCTGGACCGGGTTGCAGCCGTCGATCATGGCCGCCTCCTCGATCTCGAGCGGGATGTTCTTTACAAATCCGGCGAACATAAAGACCGCCAGGCCCGCGCCAAAGCCGAGGTAGATAAAGCAAATGTTGAACGGCGTGTTGAAGCCGATGCGGTCCGCCAAATTGGACAGCGTGAACATGAGCATCTGGAACGGTACGACCATCGAGAACACGAACAGGTAATAGAAGAAGTTCGAGATCTTGTTGTTGACACGAACCACGTACCAAGCGCACATGGAGCAGCACAACAAGATCAGCACGACCGACGTGACCGTGATGATGAGCGAGTACATAAATGCCGAGGCAAAGCCCTGCTCGTTAAGGGCGTGCACGTAGTTTGCAAGGCCGTTGAACGTCTCGGGCGTGAGCAGATCGAACGCCGTGGTGGTGCTGATTGCGGTCGCTTTCTTAAAGGAATTGAGCGCAATCATGAACACGGGGTAGATCCACGCGAGCGAAAGGATCGTAAAGAAGATCGAGAGCGCGCGGTTGATAACCTTATCGCGTTTCATTACTGCTGCACCTCCTTGGACCTCGTGGCCTTAAGCTGGATCATAGAGATGGCGACGACCAGGATGCAGAAGATAACTGCCTTGGCCTGACCGATGCCCTGCCATGCGATGCCGGCACGCGAATAGAACGTGTTGTAGATGTTCAGGGCAAGCATCTCGGTGGAGTGCGCCGGGGCGCCACCGGTAAGGGCGAGGTTCTGATCGAACAGCTTAAATCCGTTGGTGATGGACAGGAACAGGCAGATGGTGATGGTCGGCATCAGATTGGGGATCTTAACCTTCCAGAACGTCTGCCATGCCGTGGCACCGTCGACCTTGGCGGCCTCGATGTAGTCGGACGGAATGGACTGCAGACCAGCGATGTAGATGATCATCATGTAGCCGACCTGCTGCCACAGGGTCAGGATGATAAGGCCCCAGAAGCCAGCAGCAGAGTTAAGCGCGATGAGCTGGGCGCCCACGTTAGAGAGCAGGCAGTTGATCAGAATCTGCCAAATGTAACCCAGCACGATGCCGCCGATCAGGTTAGGCATAAAGAAGATCGTGCGGAAGATGTTGGTGCCTTTGAGCGCCTTGCGGGTGAGCGCCTGTGCAATGGCGAGGGCAATCACGTTGATGAGCACCGTCGACAGGAAGGCAAACGCCACCGTAAAGAAGAACGACGTAGCAAACTGCGGATCGGACAGCGCGCGCACGTAGTTCTCGATACCGACAAAGTGCGCGTTGTTAATGGTAATAAACTGGCAGAACGAGAGATAGAAGCCCTGGATAAAGGGAATCACGAACCCGATCATAAACGCCAGGCACGTGGGCAGCATAAAGAGCGGCCACCAGCGCTTGAGTGCTTTGCCCATAGAAGGGTCCTTTCAATATGCAGGGGGCGGGCAAACCAACGTCTGCCCGCCCCCTGTCGCTAATCAGATAGCTTGGGCAGCAACTGCTTACTCGGAAGCAGCCTTCTCGGTCTTCCAGCCATCGACGAAGGCGTTCTTGACGCCGTCCCACTTGCTGTTGTCGGCAGCATAGGCAATCAGAGCCTGCTTGAGGTTCTTCTTCCACTCCTCAGAGGGGATGTAAACGAAGTCCCAAGCGACGGTCTTCTTGCCGTCCTTGGCCATGGCAACGGCCTGCTGCGAGAAGACGTTGGTGGTTTCCTTGGCGCTCTTGAACGGGGCGGTCAGACCCATCTTGTCAGCGATGATGCTGGTGGCGGTATCAGAAGTGACGCACCAATACATGAAGTCCTCGGTGGCCTTCTGGGCATCCTCGGAAGCCTGGGAGCTGACGCACCAGTAGTTCTCGCCGCCGGAGCACAGGCCCTGGTTCTCCTCGCCGTCAACGCCGATGTAGATCGGCAGCATGCCGAGCTGGTCGTCGGTCATACCGGCCTTGGTGAGGTCAGCGTAAGCCCAAGAGCCGTTCTGATAGAAGACGGCCTTGCCGGTTGCGAACTCGTTGGTGGCGTCGTCGCCGGTCTTGGAAGCAAGCTGCGAAGGATCGCAAGTGGAGTCGGTGATGTACAGGTCGAAGATCTGCTTGAAGTTGTCGAGATACTCGCCCTTGATCTCGTCGTCCTCCTGGTTGTGCTCCTTCTCGAACTCGTAGTAGAGCGGGAGGTTGGCGAGGTGGGTGGTATAGCGCCAGCTGGAAGAGTCATCCATGCCGGCAGAAGTGAAGGCACCCTCAACACCAAGCTCGTCCTTGCGGGCCTGGATGTCGTCGGCACAAGCCTTCAGCTTGTCGAAGGAGTTGATGTCCTCGGCCTTGTAGCCAGCCTTCTCGAGCAGCTGCTTGTTGTAGATGATGCCGTAGCTCTCCTGGACCCAGTCGATACCCAGATCCTTGCCATCGGACTGCAGAGCCAGGGAGTCGTCAATGAGCTCACCGCGGAGCTTGGTATCGGACAGATCGGCGCAGTAATCCTTCCAGTTCTTAAGACCAGTGGGGCCGTTGACCTGGAACAGGGTCGGAGCGGAGCTCTTGGACATCTCGGACTTGAGCTTCTCCTCGTAGGTGTTGGAGGCGGCGGTCACGATCTTGACCTCGACGCCCTTCTCCTTCTTGTACGCCTTGGCGATCTCCTTCCACTCCTTGTCGACCTCGGGCTTGAATTGGAGGAAGTAGACCTCGGCAGCGTCACCAGAAGCAGAGGAGCCGGAGCCGGCAGAACCGCCGCAGCCCACGAGACCCAGACCAAGAACCGCAGCCGCGGAACCAGCAAAGCCCAGGAACTGCCTTCTGCTCATTTCGTTCTTCATTACAATCCACCCTTTCACACCGTGGCGGCACCCTTTGCCGCCGCCTTCGGAGATTGGCTCGGGGACTTTGCCCCTTTTGCTGATTCGTACGATACGCTATTTGGCTAGTTGTTTGAACAAGTATTACTAGAGCGGTAGAAAAACTTCGGTGAACGGTAATTTCAACTTGATACTTGACAAGTTTTGTATAAACAATTATTTGTTATCGAATGCAGAGAAAACGCCCGGTCAAGCCGATGCATCGTCGGTTTGACCGGGCGTTTTCTCTTTGAGGGCATGAGTCTCGTCAGGCTGCGAGCTAGCCGGCTATCGCTTGGAGTTGACGCGGTAGTGGAAGATCTCGGGATGCGTGCGGGCATGCGTGACCTCGAACAAGATGCCGTCCGAGGTGTACGACTGGCTCTCCATGACGGCAACGCAGTTGTATTTGCCGAGGTCAAGATAGCTGCAGTCCTCATCGTTGGCAAGCTCGACGCTCACCGTACGGCGACTCGCCATCACTTTGACGCCGCGTTTGTGCTCCAGATAGTCGTAAATTGACTTTGCGGCGATCTCGGGCGTCAGGCCTTTGGCGATCGACTCCAGACAATAGCCGTGGTCCACCTGGCGGGCGCTACCGTTAAGGCTACGGACGCGCACCACGCGAATCAACTCCTCGCCCACCTTAAAGCCCAGGTGACGAGAGAGTTGCTCGGTGCAGACCAGATGTTCAAAAGACTTAACGTCCGTCGATGCAACGGCATTGTTGCGCTTTGCAAACTCGCCAAACGACTCAACCTCTTCGAGCGCGCCCAACATGTCGGTTTCGCCCTTAAGCCAAATAACGCGCACGCCCTTGCCGTGTATGGGCTGCACAAACATCCCGTCGGCCAGCATACCCAAGGCGCGACGGACGGTATTGCGAGTGCATCCGAACTCCGCGGTCAGCTCGGCTTCGGTTGGCAGCATCTCCTGAAACGCATAGGTCCCATTAATGATGCGCGAGCGTATTTCTCGGTAGATTCCTTCGTATATCGCTTTTGGCATTGTTTCACCTCTACATTGTTCATTTCCGGCTAGGCACGATAGCATTTCTTAAAGTTGTTTAAACCGAATATCGGTAAAGCGACAGGATTTAACCGTTGACGGTTTCTGTCATGCCCAAATCGGTTTCGCTCAAAACTGCCGGTACGACAATCGTCTGGTCCTCTACAATGAATCCATTGTTTAAACGTTTCCCCACGCGCAACGCGCCTCGATATTCGGGAGGCAGAACATGCTGCAAAAAATCCAACGCTTTGGCGGGGCAATGTTCGCGCCCGCCATGCTGTTTTCTATATCAGGCCTCATGGTCGGCGTCTCCGCTCTCGCAACGACTGCGGACATCGTCGGCGATCTCGCCGTATACGGAACCCCTTGGTACGTTTTTTGGACCATCATCCAGCGCGGCTCGTGGACGGTCTTTAAGCGCCTTCCGCTCCTTTTTGCTGTAGCGCTGCCCATCGGCCTTGCCCAAAAGCAACCGGCACGTTGCTGCCTCGAGGCACTCGTGGCCTATTTTGCCTATTGCTTCTTTTTGAGCGAAATCATTAAGCTGAGCGGAGACAATCTTGGACTTAAGTACCCGTCGTCTTTGACCTCCGCTAGCGGCATCACCATCATCGACGGCATCAAGACGCTCGACACCGGCATTATCGGCCCGCTGGCGGTATCGGCAACCGTCGTCGCCATCCATGACCGCTTCTACGATGCCAAGGTTCCCGATTGGCTCGGCACCTTCTCGGGCTCCTCGCTGGTCTACCTCATCAGCTTTTTTGCCGTGTTTGCCCTTGCCGCTATCTCGGCCGCCATCGTGCCCTACGTATACGATGTAACTGATACGCTGCGTCACGCGCTTGCAGGCGTCGGTCCCTTTGGCGTGGGCATCTTTGTCTTTTTAGAACGAGCACTCGAGCCCTTTGGCCTGCACCACCTGCTCTACATGCCGATCTACTACGACAACCTGGTCATTAACGACGGCATCTACGCCACGTGGAGCAGTTTGCTCCCCATCCTCTCCCATAGCACGCGCCCCCTTAATGAACTTGCGCCGTGGGCCGGTTTTACCGCCACCGGCTGGGTCAAGCTCTTTGGCCTTCCCGCCATCGCGGCAGCATTCTACTCCACCGCAAAACCCGAGCGCCGCGCCGGCCTCAGGGTCATCCTTGTTCCCGCCATCATCGCCTCGGTGGTTTGCGGCGTTACCGAGCCACTCGAGTTTCTCTTTATGTTCACCCACCCCGGGCTCTTTTTGCTCTACGCCGTCTTATCGTCTTGCCTTGCCACAACCATGAATCTCTTTGGCATCGTCGGCATCTTCTCGGGCGGCCTGATGGAGATGGCAGCCTTCAACTTTATTCCGCTCATGCGCACGCATGCCGGTGCCTATCTTTTGGCGCTCGGTATCGGCCTTGCCTTCAGCCTCATCTTTTTTGTTAGTTTTCGGGCACTCATCTTGGTCTATGACCTTAAGACGCCGGGCCGCGAGGATCATGTCGCCAATAGCGCGGCAATCGATCGTTTAACGGAAAGCGGCTTTGCCAAAGAGCAATCTCCCAATGACGAGGTCAATAGTCGATCCGATCAAGATCACGTCCTCGCTGAGCGGGTAATTCAGCTTTTAGGTGGCGTTGGCAATATTGTGGGCGCAACCAACTGCGCCACGCGCCTGCGCGTCGAGGTCGCAGACCCTTCCATCGTTGCAGATAACGCGTCGTTTGTCGCGGTGGGCGCCAAGGGCCTCATCATTACGGGCAAGACCGCCCAGGTGATCATCGGCATCTCCGTTCCCCGCGTTAAAGAGCATTTTGACCAGATCATGGGCCTCGAGCCGGGATTTGTGCCCACTACCTCGGCCTCCCCTGCCGCCAGCGCAGCCCATAAGCGCGGCGATATCTGCTTCTTCGATATCGACGGAACGCTCGCCTGGCAAGACCCCAGGCTCGCCCAAGACCTTCCCGAAGACGAGCGGGACCTCTCCCCCTATCCCAACGAGGCGGTTTCGCAGGCAATCCGCGAGTTTGTCGCCAACGGCAACATGGCCTTTATCTGCACGGGACGCACCCTCAGCTGCATCCACCCCAAACTTCTTGAGCTGCCCTGGACCGGCATCGTCTGTCTTGCGGGCGGTTACGCCGAGATCAACGGACACGCAATTCGCGATCTGTCGATGACGCCCAGTATGCTGCAGCGTCTTGTCCCCTACCTTGAGCAATCGGGCGAGGTCATCCGCTTTGAGGGCCTCAACGGCGTCGTGCGCATGAGTGCCGATGCCCCCGATGCTCCCGGATACGCGCGCACCCTGGGCGACGCAGTCACGCAGCTACAACATTACAGTGTCTACAAGATCTTGATGTCTACATCGCTCGCCAACCACATCGCTCAAGATAAGGCACTTGAGCCGCTGCTGTGCTTTAACGAGCTCGAACTCGAGGTAACCGAAATCTCGCCCCGCGAATGCACGAAGCGCGGGGGCATCCAGTCTGTACTCGACGCCCTCGATCCCCACCACGGAACCGTGTACGGCATCGGCGACGCCAGCAATGACGTCTCGCTGATGAACGCCGTCGATGTCGGTATCGCCATGGGCAATGCGCCGGACTATCTCAAAAAGCGCGCCGACTACATCACCGACTCGGTCGACAAAGATGGCGTCGTCAAGGCGCTCGAGCACTTTAGGCTTATATAAGCAGCCGGCACGCGCACGCGTCCCGTTTCCCCAAATCGCCAAAACAGACGCGCCGGCAACTCCAATGTGGCAATATGGTATCTGCACACCGCAACGATGCAACCTCAGAAAGAATGCGAGAACCCGTGTCCAGTCCGTTTACCAGCTTTTTAGCCCAGCACTTTGACCAGATTAACGACTATCTGGCCACGTTCTTTGACGGACAGGCGACCTCTGCCGATATCGAGCGCTACCTGTATGCGCCGCTCTCGGCTTTTACGGCCAACGCCGGCAAGCGCCACCGCCCGCTTATCTGTATGCTCGCCGCAACCGCAGTGGGCGGCAGCTTTGAGAGCGCCCGCAGCGCCGCGGCAGCCATCGAGCATTTCCAGTCGGGCGCGCTGATCCACGACGACATCGCCGACAACGGACAGCTTCGTCGAGGCAAGCCCTGCATGCACCTTACCGAGGGCACGGGGCTTGCCATCAATTGTGGCGACCTGGCGCTCACCATGGTCACCAAGACGGTTCTCGACGACCCTACGCTTGAGTCCGACGTGAAGCTGCGCGTGCTCCACGAGCTTACCGAGATGATCGTCCGCACCATCGAGGGTCAAGCACTCGACCTGGGTTGGGTCCGTGACGGGCGCTTTGATATCTCGGTTGATGACTACCTGGACATGGCGACGCACAAGACCGCGTTTTACAGCGGAGCCACGCCGCTTGCCGCCGGAGCCATTATCGGCGGCGGCAGCGATAAGCAAATCGAAGCGCTGCGCGCCTTTGGCCTGCACACGGGCCTTGCCTTTCAGATTCAGGACGACCTGCTCAACCTTGTCGGCACTAAGGAAGCCGCCAACAAGGACTTCCGCACCGACATCACCGAGGGCAAGCGCACGCTTGTCGCCGTACATGCCCTCTCTGATGAGCGCTACCACTACGAGGTCGAGGCGATTCTTTCCTCGGGCACCGATGATCCCGCGCAGCTCGCACGCGCCGTGGAGATCTTCCAGGAGACCGGCTCCATCGATTACGCCCACACTTACGCGCTCGACCTGACCGCTAAGGCCAAAGCGGCCATCGAGAACGTTGAGCTTGATCCGCACGCACGCGAGCTGTTCCTCTCCATGGCAGATTTCTTTGTGGAGCGCCTTAACTAACGGGGGTTATAAAACCTGTCAGCAGCGTATTTAGGCACAACTTGCTACACTGTTGAGTGCATGTTTATGCATCCCTTTGCGTTGTCTATCCGACAGACGCTCAAATAGTACGAATGGTACGCCGAAAGGGGTTCGTTCATGGAACCTATTACAACGGGCATGCAAGGAGCAGCCGTCGAGGACGTGCAGTCTCGTCTCCTGCAGCTCGGCTACACGATTGATGCCGCCGAAGTCACCGACAAGTACTTTGGAGCCACCACTGAGCAGGCCGTCAGCACCTTCAGGCTCGACAGCGGCCTTGCTGCCGGTCATGCCGTCGATATTCCCTGCTGGAGCGCCCTTGTAGACGCTTCGTATAAGCTGGGCGACCGCACTCTCTATCTGCGCATGCCCAATTTCCATGGCGCCGATGTGCAGGCCCTGCAGCGCGCTCTCAACGTTTTGGGCTTTGCCTGTGGCGAAGACGACGGCTACTTTGGTCCGCATACCGAGGCCGCCCTGCAGCAGTTCCAGGAAAATGTCGGCCTGTTTGCCGACGGCATGGCCTTCCAGGACACCTACGCCTACATCAACCGCCTGCACCATGTGTGGGAGGGCAAGCCCTCGGTCACCGAAGCCGAGTCCCGCATCGGTTTTGCTCGCGCCGCCAACGTGCTCGAGCGCTTCCAGATTGCCGTTATCGGCGAGGACCCCATCGCACGCAGTGTTGCGTCGCGCATGTGGAATATCGCCACGGCAACGACCGACAACAGCGGCATGATGCTCTGCGACTCCGAGGTCCCAACCGACGTTGACCTGGTGCTCGAAATCGCAAGCGACGAGCTGCCCGCCGACGCCGCACCGCGCGCCACGATTGCCCTCGCCGAGTGCCACAACCTGGCCCAGCGCATCCGCACCGCCAATGTCGCCGCGCAGCAGAAGCCGGCTCGCATTCGCATTGAGCTCACGGGCATGACGCGCTACAACGGCACCTTCACGGCCAGCGACGCGCAGACACTCGCCGTACGCCTGCTCGATGGCGTTTGCGATGCCCTCGCAGATTAGGTAAACTAGACGAGTTGCTTTTGGCAACACCCATACTGGGACGTAGTTCAACGGTAGAACTCCGGTTTTTGGTGCCGGCTGTTGGGGGTTCGAATCCCTCCGTCCCAGCCAAGGTAACTGAGCGCCCCAGGCTTTCATCAGCCCGGGGCGCTTTCTTGTGGGCACGCGGAGGGATTCGAACCCGCAAGGCAACACAACTTCTCGTCCAGCACGGGAAAATCTACCTCCAAAAGACAGGCACCCCAGGCCCTTAACGACCAAGAGCGCCTTACATCTAGAAAATATCAGCTCAGTTCCGAAAAGCGAGCCGCTTGCGACAACCAAGTGCCGCGTGGCCCCGGCGGGCCGGGCATTAAGTTTGTCGCGAGTTCCGCACGCAAAGAAGGCCACTTAATGTGGCCTTCGTCTTGCGCAGGACTGTAGAGCAGCAAACTTAATGCCCGGCCCGCCGGGGCCACGCGTCCCTAATTGTTCAGCATGCGGTCGAAGCTTCCCGAGTCGCCATCCCGATAGTCTGCGGTCATCAGGATCTCCTGCGGAATGCGCCCGCCTTCACGTAGCACGTTGCGGAACTGCACGCGCGTAACCATGGGCAGATCCTTGATCGTCGCTGCCAGGTTCTGCGGCACGCCCTGGTTGGCAGCCGCGGGCTCGCACTCGCCGCCAGCCTTCACGCGACGCTTATGCTCGGCGAGCATGGCGCGGTACATGCCGGCATGCAGGCGAATCTCAACCACATTGGCATTGCGAGCCTGCTCGACAATGCGCGCGCCCTCGCGATCGATATCGCCCACGTAGTAGACGTAGTTAAAGCGATAGCCAATCTCGGCCAGATAATCGTCCAGGGCATGCGAGACGCTCGCCTTGCATCCGCCGCCAAAAATCACGCCGCCCACCTTGATGCCAAAGAGCTTGGCGTGCTTGCGGCCACGCAGCAGCTTGACGATCTCGTCGTAGGTGTCCAGGTTCTCGACCATAATGAACGGCTTGTCGGCTCCCAGCGTAAAGAAGCCCGTAAAGTGCACGGGGCGATTGGGGGCGACCTTGATCGCCTGCATGCTGATGCCCTTTTCGGTCATACGCCTGATCAAGCGCTCACCGTGCTTGCCGTCAAAAGCCTTCTCGTCGTTAAAGATCTGGTAGGCACGCTGGCGGCGCGAGGCAACCGGCGTATCGGCACCTCGGTTCTGCTCGATCCAAGCCTGGATGATTGCGATTTCCTCGGCAATCTTGCGGTTGGACATCTCGTTGTGCTGAGTGCGCTGCGGAGCCTTTTTGCCGTCCTTGCCCTCGACCTTTACGATCTGTGTCTGCTGCTCTTTGATCTTAGAGAGCGCCATAGGCGTAGGGACAACTTTGAGCAGCTGCCTGCCTAAAACGCGGGCAAGAGCAAACGCCGAGACCTCGCCGTGGGCGGCCGACTCGGGCTGCCGGGCAGCAGTATCTGCTGCGGCAGACTCCGGCTTCTTCTGAGACTTGCGCTTAGAATCGCCTTGGGAATTGCGCTCGCGCTTCGGCATAGGCGCCTGCTTCTGCGGACGATCGGACTTGCTCTCCTTCGCCGGCTGGCGCTTAGGCTGCCCCGAAGAAACCTCGACCTTCGCATCCTCGTCCTGCGGCGTGATCTTCTCGGCTGCAGTCTCGGCATGGGAACTGCGGCCCCCACGATGGCGACGGCGGCGAGGCTTGCTCGACGCGCCCTGCTCCGCCTGCTCATCAGTAGGCTGCTGGCCATGAGTCTCCGTATCGGACGTAACCTGCTCATCAACAGGCTTCTGTTCACGAACTTCCGACTCGGCAGGCTTCACGGCCTTCTCGGCCCTCACCTCCGGAACCTGATTAACCTTCTCCTGACGCTTTACGGGGTACGCGCGACCTGCAAAGCCGCGACCGGGACGACACGAGTCTGAGGCCTTCTTGGCCGGCTTCTCGGAATCGTCCGCAACCTCGGCAGTCTCTTCGGCCTCGCGCATAACATCCTGCTGTTCGGCCCTAAAATGCGCACCGCGGCGACGCTTGGGCTCCTGGATCTTAGCATGCTCTTGAGTGCGAGTCGGCTCCTGCATCCCGACGGACTTTTCCTCGACGGCCTCGGCATCCGTCTCACCCTTTTGAGCAACGGCGCGACGGAAGCGCTCCTGCTGGGCGCGGCGCTGCGCATCGCGCTTGCCACCCCCACCAAAACCGCCGCGTCCTGCCTTGGCCGTAAAGGCACGCACGACGTTCTCATCGAGCAACTCATCGGTATCGACATGCTCGCGCGGAGCAACCTCTTCCACAGCAGGCACGTCAGCAGAATCCTCGACGACAAAGTCTTCGACGGACTCGGTAGGTTGTTCCTGGACATCGCTGATCTCGGCATTGATGGCATAGAACGCCGGGCGCCCGTTAATGCCGCTACCCTCGATCTTTGTCACGATATTTGCCGCGATAAGCTCATCGCGCATCGCCTTGGTGTCACATTCCTTATCGACGGAGCGGAAAATCTGCGCCAGCGCACTCGACTTAATCTTGAGCGCCTTGCGGCAAAGCAGGTCGTAGGCAACCAGCTTGGCACGCTCGGCAGAAAGCGACGTCTGGCTGCTCAGACGCTCAGCCAGGGCATCGACATTATTTTGGTTATCGGAATATACCGTCTTGGCCACGGGGCCCCTTTCATATGTACACATATACGTCTATATGGTACAACGCGCGAGCCTATCCACGCAAAACATCTGCGAGGACGCCCCTGCATCACCCGTTCTCGCAAGAAAAAAGACCGAGTCCGCGTCGTTGCGGACCCGGTCTTTCCGAGTCATATAGATGTGACGCTCAACTCGTCAGGTCGATTAGGCCTTGGCAGCCTCGGCGTCGGCGGGAGCCTCGGCAGCAGCAGTGCGGCCATACTCGGCCTTGCCCATCTCGGACCACTCGGGCTCCTCGTCGGGCATGGAACCAGCCTCCTTGCCGAAGAACTCCTTGAGGCAGTTAACGGCAACGATGAGGCCCAGGACCATCAGCAGGACGGCGAAGACAAGCTGCAGGCCCTTGGTGGCGGCGACGGAGACGGCGGCCGTGGTGGCGGTAGCCGGGATGGTGCCGAAGAAGCCGTAAGCCTGGACAGCAGCCATGCAGCCCATGGCGCTCTGGACCAGCGAGGTGAAGGTGCAGCAGAGCAGGAAGGCGACGGGCACATAGAGCATCCAGCCCTTGCGGCCGGTGCACTTGCAGAACACGGCGAGGGTGATCATGGTCATGCCGCCGAGCAGCTGGTTGGAAGCACCAAAGAGCGGCCAGATGTTGGCATAGCCACCAAAAGCGAGGGCGAGACCGGGAAGCAGGGTAACGACCGTGGCGAACCAGGGGTTGCCGAGGACCTTCATGTAGCCGGCCTTGGACTCGATGGCCAGGGCATCGTTGGTCTGGGCAAAGAACTCGGAGAACGAAGTGCGGGCGATGCGGGCGACGGCGTCGAGCGAGGTCAGGGCCAGAGCGGAGACGTTCATGGTCATAAAGACGGTAGCGAGCGTGCCGTCAACACCGAAGGCCTGCATACCGCGGGAGATGCCAGCGGCGAAGATCTGGAACGGGGTGGAAGCGACACCGGCGTTGAGGGCGCCGGTACCGGCGGTGTTCATGTCGGAGAACATGATGCCGGCGACGATGATGGCAAGGATGCCGACGAAGGACTCGACGATCATGGCGCCGTAACCGACCTTGACGGCGTCCTGCTCCTTCTCGACCTGCTTAGAAGAGGTGCCGGAAGAAACGAGGCTGTGGAAACCGGAGAGAGCACCGCAAGCGACGGAGACGAACAGGACCGGGAACATCATGCCGGAGGCAGTGGAGAAGCCGGTGAAGACCGGAGCGGTGATAGTGGCCTGACCGTTGACGCCCAGGACGACGATGCCGAGGACAGCGCAGACGATCATGACGATCATCATGATGGAAGTGAGGTAGTCACGCGGGGTCTTGAGCATCTGGATGGGCATAGCGCCAGCGAAGACCAGGTAGACCATGACGACGGCGAACCACTGGAACTTATCCAGGTAGACCGGGAACTGCATACCGACGGCGAACATGAGAACCATGAGGACAACGCCGGTGACGAACTCGGCAGCGCCGGTGAGGTTGAACTTCTTCTGGGCCCAACCAAAGGCGATAGCGACGAAGGTGAACAGGATGGAGATGGTACCAGCGCAGCCGGCGGCATAGGACTTGGTGAAGTCGATGGCACCGGTAGCAGCACCAGAAGCGTCAACGGCCGGGGTGAACATGAACGTCTTGCAGACCATGTCGGTGAAGGCGGCGATGACGATGATGCAGAACAGCCAGCAGAACAGCAGGAACAGGCGACGGCCGGTCTTGCCGATGTACTTCTCGATGAGCTGAGCGAGCGACTTGCCGTTGTTCTTCATCGAAGCGTACAGGGCACCAAAGTCGTGGACGGCGCCAAAGAAGATGCCGCCGACGAGGACCCAGAGCACGACGGGCAGCCAGCCAAAGGCCATGGCGACGATCGTACCCGTAACAGGGCCAGCACCGCAGATTGAGCTGAACTGGTGCGAGAACGCGGTGAAGGCGGAGACGGGCGAGAAGCTCTTGCCGTCCTTCATGCGCTTGGCCGGCGTGAGGGCCTCTTTGTCAACGCCCCATTTGTTGGCCAGCCATCGGCCATAGCCCAGATAGCCGCAGGCGAGCACCGCCGCGGCCACAACCATGAGCAAAACTCCGTTCATTACATTTCCTCCTCTAAAATGAACTTCCTAGACATAAAAAATGAGGGCCGTCGGTTGCGCTCGACGGCCCTCATCTTTATCAGCCGCCCGTTATCGTACGGGCTAGCTGTATGTGCTAACCCGCATCAGATAATTACTACGCTGATAATGTTTAGCTGATGCGTGAACATGTCTAAGAAATCCTCTTCAATCATGATGCGAACAATCCGTGCGTGTTCACATCCCCCAGTGGTTGAAAAGGAGTATGAAACTTTAGTTGCCTAAAGTCAACGCAAATTTGTAATGAATTTTCAACTTTTTTGGATTTCTCGGTATAAAACGCCACTGACCTCGGACTTTACCCCACGACAGTTTTTGCATGAGAGATGCCCCTCGGGAGCGGGCGGGCGTATACAAGGTTT
>NZ_JBCJBG010000009.1:0-50498 GCF_039062315.1 Collinsella aerofaciens
TTACCTCAGCTGGATAGAGGGTCTGACTACGAATCAGAACGTCATAGGTTCGAATCCTATACGCCGCACCAATTGAACTTGAAGCCTCCGGCAACGGGGGCTTTTCTTTTATGTCGCCGCTGCATGGATTCGAACCTCGGTCGAGGCGCGAGCGCCAAGAAAACGCGGAGCGTTTTTAGCGAGCGGGCGAGCACGCCGGCAGGCGGGCGAAGCCGGTGCGGATCCGCGCAGCGGATGCGCGGAATCCTATACGCCGCACCATTTGAGATTAAAGCTCCCGGCAACGGGGGCTCTTCTTTTATGTCGCCGCTGCATGGATTCGAACCTCGGTCGAGGCGCGGGCGTGAAGCGGACGATTTCTTATCGACTCGTGTAAGATTCCGAGTAGGTATCGCGGCCCATCCGCGACCACTCCTTCTCTCAACGACCGATCAGGGTGATATTTCGTGGCAGAGCGTCCGACATACAAGCTCAGGTTTCTCGATCCCAAGAAGCGCTTTCCGGCGATACCCGAGCAGCCTGCGGGACGCTCATATGGCGTGGTCTGGAAACTCTTTGGCGAGGATCAGCATGAATCTTGTTATGTCGTCGAGTTCGTTGGCAAAAGTCATGTGTCGCTTTTGGGCTACGTAAGCGTTTCGGGTGAGGTGTACAAGGTGGACCGCCCCGTCAGCGAGGCTCCGCTGCCCAACGATCCCGACATGGAACTGGTCCTTGACGAGTCGGACTCCAGTATTGGTGAGATTATGGTAAGGGAAGCCAACGGTGCAATGCACGCATGTGCGCAAACTGTCGGTTCTCCCGAAGGCCCCATGCGCGAGCGGTCCGACCACGAGACATGGAATTCGATCCGCGCCCTTCCTTACGGCGAGTTCATGGCATCGATGTTCCTGCGCTACGTGATATTTGCCAACTCCGAAAGCGCTATTGCGAACACGGCGGGCGTCGACGGTCTCGATGCGGACATGCAAAACTTTGTCGACAAAATAAAGCTCGTAAAGCTGCCCGAGCCGGTCGAGGTGTTTTTGGGCTTTAACACGGCACCGCTCCCCGATGCTATCGAGACGCTGCTTTACCGCGTTGACCATGCCGAGAATCCGAGTGGTATCGAGCGTTATGCCGCCGCCCTTATGAGCGAGGTCGACTTGCCCCGTTTGCGCACCATTGCCGCCAAGTCAGAAATGAGCCTAGCGCGCATCGACCGGTCAAAGTTGTTCTATCTCAATTTTGATCGTAGCCTGTTGGACCAGGACGAGATTGACATGCTGCTTGCCATCGAGTGCCGTCTCAACCGCCTCTCCGGCATCCTTGAGCGCATCGGGGCCGGATTGGCCCCTGCGGCATCCTCGCCGAGCCTTGAGGGCTGCGCGCTCTTTGATGCGTGGCATATCGCCAAGACGACCAACGATGTTCCCCGACTGCTCGATACGGCTTCGAGCGATAACCCGTGGGCCAAGCCGGGAACGGTTTCGTGCCAGCCGGGCGGCGAGTGGGACGTGCGCACCCGTTTTGCGCGAATCGTTGAGGCGCTCAACGTGGTCACGCGGCTCGACTATACCTATCGGGCAAACGTTGCCGAGGGGATTATGCTCGTTCGGTTTGGGCAGTCTGTCGTTGATGCCATGCTGCAACGTGAATACGACGCTCAGGATGACGCCTGGCGCGAGCTGGACGAGGACACGCGCGCGATCTGGGCCGCGGAGCACGATGCGCGCGTGGCACTCACGCTTGCGGCAGCGTGTTTTGCCGCGGGCACCTGCATCACGCGCTGCTATGTGCAGATTGCTGCTCCCGACAGTGAGCAGGGCGAGCGCGTTGTTGCAACGTATTTCTTTGGGCGCGCGGCCTATCTGGCCGATTGCGTGCCTGTCGCCAAGGATCTTGAGAGCATGGACATGGACGATATGCCGTGCAAGCGTGTGCTTGAGGCGTATGAGTCAACCGCTCCGGAGACGATTGAGCCTGCGGAGGTTCATGCTCGTCCGCGTGATGACCATCGCACGCTGCCGCCGGCGCTGCGCGATCTGCTGCTTGCCGATACGGCTGACGAGTTGGAGGTCATGGAAGAGGACGACGACCCATACGTGGCCCGTGTTGTTGAATTGCGCGAGCAGGCAAAAGTAGACCGTACAGGTGCTTTTGAAGGCTTTTCCCGTCTTGTCGAGGAGTTGGAGGCTAAGTGCACTGTCGCCGAGCTTTTGGCGACAGGTCCGGTTCAAACGCAGTTTTGCGATAACCAGCTGGTGCGCATGGTGTTACCGGTATTGGAAGAAGACGACTCTGTGCGAATCCTTCGTGCGCCCGATGCGCTGTACTTTGCCCAGCACGAGATCTGCAGCTTTTACGCCGAGCAAGAGGACTTTGAACGAGCACTGCCCGAGGTGCGCCATCTTTACGATCTGGCGCGCTCGTCCATGCAATCGCACTTTGCGCTCATCAACGTGCTTGCGCGTCTGGAGCGCTTTGACGAGATTATCGAGGTGGCGCGCCACGGCCTACGTATTGCCAGCGATCGTTCTGCAATTGGCTACCTGTTCTATCGCTTGGCGTTTGCCTATTGGAATTGCGATCAGCTCGACCTAGCGCTGGCTTGTTACCGTCTAGTGCCGCGCGGCGAGGAGTCGGGCAGCAGCGCGCTGGAAGAAATGCAGGGCCTTATGAACGAGATGGGCGTCAGCGAGCCTCCGACGTTCGAAGAAGCGGTTGAGACCATCCACAAGGCTGGACTCGAGCTGCCGCCAGTGTCCGCCGTGACGAATCAGCTGGCAGATGCCGCTGTTCAACTGGTCGACAACGGCTTCTTTTTCCTGGCACGCGGTTGCATCTTCCAAATGTGGCGCACTATGGGCAACGACGAGCTCGGCTCCCTCAACCGCTCGCTGGGGTAGGGGCGATATAGAGGGGCCGCACCGCGCTATTTGTATCGGCGCGGGCGGGAGGACCCGACAGAATCGGTAAGGCATAAAGCCGCCGAGCCTGCTAAAACTGTTAAACTCTGCTAAAGTTGCTAAACTTTGTTAAAGTTGTTAAAACTGGCAGAGGAGGTCGAATGTCAAAAGCTATTAATCCCTTTAAGCCAACAGCGGGCATGAATCCACCTGAGCTTATCGGACGCGACGCTGTTTTGGATGACTTTGCCGAAGCTCTTGAGAATGGCCCTGGTGCCCCCGATCGACTCATGCGCATCTCGGGTGTCCAAGGCACGGGTAAAACGGTGCTCCTCAACGCATTGGGCGATCTTGCGCGCAAAAAAGGATTCGAGGTTGTCGACGTCGCCTCAAATGCCGGTTTTTGCGACAGAATTCTCGAGGCTCTGCAGCGAAATGTTCGTCTTGCATCAATGTCGATTTCCCCATCGATTTTAGGAGTCAGCCTTGGCTCCGTAGAGCTGTCGAAGTCAGCCTCTCATCTGGGGGAGGCGATGTACGATGCCGCGAAGCGAGGTGGTTTGCTCATCACACTCGATGAGATTCAGGACGCCTCAACTGAGGAAATGCGCGAGCTGGGTAATGAAATGCAGCTCTTGATTCGCCAAGGGGCGAATGTCGCCTTTGCATTCGCTGGTTTGCCAACCTCGGTGGATGGCGTGGTGGTGGATGATACGTTGACGTTCCTTCAGAGGGCGAAGCATATCGAGCTCACGCGGCTTTCAGATTTTGAAGTCGGCGGATCGTTTGAGGATACGATGAGGCGTGCGGGCAAGGAACTCGACGAAGGCGTTGCTGAGCTTTTAACAAAGGCTTCGGCAGGCTATCCCTTTATGGTCCAGTTGGTCGGATATTACGCTTGGCAGGTTGCTGCGCGCAGCGGGTCGGAGAGCGTGAGTGAAGAGGCGGCTCGCAAGGGTGTCCAGGCGGCTCTTGATAGTTTCAATGCCATGGTGATTGCCCCCGCGCTGCGCAGGGTGTCGGAGCGGCAGTTTCAATATCTCGCGGCGATGGCGCAATGCGAAGGCGGCGAGATTACGAACGGTGATATTGCCAAAAAGATGGGATTGCCGGCGAATAAAGTCGGGTCGTATCGCAAACGTCTGATCGATACGGGACTGATTGAGCCTGCCGGCTACGGCTGTGTTTCGTTTGCAATTCCGTACATGCGCGATTATCTGTTGGAGACCATTCGAGCGGACTAATAAAGACTGGAGGCATCGACGCCGCCGCTGTGGTTGCCCCCGCATCTTTGTCTCAATCTGTAACATCTAGAGGGGATTACGGCATGCAGGTGTTTCAGATTGAGACATTTGCGGATGGCGCTGACTGTTTGTCTAAATCTGTAACATCTGGACGAAGATTCGGCCTGTAACTGTTACAAATTGAGATGATTGGCTGAGACGTCTACTGGCAAATCGGAATCGCTCCAAAATTCCCCCTTGCCCATCCTTGGCTGTTTGGTTACTATAGAACGGCTGTTACGGAGAGCTGACCGAGAGGCCGAAGGTGCTCGCCTGCTAAGCGAGTATGCCCCAAAAGGGCATCTGGGGTTCGAATCCCCAGCTCTCCGCCAGTTTAACTTTAAAGAAGGGTCCCATCGGGGGCCCTTTTTTATTATCGAGAAAGGGCGCTGGGGATTCGAACCCGAGAGGGCACGGGCGTTAAGCAAACGCGAAAGCGTTTGTAGCCCGTGGGCGAAAAGCCGCCAGGCTTTGAAGCCGGAGGGCATGCGTAGCATGCCCGGACATCCCCAGCTCTCCGCCAGTACGAATTTGAAGAAGGGTCCCATTTGGGGCCCTTCTTTTGTGTGGAGAAAGGAGGCTGGGGATTCGAACCCTCAAAAAGGAGGCATCCTTTCGGACACCTCCTTTCAGCGAGTGTATTGTTCTTCGATCTTACATCTCGGGCGCCTTGGCGACGGTCTCGCTTTCTGCCGTGAGTGGGCGGTTGTCGATGCGGCGGCCCAGGCGGTCGAGCTTCACAAGGAGCCACTCAATGGGATTCGGCCCTGCGCCTTCCTCGTCAGCAACCAGGTCCATGACGGCGATCTTGGTGCCGTCCTGCTTGAGTGTAACGCTGCCCACCTTGTCGCCCACATGCACCGTGCCCGAAAGATCGTCGTAGCTAACCTTTTCGGTCACCTCGCCGGCAAGAGAAAACACGGTCGCTTGCGCCGTGGGATCGGCGAGCGTGGCGTCGATTGTCTTATCCGTCCAGTCGGTTTGACTAATGCGCGCCATAAGCGGGTTGCCGTTGACGGTCTTTTCTTGCGTGTTGGCGATTGCGACCGTCACCTTGTGGTCGTAGTACCAGTTGGCAAGGGTGGCGGTATCGGTAAAGCGCTGATCGGTGGTGGTGGAGTTCAAAATAACGGTGTAGATCTCGTCGCCGTCGCGGTTGTAGGCGCTCGTAAAGCAATAGCCCGCGTCGTCGGTGGTGCCGGTCTTGCCGCCGATGTTGCCATCTTGGCCCAGCAAATAGTTATGCGTGTCCATGGAATGCGAATGGTCGGTGCCGTCGGCGCCCGTGACTTCGATCCAGGAATCCTCGCTCGCTACGACCTCGCGGATCGTGTCGTTTTTCATGGCCTCCTGCATCATCAGCGCTACGTCGTGTGCGGTTGAGTGCATATTGCCAGCCCACTCATCAAAGTCCAGACCATGCGGGTTTTCAAAAAGCGTACCGGTGCAGCCGAGCTTCTTAGCGCGCTCGTTCATGGCCTTCACAAATGTGGCCTCGGCGTCTTTGGTCTTAGGGTCGATTTTCTTGCCCACATATTCGGCGAGCACGATGGCGGCGTCGTTGCCCGAGGGAATCATCAGGCCGCGCAGTGCCTGCTCCACGGTAAGCTCGTCGCCTTCGAGCAAGCCGGCGGTCGAATTACCCACAGTGGCTGCGGCGTTGCTCACCGTGACCTTCTCGTCCATCTTGCAATTCTCGACGGTTAGGATTGCGGTCATGACCTTGGTGATCGAGGCAATCTTGACCTGCTCATCGGCGCCGCGCCCATAGTAGACGGTGCCGTCTTTGCCCATGACGAGGGCATTGGTCGCATCGATATCGGGCAGGTTTTCGGCCGTGATGCCGCGCGCATCGGCGGTTTTGCCGCAAACATTGTCGGTCGTGAGCACTTGGGCGCCGGCGACGGTGGGCGCGCCAGCGGCAAGGGCGATAGCGCAGACAAAGCCGGCGGCAAGCTGGGCTGAGCGCTTTGCAAAAGAGGTGAGGGACTTCACAGATTTCGCTTTCGACGGGATGGTCTCTTCTGAAACTAGAGTATATCGTTTGCCGGCGTCGGCGATCATCGCGTGCGCGCTTGGCCCACATCCGCACCCGAACGGGCACAAGGGTGCTTAAGGCCGACTTAATCACCCACGCTTGTTGTGTGTGGCGTGCGTCGCCTCGGGCATAATGGAGCGCGAGAGGAGCACGCATGAACGAGCGCATTTTGGTAGTTGATGACGAGAAGGCCATCGCCGACTTGGTTGGCATCTACCTTACAAAAGAGGGCTTTGATGTCCAGATTGCCTATAGCGGGGCCGATGCTGCCAAGGCGATTTTGGAGCAGGAGTTCGATCTGGCGCTGCTTGATGTCATGCTGCCCGATATCGATGGGTTTGAGCTGCTGCGTACGATCCGTTCCAGCCATACCTATCCCGTGATCATGCTGACGGCGCGCGATGCCCAGCAAGACAAGATCGGGGGCCTTTCGCTTGGCGCGGACGATTACGTAGTTAAGCCGTTCCGTCCGCTGGAGCTCATCGCGCGCGTGCACGCTCAGCTTCGCCGCTACACCAGCTACGGTAGCCGTGCACAGGCGGCCGAGTCGCCGACCATTCAGCTCGACGGCTTGGAGATCAACCGCGATGCTCGTTCCGTGACAGTGGACGGTTCACCGGTTCGCCTCACGCCCACCGAGTATTCAATCTTGCTGTATCTGGTCGAGCATCGCGGCAGCGTGGTGGCCGTGGAGGACCTGTTCCGCGCGGTGTGGAACGAGGACTTTATGCCCGGCTCCAACAATACGGTGATGGTGCATATTCGCCACTTGCGCGAAAAGATCGGCGACGACGCACAAAAGCCACGCTTTATCAAAAACGTCTGGGGCGTCGGCTACATCATCGAATAACGCTTTTCGCTTGTGAGGATCTTGATATGACAAAAGACGATAGGCAAGCGTTCGAGGTGCCCGATCGGCTCTTTGAATACGTGAGGTCGGTCGTCGACAACCGCGCGCTTGCAACGGTGCTGCTCTTTTTGCTGAGCCTGCTGCTGATTGGCATCGACAACATCGTCGGAATCTTGGCGGTGCTGCTTGTCGGCTTTTTGCTGATCGATCGATTTGAGATCGTGCGCCGCTGCATGGTGATTGGCGGCGCCGCGTGGGCCATGACGTTGGCGATTGGCGCCATGGCGCTCGGCGGCATCGAAGGGCCGGTGCTGTTCGATGCCGGCTTTGTATTCAACATGCTTGGGTTTGTGCTGGCGCTTGCCGCGTGCGTGCTGTTCTTGTGTGGCCGCGCCCTGTACTATCAGGGCTACGAACAGGGCGAGCAGCATGCCGATTGTGTGCTGGCCGCTCGTATTCAAGATCGTCTGATCGATCACCCCGACACCTGGGACAACATTGACGGTGACTTCTTGGAGGTCGAGGGCGCCCTTAACCGCGTGCGTGACCGTGAGCGCAAGGTGCAGCAAGCTCTGCGTGACGAGTCGCATCGCAAGGACGATCTGGTCACGTACTTGGCACATGACCTACGCACCCCGCTTGCCAGTGTGGTGGGCTATCTTTCGCTGTTGCAAGAGGCTCCTGAGCTGCCGGTTGAGCAACGTGCGCACTTTACGGGCGTGGCTCTCGACAAGGCGCACCGGCTCGATGCGCTCATCGAAGAGTTCTTCGATATCACGCGCTTTGACTTCCACGATATCGTGCTCACGCGTGGCTATGTTGATCTGGGGTTGCTGCTGGCTCAGGTGGCTGACGAGTTCTATCCCATCCTCAACGAGCAGCATAAGGAAGCCCAAGTTGATATTCGCGAGGACCTGACGGTGCTCGTGGATGGCGACAAGATGGCTCGCGTGTTCAACAACATCATGAAAAACGCTATTGCCTATAGCTATGAGGGCTCGACCATCACGATCGAGGCCAGACGCCGGGACGACGGTGGCGTGCGCGTGCGCTTTATCAATCAGGGCGATCCCATCCCTGAGGCAAAGCTCAAGGTGATCTTTGAGAAGTTCTATCGCCTGGATGCGGCGCGTGCGACCAATCGCGGCGGCGCTGGACTGGGGCTTGCCATCGCCAAGGAGATCGTATGCGCGCACGGCGGTACCATCGCATGTGAATCGACGCCCGAGCATACTGTTTTTACTATCGAGTTGCCCGCCACGTAGCGTAGGCGCCCTTACAAACACTTGACAATGCGCTCACGTGCATATGAGCCGCGATTCCTACTATCGATACTGCTGAATTGATATCGATGTGGAGGTATGCGGTATGACGGCTGCTGCGGCTGTGGAGCCCACGGAGCTTGAAGAACTCATGAAAGCGCAGGTCGAGGCCGCGCGCGAGCGCGAGGTTGGGGATGCGACTCGCCCCACGGCAGAGGATCTTGCCGCCTCGCCGACGCGTATCGATGTCGAGGGCCTCGACCTGTTCTATGGCGACCACCATGCGCTCAAGGACGTGAATATCAAGATCCGCGACAAGCAGATCACCTCGTTCATCGGGCCTTCGGGCTGCGGAAAGTCCACGTTGCTGCGCTGCTTTAACCGCATGAACGACGGCATCAAGGATTGCCGCATCGAGGGCAAGATTGCGCTCGATGGTCAAGATATCCTGGGCGACTACGACATCTGCCGCTTGCGCCAGCGCGTGGGCATGGTGTTTCAGCGCCCCAACCCGTTTCCCATGAGCATCTACGACAACGTCGCGTATGGTCCGCGCGGTATGGGTGTGCGCGATCGCGCTGCGCTGGATGAGCTGGTCGAGGACTCCCTTCGTCGCGCTGCGCTATGGGATGAGGTCAAGGACAAGCTCAAAGAGTCGGGTCTGGGTCTTTCGGGCGGCCAGCAGCAGCGTCTGTGCATCGCCCGCGCACTTGCCGTGCAGCCCGACATTCTGCTGATGGACGAGCCGACCTCGGCACTCGACCCTGTGTCGACGCTGGTGGTGGAGCAGCTGGCCTGCGAGCTCAAAGAGACCTGCACGCTCGTGGTCGTTACGCACAATATGCAGCAGGCGGCGCGTATCTCCGATTCGGTCGCATTCTTTTTGCTGGGTGAGCTGGTGGAGCACGCGCCCACCGCGCAACTCTTCAAGAATCCGACCGATCCGCGCACGGCGGATTATTTGACGGGGCGTTTTGGCTGATACCATCTAGTAAAGGTACCTTTAGGGTTAAGATGCGGTCATGCCGGCCGCAAAGGGGTTCAACATGATCTATTACGTCGAGGACGATGACAACATCAGGGATTTGACGGTCTATGCGCTGCGCAAGCAGGGGATTGAGGCCGAAGGCTTTTCGTGCGACGGTGAGTTTAAGGCTGCCGTGGCGCGACGGGTACCCGATGCCGTCCTGCTCGACATCATGCTGCCCGATACCGATGGCTTGGCGATTATGCGTCGACTGCGTGCCGATCGCCTGACGGCGACGGTGCCCATCATGATGCTTACCGCCAAGGATACCGAGCTCGACAAGGTGATGGCGCTCGATGGCGGTGCCGACGATTACCTGACTAAGCCGTTTTCGCTCATGGAGCTCGCCAGCCGCTGCCGCGCACTGCTGCGTCGCGGCGGCATGGTCAAACAGGCAAGCGATGTGCTCAGCGTGGGCGACATTGTGCTCTCGCCCAGCCATCGTGAGGTGACTGTTGCCGGCGAGTCGCTTAAGCTCACCCTGCGCGAGTTCGACCTGCTCGAGTACCTCATGCGCAAGCCCGGCGTGGTCTTTACCCGCGAGTCGTTGCTGCAGAGCGTGTGGGGCTGGGACTTCGACGGCGGTTCGCGCACCGTTGACGTGCACGTGCAGACGCTTCGCCAAAAACTGGGCGAGCATGCCAGCGCCATCGAGACCGTGCGCGGCGTGGGCTACCGCTTGGCCGAGCCTTCTGCCGGTGATGGTGCCGAAGGTGACGACACCGCGGCCACCGCATCGGAGGAGTAACCCGTGGTCTTCGCCCCCCAGGGAAAACATACGCTGTCGCACCGCGTTTTTGTGACGATCTTTGTCTGCGCCATGGCGGTTATCGTGGCGTTTACGGTGCTGGGTGCGTTCTTTGTGCAAAACACCTTGGCGGATGCCACGAGTGCCAACCTGGCGCAAGAAACCGAGCTCATTGCTGCCGCCCTCGACGAGCAGCAGGAGCCCATCCCGTTCTTGCGTAGCCTCGATCGAGAGGACTTGCGCATCACGCTGATTAACAAGGATGGATCGGTTGCCTACGACAACGAGGCGTCGCCTTCCACACTGCCCAACCATGGCGATCGCCCCGAGGTCATCGAGGCCTTTGAGAGTGGTTCGGGTTCCGCGGAGCGCGCAAGCTCTACGCTCGACGAGATTATGCTGTATCGCGCCGTCGCCCTTGATAACGGCCAGGTTGTCCGCTTGGCGCAGGCCCAGCCTGGCGTTGCGGCGATTTTGCTGTCGATGGTGGCGCCGATGCTGCTTATCGCAGCAGCGGGTGCGGTACTCTCGTTTTTTATGGCGCGCCGCGAGTCCCGTGCCATCATCGCGCCGTTGCAAGAGGTGGATTTGGACCACCCACGCCGTAGCTATGAGCACGCCTATGCCGAGATGGTCCCCATGCTTGAGCGTATTGAGTCGCAGCGCCAGGAGCTCAAGCGCCAAATGGCGGTGCTGGCGGACAACGACCGTATGCGCCGCGAGTTCACGGCGAATATCACCCATGAGCTCAAGACGCCGCTTACGGCGATTTCGGGCTATGCCGAGCTCATCGCAAACGGCATGGTCGAGGGCGAGGGCGACCTGCGCAACTTTGGCGGTCGCATCTATCGTGAGGCGGGCCGCTTGGCAGCGCTTGTCAACGATATCCTTACGCTGTCTAACTTGGACGAGGCCGAGCGTGCAACTGAGGGCGAGGCGGTGCCCATTGGTTCCACGGAGCCTATTGAGCTCTCGCGTGCCATCTACGCGGTTGAGCAGCGTCTTGAACAGGTCGCCCGTCAGGCGAATGTGACGATAAGTCATGAGACCAAGCCTGTGGTCATCGAAGGCGTGTCGCGCTTGATTGACGAGCTCATCTATAATCTGGCGAGCAACGCCATCCGCTACAATCGACCCGGCGGTGCGGTTACGCTGCAGTGCGGCACCAACGACGAAGGCCATCCGTTCCTTGCGGTCGCCGACACGGGAATCGGTATCGCGCCTGAAGAACAGGGCAAGGTATTTGAGCGGTTCTATCGCGTGGACAAGAGTAGGTCCAAGGCGCGCGGCGGAACCGGTCTGGGGCTTGCAATTGTCAAGCATGCGGCCCTGTATCATCACGCCACGCTCGATTTGTCGAGCGAGTTGGGCGTGGGAACCACCATTACGGTGACGTTTCCCATACGGCAGGACGAGCCATTCGCATAGCGATACAACATAGATATTGATGCAGACGCCGCATTTGACTTTCGGGTGCGGCGTTGTTGTGCAATTTTACGATTGCTTCCGACATTTTTACAGGAGAGCCTGTTTCTTATGTATAGAGTTTGGTCTCGGTAAAAAGATGCGATAACATACGGACAGTTTTGTCAATCCGAACTGGGGAAATGAAAGGCAAGCTGCATGACCCTTCTCGAACTGTTCCAGCTGCTGAAGAAGCACCTTCAGCTGGTCATCACCCTTCCGGTGGTCTGCGCGATCGCCATGGGCATCGTGTCCTTCGTTGCGATGGACAACACCTATACCGCGACGACGAGCATGTACATTCTCGCCAAGACCGACGATAGCGGTCAGATGAGCTACAACGATCTCTCGGCGAGTCAGATGCTTTCCAACGATATCGCCACGCTGCTGGATAGCGATAGCGTTAAGAGCGGCGCAGCCAATGAACTGGGCCTCACCGATCTGGATGACTACAAGGTGTCTGTTTCCTCCGAGACCACCACGCGTGTCATTACGCTTTCGGTTACCGGCACCGATGCCAAGGAGACGGCTAAGGTCGCAAAGGCCATGGCCAGCTCGGTGAGTACGGTCGCTCAGAACGTCGGCGCTGCCCAGAGCATCAACGTTATCGACGAGGCTAAGACCCCCGAAGCCCCCAGCGGTCCCAAGCGTATGCTGTACGTTGCTGTCGCGTTCCTCGCGGGCATCTTTATCGCAGTTGCCTATGTCGTTTTGGCAGACATGCTCAACACCCGCATCCGCGGTGCCGAAGAGGCAGAAGAGCTCCTGGGCATTCCCGTTGTTGGCCGAATTCCGGCTATGAAAGGTGGTAAATAGGCATGGCTAAGGCAAAGAACACCGATAAGCTCGTTGTACAGAATGCCGCCAAGACCCTTCTGGCCAACATCCGCTTTGCGAGCGTGGACGACCCCATTCGCACCATCACCGTTACGTCCTCGATTCCCAACGAGGGCAAGTCTACGGTTTCCATCAACCTTGCCCAGGCTATCGCCACCAGCGGCAAGAGCGTCCTGCTGGTCGAGGCTGATATGCGTCGCAGGTCCCTTGCCGATATGCTTGGCGTCCGCTCCCGCGGCGGACTCTATGCGGTCCTTTCCGAGCAGATCTCCATTGACCAGGCAATTGTCGAGACGGGTCAGAAGAACTTCTACTTCCTCGATGCCGAGCCGCATATTCCCAATCCTGCCGACATCATCGTCTCTCACCGCTTTGCCAAGCTGGTAAAGGCACTGTCCGCCAAGTTCCAGTACGTCATCTTCGACGCTCCCCCGGTCGGCACCTTCATCGATGCTGCCGAGATCGCAAGTCTGACCGACGGTGCGCTTTTTGTCGTGCGTGAGGATTTCACCAAGCGCGAGGAGGCGCTCAACGCCATCGGTCAGCTTAAGAAGTCCGAGAAGGTCAAGCTCATCGGTACCGTTATGAACTACTGCGAGACCGAGACCAGCGAGTACTACTACTCCTACTACACCAAGGACGGTAAGAAGGTGAAGAAGGGCTCCGACGATCAGGGGACTTCCAAAAAGGGCATCTTCACCAACCGAGCAAACGTTTAGTTGATTAAGGCTGACCTATGCGTGACATTCATTGCCATATCTTGCCGGGTGTAGACGACGGCGCCGCCGATCTCGATGAGAGCTTGGCGATGCTCGAGGCTGCCAAGCGGGCCGGTGTAACCAGAATCGTTTGCACTCCTCACTGCCGTGATCCCTATTTTGATTACGACAAAATGTGGGATGCCTTTGAGCTGCTGCGTGATAACGCTGACGGTTTTCCGCTCCAGATGGGCTTCGAGGTCAACCATCGAAAGCTCGTTGAGCTTGGTATCGATGCCGCGGAGCACTTGCATTTCGATGGGACCAACGAGTTCCTGCTTGAGCTTTCGACGCATGCCGATGCGTATGCGTTTAGAGAGTACGAGAACACGATTTACGATTTGCAGTGCCGTGGTTACCAGGTGATTATCGCTCATCCTGAGCGCTATCGTGCGGTTCAAAAGGATGTAAGCGTGGCGGAGCGCCTGGTCGATATGGGCTGCAAGCTGCAGGCTTCGGCGGACTTTATTGCCGGCGGTCGCTTTGGTCGCGAGAAAAAGCCGGCACAGCGTCTGTTCGATCAGAACCTGTACAGCTTCATCGCGAGCGATGCCCATAACGTGGGTCATTACGACTGCCTGGCGAAGGCTCGCGCGAAGTTTAGCGTGCGCGGAGCTCATTTTCGCTAATATCTGTCCCTAACGTTCGCATTGAATGAAAGGGCAGCCATGGATATCCAACTTAAGACGGGATGCTTTGATGACGCGGCGTTGGTGCGCCGCGTCGTTTTTATAGACGAGCAGGGCTACGAGAATGAGTTCGACGCTATCGACGAGGATCAGAGCTGCATTCATTTGACGCTCTATGTAGACGGCGAGCTTGCCGGTTGCTCGCGCGTGTTTCCCGAAGAGCTTGAGCGCGCGGCAGATTCAGAGGCTCCGGTTTCGCCGTCGTGCGATTTGGACGAAGGCGTCGCAGCGGGGGAGACCTATATTATGGGGCGCGTGGCTGTGCTGCCGAGCATGCGCCGTCGCGGTCTGGCGAGTGCGATCGTCGATGCCAGTGCTTTGTGTGCACGCGATGCCGGCGCAAAGCTTATTAAGCTGCATGCGCAGGAATACGTGCTGCCGCTCTATGCAAAGGCGGGCTACACGCAAATTGCCCCGGTAGATTACGAAGACGAGGGCCAACCCCATGTCTGGATGGCCAAGCGCGTAGATGGCAGATAGGGACGTTCCTTTTCTGCCGGCAGCTGGGGACACTCCTTGGCAATTGACGCATTGGAGCGCTTAGACATACAGTTTTTCGATTCCGTATGTATATATGCGCGTTAATGGGTTATAAAATCTAAGTCTGAACATAGCAGGTCTGCGATGCGGCTCGGGCGACCGAGCCGTTTTTGCGGACAGGGGTAGCGCGAAAGGACTGCACATGCGTCAATTTAAGACCGAGAGCAAAAAACTGCTCGACCTCATGATCAACTCCATCTACACCAATAAGGAAATCTTCCTGCGCGAGCTTATCTCTAACGCGAGCGACGCCGTCGACAAGCTCAACTTTAAGAGCCTGCAGGACCCGAGCGTCAAGATCGACCAGGGCGACCTGGCCATTCGCGTCTCCTTTGATAAAGACGCCCGCACCATTACCATCTCGGATAACGGCATTGGCATGACCGCCGAGGAGCTGGAGCGCAATCTGGGCACCATCGCCCATTCCGGCTCCGAGGAGTTTAAGACCGAGAACGCCGAGCAGCAGGGCTCCGATGTCGACATCATCGGTCAGTTTGGCGTGGGCTTCTACTCGGCTTTTATGGTCGCCAGCCATGTGAAGGTCGTCAGCCGCGCCTACGGCGAGGATGTCGCCCATGTGTGGGAATCCGACGGTCTTGAGGGCTACACCATCGAGGACGGCGAGCGCGCCGAGCACGGTACCGATGTCATCCTGACGCTGCGCGAGAACGAGAAGCTCGATGCCGACGGCGAGGCCGAGACCTACGATCGCTTCCTGACCGAGTGGGGTCTCAAGAGCCTGATTCAGCAGTACAGTAACTATGTGCGTTACCCGATCCAGATGATGGTGTCCAAGAGCCGCCAGAAACCCAAGCCCGAGGACGCCGGCGACGATTACAAGCCCGAGTACGAGGACTACCAGGAGCTCGAGACCGTCAATTCCATGACACCGATCTGGAAGAAGCACAGCTCCGATGTCGAGCAGAAGGACTACGACGAGTTCTACAAGTCCACGTTCCACGACTTTGACGATCCTGCGCGCACCATCAGCTTCCATGCCGAGGGCACGCTCGAGTATGACGCCCTGCTGTTTGTGCCGGGCCGCGCCCCGTTCGATCTGTACAGCAAGGACTACGAGAAGGGCCTGGCGCTCTACAGCTCCAACGTGCTGATTATGGAGAAGTGCGACGACCTGCTGCCCGACTACTACAACTTTGTCCGCGGCGTCGTGGATTCCGCCGATGTGTCGCTCAACATCTCGCGTGAGACGCTGCAGCAGAACCGTCAGCTCAAGGCCATCGCCAAGCGTGTGGAAAAGAAGATCACCGCCGACCTTGAGGATATGCGTGACAACGACCGCGAGGCCTACGAGAAGTTCTTTGAGAACTTTGGCCGCGGTCTTAAGTACGGCATCTACTCGAGCTATGGCATGAAGGCCGATGAGCTCGCCGATCTGTTGCTGTTCTGGTCTGCCAAGGAACAGAAGATGATTACCCTGGCCGAGTATGCCAAGGGCATGCCCGAGGATCAGAAGGCCATCTACTACGCCGCCGGCGACTCGCGTGAGCGCTTGGCCAAGATGCCCGTGGTAAAGGGCGTGCTCGACCGCGGCTATGACGTGCTGCTGCTGACGCAGGACGTGGATGAGTTCACCTTCCAGGCTATGCGTGAGTACGTTGCCGCCGATATGCCCAAGATCTACGAGGACGATGCCGCCCGCGAGGCTGCCGAAAAGGCCGTGGCCGATGGTGCCGAGCCCGAGGTTGAGGATCGTCACCTGGAGCTCAAGAACGTCGCAACCGGTGATCTTGACCTGGCGACCGAGGACGAGAAAAAGGAGGCCGAGGACGCCACCAAGGAGAACGAGGACCTCTTTAACGCCATGAAGGAGGCACTCGGCGACAAGGTCGAGAAGGTTGCCGTCTCTGCGCGCCTGACCGATGCTCCCGCGTGCATCACCACCGAGGGCCCGCTTTCGCTCGAGATGGAGAAGGTGCTCCAGAAGGGTCCCGAGGGCGCGCCCGACGGTATGCCCAAGAGCCAGCGCGTGCTCGAGCTCAACGCCAAGCACCCGGTCTTTTCCAAGCTCGTCGCCGCTCAGAAGGCGGGCGACGCCGACAAGATCAAGCAGTACTCCGGTTTGCTCTATGACCAGGCCCTGCTGGTCGAGGGCATTCTGCCCGAGGACCCCGTTGCCTTCGCAGCAGCTGTTTGCAACTTGATGTAGTTAGGTATTTACGCGGTTTTACCAAACCGCGTAACGGCTCGACGCTGCCCTCAGTTCCGCCGTTCTAACGAACGGCGGACCAGTCGACGCTGCGCGGGCGCCAGAGCGACAACTTGTCATTCAAAGAGGACGGCATGACCAGAAGGTCTATGCCGTCCTCTTTTCATGCCAATTTGTTCGCTCTGGCGCCCGCTCGCTGGCATTGCCAAAACATCGACGTTGCCGTGGTCCTAAGTAGTCATTGGGGACGTTTTTGTTTGACTAGTCGTTTAAGAACGTCCCCGATGACTATTTGAATTGCTAATTTGTGCGGGTTGTGGTTTTGTGACCTGCTGAAATTTAGGATACTGTACATCTGTACGTTAACTCATCTTCGTAGTATATTGCTACCCGCAAAACTCAACACCATTGTGCTTTGAGACGTTAAAGCGCCTACTACAATGGTTGTCGATAGTACGATTCGATTTAACGACAGGATGGATGGTCCAAGCGTGAGTCTCGGCAGCAAACTATCCAATGCAAAGGTGTCCTTTGCGATATTTAAGCGCGACATTAAGCGACTGCTTGTGAACCCCGTCGCCCTGGTGGTTACCCTAGGCGTGTGCGTTATTCCCTCGCTGTATGCCTGGTATAACATCGTGGCAAACTGGGATCCGTATGGAAACACCCAAGGCATCAAGATTGCTATCGCCAACAACGATCGAGGCACCCAAAACGACTTGGTGGGTGAGCTCAACGCTGGCGACAAAGTGGTCGACCAGCTCAAGGAGAATCATCAGTTGGGCTGGACGTTCGTCGACTCGACGGCCGATGCCAAGGAGGGCGTCGAGAGCGGCGAGTACTATGCCGCTATCGTGATTCCCAAGAACTTCTCGGATAACCTGGTTTCGATGCTCGACGGCAACTACCATCAGCCCAAGCTCACGTACTACGTCAATGAGAAGAAGAGCGCCATTGCGCCCAAGGTTACCGATACCGGTGCAAACACCATCGAGGAGCAGATCAACTCGGAATTTGTCTCTACGGTAGGCAAGACTGTTGCCGGTATCGCCAAGGATGCCGGAGTCGATTTAAAGGACAAGGCAACCCAGACTCAGGATTCGTTGGCCGGTTCGGTATCAGAGGCTTCCGATACGTTGGGCGAAGTGCGTGATTCGATTGGCGACATGAATGCCGCCATCGATAAGACGAGTGGTTCCATTGCCTCGGCAGATGCGGCACTTGCCGGTCTGCAGGGTCAGGCGCCGTCGCTGACGCAGGCGATCTCCCAGGGCAATGACCTGCTGGGCGAGGCTCGCGCCACGGCGGGCAACTCTGTCGCCTCGCTCTCCAAGGCGCTCTCGGAAGGCAGCCTTGCGCTCACCAAGACGTCAGCCTCCGCAAACGCTGCGATTGGCAAGCTGACGGGCACGGTCGCATCTACGACTACCCGTATCGACAACTCGCTTGAGTCTCTCCAAGCGACGATCGACCACAATAAGGCCGTTATCGGGCACTTGGAAATTCTCGTCAATGACACGTCGACAGGTTCCAAGGAAATTGACGCGCGCATTGTATCGATCATCGATTTGCTCCGCGAGCAGAATGAAAAGCTTCAGAGCATCAAGGACGGTCTGTCTGCGCAGTCGAGCGCCATGGCGAATGACGCTGCGGCTGTCTCGGGTGCCAGCGACGCTATCAATAATGCAATTCAGACCGGTGCGACCAACCTTGGCCAGGCTCAGACGGACCTGGGTCAAAACGCGCTGCCGAAGGTCTCGAGCGCACTTGATTCGTTTGCCGTCGTCTCGGGTGATCTGACGGGAATCGTGTCTGGCCTCACGCCTACTATTGCAAGTGCGCGCGGTACACTTTCGCAACTCAACGCCACGCTCGGTCAGGCCAAGACCACGCTGTCCCAGACCGATGCCTCGCTTGCCAAGGTCCAGGACAAGCTCGCAACCGCCGCCAACGACATCGCGGCGCTACAGACCTCCGAGTCCATGGGCGAGCTGGCCGGCCTGATGGGCGTCGACGTCGATGATGTTGCAGACTTCATGGCATCTCCGGTCGAGCTGACCTCAAAGTCAATTTACCCGGTCAAGAGCTTTGGTTCGGGCATTGCCCCGTTCTATACCAATCTGGCGCTGTGGGTGGGCGGCTACGTGCTTATCGCCATCTACAAGCTCGAGGTCGACCGCGAAGGCATCGGCAGCTTTACCGCGCGTCAGGGCTACTTTGGCCGCTGGTTGCTCCTGGTGATCCTGGGCGCGTTGCAGGCCATCATCGTTACGGTAGGCGATCTGGTGATCGGCGTGCAGTGCGTCAGCCCGCTGCTGTTCGTGCTGGGCGGCATCGCCATCTCGTTCACCTACGTCAATATCATCTATGCGCTGTCCACCACGTTTAAGCATATCGGCAAGGCTATCGGCGTCATTCTGGTTATCGTGCAGATCCCGGGTTCGTCGGGCATGTACCCCATCGAGATGATGCCAGGCTTCTTCCAGTGGCTGCACCCGCTGCTGCCCTTTACCTACGGCATCAATCTGCTGCGCGAGACGGTCGGCGGCATGTATTCGTTCAACTACCTGTTTAACCTGTGCATTCTGGGCGTGTTCTTGATCGTGGCGCTCTTTATCGGCCTGCAGCTGCGTCCGCTGCTGCTCAACCTTAACCTGCTCTTTGATAAACAGCTCTCCACGACCGGTATGATGATTTGCGAGTCCAACGACCTGCCGCGCCAGCGCTACTCGCTGCGCACGGCCATGCGCGTCATGCTCGATTCCGATTCGTACCGTCGCGAACTGCTCGATCATGCGGTCGCCTTTGAACATCGCTACCCGTACTACATCAAGGGCGGTTTTGCCGCCGTGGTGGGCGTTCAGGTCCTGCTCTTTGTCCTGTCGACGGTTCTCGATATCGACAATAACGGCAAGATCATCCTGCTTGTCATTTGGATCATCTCGGTTATTGCCATCTGCGGCTGGCTGATCAATATCGAATATATCCGAGCGAGCCTCAATACCCAGATGCGCATCTCGGCGCTTTCGGATGAGGACCTGCGTCGCGAGATGCGCGAACACACGGTCGCCATTCCTGCCGCCCGCCACATGTTTGGCCTCAACGCCAGCGAGCGTGGTGCCAAGGGCGGCGATCAGTCCACGGGCCGCTTGCCGCATATCGGCTCGCACCATAAATCTCAGGGCAGCGACAGCACAGCCACAAATGATGGAGATACCACCGCGCTTGGCAAGCACTCCAAAGGAGGTGAGGCATAAATGAAGAACATCCTGCATCTGTTTAAGCGCGATGTCCAAAACGTGTCTCGCTCCGTGATCGGCTTGGTTGTCGTGATGGGCCTCATTATCGTACCGTGTCTGTACGCGTGGTTTAACATCGCCGGCAGCTGGGATCCGTACGGCAACACCGGCAATCTTAAGATCGCCGTGGTCAACACCGATGAGGGTTACGAGAGCGATTTGATCCCCGTCGAGGTTAACGTGGGCGAAAACGTGACCGCCACCCTACGCGGCAACGAGAGCTTCGATTGGGTTGTGCTCAACAATCGCGAAAAGGCTATCGAGGGCGTTAAGTCGGGCGCGTACTATGCTGCCGTCGTTATCCCCAAAACGTTTAGCGCTGACATGATGACGCTTTTCTCGACCGACGTGAAACACGCCGATATCGAGTTTTACGAGAACCAGAAGGCCAACGCCATTGCGCAGATCGTGACCGAGAAGGGTTCGAGTGCCGTTCAGAGCCAGGTTAACGAAACTTTTACCGAGACCATTACGAGCATCGGTCTTAAGACGGTGTCCAGCCTGCTCGATTACATGAGCACCGACCAGGTCAGCAACTTTATCGCAAACCTGTCCTCGACGCTCGGCGATTCGATTGAGGACCTGCGAGACGTTCAGGCAAATGCTTCGTCGCTGGCGGGCATTTTGAGCTCCACGTCCGATTCGCTGACGTCGGCGAGCGGCATGCTCAAGCAGACCGGTGCCGTCGATGAGTCGACAAAGCAGCTCATGGAACATGCCAAAAGCGGCATCGATGATTCCAAAGAAGCGCTTAAGGCGGCAAACGATGCCATCGATGCCGCAATCGATGGAAGTGCGGGTTCGTTCGACAATGTGTCTGCCGAGCTCGCGAAGGCGTTCGACACCGCGAACCAGCATGTCGACCTTACGGTGTCCCAACTCAACGATGCCGCTGCGGCTCTTAATGCGCGCGCCAAGGATATCGATGCGATGGCCGATCAGCTCCGCAGCCTTGCCGACCAGGTGAGCGATGAGAATTTGAAGGACGGCCTCAAGTCCGCCGCGACGTCGCTGGGCAGAATCGCCGTTGAGTACCGCAGCAATGCCAAGGATCTGGCGGCCACCGCGAAGTCTCTCTCCGATAGCATGGCCGAGGTCAACAACTCGCGTGCCGAGGTCGATCAGGCCATCGCCGATGCCAAGGCCGGCATCGCGGGCGCCAAATCCGATTACGATTCCACGTTCTCGGTTAAGGCCAAGGAGCTCAAGAAGACCGTCTCGGGCATCCTAGACTCGCTCGATGGTATCTCGGGCAATCTGGATAGCGCCGTAGACGGCCTGACCGACGCATCCGGTTCGCTGGCAAAGGGCCTCTCCAAGGCTGCAAAGCTGGTCAACAAGGCTTCCGATCAGTTGGGCGAAGCGTCGGACAAGATCAGCGCGTTTAAGGACGAGCTCGACGGTGCCTTGATGTCAGATGACCTCGCTACGATCAAGACGATGATCGGCAATGATCCCGAGGGTCTGGCCGTGTCGCTTTCCGGCCCCGTCGCGCTCGATCGCAAGCCGGTCTATCCGATTCGTAACTACGGTTCGGCCATGGCACCGTTCTACACGATTCTGTCGCTATGGGTCGGCTCGATCGTGCTGGCGGCCATGATGAAGGTCTCGGTTGACGATGAGCTCATCAACGAGCTCATCCCCGTGCGCCTGCACGAGATCTACCTGGGCCGCTACCTGTTCTTTGGCGGTCTGGCCCTGCTGCAGGCGACACTCGTGTGCGCGGGCGACATCCTGTTCTTTGGCATCCAATGCGACAACCCGCTGCAGTTTGTGCTGGCGGGCTGGGTCGCGAGTCTCGTGTTCTCCAATATCGTCTACACGCTTACGGTTTCGTTTGGCGATATCGGCAAGGCTTTGGCCGTTGTGCTGCTGGTCATGCAGGTCGGCGGTTCGGGCGGTACGTTCCCCATCGAGATGACCGGCCCTGTGTTCCAGGCGATCTATCCGTTCCTGCCGTTTACCCATGGCATTAACGCCATGCATGCCGCCATGGCTGGCGCCTACCATATGGAGTACTGGGTTGAGCTGGGCATTCTGGCGAGCTATCTGATTCCGTCGCTGGCCCTGGGCGTCGTCTTCCGCCGCCCGGTCATCAAAGCCAACGACTGGATCATCGAAAAACTGGAGTCAACCAAATTGATTTAGTTCAGCAACGTAAACGCCGTCGGAACATCGAGATCTTCCAACCCGATGCTTTAGCGTAGTGAATTGCACGGGCTGCTTGGTTGTTGCTACAGTAGCGGGGCGTGCCGGGGGTCCGGTGCGCCCTGCTTTTATTTGACCATGAGGCGGCACGCAGCCATGCGCGTGCGGACACCACGCCCAGATTGAGCGCGAGGATGCCCTATGGCCCAGCATGCCACTGACAATATCGAAATGATGCCCGATAGCCCTGTTGCTCGCGAGGACCTGGGCGCGGGCGGCACCTCCCGCGGCGCCGGCGCTCGCTCGCCGCTGTTCTGGAAAGTCCTGCTGCTTTCGGTGGCAGTCGTCTGGGGCTACTCCTTTACGACCATGAAGGACGCGCTCGACACCATTCCGGTGTTCGAACTGCTCTACGTGCGCTTTCTGCCTGCGGCGTTGGTCATGTTTTTCATCTTCCACAAGCGCATCATCGCGCACCTCAACGCCCGCAACCTTATCGTCGGACTTGGCATGGGCGCACTTATGTGGGCCGCCTACGCCCTGCAGACAGTCGGTCTGGCGCACACCACGGCGGGCAAGAATGCTTTTTTGACGGGCACGTATTGCATCGTTGTGCCGTTCGCGAGCTATTTTCTGAGCGGCGAAAAACTCACCCGCTATAACCTGGGCGCGGCGCTGCTGTGCTTGGCGGGCATTGGCTTGGTGGCGCTCGATAGCGTTGAATTCAACATCGGTGATGTCATTACGCTGGCGGGTGCGGTCTTTTTCGCCATCCAGATGGCGGTGACTGCCAAGTACGGTCGCAAAATGGACATCAACGTCATCACGTTTTGGATGTTTGTGGGCAACGGCGTGCTGAGCCTGGCAACGTCGCTGCTATTCGAGACCCAAGCGCCTCTGTCCGTGTGGACGCCGAGCTTTATCAGCGCGATGGCGTTTCTATCGGTGGGCTGTACGTGTGTGGCTCTGCTCATCCAAAACGTCGGCCTGGCGCATGTCCCGGCCTCAGCGGGCTCGCTGCTCCTTTCGATGGAGTCGCCTTCGGGTGTGCTGTTCTCGGTGCTGCTGATGGGGGAGGCGCTCACCTCGCGCCTGCTCGCCGGCTTCGCGCTCATCTTTCTTTCGATTATCTTGAGCGAGACGCATTTCGATTTTTTGCGTCGAAAGCCGCGTCCGCAATTGTAAACAATTTGTTGCGCCGCCTCCCGGGGCGGCATTTTTTATGCGTCGCCCTTAAAGTAGTACCTTGCACTTTATGCTATCAAAGTGCTTGCTGCAAAAACGTTACTGGAGGGCATCTATGGCACCAGCACTGTCCGATCTTCAACCGCAATCAGCGCCCAAGGCCACCGCGGCGGCGCAGACCGCTATCGGTGACGGTCTTGTTGCAGAAGCTCAGGCTTTTGCAGACGAGCTCGCTGCGTGGCGACACGATTTACATCAGATGCCCGAGCTGGGTAATAGCCTCCCGCAGACCTCTACGTATATCCAAGCGCGCCTGACCGAGATGGACATCCCATTTGCTACGCTCGTCGATGGTTCCTGCGTTGTGGGCCTTGTCGGCGCCGGTGCCGCCGCGGCCCAAGGCAATGGCATCTGCACGAATGAGCAGGCCGGTACGGTCATCATGCTGCGTGGCGACATGGACGCCCTGCCCGTTGTCGAGGAATCCGGCGAGCCCTTTGCATCCACCAATGGCTGCATGCATGCTTGCGGTCACGATATGCACGCGACGGCCCTGCTTGGTGCGGCGCGCCTGCTCAAGGCCCGCGAGGCCGAGCTTGTGGAGGCCAACGCTACCGTCAAGTTGCTGTTCCAGCCGGGCGAGGAGACCTTTGAGGGAGCACGCGCTGCCATCGCCGACGGCTTGCTCGAGAACCCGCGCCCTCAGGCGGCCTTTGCCATGCATGTCAACAGCCAGTCGCCGCTTGGCCTGGTGCTCTACGGCAGCCCGGCGCTCTCGGGTGTGTACGGTTTCCGCATCACGCTCCAGGGCAAGGGCGGCCACGGTTCCAGCCCCGAGATCTGCATCGACCCCATCACGGCCGGCGTCCACGTGCACCTGGCGCTCCAGGAGCTTATCTCCCGCGAGGTGCCGGCGGCCAAGGAAGTCGCACTTACCGTTGGTAAGTTCGCCGGCGGCTTGGCGGCCAACGTCATCCCCGACACCTGCGTGCTCGAGGGAACGCTGCGCGGCTTTGATGTTGAGCTCATGGCTCACCTAAAGACCCGCATCGCGGAGGTCGTTAACGGCGTTGCTACGACCTATCGTACGCCGGCGACCATCGAGACGCTTTCGGATGTTCCGCCGCTTGTACTCGACAGCGATATGACTCAGGCGTCGCTTGGCTACGTGGGCGCAGTGCTGCCCAAGACGGCTTTCTTGCCGCTTTTCCATGCCATGGCGAGTGAGGACTTCGCGCTTATCTCGAGCAAGATCCCAAGTGCGTACTTTACCGTGGGCGCGGCCGTAACCGACACGGACGAACACTTTGCCCAGCATCATCCCAAGGCACGTTTTAGCGATGCCGAGCTTCCCCTTGGCGCCGCGGCTTATGCCGCCGTCGCTTTGGGCTACATCGCCGACCACCGGTAGCACCCAATCTTGCTACTCGTTTGTTTAAAAAAGGAACAGTATGTCCCAGCAACGTAAGTTCTTCCCCGGCTGGCTCGTGGTGGCCTCCGGCTTTGTGATCATGGCCACGTGTTACACGATTTTCGTTAACTGCATGAGCCTGTTTCAGCCGCTCATCGTCAGCGACCTCGGGATTACGCTTACGCAGTACAACATCTCCAATGCCATCTCCACCGTGGTGAGCGTAATCGGCTCACTTGTCATTGGCCATGTTGCCGATAAAGTAAGCGGCCGCGTTTTTGGGTTCCCCTCACTGTAATCGCCACCTCTGCCGTTCTTGCCGGCATGAGCTTTGTCGGTGAGCTATGGCAGGTCTACGTGCTTTTCTGTTCGCCCCGTTCTGTCTGTGGCTGCCCTGGAAGCCGAATGGATGCTCGTACCATCATTCTGTTTCCAAGGCGGCCACGGGCCTACGAAATGATCCGTTTTCCTCCGTCCCCAAGGGGTCGCGTGATCCGAAGGGGACGGAGGAAAACGGATCACAAACAGCGGCGGCGCGTCTGGCCGAACGAGTCCCCATACCCTCGTTCGGTCAGACGCGCCGCCGCGTTTTGTTTTTGTGCCGTATAATGACCACTACCTATGACGCGATACAAAAGAAAGGTGTTTGCCCATGCAGGCACAGAAGGCGGAGGGAACCCGCGACCTTATCGGCGCCGAGATGCGCGCCTGGCAGAAGATGCAGCAGATTGCGGCCGGCGTGTTCGAGCCGTTTGGCTTTAAGCCCATCGAGACGCCCGCGATCGAGCAGGTGGACGTGTTTGTCCACGGCATCGGCCAGTCGACCGACGTCGTGCGCAAGGAGATGTTCCGCGTCTTTAGCGGCGCCAACCTGGAGCGCGTCTTTGCTGAGGGCACCGACACCAAGCTCAAGCCCAAGCAGCGCCTGGCGCTTCGTCCCGAGGGCACGGCCGGTGTGGTGCGCGCCGTCGTGGAGAACAACCTGGTGCCCCAGGGTTCCACGCCGTTTAAGGCTTATTATGCCGAGGCCATGTTCCGTGGCGAGCGTCCTCAGAAGGGTCGCCTGCGCCAGTTCCATCAGGTGGGTATCGAGTGGCTCGGCGCTCCCGATCCGGCTGCCGACGCCGAGTGCATCATCATGCTTATGGAGTTCTACAAGCGCCTGGGCTTTGATCTTTCCAAGCTTCGCCTGCTTATTAACTCGATGGGCGATGCGCAGTGCCGTCCGGCCTACCGCGAGCAGGTCAAGCAGTTTATCCTCGATCACGCCGACGAGATGTGCGACGAGTGCCGCGAGCGTGCCGAACTCAACCCGCTGCGTGCCTTCGACTGCAAGAACGACCACTGCCGCGAGATCATGGCCGACGCCCCGCTGATGGGCGACAACCTGTGCGATGAGTGCCGCGAGCACTACGAGCAAGTCAAGCGCTATCTGGATGCGGCGGGTATCGAGTATGTCGAGGACCCCACCTTGGTGCGTGGCCTGGACTACTACACCCGTACCGTCTTTGAGGTCGAGGCTCCCGGTGCCGGTGTCGGCTCCATCGGTGGCGGCGGCCGCTACGACGGCCTGGTCGAGCTCGAGGGTGGCAAGCCCACGGCAGGCGTCGGCTTCGCTGTCGGTTTTGAGCGCGCCCTGCTGGCCCTGCAAGCCTTTGGCAGCGACCTGGGTGCCGAGGAGGTCCCGTGCGTCTACGTCGCCAATGCCGGCAAGGAGCTGCGCCAGAACGTCTTTACTATTACGCAGCAGCTTCGCGCCGCAGGGATTGTGACCGAGGCCGACTATCAGGGCCGTTCACTCAAGGCCCAGTTTAAGCAGGCCGATAAGGTAGGCGCCAAGCTCATTTTGGTCCTGGGCGGCGACGAGCTTGCCGCCGGCAAGGTCAAGGTGCGCGACATGGAGAGCCATGACGAGGTGCTGGTCGATTTGGCCAACGTTGTCGAGGCGGTTCGCGAGCGCCTGTAGCGTATGATTTTTGAGCTGCGGGTCCGCTAACACGTCCCGCTTGCGGCGAACGATTGTTACGGGGGTGTTTCGCTTTTATGCGGAATGCCCCCGTTTGTGTATGCCGCCCACCGAGAAATACGACCATTTAGAGCAAAAACCCTTGCAATGCAGAAAATACTTTTGTGTGGTAAAGCGCAATCAGTGTCGAAAGTGTTTCTCAAGCGCCTATAATGAATACCGCATGTTACGTGCATAGAAGGAGGAATGGGAGGAAACGTGGCTGAGAACCTAAGCAACCAGTCTGTACCCGAAGCCGCGGCGCGCGTCGCTGCCGTGGTCAACCGCCTCGTTAACCGAATCGGCTCGAATGCCGAGTTCAGGGAGCGTCTCGCCGAGATCGAGATCCCCGAGGAGCTGCGCGATAATCTGGCGCTGTTCCTGCGCCTGGAGCGCCGTGTGCTTAGCGAGTATGATCCCGAGATCGCGGACCTGTTCGACAAGATTCTGTCGGCCGAAATCGTGGCCAATGCCGGCAACCCCGGTAGCCGTGCCGCTGACGAGGCCGTCGACGAGCAGGGCGTGCCCACCGCCGACGAGCCCACCGCCGTGGCGTTTCGCGAGGTCGTCGATCTGATTGACAGCCTGCCGCTTGATAAGCAGCAGGTCATCGTTCGCGCCTTTACGAGCTTCTTCCACTTGGCAAACCTGTCGGAGGAGAACTACCGTGTGGCGCAGCTGCGCGAGCGCGAGGCCGGCGCATCGACCGATACCGAGGTCGATCCCGCCAACGAACTCACCGTCGCCTATCACCAGTTGGTAAACGAGATGGGCGTCGAGGGTGCCAATGAGCTGCTCGGCAAGCTCGAGTTCCACCCTGTCTTTACCGCACATCCCACCGAGGTCCGTCGTAAGGCCGTCGAGGGCAAGATTCGCCGTATCTCCAACCTGCTGGAGGAGCGTCCGCGTTTGGGCGGCTCCGACCTGGTGGAGAACGAGCGCCATATGCTGCAGGAGATCGACGCCCTGGTGCGTACGAGCCCCATCGCGCTCAAGAAGCCCACGCCGGTCGAGGAAGCCGATACCATCATCGACATCTTTGATAACACGCTGTTCGACGTTATCCCCGTCATCTATCGTCGTTTTGACGACTGGGTGCTGGGCGACAAGGCCGGCACCGTGCCGCCGCTGTGCCCGGCGTTCTTCCATCCCGGCAGCTGGATCGGTTCCGACCGCGACGGTAACCCCAACGTCACCGCCAAGGTGAGCCGTGAGGTCGCCGCCAAGTACTTTACCCACATGGTGCTCAAGCTCGAGGACAAGTGCCGCCGCATCGGCCGCAACCTCACGCTCGAGGCCACCTACAGCAAGCCGTCTGCCGAGCTCATCAACCTGTGGAACCATCAGGTCGAGATGAGTACCCAGTACACGGCCCGCGCCGAGCTGATTTCCGAGCACGAGCCGCATCGCGCCGTCATGCTCGTCATGGCCGACCGTCTGAACGCCACCGTCCGTCGTATCACCGACACCATGTATCACAGCGCAGACGAGTTCCTGGATGACCTGCGTGTCGTTCAGCGCTCCCTGGCCGCCTGCGGTGCCGTCCGTGCCGCCTACGGCCCGGTCCAGACCATCATCTGGCAGGTCGAGTCCTTCGGCTTCCATATGGTCGAGATGGAGTTCCGTCAGCATTCCGTGGTGCACGCCCGCGCCCTCAAGGATATCCACGAGAACGGTATCCATGGCGACCTGCAGCCCATGACGCGCGAGGTCATCGATACCTTCCGCGCTATCGGCTCCATCCAAAAGCGCTACGGCAAGAAGATGGCGCACCGCTACATCATCTCGTTTACCAAGAGCGCCCAGCATGTGGCCGACGTCTTTGAGCTGGCCCACCTGTCCTTCGCACACGAGGAGGACGTTCCCGAGCTCGACGTGATCCCGCTGTTCGAGCAGCTCGAGGACCTCGAGGGCTGTGTCGACGTGCTCGACCAGATGCTTACGCTGCCCGTGGTGCAGAAGCGCCTTGCCCAGACCAACCGCCGCATGGAGGTCATGCTGGGCTATTCCGACTCCTCCAAGGATGCCGGTCCTACTACGGCTATGCTCGCGCTGCACTCCGCGCAGGAGCGCATTGCCAAGTGGGCCGAGAAGAACGATATCGACCTGGTGCTCATGCACGGTCGCGGCGGTGCCGTGGGCCGTGGCGGCGGCCCGGCCAACAAGGCCGTGCTGGCGCAGCCCAAGGGTTCGGTCAACTGTTTCTTTAAGCTCACCGAGCAGGGCGAGGTCATCTTTGCCCGTTATGGCAACCGCACGCTGGCTCAGCGCCATGTTGAGTCCGTTGCCGCCGCAACGCTTTTGCAGTCGGCCCCGAGTGTCGAGAAGACCAACACTGAGACCACGCAGAAGTTCTGGGATATGGCCGAGAAGCTCAACACCGCAAGCCACGAGCGCTATCTGGACCTGCTGAACACCGAGGACTTTACGCCATGGTTCTCGACCGTGACGCCGCTGACCGAGGTCGGTCTGCTGCCGATCGGCTCGCGTCCGGCCAAGCGCGGCTTGGGTGCCAAGTCGCTCGACGACCTGCGTACCATCCCGTGGATCTTCAGCTGGAGCCAGGCGCGCATTAACCTGGCCGCTTGGTACGGTCTGGGTACCGCCTGCGAGCAGCTGGGCGATCTTGACCAGCTCAAGGCTGCCTACCAGGAGTGGCCGTTCTTCCGCACCTTTATCGACAACATCGAGATGTCGATCGCTAAGACCGATCAGCGCATCGCCAAGATGTATCTGCACCTGGGCGATCGCCAGGATCTGTCCGAGAAGGTCTTTACCGAGATGCAGCTCACGCGTAAGTGGGTCCTTGCCATCGTCGGTGACGAGTGGCCACTGCAGCGCCGCCGCGTGCTCGGTTGCGCCGTTCGCGTGCGTAACCCCTACGTCGACGCTCTGTCCATCGCCCAGGTCCGTGCCCTTCGCGAGGTGCGTATGAACCAGGACGAGATGGCCGAGGAGAAGAAGGCCGAGTACATGAGCCTGATTCTTTCGACTGTGACCGGCGTCTCGGCAGGACTGCAGAACACGGGGTAATCGATAGCCCTGTGGCTCTCACCGGGACCCGATGGGTTTCCCTCTGAATGCGTCCTCGCACTTGAAGCCCCCTTATCCTGCTCCTTCGGAGCTGCGGATAAGGGGGCTTCGTGCTGCGGAGTGCATTCAGAGGGAAACCCGTCGGGTCCCTTCGTCCTCGATCTTCAGGGATTAAAGCTGAGGAGAAGAATGATGCATTGGGCGCTTCGCACCTTACAGCTGTGACGGCCGCGGTCCCGTTTGAGGTCGCGTCCGTTTTGTTGTGGGTCAAATATGAACGTTGTGTTAATGAGTCGGTGGACGGTGGTGTTTTTCGGTGAGCGGCGTATCCTTCCAACGGTTTATCTAGTGTGTCAGTTGAAAGGAAGAGGGCGCTCGTCATTGTTTGAATGTGAACTGCCGTTTGACCACAAGACGTTGCATCTGGAGCTCGAGGATAAGAACTTCGCGGGTGTGATGGAAGGTCATCAAAACGAGTTTAAGACTACGAAATCGCAGGAAGAGCTGGTAGGGGAGTCGCTTGCCAACCCTTATGGCTCGCCTTCGCTCGAGGAGCTTTGTGCTGGCAAGAAGGATATTGTCATTATTAGCTCCGATCATACGCGTCCCGTTCCCTCGCGTGTGACGATGCCTATTCTGCTGCATCACATCCATTCCGCTGCGCCCGAGGCTCGAGTTCGTATTTTGGTTGCTACGGGTATGCACCGTCCGTCGACGCATGAGGAGCTCGTCAACAAGTATGGCGAGGAGATCGTTGCCAACGAGGAAATCGTTATGCACGTCGCGACTGACGACAGCATGATGAAAAAGATCGGCACCTTGCCTTCTGGTGGCGAGTGCATCATCAACAAGATTGCCGTCGATTGCGATCTGCTGCTTGCCGAGGGCTTTATTGAGCTGCACTTCTTTGCTGGTTTCTCCGGCAGCCGCAAGTCCGTCCTGCCTGGCATCGCCAGCTACAAGACCATCATGTACAACCACAACGGTCAGTTTGTGAATGATTCCCACTCGCGTGCCGGCAACCTGTGCCACAACCACGTGAGCGAGGACATGTTTGCCGCTGCCGAGATGGCTCACCTTGCCTTTGTGCTTAACGTGGTGCTCAACGGCAAGCACGAGGTCATCGGTTCCTTTGCCGGCGATATCCACAAGGCGCACGAGGCTGGCTGCGAGTTCGTGAAGAGCCTTGCCGGCGTTGAGCCCGTCGAGTGCGAGATTGCCATTACCACCAACGGCGGCTACCCGCTCGACCAGAACATCTACCAGGCCGTGAAGGGCATGTGCTCTGCCGAGGCCACGCTTCCCGAGGGCGGCGTGATTATCGATGTCGCCGGTTGTGCCGACGGTCACGGTGGCGAGGGCTTCTATCACAACATCGCCGACAACGATCCTGCGGAGTTTGAGCGCGCCTGCATCGACCGTCCTAAGGACGAGACCCTGCCCGACCAGTGGACGAGCCAGATTTTCGCCCGCATCCTGGCGCATCACCCTGTGATCATGGTTACCGACCTGTGCGATCACCGGATGATCAAGGATATGCACATGACGCCGGTCAACACCCTCGATGAGGCGCTCAAGCTCGCCTTTGAGATGAAGGGTGCCGATGCCAAGGTGGCCGTCATTCCCGATGGCCTGGGCGTTGTCGTCGCTCAGCACTAGTACGCGGCCTAAACGAATCGTTTATAACCGACAAGAAAGATAAGGTTTTATGCTTACCAAACTCCTCTGCGAATTCGGCGCAACGGCCCTCATGATCATCTTTGGCGTGGGCGTGCACTGCGATACCGTGCTCAAGGGCACCAAGTATCAGGGTTCCGGCCATATGTTTGCCATCACCACTTGGTCTTTTGGCATCTCGGTCTGCCTGTTTGTCTTTGGCGGCGCCGTGTGCATGAACCCGGCTATGGTGCTCGCCCAGTGCATCGTAGGTCTGGTGCCGTGGGGCAGCTGCATTCCCTTCATGATTGCCGATATGCTCGGCGGCTTTGTGGGCGCCGTAATCGCTTGGCTTATGTATGCCGATGAGTTCAAGGCTTCCGAGGGCGTCGTCGACCCCATTGCCCAGCGCAACATCTTCTCGACCAACCCCACCACCGAGGGCACCAACTATGCTCGCAACTTCTTCTGCGAGGCTATCTGCACCTTTGTGTTCATCAGCGCCATCCTTGCTGCCGCTAGCCGCGCTGGTGAGAACGTTCTGATGCTCGCTATCTGCGTCGGCCTGATCGTTTGGGCCGTTGGCATGGGCATGGGCGGCATCACCGGCTTCGCCATGAACCAGGCTCGTGACCTTGGTCCTCGCATGGCCTATCAGGTGCTGCCGATCAAGAACAAGGCCGACAACAACTGGAAGTACGGTCTGCTCGTTCCTGGCATTGCTCCGTTTGTCGGTGCCGCTCTGGCCGCACTGTTTGTGCACGGTTTCTTGGGCATGTTCTAGTCCAAGACTACATAGTTGTTCGCCGTCCGCATGGGGTAACTTCCCAGCGCGTCCTCGGACATGCAAAAAGGCTCGCTGCGCACTTTGTGCGGCGAGCCTTTTTGCGTCCTGCGGAGTGCGCTGGGAAGTTACCCCATGCGGACGGCTGCGGGGTCTTTGTTGCGTTCGTACAAGCAACCCAACATATATATCTGAATTTGGATGGGAGGGGCTTGTTGCTGGTAGGGGCGTTGGGCTGCTGTTGGCACTTTGGGATGGATTGTGCTTTGGGTTGGGGCGGCGCTTTGAGATGAGGTTGGAACTTTGGGATGAGGGGTTTACTCAGTTGAAGAGAGGCTTAATGGCTGATAGGTAGTCTTTGGCTACGTCGGCTTTGGCTGCTTGGAAGTTGTGCCAGGCCCACCATTGGACCATTCCTACGAAGCTTGAGGCTATGTGGTGTAGCAGGAAGCTTCGGTCCATGGCGGCGGCGGGGCCGTTTGGGTCGGTGGGGACGGTTTCGGCTGCTCTTGACATGATGGTCTTGCGCAAGCAGTCGGCGAAGACGCGTGAGCCGGCGCCGGCTACCAGCGCTCGGACGCCCTGGCGACGCTCCCAGAGGTTGTTGAGGATATGCTCGACCTGCACGAGTGGGTCGTCGAGCGGTGCGCCATCGTCGTCGAGGGCGTGGGTGCAGATGTCGCTCACGAGCTCGGACAGTAGGTCGTCTTTGCTCTTAAAGAGGCCGTAGAATGTCGCGCGGCCTACGTGAGCGCGCGCGATGATGTCGCCGACGGTAATCTTGCCGTAGTCCTCTTCGCCTAGCAGCTCGGAGAACGCCGCAACGATGGCAGCGCGGCTTTTTTCTTTGCGGGCATCCATGGCTATGCATCCACGTGAACGAGCAGACAACGGAGCGTGCCGGAGCAGCCCTCGTAGGGGCGCTTGCCGGCGCCGTAGCCGACGGCTTCGATGCGGTAGCGTGAGGGCAGTTGGTCGGACGTACGCAGCGCGGTGACGATGGCGGCGCCCGTGGGCGTCACGAGCTCGCCGGCGACCGGTGCGGGCGTGAGGGCGATATTGCCCGCCTGGCACAGGTTGACGACAGCGGGGACGGGAATGGGCATAAGGCCGTGGGCGCAGCGAATGGTTCCGTGGCCTTCGGAGAGCGACTCGACCACGATGTCCTCAATACCTAGGTCATCGAGGCAGATGGCGACAGAGCAGACGTCGACGATGGAATCGACGGCGCCTACCTCGTGGAACATGACGGTCTCGGGCGTTTTGCCGTGGGCCTTTGCCTCGGCGGCGGCGAGCGCGGTAAAGATGGCGAGCGCACGACGCTTGGCGCCATCGCTTAGCTGCGAGCCATCGATGATGGCGGTGACATCCGCCAAAGAACGGTGGTGATGGTGGTGGGTGTGGTGATGATCCTCGTGCTCATGGTCGTGCTCATGGCAGTGCTCGTGTTCGTGCCCGCCATGATCATGATGCTGATGCTCATGCTCGTGCGTGTGCTCGACAGCTGTTTCGTTGCCGTAGAGCCAGGCCATATCGTGGTCGTGGTTCTCGAGTCCCTCTGCAAGCTGGACGTCGAAATCGCAGGCGTCGATGCCATGCTTGTTTGCACGCGTGACGGCGATCGTAAAGCCGTCGACCGGCAGTGTGGCGAGCTGTTCGCGCAGGTGCTCCTCGCTGGCGCCCAGGTCGAGCAGGGCCGCGACAGTCATGTCGCCGCTGATGCCCGAGGTGCCGTCGATGATAAGCGTGTGCTGATGGTTGGACATGGAATGCTCCTTAACGGGCGCAGGGTATGCCGGCGCTCAGATGATTGATAAGACTTGCCTGGTAGGCGGCACCAAAGCCGTTGTCGATATTGACGACCGAAACGCCGCTGGCGCAGGAGTTGAGCATGGCGAGCAGCGCGGCTACGCCTCCAAAATTTGCGCCGTAGCCCACGCTGGTGGGGACGGCGATGACCGGACAGCTCACCAGGCCGCCGATAACGCTCGCCAACGCGCCCTCCATGCCGGCGACGGCAATGATTACCTGCGCCTGGGTAAGTTCCTCGGCATGCGCGAGCAGGCGGTGCAGGCCGGCGACACCCACGTCGTAGAGGCGGTCGACCTCGTTGCCGTAGAACTCGGCCGTCAGTGCCGCCTCTTCGGCGACGGGCAGGTCGCTCGTGCCGGCGCAGGCGACGACAACGCGTCCGTTACCGGTGGGGGAGGGCTTGCCACCCACCAGGGCGAGCTGGGCGTTCGGGGCATATCCCAGGTCGATGTCGTTGCCGAGAAGCTCCGAGGTACGGGCTGCTTTTTCGCTGTCCAGGCGCGTGACCAGGATGCGCTCCTGACCGGCATCGCGCAGCGCTTCGATAATGGCGGCAATTTGCTCGGCGGTTTTACCGGCGCCGTAGACAACCTCGCCGGCTCCCTGGCGCACCCCGCGCGAAAGATCGAGCTGCGCAAAACCCAGATCGGCGGTTGGCGCCGTCTGGAGGCGCGTGAGGGCGACTGCCGGGGTGACTACTCCGTCGGCAACATCGCTCAGCAATTGCTCAAGATCTCGCTTATCCATATATGTTCCCTTCGACGGCGCAAAGTCTAGCACTCAAAGGGTATGTTTCCGAACACTAAGACAAAATTGTTCGGAAACTATAGGACAGACTGATTCTATTGTTAGAAGGATCGACTAGTCACGCAGGATGATGTCCATGGCGAGCATCAGGTTGCGCTCGTCGATGGCAAATGGGGCGGCTTCGCGCGTCTTGGGCTTGGCGCAAAACGCGATGCCCGTGCCCGCGGCCTGAATCATGGGGATGTCGTTTGCCCCGTCGCCAATAGCGACCGTGTGGGCCATATCGACACCGCACTCAACCGCCCAGTCCAGCAGCTGGATGAGCTTGGACTCCTTGGTCACAATGTCTGCCGCCAGCTTACCGGTGAGCTTGCCGTCCACGATCTCCAGGCGGTTAGCCAGGCAAAAGTCGATACCCGCGGCGGCCACGATCTTATCGGCGACCTCGTGGAAGCCGCCGCTTACCACGCCGACCTTCCAGCCCTTGCTGTGCGCCGAGCGCACAAGCTCCAGCGCGCCGGGGGTAAACGTCACGCGCTCAAAGGTGCGCTCGAACACGCTCTCATCCAAGCCGGCAAGCAGCCCCACGCGCTCCTCGAGTGCCTGCTTAAAGTCCAGTTCGCCGCGCATGGCGCGCTCAGTGATCTTCGCCACTTGCTCGCCTACGCCGGCCTCCTCGCCCAACAGGTCGATGACCTCCTGGTTGATGAGCGTGGAGTCGATATCCATAACGATGAGGCGTGCAGTCATGGCGGGCCTTTCCGAGTGCAGTTGTATTGGGGCACATTGTCGCACGCGGCGCGCCTTGGCGACGGCCAGACCGCGTCAATTGTTTCGTCTCCGTCAAGTCTTTGGGCAGGAGCCACTTTTCCGCGGTACATCGACGCGGGTGCGATAAGATAGAACGCCATGTCTGGCTGCGCGGTTTACGCAGGCTGGGCAAATCTGTACGACGCCGCCCGGAACGACACGGGGCGGCACAGATCCATAAAGGAGGATCACTGGTATGAGCCAGACCCGTCCCATCGACGAGCATTCCATGCACACCCGTACCTGCGGCGAGCTTCGCCGCGAGAACGTGGGCGAAGAGGTCACCCTCACCGGTTGGGTGAGCCGTCGCCGCGACCACGGCGGCCTTATCTTCTGCGACCTTCGCGACCGCGAGGGCATCACGCAGCTCACCTTCGACCCCGAGCACTCCGACGGCGACGCCTTTAAGATCGCCGAGACCATGCGTCCCGAGTGGCCCATCAAGATCCACGGCGTCGTGCGCTCCCGTGGCGAGGAGACCACCAACACCAAGCTCGCGACCGGCGAGATCGAGGTCCTGACCGACCACGCCGAGGTTCTCAACACGTCCGTCACCCCGCCGTTCCAGATCGAGGACGGCATCGAGACCAGCGAGGACACCCGCCTGCGCTATCGCTATCTGGACCTCCGCCGTCCCGAGATGATGGCCAACCTCAAGCTGCGCTCCGACTTTACCTTTGCCATTCGCGAGGCACTGCACAACCGTGAGTTCATGGAGGTCGAGACGCCCTCCCTGTTCAAGTCCACGCCCGAGGGCGCCCGCGACTTCATCGTTCCCAGCCGCATCCAGCCGGGCAACTTCTACGCCCTGCCGCAGTCCCCGCAGCTTCTGAAGCAGCTGCTCATGGTCGGTGGCGTTGAGCGCTACTACCAGGTTGCCAAGTGCTTCCGCGACGAGGACCTGCGTGCCGACCGTCAGCCCGAGTTCACCCAGGTCGATATCGAGATGTCCTTCGTGGACCAGAACGATGTCATGAGCGCGCTCGAAGAGGTTCTTGCCGATGCCTTCGGTCGCGTGGGCGTCGAGATGCCCACGCCGCTGCGTCGCATGGACTACTGGGAGGCCATGGACACCTATGGCTCCGACAAGCCCGATACCCGCTATGGCATGCACCTGGTCGACCTGACCGACATCTTTGCCAACTCCAAGTTCAAGGTCTTTGCGACCGCCGCAAATGAGGAGGGCTCTGTCGTCAAGGCCATCAACGCCAAGGGCGCCGGTGCCTGGGCACGTGCCAAGATCGATAAGCTCGCCGGCGTGGCCTCCACGTTTGGCGCCAAGGGCCTGGCATGGATCGCCTTCCGCGAGGACGGCTCCATCAACAGCCCCATCGTCAAGTTCTTCTCGGACGAGGAGATGGCCGCTCTGCGCGAGCGCATGGACGTCGAGCCCGGCGACCTTGTGATGTTCGCCGCCGGCCCGCGCCTGCTCTCTGATGAGATCCTGGGCGGTATGCGTTCGCACATGGCCAATGCGCTTGAGATCAAGCGCGAGGGTCACGACTTCCTGTGGGTCGTCAACTTCCCGCTGTTCCATTGGGACGAGGATCGCAAGGCCTATGCTGCCGAGCACCAGCCCTTTACCCTGCCGACCGAGACCGACATCGCCAAGATCGAGGCCAATCCCCTGGCAGCCGGTTCGTGCACCTACGACTTTGTCATGGACGGCTTTGAGGCCGGCGGTGGCGGTATGCGTATCCACAACGCCGAGATGCAGATGTCCATGCTCAAGCTCCTGGGCTTTACCGAGGAGCGCGCCGAGTCTCAGTTCGGCTTCCTCATGGAGGCCCTCAAGTTTGGTGCGCCCCCGATGGGCGGTTTCGCTCTGGGGCTGGACCGCGTGTGCATGCTGCTTACCGGTTCCGACTCCATCCGCGACGTCATGGCGTTCCCCAAGACGGCCAGCGGCTCTGACCTTATGTCGGGCGCCCCGAGTGCCGTTAGCGGTGCCCAGCTCAAGGACGTCAGCCTGCGCCTGATGTAGGCGAGCGGCTACATATTGCCCGTAACGAGGGAAGGACGCGTGCCTTCCCTCGTTTTTTATGCGCCGAGGTTGAGAGGGCTTGGGATGACCGGGCGTCGCGGAAAGTGCATCCCGAAATCTGCATCCAGAACGGGTCGCGCTTTCCCAAAGGGGGTCCTCTGGGAAAGCGCGACCCAGAATTCGGCAAAATAATGGGGCACAGTTTCCGGTTGAGCTGTCTAACGGAAACTGTGCCCCAGAATGAGCGCTCAAAACGGGATAGGCTTTCCGCAACAACTGTCTGGCGGAAAGCCCGGCCCAGTTTCCTACAGTGAGTCTCTCTGGATCAGCTGCATGTGCATCACGGAGGTGGTGGGCTCGGCACCCTTGATCATGTCGAGCGCAATGTTGGCGGCCATGTGGCCTTCTTCTCGCAGGGGCTGGCGGACGGTCGTGAGCGCGGGGACGCAGCGCGTCGCAATCTCGTGATCGTCGAAGCCGACGACAGAAACGTCCGCAGGAACGGATAGGCCTGCCTCGTTGAGTGCGGTGATGACGCCAGCCGCGATACGGTCCGATCCGCAGAGCACGCCATCGAAAGCAATCTCGCGCGCGAGGATCTGGTGCATGGCCTGATAGCCGTCTCCGTTGTTCCAGCCGGTATAGATAACGTTTGCGTCTGGGAGGTCTTCGCCCAAGACGGCACGGTAGCCGCGCAGGCGGTCGACAACAGCGGGGTTGTCTTGCGGTCCCAACACGGCGACGATATCTTTGCGCCCGCGTTCCTTCATGGCGAGTGCCGCAAAGTGTCCGCCCTCTTCGTCGTCAGAGTAGACCGTCGAGAACACATCGCGATAGGGGTGGCCCTCGAGCTGGCCGCACAACACGGTGGGTACGCCCAGCTCGCGCAGCACCTCGAGCAGCTCACTGCCCTTGTAGGGGGAGACGTCGATCACGGCGTCGAACGAGCGGCGCTCAAAGTGCTCGCGTGCGCGGTTGCGCTCATGCGTAGAAGACGCCTGTAAGATAACGGGCAGATAGGACGACTCCGACAGTTCCTCGGTAATGCCGCTCAAAAACTCGCTATAGGTGGGGTCGCTGAAGAGTTCACTCAGGGGCTCGGTCACGAGCACGGCGATAATTTCCGTGCGCCCGACAGCGAGCGCTCGGCCACGAGCGTTGGGGACAAAATTGACTTCCTTGGCCGCCGCGCGGACGCGCCTTTTGGTTTCCTCGCTAATGCGGGGCGAATCGTTGAGAGCGCGCGATGCCGTGGAGCGCGACACGCCGGCAGCTGCGGCAACCTCGGCAAGCGTAGGTGCGGTGCGAACTGGTTGGGTCATGGCGTCTCCTGGAGAATGCGGTCGATGTTGTCGCTGATACGGGCTGGTGCGGATACAGCTTACTATAGCGCGCCTGAACAGCGTTCATGATATCCGGTGACCGGTGTCGTTTTGCAACCAAGCCGCAATCGAATACGTCTCGTATGGGTGAGATATCAGCGGGCGTGGGGGTTGCCTACGAGCTTAAGAACGATGTCTTGCGCTGAGTTTCGATACTCAGGGTGACATAAGTGTCGCGGTTGTACAACCGGTTGCACCGTTAACCCGGCCAAATCGACCGTTCAGCGGACAACCGGTTGCACAGTTTTTTGCATCGCCCGTAAGATAAGGACAACCGGTTGCACAAGAATCACTACGATGACGAAGGAGCATCACCATGGACGCCATTAACGATTGGGAAAACCAAGCGCTCACCCACAGGAACCGCCTGGCACCCCATGCGTACTTTATGGGTTACGAGACCGCCGATCTCGCTGCAACGTACAGCCGCGAGCTGTCGCGCGGGTTTGTCCAGCTGTCCGGCTCGTGGCAGTTCCGCCTCTTTGAGGGCCCCGCTGCCGTCTCCAACGAGGAGCTCTCCACGTACGAGCCCGAGTGGGATCACGTGGAGGTTCCGCACCTGTGGCAGGTAGACGGCTATGGCAACCTTGCCTACACCGACGAGGGCTTCCCGTTCCCGGTGGATCAGCCGTTCGTTCCCTCTGACGATCCCACGGGCGTGTACCAGCGCATCGTCAACCTTCCCGCCGTGCCTGCCGGCGCTCGCGAGATCATTCGCTTTGACGGCATCGAGAGCTATGGCGAGCTGTACGTCAACGGTCAGTTTATCGGCATGACCAAGGGTTCGCGCCTGTCTGCCGAGTTCGACGTTACCGACGCGCTCGTCGAGGGCGACAACCTGTTTGCGGTCAAGGTCCTGCAGTACAGCGATGGCAGCTATATCGAGGATCAGGACATGTGGTGGGCCTCGGGCATCTTCCGCGATGTGTACCTTATGCAGCGTCCCGCCGCACACCTGGTCGACTTTAGGTTCCGCACGCACCGCGAGGGCGATGCCGCTCTGATCACGCTCGATACGGTTGCCGAGGGAGCTACCCGCGTTGTGTTTACGCTCAGTGATGGCGAGAACGTGGTGGCTACGGGTGAGTGCGTCGACGGCCATGCCGAGTGCAGCGTGACCGATGCCCACTTCTGGAATCCCGAGGATCCCTTCCTCTATGACCTTACGTTTGAGGTCTACGACGGTGACCAGGTCAGCGAATACGTCCCGCATCGCCAGGGTCTTGCCGAGGTGACGGTCGAGGGCAATCATATCTACCTCAACGGCACTTACTTTAAGATGCATGGCGTCAACCGCCACGATCACGACGATCACAAGGGCCGCGCCGTGGGCCTCGATCGCATGCGCCGCGACCTGGAGCTCATGAAGCAGCACAACATCAACGCGGTGCGCACGTCCCACTACGCCAACGACCCGCGCTTTTACGAGCTGTGTGATGAGTATGGCATCATGCTGGTCGCCGAGACCGATATGGAGAGCCACGGCTTCGAGAATATCGGCAATATCGCCCTGGTGACCGACGACCCGGCATGGGAGCCGGCCTACGTCGACCGCATTGAGCGCCTGGTGATGCAGGAGCGCAACCACGCCTGCATCATTATGTGGTCGATGGGCAACGAGAGCGGCTATGGCTGCAACATCCGCGCGATGTACGCCAAGGCTCACGAGCTCGACGGTCGTCCGGTCCACTACGAGGAGGATCGCAACGCCGATACCGTCGACGTTATCTCCACCATGTACTCCCGCGTGTCGCAGATGAACGACTTTGGTGAGCATCCATTCCCCAAGCCGCGCATCAACTGCGAGTACGGTCACTCCATGGGCAACGGCCCCGGAGGCCTGTCCGAGTATCAGGAGGTCTTCGATCGCTGGGATTGCATCCAAGGCCAGTTTATCTGGGAATGGTGCGACCACGGTTTGGCTGCTGTGACCGAGGACGGCGTTGCCTACGACATGTACGGCGGCGACAACGGCGACTACCCCAACAACAGCAACTTCTGCATCGATGGCATGGTGTTCCCTTGGCAGCAGCCGAGCCCGGGCCTCACTGAGTATGGCCAGGTCATCTGCCCGGTTCGCATGGCTTATGACACCGAGGCGGGCGAGCTGACCGTCACCAACAAGCGTTGGTTCACCACTCTCGAGGATGTCTGCCTGTCGGCCGAGACCCTGGTGGACGGCGACGTGGTCAGCCGCAAGACGCTCATGCCCGGTGCGGTTGCCCCCGGCGAGTCCGTCCAGCTGCCACTGGTGATTCATGAGGCCGCGGTAGGCGAGACCCTACTGACCGTGCGCGCCTACACCATGGCCGCTCACGTCTGGTGCGAGCCGATGTTCCAGCTGGGCGCAAGCCAGTTTGCCATCGCAAACCATCCAGTGCCGGCCATCGCCGCCCCCGTTCGTCCTGAGCTTACGGTCGAGGAGACCGAGCAGGAAATCCGCATTCGCTCCCTCAACGGCGAGCTGACCTTCAGCAAGGTAAACGGTACCGTGAGCGAGTGGAAGGCATCCGGCCGCGACGTCATGGCCTCCGGTCCCCAGGTTGGTTTTTGGCATCCGCTCGTCGATAACCACGCCCAGGAGTATGACTCACTGTGGAAGGACAACTTCATCGATGTGATGCAGACGTCTACCCGCAAGGTTTCTTGGAAGCAGGACGGCAATGCGGTCGTCGTTACCGTGAGCCAGCGTATCGCTCCTCCTGTCCGCGCGTTCGGCATGCGCGTCGAGCTTGTCTACACCGTGCTTCCGAGCGGTCGCGTTGACCTCAAGGTTTCCGGCGAGCCCTACGGTGACTATTCGGACATCATCCCGCGCATCGGTATCTCCTTCGAGGTCCCCGGTTGCGATCGCGCCGTCGAGTGGTATGGCCACGGCCCGGGCGAGAACTATCCGGACTCGCTGCGCGCCAACCCGGTCGGTCATTACCGCACCACGGTCGACGATATGTTCACGCCCTACGTTATGCCTCAGGACTGCGCCAACCGCGAGGGTACCCGCTGGGTTGCCCTGCGCTCCAGCCACGGCGACGGCGTGCTGGTGACCCGTCCGGCCGACGCCGCTTCCAACCCATTCTCGTTCTCGGCATGGCCCTATAGCTGCGAGGCCATCGATAACGCCAAGCACGTCTACGACCTTGTCAAGGGCGACACAGTTACGGTCAACATCAACGACCAGCTGCTCGGCCTTGGTTCGAACTCTTGGGGTTCCGAGGTGCTCGATTCCTATCGCACCCGTTTTGAGAGCTTCAGCTTTGAGGTGTCCCTGCGACCGCTGACGTCTGCCGATCTGGCTCAGGCACTGGCACCCATTAAGGAGGCATAAGTCATGCATGTCTTTAACTCGCGCGCCGATTTCGACGCTCAGATGAAGTCCGTCAAGAAGTGGATGCGTACCGGACAGGCGCTCGACGGCGTTTCTGAACTGCAGCACGATGTGGCGTACTCCATCGGCGACTCGCTGGTGTATTGGTGGGTGAACGCCCACGAGGCGGCTACCGCCGATCTGGTCGGTCACCGTCGCTATCATGCCGTGCTCGCTCCGCTCGACGGCGACCTGACTGTCGAGGTTGCCCCCAAGGCAGGCCTCACCTGCACCCGCGCCTACAGCGATATCGATGATCGCGAGCGCTTTGAGGGTGCGGGGGAGACCGTGACGATTCCCGCCGGCGGCGTTGCCGTCATTGAGATCGACGAGGCGTATCGCGTCCTCGCCGACACTGCGGATCCCCGCGTCGTGGTGCTGCACGTGACGGTCGAAGGTTATTCCTTCCCCAACAAGTAGTATTCGTCCACCTGGACGTTTGCTTCGCGCCGTTAAGGGGGATGGCTTTGTTGACTCCCTTTTCCCCATTCCCCTTAGCAGGTGCGCCGTCCACGATTGCGCTTGCAGCCCGGACGGTTATAGATGAGATATAACGGATGATTGGGAGGGCTTATGAGCTCTGAAAAACGAGGAACGATTGGTTCGTTCGCTCTGCTGGGCATGACGGTCGCCGCCGTGTTCGGTATCAAGAACATCATCAACAACAACGCGGCCATCGGCTTGGCAGCTGCGCCGTCGTTCTTCTTCGCCACGCTTTTGTACTTTGTCCCCTATACCCTGGTTACCGCCGAGTTCGTCGGCCTCAACAAGGACTCCGAGTCTGGCGTGTACGCATGGGTTAAGACCTCGATGGGTGGTCGCTGGGCGTTCCTGACGGCATTTAGCTACTGGTTTGTTAACCTGTTCTTCTTTGCGTCCGTCCTGCCCAACGTCATCATCTACGCGAGCTACGTGTTCTTTGGTGCCAACGCCGAGCTTTCGCAGCTGTGGATCACCATTATCGAGATCGTTGTCTTTGCTATCGCCACGTGGGTTTCGACCAAGGGCGCTAAGTGGATCGGCTCCATTTCCTCCTTCGGTTCGACCGCGGCTCTCGGCCTGACCGCCGTGTTCATCCTGCTGTCTCTGGCTGCTGCTTTTGGCGGCGTCGAGTTCGCTACGGCTCCCACGCCCGCTAACATGGCTCCCGACATGAGCAACTTCGCCACTATGTGGGGCTTCTTCGGTACGCTTGCCTGGATCATCCAGGGCGTTGGCGGCGCTGAGTCCGTCGGCGTGTTCCTTAACGACCTTAAGGGCGGCGTCAAGGCCTTCGTGCGCACCGTCGTTATCGCCGGCCTGACCATCGGCCTTCTGTATGCAGGCGCTTCGCTGCTGGTTAACCTGTTCATCCCCGAGGGCGGCGTTGCCATCTCCACCGGCATCTTCGACGTGTTCGGCGCTGTCTTTGCCCACTTTGGCATTCCCATGGAAGTGTCTACGCGCGTCATCGGCCTGATCCTTCTCGCCGCTACGCTGGGCTCCCTCATGATGTGGACCTCCGCTCCCATCAAGGTCTTCTTCACCGAGATCCCCAAGGGCGTTTTTGGTAGCAAGATCGTCGAGCTCAACGAGCACGGCATTCCTGCCCGCGCTGCCTGGCTGCAGTTCGCCATCGTCGTTCCCATCCTGATCATCCCGGCCCTGGGCTCCGGTAACCTCGACGACCTGCTCATGATCGTCACCAACATGACGGCTGCCACCGCTCTGCTCCCGCCGCTGCTGATCCTGCTTGCCTACTTTATGCTGCGCAAGAACTTCGATGCTGCTCCCCGTGGCTTCCGCATGGGCTCGCGCAGCTTTGGCCTGGTCGTTGCCGCCTTCCTGCTCGTGGTCTTCTGCTTCGTGCTTATCTGCGGCACCATTCCGCTTGATCAGCCTCTGTGGCTGACGCTGGTCTACAACGTTGGCGGTGTGGTTGTCTTCCTGGGCCTTGCCGTGATGTGGTACAACCGCTATATCAACCGTCTGCGCGAGACCGATCCCGAGGCCGCCGAGAGCGAGCTGCGCCCCTCCGTCCTCGACATGATGGAGTAGCGGCTAGGATTAATCTACGGCTGTGGAATAAATCGATTCCCTTTCCTAAGGAGGGGCCTTACGAGGCCCCTCCTTTTGTGTTTTGGGGCATGGTTTTGGCCCCCGTGTTCAAAAAATGCCAAATATGAGTACTGCTGCAAAAGAGGTGTCATATTTTTCGGCCTGTTCTGAGCAAAAATGGGCTCAAAATCAATTTATCTAACCCCCTTTAAAGGGCGTTTGACGGCTTTCAACCTCTCCGAATCGCTCAAAGTAGGCAATTTGCTCTCGATTTTGCTGCTACTAAATTGGTGACAGTACTCATATTTGCCACTTTTTGCCCACGAGGTGCTCAGAGGAGCTCTCGACAAGCATCTAACGCTACAATAGCTACCACGTGGCTGGGTTTTGCCGGCCGAATGTACGATGTCGTGGGAGGGGACATGGTCGAGTTTACAAAGACGATTAAAGATCCGTTGGGATTGCATGCCCGCCCGGTTGCGCTGCTTTATGACATTATCGCCAAGCATCGTAGTGACGTGTCGGTTTCGATTGGCAATCGTCATGTTGATGGCCGCGACGTTATAGGGCTCATGGCACTCTGTGGCGAATGTGGCGAGGACATCGTGTTCCGCGTTTCGGGCGTGGATGAGGCCTCCTGTGTCACATCGATCAGAAATCTCTCGCTCTAAGCATGATAGGGCGCGGTAAAGGATGGTCCTTTGCCGCGCCTTTTTGTTTCGTATAGGAAACTTTTTCGAAATCTGAATGGGGACCCTTTCCAAAAAGTTAACCACGTGCTAGTTTACTATAGCGAACATAGACGTGGTTAACTTTTTACGCGTCGATGTTGAGGACGAACTGACGTTAGGAGCAACTCATGTCTTGCGGACCGCAGATGCCGGCCATGCCGCTTTCGATGGTAAAAGCGGGCGAAACCGTGCGCGTGTCTCGTGTAAAGGGCAATGAGGACATGAAACACCACCTCAAGGACCTCGGCTTTGTCGAGGGCAACGAAATCCACGTGGTGAGCTCGAGTGGTGCCAATATCATCGTCACGGTGCTGGGCGCACGCTTTGGCATCGATTCCAAGGTTGCCATGCACATCATGACCGTCGGTTAGTCAGCAGCATTTCATAAAAACCGAAAGGGGGACAAGAGGATGAAGACGTTGGGTGACGTTAAGGTGGGCGAGAGCTCTACCATCGTCAAGCTTCACGGTGAGGGTGCGCTTCGCCGCCACCTTATGGACTTGGGGCTCATCAAGGGCACTTCGTTCAAGGTCGTGAAGGTTGCACCGCTCGGTGATCCGGTCGAGATCAACGTGCGCGGCTACGAGCTTTCCATCCGCAAGGAGGAGGCGGCCGTCGTCGAGGTCCAGTAAGGGCTCGCGGCGTATATTTCTGCAGATAAAGTTAGGTATTTCTAACTTAATGCAGCATCTTTGAAGCACATTATCCAGCCTGCGCGGAGAAAGCAGCGCAGGCACACAAGGAAGAAGGATTGAATGGCGGATTCTCAGATCCATGTCGCGCTGGCGGGTAACCCCAACTGCGGCAAGACCACGCTTTTCAACCTGATCACCGGCGCCAACGGCTACGTTGGCAACTGGCCCGGCGTCACGGTTGAGAAAAAGGAAGCCAAGCTCCTAAGCGACAAGAACGTTACCATCACGGACCTCCCTGGCATCTACTCGCTTTCCCCCTACAGCCCCGAGGAGCAATGCTCGCGCGATTACCTCATGAGCGGCGAGCCCGATGTTGTCGTCCAAGTTGTCGATGCCACCAACCTCGAGCGTAACCTGTACCTGGCGCTTCAGGTTATCGAGACCGGCCTGCCCGTGGTTGTTGCCCTCAACATGGCCGACTTGGTCGAGAAGAACGGCGACAAGATCGACGCGGACAAGCTCTCCAAGAAGCTCGGCTGCCCGGTCATGATGATCTCGGCTCTTAAGAACAAGGGTATCAAGGAGCTGTTCGAGCAGGTCAAGAAGTCTGCTGCTTCCAAGGGCCAGGTGCCGGAGCACAAGTTCGATTCCTCCATCGAGGACGTTCTTGACCACATCGAAAACAATCTGCCTGCGAGCGTTCCCGCTAACAAGCGCCGCTATTACGCCGTCAAGCTGTTCGAGCGTGATGCGGACGCCTGCAAGCTCATCAACCTCACCAAGGAGAAGGCCGCTCGCGTCGAAGAGCTGGTCGCTCAGTGCGAGCAGGACTGCGACGATGACGCCGAGTCCATCATCACCGGTGAGCGCTACGGCGTGATCGCACACATCATCGACGAGTGCCTCACCAAGGCCCCGGCCAAGATGAGCACCTCCGAGAAGATCGACCGTGTGGTTACCAACCGTATCCTGGGCCTGCCGATCTTTGTGGTCATCATGTTCTGCGTGTACTACATCGCCGTTTCCACCCTGGGCGGAACGGTGACCGACTTCACCAACGATCAGCTCTTTGGCACCGACGGTTGGTATGTGCTCGGTCAGGGCCGCGATGCTTACGATGAGGCTGTCGAGGCCGCGGGTGACGACGCCGACTCGGTCGACCCGGCACAGTACGGCCCCTATGTCCCGGGTATCACCACCATGGTGCACGACGCCCTCGTGGCGGGTGGCACCGAGGACGGTGGCCTGGTCGATTCGCTGGTCTGCGACGGTATCGTTGGCGGCCTGGGCGCCATCTTCGGCTTTGTGCCGCAGATGTTCCTGCTGTTCGTGATGCTGTCCTTCCTGGAGGACTGCGGCTACATGGCCCGCGTCGCCTTTATCATGGACCGCGTGTTCCGCCGCTTTGGCCTGTCCGGTAAGTCGTTCATCCCCATGCTCGTGTCCTCAGGCTGCGGCGTCCCCGGCGTCATGGCCACCAAGACCATCGAGAACGAGAAGGACCGCCGCATGACGGTCATGACCACCACGTTCATCCCCTGCGGCGCCAAGCTGCCGATCATCGCCCTGCTCATGGGCTCCATCATTGGCGATTCTTCCACCACGGCCGCATGGATCAGCCCGCTTTTCTACTTCCTGGGCGTCTTTGCCGTCATCGCCTCGGGCCTCATGCTCAAGAAGACCAAGCTCTTCGCCGGCCGTCCGACCCCGTTTGTCATGGAGCTTCCTGCCTACCACTTCCCGGCGATCCGCTCTTGGGCGCTGCACGTGTGGGAGCGCTGCTGGGCCTTTATCAAGAAGGCCGGCACGGTCATCTTTGCGTCCACCGTCGTCGTTTGGTTCCTCTCCAACTTTGGTAGCTATAACGGTTCCTTTGGCTTCCTGCCTGCGATGGACGGCATCCCCGAGGAGTTTATGGACTACTCCGTGCTTGCCATGCTGGGCAACCTGGTCGCTTGGATCTTCGCCCCGCTCGGCTTTAGCACCTGGCAGGCCACCGCGCTGACTGTCTCTGGCCTCGTCGCCAAGGAGAACGTCGTCGCCACCGCCGGCTCGCTGCTGTCCGTCGCCGACGCGGGCGAGACCGACCCGAGCCTGTGGACCGCGTTTGCCGGCATGTTCCCCACCATGGGCGCTTGCGTTGCCTTCGGCGCCTTCAACCTGCTGTGCGCTCCGTGCTTTGCCGCCATTGGCACCATCCGCAACCAGATGGACTCTGGCAAGTGGACCGCGATTGCCATCGGCTACGAGTGCGCCTTCGCTTGGGTGATTGGCCTGTTCATCAACCAGTTCTACAACCTGCTTGTCCTTGGGCAGTTTGGTATCTGGACGGTTGTGGCGATTGTGCTGCTGGTCGCGATGCTCTTCCAGATCTTCCGTCCCATGCCTAAGCATGCGTGGACGGACGAGGACGAGACCAACACCGCTTCCGCTGCAGTTTCCGCTTAAGTCCGAATAAGGATTAACCCCTTTCCATGAGCCCGGGTGTCCCAGCGACACTCGGGCTTTTTGGTGGGAGAGATGTGGCGTTTCCCCAGATAAAACCGAACAAAATAAACCTGTCCCTTTTTGTAGGTGGAGAATGGGGTAAAGTAAGTGGTGGTTAACTAGAGGAGGCTTGCTATGGCACCTATCGATATTGTTGTACTGGCTGTTATCGGCATTGCGTTTGCCGCCGTGTGCGTGCGCATCTACCGCAAGGGCACCTGCGCCGACTGCGCTCAGGGTGGCGTTTGCACCGGGCATTGCTCCAACAAAAAGACGTGCGCCGCACTTAAGGGCGTGGACAAAATCGCCGAAGACTTGGGTCGCGGTATTCATTAGCCGACCGGCGTTTGGGCATGTTTGACTGCGGATACGGCAGTTGCTGGTACGATAGGTACGTCAGCAACTGCCGCCTAGCGGCTCAAATGAAAGGAATCCCGCATGGAGTCCTCCGCCTATCCAATGCTCTTTAGCCCGATCAAGGTCGGTACAACCGAGGTCAAGAACCGCGTCTTTATGCCGCCGGTGTCCACCAACCTGGCCGATCATGGCTATGTGACCGACGACTTGGTCGATCATTACCGTGCCCGCGCCAAGGGCGGCGTGGGCCTCATCATTACCGAGGTCGTGACGGTCGAGCCTACCTATACCTATCTGCCGGGTGACATGTGCTGCTACGACGACACGTTTATCCCCGGCTGGGAAAAGCTCGCCGCGGCCGTCCACGAGTATGGCTGCAAGATCATGCCGCAGCTCTTCCATCCCGCCTACATGGCCTTTAACATTCCGGGCACGCCGCGCCTGATCGCTCCGTCCTTTGTGGGCCCGTCTTACGCCCGCGAGGCACCGCGCCCCATCACGGTCGACGAGATTCACGAGCTCACGCATCAGTTTGGCGACGCTGCCGTGCGTATGCAGAAGGCTGGCGTCGATGGCGTTGAAGTCCATGCGGCACACGCCCACGGCATGCTCGGCGGCTTTTTGACTCCGCTCTACAACAAGCGTACCGACGAGTACGGCGGCTCGCTCGACGCCCGCATGCGCTTCTTACTCGAGGTCATCGCCGAGATTCGCGAACGCTGCGGCAAGGACTTTATCATCGACGTCCGCATTTCGGGCGATGAATACACCGATGGCGGCCTGACCCTCAACGGCATGATCTACGTCTCGCGTCGCCTGGAGAAGGCCGGCGTCGACATGATTCATGTGTCGGGCGGTACCACCATCAAGCGCGGCTCCGCGATTCCCGCTGCCGGTACCCAGCAGGCCTCGCACGCCGCCTGCTCGCGCGAGATTAAAAAGCACGTCAACATTCCCGTCGCCACCGTCGGCCGCATCAACGAGGCCTGGATCGCCGAGGAGCTGATCGAGGACGGCGCTGCCGACATCTGCATGATGGGCCGCGCCAATCTGTGCGATGCCGAGTTCTGCAACAAGGCCGCTGCCGGCAACGCCGACGACATCCGCCCCTGCATTGGCTGCCTGCGCTGCCTGAACGGCATTATGTTTGGCAAGCGCATCTCCTGCACCGTCAACCCCGATGTTGAGCGCGACGAGGCCGGCTACGAGCCTGCCGCCGAGGCCAAGAACGTACTGGTTGTGGGCGCTGGTCCTGCGGGCATGGAGGCAGCCTACATTGCCGCCAAGCGCGGCCATAACGTGGTGCTCGTGGACAAGCAGGATGAGCCGGGCGGCGAGATGCGCATCGCAGCCGTTCCGCCGGCAAAGCAGGAACTCACCCGCGTGATCAAGTATCAGTATCGTCGTCTGGCCGAGTCGGGCGTGAAGTGCGTCTTTGGTACCGAGCTTACTGCCGAGGACATTCAGCGTGACTACGCGGGCTACGAGGTCGTCCTGGCTTATGGCGCCGAACCCATTGCCCCGGCCTTCATGCAGGGCTTTAAGCAGGTTATGACGGCTGACGACCTACTGGGTGGCAAGGCTTTCCCGGGCAAGAAGATCGTCATCGTGGGCGGCGGCACCGTCGGTTGCGAGACGGCAGATTACCTGGCCCCGCTGGTCAACGACCTGTCGCCGGCCAATCGCGATGTCACCGTTATCGAGATGACCAAGACGCTCGCCGCCAACGAGGGCGGCGCCGGTCGCGCGGTGCTCATCACGCGCATGCTCTCAAAGGGCGTCCACGTGCTGACCGAGGCCAAGGTGACCGAGATTACCGAGGACGCCATCAGCTACGAGAAGGATGGCGAGGTCCACACCATCACCGGTGCCGATACACTGGTGATGGCGATGGGCTATCGTCCCAACACCAAGCTGGCCGACGACCTTGCCGCTGCCGGCGTTGCCACCCACGTGCTGGGCGATGCCAACAAGTGCGGCAACATCCGCGACGCTATCGGCGATGGCTACAAGGTTGCCTGCGAACTCTAGTCAACCCCTTTGCACCAATCGATTGCAAAAAGCGGCGGCTGCCCTGTGT
>NZ_JBCJBG010000009.1:50508-75362 GCF_039062315.1 Collinsella aerofaciens
GTGTTGGGCAGCCGCCGCCTGCGTTCGACGGGAAGGCGCAGATAGTCCGATTAGGGCCCAGGAGCTCCTTGACCTTGGCGATGATGGCCTCGTCGGTGGCGTTGGCAAAGAAGTGCTCCTGGAACGGTTTTCGTCTTGCAGGGCAGTTGCCGTTTCTACAGTTCAACTTCCAGTTCGGCTTTGTGCTCGTAGAGGTAGTCGCGCATGTAGGGGATGGCAAATGAGACCTTGCCGTACGAGGGAGCCTCGATAATCGATTCTCTTAACAGGCGGCTGCGGACGGAACTCACCTGTTGAGGCGTTTTGTTTAGGGCATCGGCAACCATGCTGGTCGAGCTCGTCTGCCCCAAAGACGCCATGCTCAGCAGATAAGCGATGCACGTGGGCGGAATGCGCTGCAGCGCGGGCTCAATCACCATGGCGCAGAAGCGTTCGCGTGCCGTTGCAATGCCACGCTCGGCTTCTTCTTCTCCAATAATCGTTGTATGTGCGCGTCTTGCCAACTGCCATGCGTAGTATCCAACGAGTTGGATCATGAAAGGATAGCCCTGCGTTGCCTCGGCAAGTTGGCCGGCAATACCTGGCTGCAACTCCATGCCAGACGCTTCAATGGTTTCCTCGAGGGAGTACGACACTTCGGTTACTGCCACAGCCTTCAGATCAAAGGGGAGGGCGCGGCGCAAAAACGCAAGTGTCTTTCCGTTGATGATGCTTTCAATCATCGAAGGCAGCCCAGCAAAAACAAAGGCGATATCAAGGTCTTCGCCGATAACCTGCTGAATCGCAATGGAGAGCGTTCGGACCTCATCGAGCTCTGCGTCTTGAACCTCGTCGAGAGTGATGAGCAGGCCATTTCCATTCTTGGATATTGTCTGTCTCATGGCGTCGCGTAGCGATGGGCCGATTCGCTCAATATCTATGCTGCCGATGGATATGCCAGCTACGGTGGGCTCAAATCTGGCGTGTTTGGCCTGGAATTTGGGCTGCAGCTGTTCGAGAATGCGCTGGCAAAGTCCCTCGGTTGCGACCTCTTTTATGACCGTCCAGCCACGGCTTTGCGCCAAACGTGAGCACTCGTCAAGGAGGACCGTCTTGCCCGTTCCACGGACGCCGGCTATGCGCATTAGGCGCCCAGGGGCACCAGGCCCGTTGGTGAGGCCTTCACTGAATTCTTCAAGTACATCTTCGCGGCCGATAATCGTGGGAGGTGTTTTACCTGCTGTGGGCTTAAAAGGGTTTGTTTGCATGTGAGCCACCTTTGCTCAAGATATAGCAAGATATAGCAAGATATAGCAAGATATAGCAAGATATAGCAAAGTATAGCAAGATATAGCAAAGTATAGTGAGATATAGCAAAGTAAGCGCTACTCGCGGGTTTTGCGGTGGTGCTATTTTCCAAATGCCGCGCGGATAAAGCGCTGGGCGAACAGCTTGTTGGCAACTCACGAGGGCTCGGGGTGCCAATTTGGGATGGAGTGGTGCTGTGCCACGAATAGGGCCTATCTACTACGTTTAAGCCGCAGAGGTCAACCATAGCCGGCTTTTTCGAAAATCGACAAGCTGCCTACCTGCGGTTTTGTTTTCACGGTTTTCGGTATGGCCGAGGCTGTCCGTGTTAACGTAGTAGATGGGCCACTTTTGTGGCAAGGGGGCCGATCTGCGGGCCAGGGTAGCTAAAAGAGCCCCGTCCCAAAAAGACTGATTGGGAGCTGGGGCGTGTCGATGCGATAGTATTGCATGGTGGTATTCGACTAACCGAGGGTTTATCCGAGGGCTTTATGGAACAGCACCAGCATTATCAGAGCCTGCAAGATCAGGCATACAACGCATTACGCTCCAAGATTATCTATGCCGAGCTCAAGCCCGGCACGCGCCTTTCGGCGATTGGTCTGGAAAAGGAGACGGGAATCGGGCGCACGCCCATTCGCGAGTCCTTTGTGCGCCTGCGTGAGCAGGAGCTGGTGGAAACGCGTCCCAAAAGCGGCACCTATGTCTCAAAAATCAGCATGGAGCGCGCCGAGAACGCCTGTTTCTTGCGCGAGAAGCTCGAGAGAAGCGTGCTTATTAAATGCTGTTCGGCTGCTACGCCCGAGCAAAAGCAGCGGCTCGAGCAGATTCTTGCCGAGTCCGAGTCGCTCGACCATAGCGAAACGCGTCGCTTTTTCGATCTGGACAACCTGTTCCATGAGACGTGTTTTGAGATTGCCGGCCGTCACATGTTGTGGGATTGGATGAAGAGCATCAACACGCATTTTGAGCGATATAACTGGTTGCGTATGGTGTCGCAGGACCTGGATTGGGAGCCGATTCGTCGGCAGCATCGCCGGATTCTTGAGGCCATTAAGAGGGGCGATACCGACGCGGCGAGCTATCTGGCAGAGACACACCTGCACCTGATGCCCGAAGAGCAAGGTCCGGTTATCGCCTTGCATCCCGACTATTTTGAGCTGTCCAAAGACTCATCTATCTAGCCCATCGCCGCATCTGCTCGAGACGCAAAAACGATGCTGCTCACCTACAGCGTTTTGCAACCGAGATTTTTAAAAAAATGCCTAAAATGGCTCAGACCGCCGACAATTGGGAAACGGGGTGCGTTATGGCGCAGATGAGAATCAAGGACATTGCCGCCGAGGCGGGCGTGAGCCCGGCCACGGTCTCGCGCTATCTCAACAACCGCCCCGGGCAAATGACCGAGGAGACCCGTGCTCGCATCGCGGCAGTTATCGAGCGCACTGGCTATCGCCCACGTGCTGCCGCGCGCAATCTGCGCAGCTCGCGTACCAACCTCATCGGTGTGATCCTGGCCGACATCGCCAACCCGTTCTCGAGCGCCATGCTTGAAGGACTTTCCGCCAGCGCCGCCGCGCGCGGCTGCTCGCTCATGACGGCCATTAGCGGCAACGACCCCGCTAAGGAAGCGGAGTCGCTCACCAGACTTATCGATGCCGGCGTGGACGGCCTGGTCGTCAACACCTGCGGAGGCAATGACGAGGCGATCGCCGCGGCAGCGGGACGTCTGCCTGTTGTGCTGCTCGACCGCGACGTTGCCGACGGCGGTGTCGATCTAGTGACATCTAACAACCGTGAGCTGGTCGCTGGCTTGGTAGACGAGCTCGCCGCCGCTGGCAGCGAGCGCCTGTGCCTGCTCACCGAGGCAAGCGACGACAGCCCCGTGCGTCGCGAGCGCGCCGAGGCCTTTACCGACGAGCTTTCGCGCCGCGGCCTTGCGGGCGAGGTCGTCACCCTGGCCGACGGTGGTGCCACGGGCGTTGGCCGTTTGGACAAGACCATCCGCGACTACGCGGGCAAAAGGCTCGGCCTTATCGCCGTCAACGGCCTGGTTTTCCTGCGTCTGACCGAGGCGCTGGCGCAGCTTGGTCCCTCGCTGCCGGCTGGTCTTAAGATCGCGACATTTGACGATTATCCCTGGAACCACGTGCTCTTTGGCGGTGTGACCACGGCCGCGCAAGACACCCTTACCATCGCCGAGCGCGTGGTCGAGCGCCTGTCCGAGCGCATCGACGTCGTCACCACCACGGTGGGCGAGGCCGCAAAGCTCGCCCCCAAGCGTATCGAGGTCCCCGGCCACATCGAACACCGCGCTTCGACCTCGCGCTAGTCTGTATGATAATATATAGACAATGTCATACAGGAGGTATCCATGGCTGCGTCTGTGCTGAGTGTGCGAGTGGACTCGTCAATTAAAGACTCATTTGCCGAACTGTGCGAAGAGCTTGGCATGACTTCGTCTGTTGCGGTCAATATGTTTATGAGGCAGATGCTGCGCGAGCGCTCTCTGCCGTTTGTTCCTTCACTTGGTAAAAGCTCTGCGAGCGAAAGCGCCGCGGCGGGCATTTTGGATACTGCCCAGATTGAGTCCGCCGTCCGCGAGGCAGCCAGCACGATTCCCGCCATCAAAACCGTGATTCTATTTGGTTCGTATGCCCGTGGCGAGGCGCATGCCGATAGTGATATTGACTTGCGTCTCGAAGTCGATCGCGAGCAGGGCTTTGGTCTTTTTGCGCTGTCGGCGTTTGGCGAGGCGGTGCGCAAAGAAACCGGGAGGCAGGTTGATCTCGTCTCTAGTGATCATCTTGATGACGAACTTGCCGCGGTAATCGAGCGCGAAGGAGTGATCCTTTATGATCGCGCGTAAGTCAGACAGCCTTCGCGCCCAAGAGGTTTTGGAGGCCATCTCCGAAACGAACGAGCGCATCAAGGCTTTTGATATCACCGAGGACCAGTTTCTGCATGCGAATGACGTGCGGACGAGGGCGTTGGCGGACTCCCTTTTGATGTGTGCGCTTAGGGTGACGGAAGAAGCGGGCAAATTGTCGGAACGCTCGCAGCGGCTTCATCCCGAAATTGAATGGCGTGGAATTATCGGCATGAGAAATTATCTTGCGCATGATTACGGCAATGTCGACCGCTCGGTTGTTTGGGATGCAGTGACGATGGAGTTCCCTGCGCTGGAACGAGCCTGTAGACAAATTGTCTCCGAATCTGAACGCTAGCCGCTCGTTCGCAACTGCCTGTTCGCACACGTTTTTTGAGCGCTTGATACGCTTTAACCCTGCGGAAACATTTTTCTGCGATAGTATCTGCGATATAGACCAGTCGAAACCCGCCCGAAAGAAAGGGGAGCGACATGAACCAGCAGAACATCGATTACGTACTCCGCTCCGTAGAGCAGCGTGACATCCGCTTTGTGCGTTTGTGGTTTGTCGACATTCTCGGCCGCCTCAAGAACTTTGCCATTAGCCCCGAGGACCTCGAGGTAGCTTTTGAGGAGGGTATTGGCTTTGACGGCTCCGCCATCGAGGGCTTTGCCACGCCCGAGGAAGCCGACATGCTGGCGTTTCCCGATGCTTCGACCTTCCAGATCCTGCCGTGGCGCCCGAGCCACAACGGCGTCGCCCGCGTGTTCTGCGACGTGTGCACTCCCGATTGCAAGCCCTTTACCGGCGATCCACGCGATGCCCTGCGCCGCATGTTCCGCAAGGCCGAGAAGGCTGGCTATCTGCTCAACGTGGGCGCCGAGCTGGAGTATTACTATTTCCCCGACGAGCACACGCCCGAGCCGCTCGACAACGTGGGCTACTTCGATCTTTCGGTGAGCGATGCCGCCCGCGACCTGCGCCGCAACACGGTCCTCACGCTCGAGAAGATGTCCGTGCCCGTGGAGTACACCTTCCACGCCGCCGGTCGCTCGCAGCACGGCATGAGCCTGCGCCACGCCGAGGCCCTGAGCATGTCCGACGCCATCACCACGGCCAAACTCATCATTAAGCAGCAGGCCTACGAGAGCGGTTGCCACGCCTCCTTTATGCCCAAGCCGTTGGCGGGCGAGGACGGCAGCGCCATGTTTTTGCATCAGTCGCTGTTCAACCACGACGGCAACAACGTCTTTTGGGGCGAGGACGACGAGAAGTACCATCTCTCCGATATCGCCAAGCACTATATGGCCGGCATCTTGGCGCACGCACGCGAAATCAGCGCCATCACCAACCCCACGGTCAACTCGTACAAGCGCATCACCACGGGCGGCGACTCCGTGCCGCAGTACGCCACGTGGGGCCTGCGTAACCGCGCGAGTATGGTCCGCATTCCGGTCTACAAGCCCGGCAAGCAGCTGTCCACGCGCATCGAGCTTCGTAGCCCCGACCCCATGGCCAATCCGTACCTGGTCAACGCCGTCACGCTGGCGGCTGGTCTCGATGGCATCGAGCGCAAGCTGGAGCTCCCGCCCGAGGCCACGGCCGAGACGCTCAAGCTCACCGACCGTCAGATGCTCGAGGCCGGCTACACGCCGCTGCCGCGCTCGCTCAAAGAGGCGCTCGACGTGTTTGAGGACTCGCAGTTTATGAAGGATGCCCTCGGCGAGCACATCCACAGTTTCTTCCTTAAAAAGAAGCGCGACGAGTGGCATAAGTTTGAGTCCACGATCACCGAGTGGGAGATTAAGCACTATCTGGCGAACTCCTAATCGCGCTGGCTTGTTCCAGTACGATTGAGCTCATTTCCTTGGAGGCCGATATGTCCGAAAAGAGTGCCCTGTTCATGGCGCGCACGACGCGCTTCCACGAGTTTGCCCGCAGCTTGACGACCACCCTGGGTGTCGAGGTGAGCCTGGCAACCCCCGATTCGCCGACTGCGGCGCACGACTTTGACCTGCTGATCCTCGACTCCGACGGCATCCGCAGCGACCGCATCGATCAGATTGCCAAGTGGCTTGACGATCGCGGCGGTGTCCCCATGTTGGTGATCGTCGACGACGAGGCGCTCGGTACCTTGCGCCTGCCCAATCACGCGCATGCCGACTTTGTATGCCCCACGGCGACATCCAACGAGCTTAAGGCTCGTGCGCAGCGCCTGATGGGCGAGGAGGAGACCGTCGCCGCCGACGATGTGCTCAACATCGACAACCTCGAGATTAACCTGGCTACCTACCAGGTGACGCTCGATAACGAGCCCATCGACCTGACGCTGATGGAGTACTCGCTGCTGAGCTTTTTGGCGACGCATCCCAACCGTGCCTACAGCCGCGAGGTGCTGCTGCACCGCGTGTGGGGCTTTGAGTACTGCGGCGGCACGCGCACCGTCGACGTGCACATTCGACGCATCCGCTCCAAGGTGGGCCCGCAGATCGCGGCGCACATCACCACCGTCCGTGGCGTGGGTTATCTGTTTAAGGACTAGATTTCCACCACAAAGGGGACAGGCACCTTCGTGGTGGTTTTGCCGCATGCGTGGATCCCTTTCGAGTTTGCAGCAGAACTTAAGCCTTCCTAAAAGATTGCGTTCTCATACACGTTCGCCCGCATATTGGGGTACAACTCAACGTGAACAATGATGGCCCGCCACATGTTTGGCGGGCCTTTGGTTATTTGACGAAAGGATCGCAGCTATGAGCGAGTACGATTCCCAGCGTCCCCAGGATGCGGGCAACGCCGGCGAGACCCAGCAGCAGCCGCGCGTGCAGGTGGAGTCGACGCCTGCCGGTAGCAACATTCCCTACGTGCAGGCTTACGACACGCAGACCGGAAAGCCGCTGGGCAGCCAGCAGGTTGTAAACAAGCACACAGTGGTCAAAACCAAGACCAAAAAGTTGCCGATCTTTATTACGGCACTCGCCGGCTGTGCCTGCGGCGCCCTGCTGGTCATTGCGCTCATTATGAGCGGCACGCTCGATATCGGTGGCGGCAAGAATGCCGTGACGGCGGGTGCTTCGGGTTCATCGACGCAAAAGATTACGATTGATTCCGAGGACACCACGCTGGCCGAGGCCGTTTCTGCCAAGGCATTGCCCTCCGTGGTTTCCATCACCGCCACTTCGAGCGGTAGCCAGAATGGCTCGCTTTCGCAGTCTGCCGACGAGTCGGACAACTCGGGCAGCGTCGGTTCGGGCGTGGTGCTCGATACCGAGGGCCACGTCCTCACCAACAACCACGTGGTCGATGGCTATGACCAGTACGTGGTTACCATGGACGACGGCACTACATATGAGGCCGAGTTCGTTGGCAACGACGCCTCGAGCGACCTGGCCGTCATCAAGCTCAAGGATGCCGATGCCTCCAAGCTCACGCCGATCGAGATTGGTGATTCCTCCAAGCTCAACGTGGGCGAGTGGGTCATGGCGATTGGCTCGCCCTTCGGCAACGAGCAGTCTGTCTCCACCGGTATCGTCTCGGCGCTGTATCGCTCCACGGCCATGAGCTCTACCAGCGGTAACACCATCTATGCCAACATGATCCAGACTGATGCCGCCATCAACCCGGGCAACTCCGGCGGCGCGCTCGTCAACGACAATGGTGAGCTAGTGGGTATCAACTCGCTCATCGAGAGCTACTCGGGCTCCAGCTCGGGCGTGGGCTTTGCCATTCCGGTTAACTACGCCAAGAACATTGCCGACCAGATCATCGACGGCAAGACGCCGGTGCATCCGTACATGGGCGCCACGCTTTCGAGCGTCAATGCGCTTAACGCCCGCACCAACAAGCTGAGCACCGATAGCGGCGCGTATGTGGCGAGCGTCGTTGAGGATGGTCCTGCTGCCAAGGCCGGCATTCAGGAGGGCGACGTCATCACCAAGCTGGGCGACGACGAGATCACGAGCGCCGATGGCCTGATCATCGCGCTGCGCAGCCACGAGGTGGGCGAGAAGGTCGAGATCACGCTCATGCGCGGCAAGGAAGAGAAGAAGGTCACCGTCGAGCTGGGCTCCGATGAGGAGCTGCAGAACCAGCAGCAGGACGACAGTTCGACCGACACCGGCAACGGCGGTATTACCGACGAGCAGCTGCGCCAGTACCTGGAGGAGCTGCTGGGCCAGCAGGGTCAGGGCCAGGGTCAAGGCTACGGTCAGAGTTTCTAACGAGCTGTATCGCACATACCGATGCCAGAGGGGGCTGTCCCGCCAACGCGGGACAGCCCCTCTTTTCTTATTGATCCGTTGGGGACGGAGGAAAACGGATCATTTAGAACTGGCAAGGGCATGGTTTGATCGCGCGATCCACCTCGGTCCGTCGGCTGCCGATTCGGTGCGGTTCGAAAGGGGTATTCGGCGCCATGGTGACCGGTGGTACTCTAGTATCCGTTTGAAATCGAGCGAAGGAGTGCCGCTATGGAGCAATCGAGCCTGTTTGGTGACGGTGTGGACATCGATACCGAAACGTCCGCGAGCGCGGATGCCGCCGCACCGACCGACGCCCGTGCCCAGGCGGCAGCGCGCGCGGCCGAGCTGCGCCACGAGCTCGATTACCACGCCTATCGCTACTACATGCTCGATGCGCCCGAGATCACGGACGCCGCCTTTGACAAAATGCTCGTTGAGCTGCAGGAAATCGAGGCGACCTACCCCGATCTGGTAACGCCCGACAGCTATACCCAGCGCGTGGGCGGCTACGTGAGCGAGCAGTTTACGCCGGTCACGCACATGGCACGCATGTATTCCATGGACGATGCCATGGATCTGGACGAGCTCGACGCGTGGCTCCAACGCACCGAGGATGCGCTCGGCGCCGGTAGCGTCACCTATACCTGCGAGCTTAAGATCGACGGTCTGGGCGTCGCGCTTACCTATCAAAACGGCACTTTTGTGCGCGCCGCCACGCGCGGCGACGGCACCACGGGCGAGGACGTGTCGCTCAACGTGCGTACCATCAAGGATGTGCCCATGCACCTGTCCGAGCCGGCGCTCGCCCACATGGGCGCCGATCGCGAGCGCACCATCGAGGTGCGCGGCGAGGTCTACATGCCCAAGGGCAGCTTTGTGCGCCTGAACGACGAGGCCGATGCCGAGGGGCGCGACCCCTTTGCCAACCCGCGCAACGCCGCCGCCGGCAGCCTGCGCCAAAAGGATCCCAAGGTCACGGCGCGCCGCGACCTGGCTACCTTTATCTACGCCATCGCCGATACCGACCCGCTGCATGTTCACAGTCAGCGCGAGTTTCTGGACTGGCTGCGCAGCGCCGGCTTTAGCGTCAACCCCAACGTGGCCCGTTGTGCCACGCCCGCCGAGGTTCACGAGTTCTGCGCCCAGGCGCTCGAGCATCGCGGCGACCTGAACTACGACATCGACGGCGTGGTCGTAAAGGTGGACAGCTTTCAGCAGCAGCTCGACCTGGGCTTTACTGCCCGTGCGCCGCGCTGGGCCATTGCCTTTAAGTTCCCGCCCGAGGAAAAGCAGACCGTCCTGCGCGAGATTCGCATCCAGGTGGGCCGCACCGGCGTACTCACGCCGGTCGCCGAGTTCGATTCGGTGACAGTCGCCGGCTCCACCATCGCGCGCGCCACGCTGCACAACATCGACGAGATCCGCCGCAAAAACGTGCGCGAGGGCGACACCATCATCGTGCACAAGGCGGGTGACGTGATCCCCGAGGTCGTGGGCCCGGTGCTCGATAAACGCCCGGCCGATTCGGTCGACTGGCACATGCCCGAGGTCTGCCCCGTGTGCGGTAGCCCCGTGGTCCACGAGGATGGCGAGGTTGCCTACCGCTGCGTCTCCATCGACTGCCCCGCGCAGCTCAAGGAGCGCTTGCTCCACTGGGTGAGCCGCGGCTGCATGGACGTCGACGGCCTGGGCGACGAGATCGTCGACAAGATGATCGCCGCCGGCTTGATTCACGATGTCGCAGACTTCTACCAGCTCACGGTCGATGACATCGCAGGCCTGGACACGGGGCGCACCTATGCCAGTTCCAACAGCAAAAAGGGCGTCAAGAAGGGCGACCCCATTCCGGTAGGCCTCAAGACGGCTGAGAAAATCATCGCCGAGCTCAACAAGTCCAAGAGCCAGCCGCTCGGTCGCGTGCTGTTTGCCCTGGGCATCCGCCACGTGGGCAAGAGCGTGGGCGAGGTTATCGCCGAGCGATTCCTGTCGATTGATAAGCTCATCTTGGCGAGCGAAGAGGACATCGCCGAGTGCGAGGGCATCGGTCCCAAGATTGCGGCGAGCGTCAAGCAGTTCCTGGCCGTTCCCGAAAACCTTGCCGTCCTGGAGCGCCTGCGCCAGGCGGGTCTGTCGCTCGAGGTCGACCTGGGTGCCGCACACGCGCAGGCCGCAGCCGATGCCGGCGTGGCAGGCGAGCTCGCCGACGCACAGCCGCTCGCGGGTTTGACCTTCGTGCTCACCGGCACGCTTGTCAACCGCACCCGCGACGAGGCGGGCGCGGCGCTCAAGGTGCTTGGTGCCAAGGTCTCGGGCAGTGTTTCAAAGAAGACGAGCTATCTGGTCGCCGGTCCCAAAGCGGGCTCCAAGCTCACCAAGGCCGAGCAGCTGGGCGTACCCGTGCTGGACGAGGACGCACTCGAGCAAATCTTGGCTACTGGTCAGGTGCCCCAGGCTTAGGACATCGATAATCAAATTAGAAAACCTCCCGGAAAGGTTGATACTTTCCGGGAGGTTTTTATTTGGGCGTGGTGGCGGGCAGCATGATCTGCGTCATGTAGGTTGCTGAGGGTGACCCTGCGGAGCGGTGTCGTTCCGGAGCGATAGAAGATTCATACAAAGCAAAGGGGGCCCGCAGTGAGGTTCCACAACGGGGCTGCCCCATTGTGATGAGTTTTATACACTTTAACATTAACATTAACGTGTATACTTAGCAGTGAAGATATATGTTGAGAGGAGCAGTTATGGTTACCGTCGCGTTTTCGGAACTGCGCCAAAACCTTACGCAGGTGGCCGAAAAGGTTGCCAATGAGGGCGAGGAGGTTGTGGTCTTCAAGCGGAGCAAGCCGTTGTTCAAGATCGTGCCGCTCGACTATCAAAGCCCGGTTGCAGTGGAATATGACGCTGCCCAGGAGCGCGGGGGTGCAAAGCCGACGTGCGGCTCGGACAAGCCCAAGCGCGACGTGGGTACGATGTGGCATCCCAAGATCACCTGGAAGGAGATCCGTGAGATGCTCGCGGAGAATGAGGACTACCAGGAGTATCTCGATATCGTAGCCAAAATGCCAAAAGGAACGCCGCTCGATACGATGACGGTTGAAGATGAAAAGCGCGTCGCGAGGGAGCGCTACCTATGAGAGCATTTCTCGATACCAATTTTCTGCTCGATTGCGTGCTTCCGGGCCGGCCGGAGCACGCAGCGGCGCAAACGATCAAGGGGCTCGTCGACGTGGGGCTTATCGAAGGCGTTGTTTCGGCCTGCTCTCTCAAGGACGCGTATTACATTCTCACTAAACAGGCAGGCGAGGCGCGCGCCCGCGAGGTAGTGCGCGACTGTCTTAAGAGCTATTCGGTAGAGCCTCTCGACCAAGAAGCTTGTTTTACCTCCGCCTATTCCGATGAGCCGGACTTTGAGGACGGCTGTATCCGTGCGATGGCCGAGCGTGCCGGCGTGGACTTTATCATCACGCGTGACCGCGCTGCTTTTGTGCGCTCGACCATCAAGACCTTCTCGCCTGCAGAGTTCATCCGTGCGTTTCCGATTCCGGAGGAGTAAAACCGCCATATCGGGGATTGTCCCCGGCGTTTGGCGAGCTTGTTGGGAGGCCCCTGGTCCAGTGACTGTTACAAAAAACGGCTATAGCAAATTTGTTGTACTTCGATCCGAGGACTACGACCTCATGGTTCAGGAACAGGCTAAGGCTCGTCTGATGGCTCGTATAGCTGTGGCCGAGCGGGAGCGTGCTGCTGGCACGGCGCGTGATGCCTTTGAGGCTCTCGATAACCTTGAGGCAAAATATGGCCTATAACGTCAAGATTCTGCCTTCAGCCGAACGTTTTCTGGGCAGTTCTTATTTGGACGGGGCAGCCGGCACCGTGATCTGCGTCACGTAGGTTGTGGGGTCGTCGCTGATGATGTCATCGATGTGGGCGATCTCGCGTTGCCCCGCTACGCTGCCAACTTGTCAAAAGCCCCACGCCGGTTGAGTACGGTAAACGCCATCACGCAAATGACTGCCGACAGAATTGACCCGCACGGCGAAGCGATGCCCATGGGAAACAACGTATCGGAATAGGCATTCGACAGCAGCCACGCGCCCGGCACGCGAATGAGCGCCACGGCCAGCACGTTGTGCGCAAAGCCGATGTAGCTCTTGCCGTATGCAGCGAAAAAGCCACTAAAGCAAATGTGGATGCCGGCAAAAATCGCGTCGAAAATGTAGCTGCGCATATAGCCGGTGCCGGCGGCGACTACTGCAGCGTCCTTGGCAAAAAAGCCGATAAACGCCGGCGCCACCAGCCACATCAGCGCCGTGATCAGGCAGCCATACACTACCGAGATCGTCATGGCGTCTTTGAGTACCTGACGTGCGCGGTCGCCCTTGCCCGCGCCGGCATTTTGCGCCGTGAGCGCGCTGACGGTGGCACCCATGGAGCTCGGCACAATGAACAAAAAGCTGATCATCTTTTCGACCAGGCCCACGGCGGCGGCGTCGACCAGGCCGCGGTGGTTGGCGATGACGGTGATAAACATAAACGCTACCTGGATGCAGCCGTCCTGCACGGCCACGGGCACGCCGATCTTAAGAATGCTGCCGAGCACCTCGGGCTGGGGGCGCAGGTCGCTGCGCTTAACGTGGATGTTCGTGCGACGGCTCTTGAGCCACACGAGCGCGAGGGCAACGCTGGCCGTCTGGGCGGTTACCGTGCCGAGTGCTGCGCCCACGGGGCCGAGCCCCATGTGGCCGATAAACAGAAAGTCGAGCGCGATGTTGATGATGCATGCCACGCCGATCACGTACATGGGCGAGCGCGAATCTCCCAGCCCGCGAAAGATGGCCGAAAGAATGTTGTACGCGGCGATAAAGGGGATGCCCATAAAGCAGATACGCAGGTAGGCGGCGGTGCCTTCGACTGCCTCGGCCGGCGTGCCAATGAGTGTCACGATCTGCGGGCACAGTGCGAGCAGGACAGCGGCCAGCACCACCGAGACGCCCATAAAGAGCGTGATGGTGTTACCGATGGCGGTCTCGGCGCGATCGAAGCGACGCGAACCCACGGCGTGGCCGACGATGACCGTCGTTCCCATGGCCAGGCCCACGAGTGCCACGGTAATCATATAGAGCGTCTGAGCGCCATTTGCCACGGCGGTGATGCCGGCGGCGCCGCTAAACTGCCCCATCATGTACAGGTCGGCCATGCCGTAGAGCATCTGCAAAAAGTACGAGAGCATATAGGGCAGGGCAAAGACCGCGATGGTCTTAAGGACATTGCCGCGTGTGAGGTCGTGTTCCATGTGCGGGGCTTTCTGGCTGGGTTTGTTTATGTACCAGTGTAGTGAAAACCCTACAACGATTGTAGAGTCAAGGTTTGTGTTGACGCCGAAGCGAAAAAGTCACGCTCGCGTTCATTTCTAATTGAATACGGACGTGCGCCCTGTGAGCATGGCGCCTGCACTAGCCTTGCAGAAATCGATTTCGGAACACTTGACACCGCCGCACGGCGCGCCATAATACGTGGGTTTGCGAACAACGTTTGATGGGGGATGAACCTGCGTGCGCAATCTCAAGATTCTGTTTTCCTATCTGGGGGCATACCGCCGCGATGCCATACTCGGCGTGTTCTTTGTGACTGCTGAGACGGCGCTCGAGCTGTTTATCCCGGTCATCATGGCAAATATCATCGATGTGGGCGTGCCCGCGGGCGACATCAACTACATGCTGTTGCAGGGTACGTATATGTTGGTATGCGCCGCATTTTCGCTGGTACTTGGCTTGGGCTATGCACGCACGTCTGCTCGCGTCGCCTCGGGGCTGGGCGCTAACCTGCGCGAGGCCGAGTATCGCAAGATCCAGACGCTCGCTTTTGGCAATCTGGACAACTACGACGCCAGCTCGCTTGTCACCCGCATGACCACCGACATCACCGTGATTCAAAACGCCGTAGGTAACGGCTTCCGCCCCATGGTGCGCGGGCCGGTAAATCTGGTCATGGGCCTCGTCTACGCTTTTGCGCTCTCGCGCGAGCTCGCGGCGGTCTTTGCCGTCATTCTGCCGATGCTCGCCATCGTGCTCGGTATCATTACCGTGCGTGTGAGCCCGCTCTACCGCCAACTCCAGACCTCGATGGACCACCTCAACGGCGTGGTGCAAGAGGACCTTACCGCCGTGCGCGCCGTGAAGGCTTACGTGCGCGCTGAGCACGAGTGCGACAAGTTCGACACCGTCAATACCGAGCTCGCCGGCACGGCGACCAAGACCTTTGGCAACGCTGTGCTCAACCTGCCGGTGTTTCAGCTGTCGATGTACGTGGCGGCGCTTTCCATTCTGTGGATTGGCGGCCGCATGATCATCGAAGGTCGCTTGGGCGTGGGCTCGCTCACGGGCTTTATGAGCTACGTGCTGCTGATCATGAACTCGCTCATGATGATTTCCAACGTGTTTTTGCTGCTCACACGCGCTCTCACGAGCGTGGGCCGTATCGCAGAGGTGCTCGATGAAGAGCCCTTTATCGTCAATCCTGCGGGGGACCTCGCGACTGCGGCGCCAACGGACGGCAGTATCGAGTTTCGCGACGTTTCCTTTAAATACCGCGCGGAAGCAGCCGAGGATGTGCTCGAGCATATCGACCTTCGCATCGAGAGCGGTTCGACGGTGGGCATCCTCGGCGGCACGGGCTCGGGCAAGAGCTCGCTTGTGCAGCTGATTGCGCGCCTGTACGACGCCACCGAAGGCGCCGTGCTTGTGGGCGGACGCGACGTGCGCGACTACGACCTCGCGACTCTACGCGACGCCGTGGGCATTGTGCTGCAAAAGAATGTGCTGTTTACGGGTACCGTGCGCGGGAACCTGCAGTGGGGCAATCCGCAGGCGTCGGACGATGAGCTCCTCGCGGCTTGCCGCGCAGCGTGCGTGGACGAGTTTCTTGATCGCATCGGCGGGCTGGACGGCGAGTTGGGCCAAGGCGGCGCCGGTGTCTCGGGTGGCCAGAAGCAACGCCTGTGCATCGCGCGCACGCTGCTCAAGCATCCGCGCGTGCTCATTTTTGATGACTCCACCAGCGCGGTCGATATGGCGACCGACGCAAAGATTCGCGAGCACATCGCTCGGATTCCCGATGCGACCGTGCTCATCATCGCCCAGCGCATCGCGAGTGTCATGGATGCCGATCGCATTGTGGTGCTGGACGACGGTCGTGTCCACGGCGTGGGCACGCACGGGGAACTGCTGGCGGGCGACAACATATACCAGGAGATTTACGCCTCGCAGATGGAGTTTGCGAGGAACGCGGACGCCGGCGACGGCAGCGACGATGGTTGCGCGAATGATCCGTTTTCCTCCGTCGCATGCGGATTGCCCTTGGAAGGGGGCGAGCGTCATGCCTAAGACCGCAGCCCAAGCACGCCCGGCCGACCTCAAGCGCACTGTGCGCCGCTTGCTCTCCTACATGGGGCATGCCAAGTTCTCGTTGCTCGCGGTGGGCGTGCTCGCCTCCGTTGCCGCCATCGCGAGCCTCGCCGGCACCTACATGGTGCGCCCCATCGTTAACGGTTTGGCCACGGGCGGGGAGGAACTGCTCGCCAAGCAGGTCATCCTGACGGCGATCATCTACGCCGCGGGCGTGCTTTCGGCCCTGGGCTACTCGCAGATCATGGTGCGCGCGGCCCAACGCGTGGTGTCCGATATTCGCCGCGATCTGTTCGCACACATCCAGACGCTGCCGCTCAGTTATTTTGACAGCACGCGCTCGGGCGACATCATGAGCTTTTTCACCAACGATGTCGACACCGTCTCCGAGGCGCTTAACAACAGCTTTGCCAACGTGATTCAGGCCGCCATTCAGGTTGTGGGCACCACGGCCATGCTCATCATCCTTAACTGGCAGCTCACGATTATCACGCTCGTGTGCGATGCGGCCATTGTGCTATATGCGCGCTACTCGGGCGCGCGCTCTAAGCGCTTCTTTGCCGCCCAGCAGGCATCGCTTGGCGACCTGGACGGATATATCGAAGAGATGGTCTCGGGCCAAAAGGTCATCAAGGTCTTTAACCGCGAGGCAGTGAATGTCACCGGCTTCACCTGCCGCAACGACGAGCTTCGCCGCACCGGCACCGCCGCCGTGAGCTATGCCAACTCCATGGTGCCCATGACCGTCGTGATTGGCTACGTCAACTATGCCATCGTCGCCGTGGCGGGCGGCATGCTCTGCATCAAGGGCCTGGCCGACGTGGGTGCGCTTGCAAGCTACCTGGTCTTTGTGCGCCAAGCCGCCATGCCCATCAACCAGTTTACGCAGCTCGGCAACTTCTTGCTCAACGCGTTGGCCGGTGCCGAGCGCCTGTTTGCGGCTATGGACCTTAAGCCCGAGGTGGACGAGGGCTGCGTGGAGCTGGTGCAGACGGGCGACGCCGCGTGGGCGTGGAAGATTCCCGAGGGCCAGGGCGTGGGCGCGTACGGGCATCTGCATGACGTGGCTGCCGTTGATGAGTCGGGTCGCGCGGTGGCTGCCGACGGCACCGAGCTCACGTGCGGCTTGGTTTCGCTTGCCGGCGACGTGCGCTTCCATGCCGTGGACTTTTCCTACGTGCCGGGCGCCCGCGTGCTCACGGACCTCAACCTGTTTGCCAAGCCGGGGCAAAAGATTGCGTTTGTGGGCTCCACGGGCGCCGGCAAGACGACCATTACCAACCTCATCAACCGCTTCTACGAGGTCGATGACGGCGAGATCACGTACGACGGCATCGACGTCAAGCACATTGCCAAGGCCAGCCTGCGCGGGTCGCTTGGCATTGTGCTGCAGGACACGCACCTGTTTAGCGGCACCATTGCGCAGAACATCCGCTTTGGCAAGCTCGACGCGACCGACGAGGAGGTGCGCGCCGCTGCCGAGGCCGCCTGCGCCGACTCGTTTATCCGCCGCCTGCCGCGGGGCTACGACACACCGGTCACGGCCGACGGCGCCAACCTGTCGCAGGGTCAGCGTCAGCTGCTCGCCATCGCGCGCGTGGCCGTCGCCGATCCGCCGGTGCTCATCCTGGACGAGGCCACGAGCTCCATTGACACGCGTACCGAAAAGCTCATCGAACGCGGTATGGACCGCATCATGCGCGGACGCACCACCTTTATGATCGCGCACCGCCTGTCCACCGTCCGCGACGCCGACGCCATCATGGTCCTCGAACACGGCCGCATCATCGAGCGCGGCACGCACGAAGAGTTGCTCGCCCAGCACGGCGAGTACTGGCAGCTGGCGCATGGCTTAAAAGAGCTGGATTAACCCGTTCGAGCACGATGCTTTGATCCCTCCGTGCCCCTCACCTCGCCTCAAACCATCACAACATTCGACGCTTTTTGCCAAAATCGGGAAATGCATCGAATGTTGTGATGGTTTTTCTGCCACTCGACCGGGTGGAATCGCTTTCTTGCGCACGAAGGTGTGCGAACCCGTGAGCAGGGGAATAAGGTTGGTTATCCGACTCCATTGGAGGGCTCATGGACCTGCCGATCGTCCTGTCCCATAAGACTGCCTGGCTGTACCACAACGTGGCGCGCCCGTCCGAGCCGCTCTCGCGAGCAAGCAGCCTATACGATGAGGACTCGCTTGCTAACGAGGCGGAGCCGACCGCGAGCCTGCCCAAATTGGGACTTGATGCCAAAGGGCTGAGGGCTTCAACGGCAGTTGGGATCGTTGCCGACTATCTGGTTTCGCTCGGTATTCCACGAGAAGAGCTCGATCATATCGACACGCTCGTCAACTTCGATTTTGAGCGCTCGACGCCGGCTGGATTTAGGTGCCACGTGTTTGGAGCGCCGGTACCTCCAGGCCATCTTATCGAGGTGGCAGAGGGCCTTCTGGTGGTTGATGAGGCCATGTGCTTTGTCCAAGCGGGTTCGTGGATGAGCGAACCCGAGCAGCTGGAATATGGCTACGAAATCTGCGCCCGATACCATTTGAATCATCTGTCGACAGGCGATTATATCGAGATGGGGCAGAGGTATACCGTTGCCGACTTGATTGCCTATTGCAATGAGAACCGATCTCGTCAGGGGGCTATACGCGCGGCCGCCGCGCTCAAGCGCGTACACGATGGCGCGCGGTCGCCCATGGAGACGGCCACCGCAATCATGGTCGTAGCAAAACGTTCTCAAGGAGGGCTTGGATACGCCAAGGTCGAGCTCAACCATCGGGTCGATGTTCCCAACGAGTTCAAGTATCTCGCTAAGGCCGGGTATTTTGAGATTGACGTATATGCGCCTGCAAGCGGTACGGGGATTGAATACAACGGTTCGGACCATCTTGATAAACAGCGCAGCGCGTCGGATGCGGAGCGTATGACCGTGCTGAGCGCGCTGGGCTTTAGGATGATCGTCCTCACCGGGACTCAGTTTGCCCACCAGCTGCAATTGCACCGGGCGATGAACGCCATCGCGCTCGCTATGGGCCTCAAGTGCGACCGAAGCGAGACATTCCAGAAACGTCAGAACGACCTGCGAGAATTCGTGATTCGGCACTGGGACGGTGGCCTTTAGGGGTGTTTTGGTCCTTCTACGGGGTACCGTGGGCAGGCAGACCATCACAACATTCGACGTTTTTCGCTAAAAACGGGAAAAGCATCGAATGTTGTGATGGTTTGTATGTTGAGGATGGGCTTGGAAAGACCGTTTTGCTCGAAGCGACCTGTCCTGTCGTACGGGTGTCGGCATGATTCTCGCGTGGGGTATTATGTTTTCCGAAGAATAAAACGCCGTGTGAGGGGAGGGCCGCGTGGACGGGCACGTGCAACATGACGGCTTTGGCCGCGATATCAACTACCTGCGCATTGCCGTTACCGACAAGTGCAATTTCCGCTGCATCTATTGCATGCCGGCCGATGGCGTGGCGCCCCGCGCGCACGACGAGCTGCTCAGCGCCGAGGAAATCGCCCGCTTTGTGCGCCTGGTGGCGGGGGAGGGTATTCGCCGCGTGCGCCTGACGGGCGGCGAGCCGCTGGTCAGCCGCCGCATCATCCCGCTCATTCGCGACATCCGCGCGATTCCGCAGATCGAGGACATCTCGCTCACCACCAACGGCGCCCTGCTGCCCAAGCTGGCACCGCAGCTCAAGGATGCCGGGCTTAACCGCGTCAACATTTCGCTCGACACGCTCGATCCTACGCTCTTTGGAAAGATCACGCGCCTGGGCCGACTCGAGCAGACCATGGCTGGCATCGACGCGGCGCTGGCTTGGGGCTTTGAGCCCGTTAAGGTCAACTGTGTTGTTGTGCGCCGGCTCAACCAGGATGTGACGGCCCTCGCGCGGCTCACGCTCGACCGCCCCATCCACCTGCGCTTTATCGAATACATGCCCATTGGCGACGAACACACGAGCTCGCATTGCGCTGTGGACCCGCATGCGCCCGCGCTCAATCCCGAGCTGTGGGACGCGAGCGATACCGTGCCGAGCGACGAGCTGCGGGCGCGCATCAATGCCGGGGCCGCCGCGGCGGGACTGGGCGAGCTCGAGCCGCTCGGCATCAACGACGCTCCTGCCGGCGCGGGCCCTGCGCGCTATTGGCACTTTCCGGGCGCGGCGGGAACGGTCGGCTTTATTAGCGCCATGTCCAATCATTTTTGCGCGAACTGCAACCGTCTGCGTCTGACGGCAGACGGCAACGTGCGTCCGTGCCTGTTTAGCGATGCCGAGTATTCGGTGCGTGAGGCGCTGCGCCGTGGTGATGATATGCAGGTACTTTCGATTTGGCGCGATGCCGTGGCCCACAAACCGCAGGAACACGCGATAATTGAGGGCACGCAACGATTTATGTCCCAAATCGGAGGATGATCATATGGCCAAGAGCAGGTACGCCGATGCCACCAAGGCCGCTCGCAGGGCCGCGATGTCTGCCCATAAAGCCTCAGTCGCGGCTAATACTGGCAACGCCGACACGTCCGTGCAGCCGACTACCAGCGCTGCCACCGAGCCCGCCCGCGACGCCCGTCGCGACGAGCTGACGCACGTGGATGCCAAGGGCGAGGTTCGCATGGTCGACGTGTCCGACAAGGCCGAGACCCATCGCATCGCCATCGCCGAGGGCACCATCCTCATGCACCCCGAGACGCAGGCCATGGTGCTGCAGGACCGCGCCAAAAAGGGCGATGTGCTCGCCTGCGCGCGCGTGGCGGGCATCATGGCCATCAAACGCACGAGCGATATCATTCCCATGTGCCATCCGCTGCTCATTACCAAGAGCAAGTGCGACATTGCGCCCATCGCTGCGGCGGGGACGCCGGCCGAGGACGTGCCCGAGGGCTGGGCGCCGGCGCGCGCGGACGGGCAGGTTGGCTTTCACGTACTGGTTACGGCCGGCGTGACGGGCAAGACGGGTATCGAGATGGAGGCCCTGACTGGAGCGAGTGCCGCGTGCCTGACCATCTATGACATGTGCAAGGCGGTCGATCGCGGCATGGAGATCGTCGACGTGCGCCTGCTGCACAAGGAGGGCGGCCGCTCGGGCGTGTGGGATCGTGCAGAGCGTCAGGCCGCTGCTGTTGAGGCCGTGGCCGCTGACGGTGCCGCGCCCGCAAGCGCACCCGTCGCCGCCGCGTCCGCAGCTCCGGCACCGGCCGTCCCCGCGATCGCGTTTATCGGCTACCAAAACTCGGGCAAGACCACGCTCGTCGAGAAGGTCATTGCCGAGCTCACCCGCCGCGGCCTGCGCGTGGGTTCGCTCAAGCACCACGGGCACCACGGCTTTGATATCGATGTGCCTGCTAAGGATACGTGGCGCCATCACCAAGCCGGATCCAAGCACGTGGGCCTCATCTGCGCCACGCGCTGGGCGGAGTACGCCGACACGCGCGAGGAGGACGAGATGCCCGCGCGTGAGCTGCTGTCGCGCTACAACGATGTCGACGTGGTGATCATCGAGGGCTACAAGACCGAGGGCTTCGACAACATCGTGGTCGCGCGCTCCGGTGTCGACCGTCTGCGCGGCAAGAGCTCGCTCGACCTGGTCGACGGCCGCACGCTGGCCCTTGCCTGCAATGAGGCCCTGGCACGCCAGGCCTTCGACGCCGGCTTTGCGACCCGAGCCATCAACATCAACGACGCCCGAGCCATCTGCGACCTCATCCAAGATCATTTGGCCTAAAACCTGCCAAAAGGGACAGGTTTATTTTGGCAGGTTTTATCTGGGCAAACGTCACTTCCACCACAAAGGGGCACCTTTGTGGTGGTTTTTGCTTTAGTAGATGTGTGGGACATGCCTTACAATCTACCAAGTAGTTCATGACGGGCGAAAAACGGGGAGAAGGGTCCTGATGCGTCCTTAATGTTTCATGCGGATAGATTGATTTGACAGGCGGTGGCGAATGCCCACCGCCCGTATTCGTATGAAACAAGGAGTCTCCATGCTCGCATCTCTTCTCTCAAAGCCTCAATCATCGCTGTCCGTGCAGGCCAAGCGCCTGGTGGCGATGCGTTTTCTCATCTACACCGGTTTTCAGACCAGCTACTTTATCGGCGTCATCGGAACGCTCACCTATGCGGACGATGCCTCGGTCGTCGCGACATCGCTGGCAGTCCTCTTTATGAACGTCTTCGTGATTCTTGGGTCCTTTGCGGGCGGCGCGGCGCTCGACGCTTGGGGCCCGCGCCGTCATTTCTTGCTGAGCATCGTCGGCACGCTGGCAACTGGCGAGGCGATCATCGCCTTTGGCAGCGCGACCGGCATCGTCCTGCTCGGCGCGGTGCTCCTGGGCTTCGTGATGGGATTCGCCCAGCCCATTGCCACATCCTATCCGGCCTACCTCACCGATGATCTCGTCGAGCTCAAAGACATCAACTCAGCCATCGCCATGTTCTCAAACGTGAGTATTATCGTTGGCCCCACGCTGGGCGGCTTTGTCGCGGCGGCTGCGTCGTCGCGCGCGGTGTTCGTGCTCATGATGCTCTTTACCGTGCTGGCGTTCGTCGTCGGTTGGGGCTTTAGGCCGCAGACCAGCCATGTCGCCGGGTATGCGGATGCCGATTCGGCAGAGGAAGGGGAGCGTGCGGGACAAAGCTCCAAACCCAGCACGTCCGCCCGTGCCACCTTCGCAGCCAGCATCAAGACAGTCTTCACCAACAGCGTCCTCGCGCTACTTTTCTGCATCATCTTTCTTTCGAACTTTGGCTATGGCGCCTTTGACCCGCTGGAGTCGTTCTTCTACCGCGATGTCCTGCGCGTCGGTGTCGAATGGATGGGCTGGCTCTCGTCTGCCTGCGGCGTGGGCGCGGTGCTGGGCGCCGTCCTCGCGCTCCGCTTGCCGTCGCGCTTTGTCAGCCTCAAAACGCTGCTCGTGGCGCTCATGTCCGTGGGCCTGGGAAGCCTGCTCTATGTGGGAACACCGTACGTGGGTGTAGCCCTCGTCGGCCAGATTGCCCTGGGCATAGCTTGGGGCATCGTCAACCCGCTCCACAACACGATCGTGCAAACGACGGCCCCGCTCGAGCAGCTCGGTCGCGTGAACTCGGTCATGGGCTTTGGCAATATGTTTGCCGGCGTGGCGCCGCTGGCGATTGCCCCGTGGCTGGCAGCGACGTTTGGCGTGCAGCAGACGCTCGTAGGGGCGGGCATGGTCGTGACGGCGGTTCCCGCGGCGTTGCTGCTGTTTGGCCACTGGCATTTTGATCGTGCCGCAAAGCAGTAAAAACCATCACAGCATTCGATGAAAATCGCGATTTTGCCGAAAAACGTCGAATGTTGTGATGGTTTGCGCTCCGGGCCGGGACACCCTTCGGGTCCGGCCACCACAAAGGGGCCAGACGCCTTTGTGGTGATCGGGTCCCAACGGCCTGTGCCTTGGTATACCATGTACGCCGTTCACGAATATACCCCACACCGCCGCACAACCTAGAAAGGCCCCCATGGACACCACCTTCAGCCACATCAAAGCCGTGTTCTGCGATATCGACGGCACGCTGCTCACGAGCCAGCACACGGTGTCCCCGCGCACCGTGGTGGCGATCCGCGCCCTGCGCGAGCGCGGCGTGCTCTTTGGCCTGTGCACCGGGCGCGACGCCCACGCGACCGAGGCCATGTACGAGCTCTGGGGCATCGAAGGCCTGGTGGACGTGCTCGTGGGCTGCGGTGGCGCCGAGGTCATCGACCGCGCGCACGACATCAACGAGCTGAGTTATCCGCTGCCGGGCGAGACCATCGCGCGCATCTGCAAACACATGGCGGACCTTCCGGCAACGCCCGTCTGTCCCCGAGACGGCGTGTTCTACGTGCCCGAGAGCAACGCGTGCGTCGAGCACCTGTCGCGCGTCGACGGCGTGCCCTACAAGGTGGTCGATTTTGCCGAGTTCTTGCGCGAGCCGCAGCCCAAGGTGATGTTTACCATGGCGCCCGAGGTAATGCCGCGGGTGATTGAGCGGGCGTCGACGCTCGCCGACGACACCGTTAAGGCGGCGGCTCTGCAAACCACGCAGCGACTCTACGAGTTCATGGATCCGCGCGTGTCCAAGACGCGCGGCCTTGTGCGCGTGGCGGAGCTCAACGACATGGAGCTCCAGGACATCTGCGTGTTTGGCGATGCGGACAACGATACCTGCATGGTGGCTGACGCCGGCGTGGGCGTGGCCATGGCAAACGGCAGCGACGCCACCCGTGCCGCCGCCGACTTTGTAACCGCGAGCAACGACAAAGACGGCATCGCGATCTTTATCGAGGAGCATCTGCTGTAGCGCCGGGGGAGAACCACCACAAAGGGAGCAGGTACCTTTGTGGTGGCCTCAGACGATTTGGGTGAATTGATACCTAAAATCTGCGCGAAAATTCAAATAACGTTGTCTGAACATCATGCTTCTAACCACCGATGAGTTAAAAATATTCCCATCAATTTGGTAGTCTATTCCTCCCGGTTAATGATCTACCGCTCACGGTCGATTTTCGACCGTTCGCAGGATGCATGCTCTTGAGCAAAATGTTGTGCAAATAAATAAAATGCTATTAAAAAACTGATAACTGGCTTAATTACCAGCAGAAATAGATATTTCATAGCGAATAAACGAAGGTAAATCCGAGCAAATGTCAAGAGAATTGAGAATTCGCTACAAAACTATCGGTATTTTTGCTTAGATGTTCAAACAATCGTTACAATATGTACTATAAGCGTGCGCAATTACAGATTGCGCAGATACGTTTGATAGTGAAAGAGCAAGATCGCGGTCTCTTGGGGAGGAGACATCGATGAAAGCGAATTCAGAAAAAACTAAGCAGAGTAAAAAAGCGACGCGCCGTGTACTGGCAGGCGTTTTGTGCGGAGCCTCCGTTTTGAGCCTGGTGCTGTCGCTCGTCATGCCTCCGATCTCGCAGGCCATTGCAAACGATGCCCAGACGGTTCCTACCGAGGAAACTGTGATGGGGGGTGTTCCTATAGTTTTGTCAATTGGGAAATGCTCTCCGTGCGACCGAATCGCGGCATGCTGACGCCAAGCC
>NZ_JBCJBG010000010.1:0-69266 GCF_039062315.1 Collinsella aerofaciens
GTTTGGTGTCTCGCTGGTCCTCGGCTTTGCCTGCGGAATCGCTCGACTACCAAACAGCCCGCCGGCACCGGGACCACATCGTCCAAAATGCGCCCGTAGAGGCGCGTTAATCTGAACAATTAATCCCTTGTCTAGTGCTGCTCGTTGGCTTTGCCAAAACATGTTCGGGTGCTTTGTCTCTGTGCCTAGTTTCCTGATTGTTTCGGGGGCTTGTTCTGTGACGAGTTGATTTCATATCTCCAGGGCTCGCCGTACTATCATGAATCAGATTGAAGAGAGATGATGATAAGGAGCGCCTATACATGATTGAGCTGCTCAGGCGTTTTGGTGGTAAGTTTCGCCGGTATATGGTGGTTGGCCCTGCGTGTAAGTTGATCGAAGTGATCTTTGACCTGCTGACGCCGCTGGTGATTGCCCAGATGATCGATAAGGGCATTGGCTCGCACGACGTGAACGCCGTTATCCACTACGGTATGGTGCTTGGCGCCATGGCTGTGATCGGCATCTCGTTTACGCTCGTCTGCCAAAAGATGGCGGCGCTCACCTCGCAGGGCATGGGCACCGACATTCGCGGCGCGCTCTACGAGCACATCAATAAGCTGAGCTATGCCGAGCTCGACCGCTTTGGCACGCCCTCGCTTATCACCCGCATCACCAACGACGTCAACCAGGTGCAGCTTGCCGTGGCGCTGGGCGTGCGCATGCTCATCCGCTGGCCCTTCTTGGCGGTGGGCTCTATGTGCGCGGCCCTTGCCATCGACCTTAAGCTCGGCATGATCTTTTTGATTTGCACGCCCGCCATTGGCTTGGTGTTTTGGTTTGTCATGGTGCGCTGCATTCCGTATTACAGGCAGCTGCAGGCAAAGCTCGACCGCATTGCGCTCATTTGCCGCGAGGGGCTTTCGGGTGCCCGCGTGGTCCGCGCGTTTGTGCGCGAAGACCACGAGCGCGAGCGTTTTGCTCGTGCGGCCGACGACCAGGCGCATGTCGCCATCGCGGTGGGTAAGCTCTCGTCGGTCCTTAACCCCGTCACGTTTTTGGTGATGAATCTGGGCGTGTGCGCCATCCTGTGGGTGGGCGGCATCCAGGTCAACGTGGGTGAGCTTACGCAGGGCCAGGTCATGGCGTTTGTGAACTACATGACGCAGACCCTGACCTCCATCGTGTACGTCGCCAACCTGGTCGTTGTCTTTACCAAGGCGAGCGCCAGCGCGTCGCGCATCAATGAGGTGCTCAACTGCGAGCCGAGCATCACCGACGAGGGCAACCAGCCGGTCGCACTGCCCGAGCCGGGCAATGTCGCTCCAGTCCCTGCGCTGAGCTTTGACCATGCGAGCTTTTCGTTTGGCGCGGGCGCGGCAAATGCCGTGAGCGATGTGACCTTGGAGCTCCCGCTGGGCAAAACGCTCGGCATTATCGGCGGCACGGGTAGCGGCAAGTCCACGCTCGTCTCGCTTATCCCGCGCCTGTACGATGCGAGCACCGGCAGCGTGAGCGTGATGGGTGCCGACGTGCGCACCTGGCCGCTCGACCAGCTGCGCCGTGTGGTCGCGACCGTTCCGCAGCGCGCGTCGCTCGTGAGCGGCACGATTCGCAGCAACCTAATCTGGCGCGACGATGCGGCAACCGACGATGAGCTTTGGGCGGCGCTCGATATGGCGCAGGCGAGCGAGTTCGTGCGCAAAAAACCTCAAGGTCTGGATGCGCCGGTCGAGGCGGGTGGCAAGAACTTTAGCGGTGGCCAGCGCCAGCGCCTGACCATCGCACGTGCTCTGGTGGGCTCTCCGCAGGTCCTAATCATGGATGACTCTGCCTCGGCGCTCGACTTTAAGACCGATGCGGCGCTTCGTCATGCCATTCGCGAGTGCAGCGTGCGCGGTGCCGCCGAGGGTGGGCTGCCGCTCACGACGGTCATTGTGAGCCAGCGCGTCTCGACCGTGCGCGACGCCGACATGATCTGCGTACTCGACCACGGCTCGGTTGCGGGCCTGGGCACGCACGATGAGCTGTACGCGACCTGCCAGCTCTACCGCGAGATCTGCCAGTCACAGCTTCGCCGCGAGGAGCTCGAGGGCCAGCAGGGGAGTACGGCGTCCGCGTCTGCTCCAAGTCCCGCGCCCGCCCCAGGTGCCGCGTGCGCCCCCGCATCCGTCCGCGCAAAGGAGGGCTGCTAAATGAATCCGTACACTTCCTCCGGTTCGGTCGCCACGATGACGGCCAACGTGTCCGGCAACGATAGCCTCAACGACCTGGGCGACGGTCCGCGTCAGCCCGGCGACCCCGAGCGCTACCCCGTGGGCGCGGTAACTCGCCGCCTGCTGGGCTACGTCCGTCCGCATCGCATTTCGTTTACGGCGTCGTTTGTGAGCGCCGCAATCTCGGTGATCTTGCAACTCTATACGCCCATCCTCATCGGCGAGGGCATCGACCTTATCGTCACCGCCGGGCAGGTGGACTTCGATGCGCTGCTGCCGCTCGTTACCAAGCTCGCGATTGTCGTCGTAGATGCTGCGGCCTTCCAGTGGCTGCAGGGCTATTGCGTCAACCGCCTGTCCTACGAGACGGTGCGCGACATGCGCGTGGAGGCGAGCAACAAGCTCAGCCGCATGCCGCTCAGCTTTATCGACAGCCATGCCCACGGCGACCTTATGAGCCGCGTGGTCAACGACGTCGATCAGGTGGGCGATGGCCTGCTGCAGGGCTTTACCCAGCTATTCACCGGCGTTATCACCATCGTTGGCACGCTCGCGTTTATGCTCTCCATTAACCTGACCATGACGCTCGTGGTGGTACTCGTCACGCCGCTTTCCATTTTTGCAGCCGGTGCTATTGCCAAGCTCTCCAATAAGAGCTTCACTGCTCAACAGCGCATCCAGGGCCAACTCGGCGGTCATATCGAGGAGTATGTGGGTGAGCAAAAGCTGGTGGATGCGTTTGCTTATGGCCCGAACGCCCAAGCGCGCTTCGATGCCCTTAACGCCGAGCTCTATACGGCGGGTGAGCGCGCGCAGTTTATGGGCTCGCTTTCCAACCCCGGTACACGTTTTATCAACAACATCATCTACGCCGTGGTTGCCGTGATCGGCTGCGTGGGCGTGATCACGGGCGTGCCCGCGGCGCTTACGGTGGGCGGCGTGCAGATTTTCCTGTCCTATGCTAACCAGTACACCAAGCCGTTCAACGAGGTTACCAACGTCATTACGCAGATCCAGACCGCGTACGCCTCGGCGCGCCGCATGTTTGCGCTGCTCGATGCGCGCGAGCAGGAGCCCGACGCGTCGGACGCTGTAGAGCTTGCCGCACCGCAGGGCGAGGTGACCTTTGAACACGTGGACTTTAGCTATGTGCCCGACCGAAAGCTGTTGCAGGATATCTGCATCGATGCCAAGCCCGGCATGCGTTTTGCTCTGGTCGGCCCCACGGGCTGCGGAAAGACAACGCTCATCAATCTGCTGCTGCGTTTTTACGATATCGATGCCGGCCGCATCGCGGTCGATGGCAAGGCTTCGCGCGATTACACGCGCTCGAGCCTGCGTCGTGCCTTTGGCATGGTGCTGCAGGACACTTGGCTGTTCGAGGGCACGGTGGCGGAAAACATCGCCTACGGTTGCCCAGGAGCCACGCGCGAGCAGGTTATCGAAGCCGCCAAGCGCGCGCACGCGCACAAGTTTATCGTGCAGCTGCCGAAAGGCTACGACACGGTGATTGGCGAGGACGGCGGCACGTTTAGCCAGGGCCAAAAGCAGCTGCTGTGCATTGCGCGCGTCATGCTCACCGACCCGGCTATCTTGCTGCTGGACGAGGCGACTTCGAGTATCGATACGCGCACCGAGCTGCAGGTGCAGGCGGCATTCGACGAGCTTATGGCCGGCCGCACAAGCTTTGTGGTGGCGCACCGCCTGTCGACGATCCGCAACGCCGACTGCATTCTGGTAATGCGCGACGGCCAGATTATCGAGCGCGGCACGCACGATGAACTGCTCGCGGCAGGCGGCTTTTACGCCGAGCTCTACCGCAGCCAATTCGCCCAGTAAGCAAGCCCGCGGGGCAAATTAATCAATCGACAGACGGTGGTTTACATCTGTCACGTTAGTACTAAGATATTCATCTAATAAATTGCATTAGTGGCTTTAGTTTTGGGGGATACGAGGCAACGTGACTATGACGTGCTCTTTGGTGGTTAACAGCAAGAGCGGTAATACCAGGATGGTTTCGGGTGCGATCAAGCGCACGCTGCAGGCTGCGGGTGTTGAGTTTGTCCATGCCGCGGCGTTGAGCGACGATGCGGATGCAGATCAGGTTGCGCTCGAGGCGCAGGGCGCCTGCGCGGCCGACACGGTGCTTGTCGGTTTTTGGTGCGACAAGGGCGCGTGCACGCCTTCGGTCGCGACGTTGCTCTCAGCCTTGCACGGCAAGCGCGTCTTCCTGTTTGGCACCTGCGGCTTTGGGGCCAGCGAGGAGTACTTTAGGCAGATTATCGATCGTGTGACCTCCAATTTGGCCGATGATGCCGAGCTGGTGGGCTGGGCGATGTGCCAGGGCAAGATGGGCCCCGCGGTCAAGCAGCGCTACGAGGCCATGCTCGAGCAAGATCCCGACAACGCCCGCGCTAAGTTGCTGCTCGACAACTGGGTTGCCGCAAAGGATCACCCCACCAAGGATGATCTGGATTACATGGCTGCAGCCGCCAAAAAGGCCGTGCTGGGGGAGTAGCTCCCATCGCTGACGGCGGTCGGTCCATCTTTCTAAATGAAACGTCCTCCCGGGCGTCGGGGCACGAAGTTCCCTGCTCTACAGTCCTGCGCAAGACGAAGGCCACATTAAGTGGCCTTCTTTGCGTGCGGAACTCGCGATGAACTTCGTGCCCCGCCGTCCGGGAGGACGCCTCTTTATTGATGGGAGGCCTGATAGGTCGATGGTTCCGTGCCCGGATGCGTCCAAAGTGGGACGGGCTTTCCGGATGGGCAGGCTTTCGAAAAATGCGTCCCGGAATTTGCCTTTGGAATGGGACGTAGTTTCCCGTTGAGGTGCTTTGCGGAAAGTGCATCCCACTCTGGGCGGTCGAAGTGGGACACACTTTCCCAAAGGCGCTCCAACGGGAAATTGCGTCCCATTATTCGGTCAAGAAACGGGATGCATTTTCCCAATGAGAGCAAAACCGGAAAATGCATCCCACGATCAGCCCTCAAAGTGGGACGCCGTTTCCCAATGAGGCTCAAGCGGAAAATGCATCCCGGAATTTGCGCTCAAAGTGGGATGCGGTTTCCGGTTGAGGGTCTAAGGGGAAAGTGCGTCCCAGAATCGACGCTTGAAATGGGATGCAGTTTCCCGATGAGGCACTCGACGGAAAATACATCCCAGAAATGGCCTTTGAGCTGGGATAAGATTTCCGCGGCATCTCGGATTCTCAAAAATGAGACACGCCGTTGGCGAAAATGAGACACGTGATATCGGGCATCGGATGTATCATTTGCAAAAATGAGTCCACTCCGCTCGAATAAAGCGAGGTCCCTCATGTACGTTCCACACCCCCGTATCCGTAGGCTGTCGAAAATCCCGCTTGTTGGGACGGCGGCGCTTGCTGCGTTGATCGCCACGAGCGTCGCCTGCTTCACGGCCACGCCCCAGGTTGCCCAGGCGGCAGACGCGCCCGCAATCACCGATATGACCGAGCAGGATTATCAAGCCCTGGGTCTGGGCACGAGCGAGGACATTCCGGCCGATACCGTTGGCCCCTATTCCACTGATACCCCCACGACGTTTGCCACGCGCAGCGAGGTCTATATGGCAGCTAACGGTAGCCATGGCAATCGCTACACTCTGCGCGACAAGCTCGAGAACGTCGAGCGCGGTGACATTGGCGGCAGCAGCAAACTCACCGATGGCTATGGAAGTGTGTGGGGCGCCGCAAAGTTCTGGCAAAACGTCAACAACTTCGATACGAACAGCGATCTCTACAAGCATAGCGACTACGGTGGCGGCACCTGGTCGTACCTAAGCAACAATGAGTCCTCAACAGTACTCGCCAACGACAACAACGGTTTCTCGGGCATTCACGCCACGAGTGTTGAGTTCTGCAGCGACGCCAGCACGGGCAAAAAGAGCCGCGTTGCCGAGCTCCGTGCCTACGGCGACAGTTCCTCCACGACGATTGACGGCAAGTCATACGCCGGAAAGGTTGAGCTGGTCCTCTACTCGTTTAGCAACGGGCGTACGCGCACTCTCGACACACACTTGCCGGTGACGGTCAACACTAATATGATGTACGAAGGCCGTTTTAAGTACCTGGATGCCGGTTACCTGCAAGAGCACGACGCCGTCTTTGATGTCGAGGCGGGCGATGTCGATGGCGACGGCGTCGACGAGCTTTTTGTCTACGCGGGCTGCTATGTCGACGAGAACGGCGTGCGCAAGGCTGTAGTCGACATGTATGACTTGGAGGGCGGCAACTGGAAGCAAAGCGTCGTCAAGATCGATGCCGGTAACGCCGCGGACTACACCACGCACAACAAGGGCGGGAACGACTCCTGGACGCAGCTTCAGTCAGCTCCTGTCGTTTCGCTAGCGGCCGGCGACCTCGATCGCGATTTTTGCGATGACCTCGCCATCGTGGTCTCGGCACCCTACGGCAAGAAGAATATTGATAAGTCGACGCATTGCGAGCTGTTTTCGTGGGATGCATCCAAGGGTGCGCTCGTCCATGTCGATGCTCTGGGCGACGCGGGCGCAATCTCCCTCTCCGCGAACGGCAAGACCATGGTCGCTGCGAATGCGACGTTCGGCACGTTTGCCGCCTACGATGAAGAAGGAAAGAAGACGGGTGAAACCGTCACGGGCCTTATTCTTGCGGGCTATGACTGGCAACGCAGCGCTTTTGATTACGGCGCTTCTGACGGCAGCAAGGGGCTGTACGGCGCGCTGTACCGCTACGCGTATTTTGACTCGGAGTCTGGCGAGTTCAAGCTTTCCGATTGCAAGGAATACAGAGACGGGCTCCTCGCCTCCTATGGGCTGATGCATGTGCCCAACAGCGCATGGAAGGATAGCGCTCAGGATAAGCGCTATCCGTGCACCTTGGCGCCTATTGCCCTTGCCACTGCCAATCTTGACGGCCTGTCCGAGCAGCTGGCGGTCGACGAGGTGCTCGTGGGCGGCGATGTGTTCCGCGACTTTGCCTGCAACACGGCACAGAGCGGGGCTCAGGGCTTGGGGTCCATGGTCGGAACCATGAGCATGAGCGGTCAGCAATACAACAGCAGCAACAAGCATGACCACAAGGGTATAGAGCAGGTGTGGATCAGCGACGTCAAGGCGGGCAGCGTCTCGGGTTCGGACCGCTATAACGAGAGCTTTATCGCCGTGGTGGGCAAGCACCGCGACGAGGACCTGCGCAAGAACGATGACTACTATTGGATGACCGCCTCGCATTTTTCGCTCGACGAGAACGGAAAGGTGCGCCGCGGCGAGGAGCAGGTGATTAGCGAGAGCAACCGTCGCGGCACTACCTACGGCACATTTATCTCGCTCGCGCTGCCCGATGTCGACAACGACAGCGTCAAGATCACGTACAAGGACCGCTACAAGGTCTATACCAACCCGCGCGTGCTTGCCGTGCTGCAGGATGCGCCCTATGTTGAGGATCTGGAGCAGGCATACGGCTATCTGGTGTTGGGCGGCACGTCATACGGAGAGGAAAAGGGCACGGGGACATCCCAGGGCTATACCATTGGCGCCGAGTTGGGCGTTGCCGTCGAGGTGCAGACCGGTCCGCCCCTGGTCGCGATGAATGCTTCAGTCGATTTTGCCGCCGAGGGATGCTATGACTACCGGAGCGAGCGCACGGTCAGCGCAAGCGTAAGCTATGAGTCGCATGCCGGCGAGGGTGACAAGGCCGTGCTCTACACGATTCCGATGGTCTATTACGAGTATGAGATCGAAAATGAGGAAACTGGTGGCAAGGGCGTGATGGCGGCGCCCGTGTCGCTCGGCGCGCAGACCTCGGTCGTTAATGTCGAGGCCTATGACCGCATTGCCAAACAGCACAATATGACGCCGCTCAGCTACTTTTTGACCAACCGGTCGGGAGAACCCGGAACCTATCAAACGACGCTCAACGGCGAGACTCCCGTTGGGGATTCCTTTGGCCTGGGCAAGCCTGGCGTAACGCGCGCCTACACGCACGATGGGTTTAACGGCGCCGCCGCGCAGTCGGGGGCGAGCATTGAGCAGACCATCGAAGTCGAGGAGGGCAAGGAGCAGGAGCTCGAGCTCGGCTTGACGCTGAACGGCAGCGTTGTCATGGGCGCGAAGCTTGCAAAGCACGAGTTATTTGGCGGCCTGTGCTTTGGTGCCAACGCCGGCTTTACTACGGGTAACTCCTCGAGTGAATCGACCGAATACGGTGGTACCGTCGACAACCTGCCCGAGGCTGCGCAGAACAAGTACGGTTTTGTGTGGCGTCTGGGCGTCAACGCGGTGGATGTCGACAAGTTCGAGGCAGACTCGGGCGACAAGCTCGGCACCAAGGACACCGACCAGTTCTGGATCGTGGGCTATGACGTTAAGGACGTCGAGATGCCCGACGCGCCGGCCGTGACGGGCTTTACGGCAAACGCCGTCGATTCGACCAGCGTTACGTTTAGCTGGGACGATGTACTCGCAAACAAGAGTGGCTTTAGCTACGGCGTGGGCATGCTGCAGAGCAATGCGGCAGACGCGGTCGTCAACAGCTGGAAGATCGCCGACAATACGAAGACCTCGCTTACCTGGGACGGGTTGCAGCCCAATACGGAGTATCGATTTGCCATTGCCGCCGTTAAGAACGGATCTACGATTGAGACGGGTATTCGCTCGGCAATCATCGCGGTCAAGACCATGCCCGACGGCATGACGATGACCGTGAGCGGACCTGCGGCGGATACAGCGGAGAGGTCGGCCCTCGAGTATGTCTCTTCGGTCGAGTGCGCGGAGGGAGACAAGCTGACGCTCTCGGCGATTGGCCATGTGACGCAGCGCAATGCCGACGGAAGTGAAACGGAGCTGGCACCGTCGTATACCTGGTACCGCAAGGGCCGTGGCGAGACTGAGTTTAAGCTCGTGGGTGCCGATGGCAACCTCGCGGCTGGAACGGCCTCAAAGCTCGAGATTGACCTGACCGCAGACGATGACGGTGCGCAGTATTACTGCCACGTGGGATACAACGAGGTGGGCCTCGACACCGGCACGACGCTCGTGAATATCGAGGCCGAGGAGACGGCGCTCACAACGGTGAATGCCACCCCGATCCGCACGCGCCGCCTGTTCTCACAGGCAAGTGCGGGCGCCAAGAAGTTCCTGGACCATACGCTGGTAAACACCGCCGGCCCAACCGATTCCGAAGGCTCAAAGGACCCCGAGACTCCTGAGACCCCGACGAACCCGGACAAGCCCAAGTCCGACAACGGAGCTAAGACCGACACCAAGGTCAAGACTACGACCACAGCGAAGAACCTCGCAAACACCGGCGACCAAACATTCGCCCTAGTCGCCACCGCAGCAGCAGCGGGAGCAACGCTCGTAGTGATAGCCCTCATCATGCTGATCAAGCGCCGCAAGACCCACTAGTAGCCAGTCGAACATATCGACAACCCAAAAAAACAGGCCACCCGGGTTTTCTGTTGAGTGGAGACTCCGCAAGCGGAAACTGCGTCCCATAATTAGGCCGAGAAATGGGATGAACTTTCCCAATGAGAGCCAACCGGAAACCACGTCCCAGAATCAGCCCCCAAAGTGGGACGCACTTTCCCAACGAGCCTCAACCGGAAAATACATCCCGGAATCCAGCTGAATAGTGGGACACACTTTCCCAATCGGGTCCCAAGCGGAAACTGCATCCCATTCCAGACAAGAATTCCGGGACACACTTTCCGCAAACAAAGAAGGCCACATAACGTGGCCTTCAACTTATATATGTTCAGCGGATACCCCTATGACAAGCCGTGTCCCAACAACAAGGCGTCTGTCCGGGCGGAGGTATGTAAGGTTCATCGCGAGTTCCGCACGCAAAGGGGGCCACTTAATGTGGCCCCCGTCTTGCGCAGGACTGTCCGAGCAGGGAACCTTATATGTCTCCGCCCGGACAGACGTTTCAGTTATGAACTCGCAGCTGGTCGCTACTTGATCTTGGTCGTACCCGGTGCCAGGTTGGGGTCGGTCTCGTTGGCCTCGGTCTGGAAGTGCTCGGTGTACACGTTCTTGCCGTCGCGGAACATCTCGTAGTACTGCATCTTGGCGTAATCCTCGCGCGCCTTGGTGGCGGCTGCTGCGGCGGCGTCGTCACCGGTGACGTTGGAGGAGAGCGCCCAGCGCAGGCTGGCGTCCTCGTAGCCGACCGAGTTGATGGCGGGCAGCGACTCGCGCAGCGTCATGTGCGCTTTCTGGTAGTCGGTCAGCGGTGCGCCGATCAGCTGCATCAGCTGGGTGGACAGGTAGTTGGTGGACAGGTCGTCGACCTCGCTCGTCTGGTTGCAACCGGCAACGTCGTAGTTGGCCCAAATGATGTAGTCAGTCTGCCACAAGCGCTCCTGGTGGGTGGCGTCGTCCTCGTCGGTAAACCACTTGTCGTTGAACTTGGACGGGAAGAACGGCTGGTGGTCGCCCCAGAACACCACGACCACCTTACGGTCGAGCTTGCTCAGGGCGTTGAGGAAGTAGCGCAGCGCCTGGTCGGACTGCTCGATGCACGAGACATACTCGTCGACATCGGACAGCGTGCCGTCCTCGACGGTCTTGGTGTCCAGGTCGGTCGTGTCGATGTTGAGATGCATCTGCTTGTCGGCCGGCAGCAGGCCCGTGTCGTAGCCCGAGTGGTTCTGCATGGTCACGTCGAAGATAAACTGCGGATCGGCGTTCTGGTCGAGCAGCTCAAGAATCTTGTCGTAGGTCGCCTGGTCGGTCACCATACCGCGCAGGGTGTCGGCTCCCTGGAAGTCGTTGATGGACAGGAACTGGTCAAAGCCAAAGTCCTTGTACACGTTCTCGCGGTTCCAGTTGGTCGCGTGGTTGGGGTGCATGGCGGTGGTGGAATAGCCGAGCGACTTGAACTGCTCTGCCAGATTCCCGGTCGTTTCCATGTTGTAGATGGTGTAGGGGTACACGCCCGAGCCCAGGTTGGCCATGGAGTTGCCGGTCATAAACTCAAACTCGGTATTGGCGGTGCCGCCGCCGTAGGCGCTCACGTAGAGCTTGCCGCGGCTGAGGCAGTTGGACAGGTTTTTAAAGTACTGCGGACCCTCGTAGCCGGCGCGCATGTTCTGGTAGATCGACAGATCCGAGAAGGTCTCGTTCATGATGGCGATGACCGTGGGCTTCTCGCTGTCGAACTGCTCCTTTGCGGCGGTGCGCTCGTCACTCTTGGCCGCGTCGGACTTGTCGTAGGCCTTGGCGTACTTTTTGAGCGTGGCCTTGGCATCATCGACGGAGTAGTCGACGGGTTTGGGCGGCTTGATGGACTGCGCTGCGCTAATGAAAGCGGGCAGGTAGCCCTCGCGCCAGTAGCTCTCGAGCGGACGCCAGGTGTAGACGGTGATGCCGAGAGTGTTGTAGTAGTCGATGAGCGTAACATGCGCGGTCACACCGCCCAGGCACAGCACGGCCACGAGCAGGTTGGTGAGCAGCATGCGCTTGGCGTTGGCGGCGCCCTTCTGACGGTGCGGTGCCACCAGGCCAGCGTACTCGCACAGCAGCATGGCGATGGCGGTAAAGCCCATGGACAGCACGCAGAACAGCGAGATGGAGAAGGTGTAGCCGGTGCCGGCGACCGCGGCGGCGGTGGAGATGGCCGAAAGGTCGCCCGGCTGGATGGGCATGGACTTAAACGTGATAACGAAGAACTCGGCAATGCCCAGGATAAAGAGGGCAAAGGCCAGGACCGCGGGGGCTGCGCCGTGGCGCTGGAATAGGAAGAACAAGCCGACCATGAGCGTGGTGATGATGGCCCACTCGAGCAGGATGCACAGGGGGTAGACCCAGGTAAAGTCGTGGTTGGACGATACCTCCATGCCCAGCAGCGCAAAGACGCCGGCGAGCAGCAGGCACAGGACGGCGGCGACGAGCGGTTTGCCCACAAAGGCGCCGCGCAGGCGGGCGAGCTTGCCGGTGGGGGCGGGGGCGTCGGGCGCGGCGAACGCAAAGACGCGCGGGGCGATGCGGTCGCGTGCGATGCTGGCCCAAGCGCAGCCGGTGAGGATGGCGTTGGTCAGGATGAGCATCACAAAGGCGAGCGGCTCGTTTTGAGCGACGAGGCCCACGGCGCCCCAAATAGTCAAAAAGACCTGGAACAGGCCGAAGGCGACGCTCCAGGCGAAGGCGCCCTTGGTGACGGTGCCTGACTGTGCGCGAATGGCCTTGGCCTCGCGCAAGACAAGGTAGACGGTCGCCGCAAGACCGACGAGCGAGATGGCGGCAGCGAACATGCTGAGACTCCTCACAAACTAAAACCTACGAAAGCGGGGGTTTACCCGATTGTTACCAAGATATGCGCTGCATTTGCGGGCTGCGCACAACAACCAGCCATATTAACGCGCACGTGTGGCGGTGTGGCGCAATGTAGTGGCGACCTGCGCGATAATGGACGGGAATTACACGGAAACGTAAAGGCTTCTTAAAGAATTGGCGAGGGTAGGGCGATGAACGAGCAGGTTTGTATGACGGGCGCCGAGTACTGCGGCAGAGCTGCGGGCGTGGATACGAACGGTTATCCGGTCGAGACTACGGGCAATGCGGTGCTGGACACGTTGGAGCACCGTTCCTCCACGCGTGCCTTCGCGCGTGATGACAACGACCGTCCCGTGGCGGTGACCGACGAGCAGCGTGCGGCGATTTTGCATGCGGCGAGTCGCGCACCGTCGGCGGGCGCCATGATGATGTATTCCATCGTAAGCATTCGCGCGCAGGCTACGCTGGACCGTCTGGCCGATCTGTGCGACCATCAGCCCATGATCGCCAAGGCGCCCTGGGCACTAATATTTGTGGTCGATTATGCCAAGTGGATCGATCTGTTTGAGCACGTGGGCTGCTTTGAGCCCGAGTTTGTCGAGCGCACGGGCAAGGCGCCCCGTCGTGCACCGGGTTTGGGCGACTTTGCCATCGCGGCCCAGGACGCCGTGATCGCCGCGCAAAACGCCGTGGTTGCCGCCGAGGCCCTGGGGCTGGGGAGCTGCTACATCGGTGATATCGTCGAGAATGCCGAGGAAGTTGCCGAGCTGCTCGATCTGCCGCCCTATACCATGCCGCTGTCGATGCTCATCATCGGCACGCCCCGTAAGGAGCGTCCGGCAATCGCGCACCCCGTGGTGAACCTGGTGCACGAGGAGCGCTACTGCCGTGCGGATGCCGCGACCATGGATGCGCAGGTGGCCGAGATGGACGCGATGTTCCGTCCGCACGCCCGCGAGGTGGGGGAGCGCGTCGTGGACATCTATACCCGCAAGCACACCAGTCCCTTTATGGCCGAGATGAGCCGCTCCATGGAGTGGTGGTTCAAAAACTGGCTTGGAAAATGACGAATGTGACAAAGGGACGGTCCCTTTGTCACATCACATATCGCCGCGGTAGCCTAAAGACTGTATAAATCTTTATCTAGCTGGGAAAACAGTGCATTAAAACATGGCCGATTACCTATAATCCTTTCGAACGTTAAAGTTGGGAGGAAACCGGCTTATGGAACAAAAGGCCAAGGAGGCAGCCTCGCACGCTGCGATTCCTGTGAGCATCTCGGCGATGCTCGTCACGCTGGGCGTGGTGTACGGCGATATCGGCACCAGCCCTATGTATGTAACCAAGGCGCTCGTTGCCGGCAACGGCGGCATCGGAAGTGTGACGGAGGAGTTCGTGCTTGGCGCGCTCTCCCTTGTCGTGTGGACGGTCACGCTGCTGACCACCATCAAGTATGTGCTCATCTCGCTGCGCGCCGATAACCATGGTGAGGGCGGCATCTTTGCCCTGTACAGCCTGGTCAAGCGCTGCGGCAAGTGGCTTATCATCCCCGCCATGCTGGGTGGCGCCGCGCTGCTCGCCGACGGCATCCTGACGCCGGCCGTTACCGTTACCACGGCCATCGAGGGCCTGCGCACCATCCCGGCGGTCCATGCCGTGCTGGGCGATGACCAGGGCCGCGTCGTCGCCATTACGCTCGCCATCATCATCGCGCTCTTCTTGGTACAGCGCATCGGTACGGCCAAGATCGGTCACGCCTTTGGTCCCATCATGACGCTGTGGTTCCTGTTCTTGGGCGGCACGGGTCTGTTCTTTGTCTTCCAGCACCCCGCCGTGCTGCTGTGCCTCAACCCGGTGCGCGGCATCGCCTTTTTGCTAAGCCCCAACAACCACGCGGGCATCATGATTCTGGGCAGCTGCTTCCTCGCCACCACCGGTGCCGAGGCGCTCTACTCCGACATGGGCCACGTCGGCCGCGGCAACATCTACGCCACCTGGCCGTTCGTTAAGTGCTGCCTGCTGCTTTCCTATATGGGCCAGGGTGCTTGGCTTATGAACAACGCTGCCAACCCCGAGCTCATGGGCATTGCCGACCTCAACCCGTTCTACCAGATGCTCGCCCCGGGCCTGCGCCCGTTTGCCGTCGGCCTTTCCACCATCGCGGCCATCATCGCCTCGCAGGCGCTCATCACCGGCGCATTCTCGCTGGTGTCCGAGGCCAGCCGCCTGGACCTTATGCCGCACATGCAGGTCTTCTACCCTGCCGAGACCAAGGGCCAGCTCTACATCCCCATGGTCAACAACGTCATGCTTGTCGGCTGCGTCATCGTGGTGCTGCTGTTCCAGAACTCGGCGCATATGGAAGCCGCCTACGGCCTTGCCATTACGCTGACTATGATGTGCACCACGCTGCTGCTCTTCTTCTACCTGCACGAGGAGCGCAAGCTCAAGGTTGCTCCGTGGATCTTCGCGGCCTTCTTCCTTTTGCTCGAAGGCTTCTTCTTCGTGAGCTCGCTCACCAAGTTCTTCCACGGCGGCTACTTCACCATCCTCATGGCTGCACTCATCATGGGCATTATGGTGTGCTGGTACAACGGCACGGCGGTCGAGCAGCGCCAGTTTACGCTGCTGCCGCTGCGCAGCTACCTGCCGCAGCTCAAGCGCCTGCGCGACGACGACCGTTACGAGCTCATGAGCGACAACATCGTGTACCTGACCAAGGACACCAATACCGACTACATTGACCGCGATATCGTCTATTCGATTCTGGACAAGCATCCCAAGCGCGCCCGCGCCTGGTGGTTCGTGAACGTCGAGACCATGGACGAACCGCATACCTTTGCCTATTCGGTCGAGACGTTTGGCACCGACTATGTTTTCCGCGTGCATCTGTACCTGGGCTACAAGGTTAACCAGCGCGTGAACGCCTACCTGCGCCAGGTTGTTCAGGACCTGGCTGCTACCGGCGAGCTGCCGCCGCAGATGCATGACTACTCGGTCTACAAGGATCCGGGCAACATCGGCACGTTCAAGTTCGTCATGATCCGCAAGCTCCTGGCGCCCGAGAGTGACGTGGAGCCGAGCGAGCGCACGGCCATCACGCTCAAGTACATCATCCGCCGCGCCGCCGGTACGCCGGCGCGCTGGTATGGCCTGGAGAACTCCAACGTGAGCTTTGAGTATGTGCCGCTGTTCACCAAGTTCAAGGCTGTGAACAAGATGCAGCGCCTGGCCCCCAACGAGCGCCCGTAGGCGCCGACAGGCTGCATGGAGTTGGTTTTCGATGGACAAGATTGAGATCGAGGGGGCAAACATGGATGCAAAGATGCTTGATGGCCGCGAGGCGGTTGCCGAGATGGTGCGTGAGGCGCGCGTCGACGCCGCCGAAGATCGGTTCTTTACGAATCGTGCCAACATGGACATGACCGATCGTGTGATTTCGATCGTGGCACTGGTATTTGGAGCGGTGTGCGTGTGCGCACTGCTCGCGCACGTGCTGTTTGTCTAGCGGCTGCCGGTCGTAGAAGGCTTTACACTTGGAACCACCACAAGGGAAACCACCACAAAGGTGCCTGTCCCTTTGTGGTGGTTTTTGTTTTTGAGAGAGGGGCGGGGCGCTGATGGACGTCCGTGCGGACGGCGATATTGCCGACAACTTTTGGTGGCGGCGCACAACGCTGACGCGCCGCGGCCCTCTGTATGACGCCTGCGTATCGGTGGGGCTGCTGGTCGCGGCGACGATTGTGGGCGCGCTGCTCGACCATCCGGGTCTCGCGCCGAGCATCATGATCGTCTATGTGTTCGCCGTTCAGCTGTGCGCATTCTTTACTTGGAGTCGCCTGTATTGCTTGCTGAGCTCGGCTGCCGCCGTGGCGCTCTACAACTTCTTGTTTATCGACCCGCGCTACTCGCTGTCGCTTATCGATCGCGTCTATCCCGGCATGTTCTTCATCATGTTCGTGGTCTCGCTTGTGTCGAGCTCGATTGCGTTGGCCCTGCGCCGCGCCTTGGCACAGGCTGCCGCCAGCGACCGCCGCACGCATATGGTGCTCGAGACCAACCGCATGTTGCAGCGCTGCGCCGATCAGCAGCAGATTGTTCACGCTATGGCCACGCAGCTGGCGCGTCTTTCGGGCCGTCCGGTCGTGTGGTACGGCGCCGACGCCGAGGGCGATGACCTGCTGCCGCGTGCGACATACACGGCCGTGGGCGATGCCGCGCCGGTGCACGAGCTGGCGCCGCAGATGCCGCCGCGGCTCTCGGCGTCCGCCTATGTGGGTACGCCGCTCGATGCCACCTATGGCGGCTCGGCGTTTTATGGCATCTACCTGACGGTTCGCACGGGCGACGGCTTCGTGCGCTCGGGCAACCCCGCCTCGGTGGTGGGCGTGCTGGCTATCGTTGCCGAGCCCGACGTGCTGACGCATGAGGAGCGGACACTTGCCGATGCCATCGTGAGCGAAGGCGAGCTGGCGCTCGACCGCGCCCGCGCCATGGAGGCCCGCGAGGAGGCGGCGGTGCTCGCCAAAAACGAACAGCTGCGCGCCAACCTGCTGCGCTCCATCTCGCATGATCTGCGCACGCCGCTTACCAGTATTTCGGGTAATGCCGACGTGCTGCTCGATCAGGGCTCGACCGGCACCGCGGTGCTCGATGCCCAGACGCGCCGCGGCCTGCTTCTATCCATTCGCTCGGATGCGCTGTGGCTCAACGCCACCGTCGAGAATCTGCTCGCCATCACCAAGCTCGAGGGTGGCGGTATGCACCTGTCGACCACGCTCGAGCTCATGGACGATATCGTCGAGGAGGCGCTGCGCCACGTGAACCCTGCCGTGCGCGAGCACGACCTTAAGGTGGTGGCGTGCGATGAGCCGGCGCTCGTCAACGTCGATGCACGCCTGATGGTGCAGCTGGTGGTCAATCTGGTGAACAACGCCATCACCTATACGCCCGCGGGCTCGCATATCATGATTTCGATTAGCGTCGACGATGGACGCGTGGCGTGCTCGGTGGCCGATGATGGTCCGGGCATCGCACCCGAGGATCGCGAGCGGATCTTTGAGTCGTTCTATACCGCCAACCATGGTCTGGCAGACAGCCACCGCAGCGTTGGCCTGGGTCTTTCGCTCTGCCGTTCCATTGCGTTGGCGCATGGCGGTAGCATAGAGGTTGCCGCGGCGGACCCGCACGGTTCGGTCTTTACGATTGAACTTCCCGCCGCCGACGTTTCGTTTGATAAGGAGTAGCGCTGTGCCGAACTCTGCCGTAAAACCGCTCATCTTGGTCGTTGAGGACGACCCCGCCGTTCGCAATCTTATTGTTGCCGCGCTCGAGGCGCACGGCTTGCGCCATATGGCTGTGGAGACCGCCCATGCCGCCATCGCCGCCGCCTCGTCGCAGGCGCCGAGCATTGTGCTGCTCGATCTGGGCCTGCCCGATATGGACGGCGTCAAGGTGGTGGAGTCGGTGCGCGCATGGTCGGGCATGCCGATTATCGTGGTCTCGGCGCGCAGCGAGGATGCGGACAAAATCCGCGCGCTCGATGCCGGTGCCGACGACTATCTGACCAAGCCATTTTCGGTCGAGGAACTGCTCGCGCGCATTCGCACGACGCTCAGGCGCCTTTCGTATGCGCAGACGGGCGGCGTTGTCTCCGAGGGCTCGTTCGATACCGGTGAGCTGCATATCGATTTTGATGCCGGCATCGCCATGATGGATGGTGAGGAACTGCATCTGACGCCGATCGAGTATAAGCTCCTGTGCCTGCTGGCGCATAACGCCGACAAGGTACTGACGCACCAGTTTATCCTGCACGAGATTTGGGGCACGGCAACTAAGAGCGACCTGGCGAGCCTGCGCGTCTTTATGGGTACGCTGCGTAAGAAGATTGAGTCCGACCCCGCGCATCCGCGCTATATCCAGACGCACGTGGGTATTGGTTACCGATTGGTCATCCAGGGATAGGTCGGCATCCGCCATCCCAATATGAGTTGCGGTGAAATACGGTCTAAATTTGCCTAATTCCAGGCAAAACAGTCCGTATTCCACCGCAACGTTGTCTATTTGCCCTTGGGCTTGCTGGCGTAGAACTTCTTCTTTTTGGACTTGCCGGCAGGGGAGGGTTTGCCAGCAAAGTTGGACTTGCCGTTGCCGTGCGGCCCCTGGTCGCCTGCCTGCGCGTGCGCGGGCGCTGCCGCGCGAGGCTTGCGGGCCTCGGGGTTGCGCAGCTCCTCGGTTCGCTCGGCAATCTCCTCGGCGCTAAAGCCGACCTCGGCCATGGCGTCCTCGATGGGCAGGCGGCGCACGATATAGCAGTGGTGCACCTTCTGGTTGCGCGCGAAGTCCTCGGGAATGGTCTGCGTCGTAATGTCCTCCAGCACGACGCCCGCGCGCGCGAGCTTGCGCGTCTCGGGGCGGAAGCCGCGCAGGTTGCAGCTAAAGATGGCGTGGCCGCCCTGTGCGAGCAGGCGCGATACGCCGACCAACAGCTCAACATGGTCGCGCTGGACATCCCAGGTACGGCGGCCCATCTTTGACGAGTTCGAGAACGTGGGCGGGTCGACAAAGATCAGGTCCCAGCGGTTGCGCGTCTGGCGCTGGTCACGAATCCAGGCGAGCACGTCGTCGCGCACAAAATGATGCTGCGGACCAACAAAGCCGTTCTGGCGCATATTGCGCTCGGCCCAGTCCAGATAGGTGTTGGAGAGGTCGACCGTCACGGTTTCCTCGACGCCGCCATCGGCCGCGTAGCAGGTGGCGGTGCCGGTGTAGGCAAACAGGTTGAGGAAGCGGCGCGCCTGCTTGGCGTGCTCGCGCACCAGGTTGCGCGTGACGCGGTGATCCAGGAAGATACCGACGTCCAGGTAGTCGTCAAAGTTGACGGCGAAGGTGAGTCCGCCCTCTTCGATGAGCGGCAGACGGCGGCGTGCGATATTGGCGCGCTCGCCCGATGCGCCCTTGCCGGCGCCCTGTTTGCCGTACTGCGAGCCGCCGCGCGAACGCATGCGGGCCTTGGCGTGCACATGCTCGGCCGGAACATCAAGGATACGCGGCGCGATGGCCAGAATGTCGAGCATACGGGCCTGGGCCAGCGCGGGGTCGATGGTCTTGGGCGCGGCGTATTCGGCAATGACGAGCCAGCGGCCCGGCGTCTGCGGGCAGCCCTCGTACAGGTCGATGGCGGCGGAGTAGTCGGGTAGGTCGGCATCGTAGACGCGGTAGCAGCTCACGCCCTCGCGCTTGGCCCACTTGCGGCGCAGACGGGCATTCTTGCGCAGGCGGTTGGCGAACTGCTCGGACTCGGGGATGAGCACGGGCAGCGGTTTGCCGTCGCCCAAGTTGAGTGTGGCGGTAGGTTCGGGCATGAGGGTGTCGGCGGCTTCGCCTTGAGCGTCTGCGGTCTGCTCCTCGGCATCCGCGCTGGTCGCAGCCTCAAACGCTGCGGCGGCGTGGTCGAGCGAAGGCCAAACCTCAATAGCCGCCTCCTCGTTATTGGGCATGACGGCGATGGAGCGCGCGGGCTCGGCATGGAGCGCGCGGGCCATAAGGCCATCGCGGGTGAGTGCGGCGACCGGTGCCGAAGCGAGCTCGGGCGCGCGGCGCAGCTCGCCGACCAGCGTCATGGCGTCGTGCATGAGCGAAAGCGGGGTCTCGGTGGTGTCTGCGACCACGGCGGCACCGGCGACGGCGCCCGCATGGTCCAGCACGGTGGCGGGCTTGGCGGCACAAAAGTCGACAAAACGCTTGTAGCCGGCGCACTTGACCATGCGCTCGGCAGTCTTGCGGGCGGCGGGGTCGATGTCTACGGCCACGATGCGCGCCTGGCGCTCGCGCGCTGCCGCTTCGCGCTCGCGCGCCCCGGCAAGCAGCTGCTCCCACAGGGCGGCGTCGTGCAGCTGCCAGCCCTCAAAGCCCCAGCGCTCGCGTGCGGCACCTGGGGCGCGGTCGGTCAGAATGTTCACGGCTTCCAGCAACAGGCCGCCGCCGGCGCACGAGGCATCGATCAGCGTGGGAAGGGCTTCGTTCTCGTAATCGTCGGCCGTCAACTCGCGCTCGCACAGTGCGGTCCAGCCGACCTGCGCCAGCACCAGGGCGGCGTAGTCGGGGCGCAGCACGTGCGTGCCCTCGCCGGCGCGGGTCGCTGCGGGCGGCAGGCGTTTGAACAGCGGGTCGCCCGAAAGGTCCAGGCTGATGCTCGCGCGGCGCTGACGCAGCGAAAGCAGCAGGTGAACATCGGGATCGGCGGCGTCGACATCGGCGCGACGGCCCGTGGTTTCGGCCAAGCGGTCGCACAATGCGTCCTTGGCGCGCAGGGCCGAGAAGCGCGTGTTGCGCAGCTGCTCGGTCACGCCGCGGGCGGTGATGGCGATGGTGGCACCGGGTCGGATGATGGTTTCCCAGGCGATGTCGTAAACGCTGTCGTACAGTTCATCGGCATCCTGCGCCTCAAAGCGCCCGAGTACCACGAACACACGGCTCGCCAGGCGTGACCACAGACAGGCGCGGTAGCCTTCTTCGAGCTCGCCCTCAAATGTAGCGCGGCCCTTCAGCCGGCGAACATGCGAAAGCCCGAGGCGTTTAAGCTCATCGGCGAGTGCGGACTCAAAGCCCTCGGGGCAGCTTGCGTAAAATTCCATGGGTGACCTCTCTGGTTGCGTCGCTCCATTATATGATGGATGCTTCGTTTACTCTCGCCCCCGAAAGGAACCCATATGATTGATGCGTGCCCCGATTCCGCCGTGCTCTTTTTTGACGTGGACGGCACGCTGACGTCGTTCGATCCCGACAACATGACCGACAAGGACTTTTCGGCGGTTCGCCCCTCGCAGGCGGTCGTCGAGGCGTTTCATCGCCTGCGCGACGCAGGGCACAAGGCATTTATCTGCACGGGTCGTCCCTTGTGGCTGATTGCCGATGGCCTGCGCGCGCTGAACCCGGCGGGTGTCGTTGCCATGGCGGGAGCGACGCTCGAGGTTGAGGGCCGCGTGGTGCATGAGGACTGCTTTGACGAGGACGTTATCGAGGAGCTTGCGCGCCGTATGGCCGCGGCAGGGATTGAGGCCTTTTTCGAGACCAACGTGGCTACTTTTGCCCTGGAACCCGCGGGTATTGAGCGGTCGTCTCTGATCGGCACTTCTGTGGTGCACAGCGCCGAGGAAATGCGCGTCGACGGCCGTCTGCGCGTGGGCAAGGTAGGCCTCAATGCGCCCAGTTTGGCTCGCGTGGCCAACGATGACGGCTTTATCGATCGCGAGTTTGAGCTGTGCAACACCGGTGGTCAGAATCGCGAGCTGAGTCCCAAGGGCATCGACAAGGGCGTGGGCGTGGCGCGAGCGCTGGAATACCTGGGTCGCACCGGCAACGCGCGCACCTTTGGCTTTGGCGATTCCGGCAACGATCTGGGTATGCTCGCCGCTGTCGAGACGGCCGTGGCCATGGGCAACGCCATGCCCGAGGTCAAGGCGCTCGCCGACTACGTGACTGATGATGTCGCACACGACGGCACCGTCACAGCGATGCAGCATTTCGGCCTCATCTAATGAATCCCGCGTTCTGACGTTTGCTCAAATTGCGACTCTTTGCTTTTGCATGCTCAACCGATTTATCAATCCAAATACTGAGGTGTTTATACCGTTCGCCGAGAAGATAAAAAACCGCAGCTCACGCCTTGATAAACGTAGGTAAAGTGTTTAGCAGTTTATCGGCCGTATGCTAACGAAAGGAATCAGGCAGATGGCAATCAAGGTGTTCGCTGACGGTGCAAACCTCGAGGGCATGCTCGACATGTACGAGAACGGCAACGTTCAGGGTTTCACGACCAACCCGTCCCTTATGAAGAAGGGCGGCGTGACGGATTACCGTGCGTTTGCCAAGGAGGTCCTGGCCCACATCACCGATGTATCCGTCTCGTTTGAGGTCTTTGCCGACGATGTCGAGACCATGGAGGTCGAGGCGCGCGAGATCGCTACCTGGGCCGAGAACGTCTACGTCAAGATTCCGTGCGTGACCACCAAGGGCGAGTCCACCGCCGAGCTGGTGCGCAAGCTTTCGGCCGACGACATCAAGGTCAACGTTACCACTATCTTTACGCCCGAGCAGGTCGACGAGATGGTCGAGGCCGTTGACACCGAGACGCCGTCCATTATCTCGCTCTTTGCCGGCCGTATCGCCGATACCGGCGTCGATCCCATTCCGTTTATGACGGAGTCGGTCAAGAAGGCCGCCGCCAAGCCCAACTGTGAGGTCCTGTGGGCGTCCACGCGCGAGCTCATCAACATTTATCAGGCCGAGGCCTGCGGTTGCCAGATTATCACGGTACCCAACAGCATCCTGGCCAAGCGCAAGAATATCGGTCGCGACCCGTACGAGGTCTCGCTCGACACCGTGCGCGGCTTTGCCAAGGATATCGCCGCTTTGGGCTTCCATATCCTGCCGTAACGCGAACACTGGCTACGCCGCGGGCTGCTCGCCCCGGCCTTTCCTTTCCCTATCGCTCACGCGCTTCGCGAGGGTCGCGCTAGGCAAAGGAAAGGCCGGGGCTGCCGACACGAGCTTGCCAGTAGGTTGGCGATAGGCTTCCATATCCTGCCGTGGGCAAAGGTACCCCTGCCTGCGCCGTGCAAAATTGAGAGTATTCAGCAAGGTAAAGGCTTTTACCAGTTGGGTGAAGCACGGAACAGCCCCCGTTCTGGCTCTAATGTCGCTAAAACGGGGGCTGTTTTTGACGTTATTGTCTCTGTGGGGCGTTCGGAACGGCGGAAATTGCAGAATACTCGCGATTTTGCACGTCGCTACAGGGGGTACCCCTGCTTTGGCGGTTTACTTTCCCTGCACCATGGTGAGGGAGATCTTTTTGCGGTCGCGATCGACCTTCTCGACCCACACCTTGACCGTGTCACCGACGTGCACCACGTCGCTGGGGTGCTTGACAAAGCGGTTGGCCAGTTTGGAGATGTGCACGAGGCCGTCCTGGTGCACGCCCACGTCGACGAACGCGCCAAAGTCGACGACGTTGCGCACTGTGCCCTTGAGCTCCATGCCGGGCTCCAGGTCATCGATGGAAAGTGCTGAGCGGCTAAAGACCACCTCGGGCGCGTCGTCGCGCGGGTCGCGACCGGGCTTCTTGAGCTCGTTGACAATGTCGATGAGCGTCAGGGTGCCGCAGTCCAGGTCGCTTGCCAGCGCCGAGATACTGCCCAGACGGCGCTCGATGTCGGGCACGCCGCCGCGGCTGAGCTCGCTTGCCGCAACGCCGGCGCGCTCCAGGACGGCCGTCGCCACCTCGTAGCTCTCGGGGTGGACGCTTGTCGCGTCAAGCGGGTTCTTGCCGCCACTGATGCGCAAAAAGCCCGCGGCGTTGAGATATGCCTTGGGTCCCAGCTTGGGGACCTTCTTGAGCTGGCGACGATCGGTAAAGGCTCCGTTTTCCTCGCGGTAGGCCACGATATTCTTGGCTACGCTCGGTGTGATGCCCGATACGTATCCCAGCAGGCTTGCGCTCGCGGTGTTGACGTCGACGCCCACGCGGTTGACGACGTCCTCCACCACATGGCCCAACGTGCGCGAAAGCTCGGCCTGGTCAAGGTCGTGCTGGTACTGGCCAACGCCGATGGACTGGGGCGGGATCTTGACGAGCTCTGCCAGCGGGTCTTGCAGGCGGCGGCCCAGGCTCATGGCGCCACGCACGGTGACGTCCAGGTCGGGATACTCCTGGCTGGCGAGTTCGGAAGCCGAGTACACCGACGCGCCGGCTTCGTTAACGATGGTGTAGCGAAGGCTGGGCGCCTGCTCGGCAATGAACTCCGAGACGACTTCCTCGGTCTCGCGGCTGGCGGTGCCGTTGCCGATGACGATGGTGTTGACGCTGTCCTTCTTGACGAGGCGGGCGAGCTCGCGCTTGGTGCCGGCGACGTCGTGGCGCGGCTTGGTGGGGTAGACCACGCCGTGGTCGAGCAGCTTGCCGGTCTCGTCCATAACGGCGACCTTGCAGCCGGTGCGGTAGCCCGGATCGAGCGCGAGCACGCGGGCGCCACGGACGGGGCGTGCCGAGAGCAGGCCCTCGAGATTCTTGGCAAAGACGTTGATAGCCTCGGTCTGCGCACGGACGGTGAGTTTGGCGCGGGCTTCGCGCTCCAGCGAGGGGGCCATGAGGCGCTTGTAGCCGTCGGCGATGGCGGCATCGAAGACGGGCGCGAATACGCCCTGGCGTCGGGGCCAACGGCTGCCGAGGCGTGCCGTGGCGGCGGCGCCGTCGACGTTCACGCGCACGCGGAGCTTGCCCTCGCGCTCGCCGCGGTCGATAGCCAGCACGCGGTGGTTGGGTATACGGCGCAGCGGCTCGTCAAAGTTGTAGTAGGGCTCGTAGGGGGTCTTCTCGGCGGGGCCTGTGGCTTCGACGACGATATCGGCGGTGTTCTGCGTAAAGGCGCGCAGGTCGGCGACGTTCTCGGGGTCCTCGGCCACCGTCTCGGCCACGATGTCCGCCGCCCCGGCGAGCGCCTTTTCGGGCGTGTTGAAGCCGGCGTCCTCGTTGACGTAGGCCGCGGCGGCATCGAGCGCGCTGCCCTTGGCCGAGGCCTGCATGATGATCATGTTGGCAAGCGGCTCCAGGCCTGCCTCGCGGGCCTTCTGCGCGCGAGTCATGCGCTTTTTGCGGTAGGGCTTGTAGAGGTCCTCGACACGCTGGAGCTGCGTGGCCTCGCGAATTTGCTGCTCAAGCTCTGGCGTGAGTTTGCCCTGGGCGTCGATGAGCAGAATGACGTCCTCTTTGCGCTGTTCAAGATTGCGCAGGTAGGACAGGCGCTCGTCGAGTGCGCGCAGGGCGACGTCGTCCATTCCGCCTGTGGCTTCCTTGCGGTAGCGCGAGATAAAGGGGATGGTGTTGCCCTCGTCGATGAGCTTGACGGCCGCCTCGATGTTGGCGGCCTTAAGGTTGAGCTCGCGGGCGAGCTGGGCGATAAGATCCATGGGACTCCTTGCGTTTAAGGTGCGTTTGCAACACAGGGCTACCAAGGATACCACCCGTCCCAAAAGACTGTTTTTGGGGCCGCGCCACGAAAACGGTCTATCTACTACGTTTGAACCGTATGGGTCGACCATACCTGGTTTTTCCGAAAATCGACAAGCCGTCTACCTGCGGTTTTTTCTTCGCGAAATTTGGCATGGTTGAGGGCGATCGGTTAAACGTAGTAGATAGGCCCATTTCGTGGCGGACGAACCAAGCTGAGGCGCAAAATAGCCCCCGCCCCAGAAAAATCGTCGTCAAGGTAGCAAAATGCCCCGCGGGCGGGAGGCCGCTCGCGGGGCAAAAAAGAGGGGCATATTTGTGGCGGGCCGAGGGGCTCGGCATGGGGTTTCTGCCGCGGTCCGCCCTAAGGCGTTACAGCTCGACGAGCTGGCCGGTCTCGGCGGCTTCCTTGATGGCGTTGAGAAGCGTGAGCGTCTTGACGTTATCGGCGGGGGTCACGACGGGCTCGACCTCGCGGCGGACAACCTTCACAAAGTGCTTGAGCTGCATCTTGTGCGGCAGTGCCGGGTCGACGGCCGGAATCTCCATCTGCAGCGGCTTGTGCCAGTTGGAGGCGCCGTCGTAGGAGAACTGGTGCAGGCGGGGCAGCGAAAGGGCACCCAGGGTTCCGCCGATAAAGTAGGCGTCGGCGTCGAAGGGGCGGTACTGCGGATCCTCGCGAGCGGTGGCCTCCCAGTTCCAGGGGCTGGCGGTGGCGTCGGAGATGGTCATGCTCGCGAGCGCGCCATCGGCAAAACGGACGTTGACCACGGCGGAGTCCTCGGTCTCAAAACCGCGGGCGGCGCTGGACTGCATACCCTGGACGGCAACGGGCTCGCCCAGCAGATAGCGGAGCAGGTCGACGTCGTGAACCAGGTTGACCAGGATCGGGCCGGCACCCTTCTTGCGGCGCCACTCGACATCGAAGTACTCGTCATTCTTATAGATCATGTAGTGGAAGCTCGACACGGTGAGCTTGCCCAGCTCGCCGGACTCGATGATCTCCTTGGCCTTGTTGACGAAGGGGTTGTGGCGACGGTGCTGGCCCACGAGCACGGGCACGCCGGCGGTCTCGGCCTCGGCGGCGAAGGCCTGGGCATCCTCGAGATCGTTGGAGATCGGCTTTTCGACCAACGGCACGATGTTGCGCTTCACAGCCTCGCGGGCAACGCCCAGGTGCAGGTCGTTGGGGGTGGCGATAATGACGGCCTCGGGCTTGACCTCGTCCATCATCTGGGCGGGATCGGTGTAAAACGGCACGCCGGCGGCCTCGGCCGTGGCACGGGCGCCTTCAAAGGCGTCGGCGATGGCGACGAGCTCGGCCTCGGCCTCCTCGGTGACAAAGCGGATGTGGTTGCGGCCCATGGCGCCGGCGCCGATAACGGCAATGCGGACGGGGTTGAGCTCAGACATTTCGACTCCTTAATACTGGTGACCGGTGGAATGCGACAAAGGGGCTGTTCCTTTGTCGCATCGGTAAAACTAGGCGGACTTCTTCTTGCTGTCGGAGACCATCATGTAGACGGTGAGCACGACGGCGATGGCGGCGATCACAATAGCGCCGTAGAAGGACTGCTGGTAGGCGGCGCTGCCGGCCTCGGCGTGATACAGCACGGCGGTGATGGGCTGGCTGATCCAGGTGGAAGCGGCGTAGCCCAAAAACATGATGCCGTAGTTGACGCCGATGTTGCTGGTACCGAAGGCGCCACCGGTGAGCGGCGGGTAGATGACGAGCAGAGCGCCAAAGCTAAAGCCGAGCAGGGCGAGCGCCACAAAGAACATGCTCTGCGTAAAGCTCATCGACATGATGACGAGGGCGACGATGGTGACGACAAGGCTGATGAGCAGCGACTTGTAGGCACCGAGCTTGTCGATGATCTGACCAAAGGACAGGCGACCGACCAGGTTGGCGCAGGTGTTGACGGAGACGACCACGCCGCCGAGGGCGACGGCTGCGGCGCTCGTGGGGTCGGTGAAGAGCTGGACGGCGGCGATGGAGGCAACCTTGCCGACGAGCAGGGTGCCCGCGGTGGCGGCAAAGGCGAAGGTGATGATGAGGACCCAGAAGCGCGGGGTCTTGACCATCTCGCCCGGGGTGAGGTCGCCGAAGGTGCCGGCGTGCGCGCCGCCCTTGGGGGCCTCGAAGCCTTCGGGTAGCCAGCCGGCCTCGGGGGCCTTCAGGAACAGGGCAGAGGCGGCGATCATCACAAAGAAGATGACGCCGAGTGCCTTAAGGGCGCCAAAGATACCCAGGCTCGGGATGAGCAGCGAGGCGAGCACCGGGGACAGCACGGCGGGGCCGGCGGTCGAAGCGGCCAGGGTGATGCCGGAGGCGAGACCCTTCTTGTCGATGAACCACTTTTGGCCGGTGGTGAGCGCGGGGTTGTAGCCCAGGCCGTTGCCGATGGCGGCGACGAGCGAGAACCACAGGTAGAACTGCCACGGCTCGGTGACGGTGCCGGACATGAACCAGCCCACGCCGTAGCACACGGCGGCGGCGATCACGACGTTGCGCGGGCCGATCTTATCGGAGATGCGGCCGGCGAAGATGCCCGTCACGGCCATGATGGTCTGAAAGACCGGGAAGGCCCAGGTAAGAGCGCTGGACCACTCGGGGTAGACGGCGAGCAGGTTCTTGCTCACGACGGAATACAGCGCGATGGAGCTGATGAAGAACATGGTGACGCACGCGGCGGAAAGCACGACGGCGCGACCCTTGTTGGAGTTGGTGGAAGCCATTGGACTCTTTCTAATCGATATGGGGGAGGAGCGGGCGTATCCGCGGGCCTCCCTGTTAGGTTGGTTTACTGGTCAGTCGGCTTGGCGACGCCGGACTCATCGGACCAAAGCTCGACACCCTTGTTCTTGAGGTAGTTGTCGGCATAGGCGCGACGGCCGCCGGGCTTGGCGGTGAGGTCGCCCATCATGTTGGAGAAGCCGCCGTCGACCTTGATGGCGTCGCCGGTGGTAAAGTCCGAGCGCTTGGACGCCAGGAACATGACGGCGTTGGCGATATCGCTAACCTCGCCGATGCGGCGCGTGGCGATCAGGCGGCTGCGGCTCTTTTCGACCTCGGGGTCGGCGTAGAAGTTGGCCGACATCGGGGTCTTAACGAAGCAGGGCTCGACGCAGTTGGAGCGGACGCCGTAAGGGCCCCACTCGGCGGCGAGCATCTTGGACATCATGTTGACGCCCGCCTTGGTGGAGCTGTACACGCCCGAGAACGTCTCGGGGGAGTGGCTGGCGACGGTCGAGATGTGCACCAGGCGGCCCTGGCCGGCCTTGATCATCTCGCGACCAAAACGCTGCGAGGTGATGAAGTAGCCGGTGAGGTTGACGTTGAGCACCTGCTCCCAGTCGCTCAGCGGCAGGTCCTCCATGGCGGCGAAGCGCAGGATGCCGGCGGTGTTGACGAGAACGTCGACGCGGCCGAAGTCGGCGATGGTGGCGTCGACGGCAGCCTGAACCTCGGCCTCGTCGGTGGCGTTCATCTTGTAACCCTCGGCGTGGATGCCAAACTCAGCGGCGAGGTCGGCGGCAGCGGCCTTGACCTTCTCTTCGTCCAGGTCGAGCAGGACGACGTTGGCGCCGTTGCGGGCGAACTCGCGGCAAATCTCGACGCCCATACCGCCGAGCGCGCCAGTCACGGCGCAGACATCGCCCTCGAGCTTAAGCCAATTGCTCATAGGAACTTCCCTTCTTGTGCCTCCCGGTGGGTCGCTCCCATTAATCGACCCACGTGGTTTTCGCTGGTTATCGTATGCTTTGCATTTGCGCAGGTGAATTGCATATTTGTTAGAATGGCGTTAACTGTAGGTTTACACCGTGCGATGCAGTTTTTTCTCAATTGAGCGCGTGACCTGCCAAAACGACCCCCTTCGGTAGTTCATTGCCATGCGTCTGGAAACAGGAGATTGACGTGTACGATCGACGACTCGAGGCCATATCGGCCGCCGCGGAGCTGGGAAGCTTCTCACGGGCGGCGGCAAAATTGCGCGTGTCGACTCCGGCGCTCGTCAAACAGGTGTCGGGATTTGAGGCCGAGTTTGGCATCATGCTGTTCGAACGCTCGCACTCGGGCGTTAAAGTGACGCCGGCCGGCGCCCTGCTGGTGGACGACGCGCGCTCGATCATGCGGCAGTCCGAGGACGCGCTGCGCCGTGCCAGACGCGCGGCGGGCGATGGCGGTGCCGTGCGTCTGGGCGTGTCGATGATGTGCCCGGGGCGCCAAACGCTGTCGATGTGGTCGGACATTCACGATCTGGAACCGTCGCTGCGATTTGAGATCGTGCCGGTAAGCGACCTCTATGACGAGCGCGAATCCGTCATGCGCAGCCTTGGTCGCGAGGTGGATGTAGTGCAGTCGAGTTTTTCGACCCCACGCTGGGGTGATGCCTGCCAAAAGCTCCGCATCGTTAACGTGCCGTTTTATATCGACCTGCCGCGTACGAGCCCGCTGGCGCGCAAGACGCGCATCACGGTTGCCGACTTAGAGGGCATGCGCCTGCGCGTGCTCCGTCACGGCAACGACGCAATGGACAGTCTGCGCATCGACCTTCTGGCCGACGGCGGCGTTGACGTGATCGACGTGGACAGCTTTGACTTTGCGCTCTTTAACGAGGCGGAGGAAAAGGGCGACGCGGTGCTCACCTGCGGAGCGTGGTCGGGGGTGCACCCAGCCTTTGTGGGCGTGCCGTTCCTGTGCGGCCGCGAGGTGCCGGTCTTTCTGCACTACCCGCTCGAGCCCACCCTCCAAGTCCAAAAATTCGTCAACGCTATGGCACAACTTCTCAAATAGCTATCGTGTCGATGATTCTTTAATCCCCGTCCTAGAAAAATCATCTGGTAGAGTTGACCTCACGTGAATTTCAGCACACTGTGTGCTACCTGCACTTTTGTCATTTGAGGAGTGAACTTGTGAATGCTTCTGTCGCCAAGAAAGCCAGTCGGGCGATGCGCCTGCTCATGATGGTGCTCACGGCAGTTCTCATCTTCTTCTTCATTAATGTTATGCTGCTCGTCTCCGATATCCAGGGCACGGCGCGCGTGGTCAACTACGCCGGTCTGGTGCGCGGTACCACGCAGCGAATCGTTAAGCTCGAGGACGCGGGCCAGCCTCAAGATGACCTGCTCAAAGCCGTGGATTCATACATCAACGGTTTGCGTTACGGAAGTGACGACCTCAACCTCGTCCGTCTCGACGACGATGAGTATCAGGCAAAGATGACCGAGCTTGCAAATTATTATGATGAGCTTTGCGCCGAGATTAGCCGCGTGCGCGAAGTCGGCTACGAGAGCACCGACATCATCTCCATGAGCGAGGAGTTCTTTGGCATTTGCGACGATGCTACGCGACTCGCAGAGGACTACTCTCAGGAGAAGGCGTCGGCGCTCAACTATCTCGAGGGCTTGGTGATCATCGACATCGTGGGCTTGGTGGCGACCTTTGCGGTCGAACTTGTTCGCGCGGTGCGCACTGCCGCGCTCAACCGCGAGCTGCAGAGCAAAGTCTATCTCGACGAAGCCACGGGACTGCCCAACAAGAACAAGTGCGAGGAGATCTTGGGGCAGGAGCGGCCTGTCTCCGCGGAGGCGCCCGTTGCGGTGTGCGTCTTCGACCTTAACAATCTGCATACGGTCAATAACAACTTCGGCCACGAGAAGGGCGACGAATACATCCGTTCTTTTGCCCAGCAGCTGGGGTGCGTGGCGTCCGAGACCTGCTTTGTGGGCCGCGACGGTGGCGATGAGTTTATCGCGGTGCTGCGGGATGCCGATCGAGCTGCCGTGGAGTCCTGTCTCGCTCGGGTTCGTGCGAACGTGAACGAGTATTCCGAGGCTCACCCCGACATGCCTATCAGCTATGCGGTGGGCTACGCGCTTTCCAGTGATTTTGACGAACCGCCTACGATGCGCGAGCTCTTTTCCCAGGCCGACAAAAACATGTACATCGACAAGAACCGCGTAAAGACAGCTGAGGCAGCCGGGCTGCAACGCGAGGAACGGTAAGCTTGTAACAAAGGGCATAGAAAAGCCTCCGCAGCTCGTGTGGCTGCGGAGGCTTTATTCGTTGCGGCGCATTGTGTTTGGGTCGTTGAGATGAGTCGATTTGCCCCGAAAGAGGAGGGCATTGACCTTAGGGTCATGCCCGACGAATGAGCAGCAAATCGGCCATCTCGGCGGGCCGAACTACTCCAGCTCAAACGCTCCGGTATAGAGCTGGTAGTAATACCCGCGCTTGGCGATCAGCTCGTCGTGGTTGCCGCGCTCGATGATGCGGCCGTGGTCCAGGCAGATGATCGCGTCGGAGTTGCGCACGGTGGACAGGCGGTGCGCGATGACAAATGTCGTGCGGCCCTCCATGAGCTTGTCCATGCCGGCCTGCACGATAGCCTCGGTGCGGGTGTCAATGCTCGACGTGGCCTCGTCCAGAATCATTGCCGGCGGATCGGCGACGGCGGCGCGTGCGATCGAAATCAGCTGACGCTGGCCCTGCGACAGCTGCGCGCCGTTGCCGGTGAGCATGGTGTCGTAGCCGTCGGGCAGGCGGGTGATAAAGTCATCCGCGCCCGCGAGCTTGGCCGCCGCGATGCACTCCTCGTCGGTGGCGTCCAGGTTGCCGTAGCGGATGTTATCCATCACGGTGCCGGTGAACAGGTTCACGTCCTGCAGCACCACGCCCAGCGAGCGGCGCAGGTCTGCCTTGCGGATCTTGTTGACGTTGATGCCGTCGTAGCGGATCTTGCCGTCGGCAATGTCATAGAAGCGGTTGATGAGGTTGGTGATGGTCGTCTTGCCGGCACCGGTGGCGCCGACAAACGCGACCTTCTGGCCCGGCTTGGCAAACACGGACACGCCGTGCAACACCTCGTGGTCGGGCGTGTAGCCAAAGTCGACGTTGTCCATGACCAGGTCGCCGCGCAGCGGCACGTACTCGATCTCGCCGGTTGCGCGGTGCGGATGTTTCCACGCCCACATGCCGGTGTGGTGGTCGGCCTCCTCGAGCTGCCAGGTGTCGGGGTTCACCTGAGCGTTGACGAGCGTCACATAGCCCTCGTCGGCCTCGGGCTTCTCGTCGATGAGCTCAAAGATACGGTCGGCGCCGGCGAGGCCCATGACCACGGCGTTGATCTGCTGCGAGATCTGGCCGATCTGTCCGCAGAACTGCTTGGTCATGTTGAGGAACGGCACCACGACGGCGATGGACAGTGCCATGCCCGAGATGCTCAGGTTGGGCACGCCCAGCGCCAGGAAAATGCCGCCTGCCAGTGCGACCAGCACGTAGAGCAGGTTGCCCAGGTTCATAAGGATGGGCATGAGGATGTTGGCGTACATGTTGGCCTTCTGCGAGACCTCGAAGAGCTTTTCGTTGCGCTCGTCAAAATCGGCCTCGGCGGCAGACTCGTGGCAGAATGCCTTGACGACCTTCTGGCCGTTCATGACTTCCTCGATATGGCCCTCGACAACGCCGAGCTCGGTCTGCTGCGCAATAAAGAAGCGCGCGGAGCTGGAGCCGAGCAGCTTGGTCATAAAGGTCATAAAGGCGACGCCTGCCACAATGACCAGGCACATCCAAACGCTGTAGTACAGCATGATAAAGAACACCGTGACGATGACGATGGTCGTCATGAGCAGGTTGGGCAGCGACTGGCTGATCATCTGGCGCAGCGTGTCGATGTCGTTGGTGTAGTGGCTCATGATGTCGCCGCGCTGGTGCGTGTCGAAGTAGCGAATCGGCAGGTCCTGCATGCGGTTGAACATCTTCTCGCGCAGCTTCTCGAGCGAGCCCTGCGTGACGATGGCCATGGCGCGGTTCCAGAACAGCGAGGACAGGATGCCGACGCCGTAGATGCAGGCGAGGGTGGTCACGAGCTGTGCGATCTTGGGCTGTGCAGCTTCCCAATCGCCCGACTGCCACGATTCGCTAATAATCTGCAGGGCGCTCTGAAGGAAGGTCGCGCCGATGGAGTTGATGATGGCGCAGAGCACCACGCCGACGACGACGAGGGGCAAAAGCACGGGGTAGAAGCCAAAGAGCGTCTTGATGAGGCGCGACATGGTGCCACCCTTGCGGTTGAGCGCGCGCTCGGCGGTCGTTGCCTTACTCATGTGCCTCGCCTCCTTCCTGGGTCTGAGCTTGTGTTGCGGATGCCTCGGTGTCGGCTTCGACGGCCTCTTCGCCCTCGGCAGACATCTTGTTCTGCGAGGTAAAGGTCTCACGGTAGATCTCGCTCGTCTTGAGCAGCTCATCGTGGTTGCCGATCTGCGCGATGCGGCCGCCCTCCATGACGATGATGCGATCGGCGTCCTGCACGGAGCTAATGCGCTGGGCGATGATGAGCTTGGTCGTGTTGGGCAGATAGCTTGCCAGCCCCGCGCGGATCTTGGCGTCGGTCTTGGTGTCGACGGCGCTGGTGGAGTCGTCCAGGATCAAGATCTTGGGGCGACGCAGCAGGGCACGCGCAATGCACAGGCGCTGCTTCTGACCGCCCGAGACATTGGAGCCGCCCTGCTCGATCCAGGTGTCATAGCCCTTGGGGAAGCCATCGACAAACTCGTCGGCGCAGGCCAGATGTGCCGCCTCGCGGACCTCTTCGTCGGTGGCGTTCGGGTCGCCCCAACGCAGGTTCTCGGCAATGGTGCCGCTAAACAGCACGTTTTTCTGCAGCACCATGGCCACTTGGTGACGCAGAGCGTCCAAGTCGTAGTCGCGCACATCCACGCCGCCCACGCGCACGGTACCTTCGGTGGTGTCGTACAGACGGGCGATGAGGTTTACGAGCGTGGACTTGGCCGAGCCGGTGCCGCCGATGATGCCGATGGTCTCGCCGCTCTTAATGTGCAGGTCGATATTGTCGAGCGCCTGGCGCTTCGCATGCGCGGAATACTTAAAGCTCACGTGGTCAAAGTCGATGGAACCGTCGGCAACCTCGAGCACGGGCTCGGCGGGATCGGCGATCGTGGGCTCGGCGGCCAGCACCTCGGTAATGCGGTGTGCCGATTCGTCGGCCATGGTCACCATGACAAAGATCATCGACAGCTGCATCAGACTCATGAGGATTTGGAAGCCATAGGTAAAGATCGAGGAGAGCTGGCCCACGTCGAACAGCGTGCCCTGGCTCGTGATGATGAGCTTGGAGCCCAGGTAGATGATGACGACAAACGCGCCGTTGACGCAGATGTTCATCATGGGGTTGTTAAGGGCAAGCAGCTTCTCGGCGCGGGTGAAGTCCATCTGGACGTCGCGCGCAGAGGTCGCGAACTTCTCCTTCTCAAAGTCTTCGCGCACATAGCTCTTAACTACGCGCATGCCGGTGACGTTTTCCTCAACGGACTCGTTAAGGGCGTCGTACTTGTGGAACACGCGCGAGAAGATGGGGCGCACCTTAAAGATGATAAAGAACAACCCAAAGCCCAGCAGCGGAATGATGACCAGGTAGACCATGGCGACGCTGCCGCCCATGATAAATGCCATGGTAAAGGCGAAGATCAATACCAGCGGCGCGCGCACGGCGATACGGATGATCATCATAAAGGCCTGCTGCACGTTGTTGATATCGGTGGTCAGGCGCGTGACGAGCGAGGAGCTTGAGAACTCATCGATGTTGGCAAAACTGAACGTCTGGATCTTGTAGAACAGGTCGTGACGCAGGTTCTTAGCGAAGCCGCAACTCGCATGGCTGCAGGTGACGCCGGCAGCGGCGCCAAAAGCAAGCGACGTCAGCGCGATGAGCACCAAAAAGCCCGCGGTGGGAAGCATCTCGGCTACGGTGGCGCCGTCTTTGATGGCATCGATCAGGTTGGCGGTGATAAATGGAATCAGCATCTCGCAGAGCACCTCGCCAAGCACGAGCAATGGCGTGGCAACAGTGACTTTCATATAGTCGCGGATGCTGCCCATGAGGGTTTTAATCATCCAGTTCCTCCCAGGTTACACGGATTTTCTCGAGCATTTCGGCGAGGTCCTCGCGCTCGTCGTGGGTGAGGGCACTAAAGGCCTGCTCTCTAAAGCGAATGTGGGCTGCCTGCTCAACGCGGGCCTTTTCCCATCCCGCATCGGTCAGGCGGATGGTGAGCTGCCGACGGTCTTTGGGATTGCGACTGCGCTCGATAAGACCGCCCAGTTCGAGCTTGGACAGAATCTCGGAAAGGGACCCCGGCTTGAGGTCGAAGTGCATGCCGAGCTCTTGTTGGGACAGCTCGCCGGTCGGCTGCTTGGCGAGCAGGCAGACGATGGGCGCCTTGCCAGATATGCCGCCGCCGTGAAAATGCATGTAATGGCCGCAAAACCCCAGCCCATGGAGGATTCTCTTGGCGAGACGGTCCTCCTTGGACTGAGTCTCGGGCTCGTCTGCCGGCTGCGAGGGGTCGTCGCCGGGTTCATGCGGATGGGCGTGTGGTTCAACACACATATCTAATCTTCGCTCCTTTCTTTAGTTAGGTAGATGAATTGTTTTGTGCCTAACTAATCTAGGAGCGTGAGAAATAAATGTCAAGGTACCAAACTAGTGGTTACGCGGTTTTACCAAACCGCGTAACGGCTCGACGCTGCAAGCCCGCCAGAGCGGCAATCTACCTTTCAACTTCGGCGGCATGACCAGAAGGTCAATGCCGCCTCGTTTCAAGGCACCTTGCTCGCTCTGGCGGGCTTTCGCTGACTTTGCCAAAACATCGGCGTTGCCCGACTAGTCGTTTTGGCACTTGGGACGTTCCTCTTGTGCCGGTAGATGGGGACACTTCTTGTCAAGGGATTGGTGCAGGGGACAGGCTGCTCTCTCATTTCCGAAACCTTTCCGCAACAATTCGTCCTCCGCGGCGCCAGCGCCCGTTCACAACGTCCCCTGCGCTACACTTAGTTGCACTATGGCGCCATCGTGCCGCGCCCGACCCAAGGGGGACTCTCATGAAGAACACTCAGCTGCTGCTGATCAACGATATGTGCGGCTACGGCAAGGTCGCGCTTTCCGCCATGCTGCCGGTGCTGTCGCACATGGGTTACCGTATCCACAACCTGCCGACGGCACTTGTGTCCGATACGCTCAACTATCCCAAGTTCTACATCCATGACACCACCGAGTACGTGCGCCAGAGCCTCGCTATCTGGGAGGAGCTCGGGTTTGAGTTCGACGCCATCTCGACCGGCTTTATCGTGACCGAGGAAGAGACGCGCATCATCTCGGACTTTTGCCATCGCCGTGCGCAAAAGGGCACCAAGGTGTTCGTCGACCCCATCATGGGCGACAACGGCAAGCTCTACGCCGGCGTGCCCGAGTCCACGATCGGTCTCATGCGCAGCCTGCTCGAGTGCGCTGACTATGCGGTGCCAAACTACACCGAGGCATGCCTGCTCACCGATACGCCCATTGCCGAGCAAATCACGCCTGATGAGGGCCGCGCTCTTGTGGATGCCGTGCGTGTCCTGGGCGCCAAGTCGGTGGTCATTACGAGTGCTGTGGTCGACGGTGCGAATGTCGTCATCGGTTACAACCATGTGGCGGGGGAGTACTTTACGATTCCCTTCGACCTGATACCGGTCTACTTCCCGGGCACGGGCGACACGTTCTCGGCGGTGCTTGTCGGCCGCGTTATGGCCGGTTGGAGCCTGCAACGCGCGACGAGCGATGCCATGCGTGTGGTAGCGGAGCTCATCGAGCGCAATGCCGACCAGGAGGATAAGTCCGCCGGCCTGCCCATCGAGGCCTGCCTGGATGTGATCGACCATGAGTAACGCCGACGAGAGCGGCACCGAGGCCACGGGCGAGAACAAGCCGCTCGGCGCACCGCGTGGCAAGCGCCCACGTATTCGCATTAGCTGCGTTGACCAGCTGGGCACATGCCGCTGCCACCACGGTCACAAGCCGGGCGACGTTTTTGACTTCGACCGCGATCGCGGCAAGATGTGCGCCATGGCCTGCCATGTGGGCTTTCCCTATATCGATATCCTGCGCTACGGCGGAACCGTGCCTGGCAACGAGCCCGGTACGGCAAAGTTCTGCTGCCCCGAGGTCGATACGCTGAACGTCTGGCTTGCCGAGATCGTTGACGAGTAGCTGAGCGCAATGTGACAAAGGGACAGTTCTTTTGTCACATTCGCCGGTGGTGCCCCTTCTATTATGCTTGTAATCTCAAATCTCTGCATTTCATCCGATTTTAGGTTCTAAAAATTCTGCGTTTCATCGATAATCAAGCGTATAAAACTTTGCATTTCATTTGATGACACTGAGGGGAGAGCCTATGCTGCGCAGGAAAATAGCGGCAGAACTGGAGCATTGGCTGAAGTCTGCCGAGCAAAAGGCCTTATTCATTACGGGTTCTCGCCAGATCGGCAAAAGCTATTCGATTCGCGCATTTGGCAAAGCCAACCATGCAACCTACATCGAGCTTAACCTCATGGAAAACCGCCAGGCAAAAGATGCTCTTCTCGAGGCGCGGGATGCCGATGATTTCATCAGCAGGGTGACGCTTCTTTCGGGAAAGTCGATTGCACCAGGCAAAACGCTCGTGTTTATCGATGAGGTCCAAGAAGCCCCCGACATCATGACGATGGCAAAGTTCCTTGTTGAGGACGGGAGGTGCCGTTGGGCGTTTTCGGGGTCAATGCTCGGGACTCAGTTCAAGGGCGTCAGGTCCTATCCCGTGGGGTATGTCCACGAGCTTAGGATGTTCCCGCTCGATTTTGAGGAGTTTTGCTGGGCAATCGGGGTGAGCGAGGGGGCTCGCCAAACGATACGTGACGCGTGCATCAGCGAGAGGCCCATTCCTGATTACATTCATGACGCGATGATGGCAAACTTCAGGACCTATACCGTTGTCGGCGGAATGCCGGAGGTCGTGCAGCGTTTCCTTGACACGCAGGGCGACCTTGCCTCTGTTCGTCAGCTACAGTCAGAGCTCAACGAACAGTACCGGCGGGATATCCCCAAGTATGCAAGCGGGCGAGCCCTTCAGGTGCAGAGCATCTACGATCAGCTCCCTATTATGCTCGAGGGCGAAAACAAGCGTTTCGTGCTCAATTCCATTGACCCCAAGGCTCACTACGAGAAGTATCAGCGAGATTTTGTATGGCTTGTCGATGCCGGCGTTGCTCTCAAAGCCGATATCGTAACCGAGCCAAAATCGCCCCTGCTCAAGACGGCACGGCCATCGCAGTTCAAGCTATATCAATCGGATACGGGCATGTTGATGGCGCGCTACCCCGTTGGAGTCGCCCAAGCGGCGTATCTTGATAGCAAGGAGCCCAATCTGGGCGGCATTTACGAAAACGTGGTGGCCCAGCAGCTGGCTGCCCAAAACCGCCAGCTTTACTACTATCAGACAAAAAAGCGCGGTGAAGTGGACTTTGTGGTCGATGGACCGGATGGGACGGCTGTTCCGATCGAGGTTAAATCGGGCTCCTATTACCACGCGCACGCTGCGCTCGGTCATGTGCTTGATACGGCTGAATATGGCGTAAGGCTCGGGATTGTTTTCTCGAGAGGCAACGTTGAGCGCAACGGAGCGGTTCTCTATTTGCCGCTATATGCGATCTGGGCCCTTTCGGATGTTTTGGGCGACTCCTGCGCCGAGGGGATAAAGCTGGAGGTCAAGCCGGTCTAGGGCCAGTTCCCGATGCGACAAAGGCGTGGCCCGCGACCTCGCTTGCCTACAGCTGCTCGAGCATGGCCGTGCAGCCGGCGAGCACATCGCGGTAGGTGGCATCGAAGTTGCCGGTGTACCAGGGATCGGCCACGTCGCCGGGGCGATCGGTCCAATCGAGCAGGCGCGAGATCTTGCCATCGGGGTCCTTGCCAAAGATGCGACGCAGGCCACGCGCGTTCTCGGCATCCATATAGACAATGTGATCCCAGTCGCCATACTCCGCGCGACGCACCTGGCGTGCACGATGGGCGACGACGGGAATCCCGACCTCGCGCAGCTTGGCAACGGTGCCACGATGCGGCGGATTGCCGATCTCCTCGGTCGATGTCGCGGCGGAATCAATGGCAAACTCCGCCTCGCGCCCAGCGCGGCGCACGAGCTCGGTAAACACGGACTCAGCCATCGTCGAGCGGCAGATATTTCCATAACAGATAAACAGTACACGTTGCATATGTGGTTTCCTTTCGATCGCCATCATCGAGCTCGAGTATCGCATCTACGCCTGCACCCTCGCCCGCTTGCGCTCCCAGCGAGCCAACTTAATCGTCACCAGCGTGAGCGCCCAGGCCACAAGCGAGAACGCGGCGCCCACTGCGCCCACGTACGCAATACCAATGCTGCTTACCACGGCGCCGCCCACTGCGGTGCCAAACGAAATGCCGACATTAAACGCCATGGGTTCTACCGAGCTCGCGAGCACCATCGATTTGGGATGGCGGCTGCGAGCCACGTCCATAAAGTGCGTGATGCACGACACCGAGAACAGGTACATGAGCATCGCCAGGCTAAAGACAAAGACAAGTGCGAGCGGCATGGCAGCGCCTACGGCAAACAGCCCAAACAATGCCACCGCCTGCAGCACAAACGTCACAAGCAGCGCCTTCATGCCAAAGCGCGCATCGATCCATCCGCCCAGGATGTTCGAGATCAGGCAGAACACGCCGTAGGCCATAAGCGTGGTACTGGCTTCGACCGTGCCCATGCCCAGCACCTGCTCAAGATAAGGCGTCACGTAGCCGTAGAACACATAGACCGAGCCCACGCCAAACAAAAAGATAAGCATGCCGGTGATGATACTCGGCTCGCGCAGCAGACTCGCCTGCTCGCGAAAGGTGGCGGGCTCGTCGGTTTGCCCAGCGCGCGGCATAAACGCCACGAGCGCTCCGCAGATCAAAACGGCAAAGGTCAGCGCGCCGCACATGGCAACGTGCCAGTCGAGCGTGTCGGCCACAAACTTACCGATCGAGGTCACAAAGACCATCGCCACGGAAAACGCACCATATACTACCGAGATGGCAAGCGAAGTTTGCTGTGGGGACAGAAGCTCAGGGATGTACGTCACGCCCACGGCGAGCAGCGCACCCGAGACAGAGCCCAGGACAATGCGCGAGATAAAGAGCACCTGGAAGTTGGGCGCCAGTGCCATAAACAAATTGCCAAGCACAAAGACGATGCTATAGCACACGAGCAGCTGGTAGCGGCGAAAACGGCCCGTGCTGAGCGCAAGCGTCGGCGTAGCGATGGCGTAGACGAGCGCGAACACGCTGATGAGCTGGCCCGCAGTGGCAAGTGATACGCCGAGTTCCGTTGCCAAGTCGCTTTCGATGCCGATGACCACGAACTCGGAGCAGCCGAGCGAGAATCCCAACAGCACGAGCAGCGCCAGGCAGAGCTTGGTGCGCGCGGGGGAGAGCGCGGCGGCGGTTGACTTTCTTTTAGGCGTGGTTGCGGCGGTCAAGGTTGTCACTCCAATGTCGCATGAATAAGCGGGATTCAATCCCTGCAACTCTAGCAGAATGTGACAAAGGGGCAGTCCCTTTGTCACATTGCGCTGCCGGCCAGTCGCCCAAACCGTCACAACATTCGATGAAAATCTCGAAATCGAAGAAAAGCGTCGAATGTTGTGACGGTTTTCGTGTTTGGCGCGGGTGAGCTTCCGCGTCATCTGAGGGTATAAGGCTAGCAAGTGTTTATTTGCGAGGCCTAAGGGGCGCCCCGTATGGATATCGATAACTTTGAATGGTGGTATAGCGAGGGTGAGGCTCCGGACGAGGAGTGGGACGAACCCACGCCGCGTGACGTGTCGAGCGACGAGGACGAGACCGGCAACGACGTCGCCGCCGACTCGGACGCCGCCCTCGACCCCGTCGAGCCTCTGACCTTCGAACAAGCCTGGGCCCAGGCCGAGGCAGACGAGGCCAAGGCCGACGCTACGGCCACGCTCGGCGAGCCAGCCGACATGTCGATCTCGCCGGCAAAGACCCCGCAGCCGCGTCACACTATCGACCCCGACAGCACGGCATCCTTCAGTATTCTCGACGTGCCCTCGCAGGGCGCTCAGGCGCCCGCACCCACACGTCGCCCCAATCTGTCTCGCGAGGAAGATGCAGGACGTCGCTCGCCGCTTGGCCCCATCCTTATCGCCTTTATGGCCGGCGTTATCGCATGCTCGGTAATTGGAAACGTCTGGAGCCATGTCGAACAACAGCGAAAAGACGCCGCCAAGGTCGAGATGTCTGTCGAGCAATCGCTCAGCCGCACGCGCTCGGTACATGTGTCGGTCGAGGTCAAGGACGGCGCGACGTGGGACACCGCGCGCGGCGACAGCCAAATGCTCATCCATATCGTGGGGCGCACGCTCAAAGGGCAGACGATTGACGAGTATCAATACGTCAATTCCGCTGGTGACGGCATCGAGCTCAAGCCCGGCGACTACGAGCTCACCGTCGATGAACCGCCCGTCGCCACCGACGGCACGCGCTTCCGTGCCTCAAAGCGCATGGTCCCCGTGAGCTTTAACTCACAGGCGCCCGACACGGTCGACACCACACCGCAGGGCAGGTTCGACCTTTACGTGGATACCCAGTAGGCACTCGCCGCTCATTCCGCTATGGCTACTCAATAATCGCCTGCCGTCCCGTCCCGCCGCCAAGAGTGGGACAATAGCCCTCGACACTATTGTTTACTTTTGGAGGAAGTAGCATGTCTACTGTCACTACCATCAAGCGCGGCGGCCTCACCGCGGCCATCGATTCCATGGGTGCCCAGCTCACGAGCCTTGCCCTCAACGGCAACGAGTATCTGTGGCAGGGCGACCCCGCCTTTTGGGGCAAGCATGCGCCCATCCTGTTCCCCATTGTGGGCTCGCTGCGCAACAACACGGCGACGTCTGCGGCCGGCACCTGCGAGATGCCGCGCCACGGACTCGCGCGCATCGTCGAACACAAGCTGGTCGAGGTTTCGGAGGACGGCTCCTCGGTAACGTACGAGATCACCGACACGCCCGAGTCGCTCAAGGCGTTCCCGTTCCACTTTAAGCTCAACATGACCTATGCCCTGACTGGTGACGCCACACTTACCCAGACCTTTGCCGTCACCAATACCGGCGACGTGGACCTGCCGTTCTCGGTGGGCGGCCACCCCGCGTTTAACGTACCGGCTCCCGGTGCCGAGGACGAGGCATTCGAGGATTACGAGCTGGCGTTTACCGAGGCTTGGACTAATGAGGCTCCCATCATCACGCCCGACGGTCTTATGACGTTCGAGGGCAGTTACAAGGCTCCCGATAACTCGGACGTGCTGCCCATCACGCACCGCAGCTTCGATAACGACGCCATCATGTTCACCGATACCCCGGGCTCCACGCTCACGCTGCGCGGCCGCAAGTCGGGCCACGGCGTCAAGATCGACTTTGAGGGCTTTAAGTACATTGGCGTGTGGTCTGCCGCCAACGACGCCCCGTTTGTGGCGCTCGAGCCCTGGACCGGTCACACCACCATGGACACCGAGGACGACGTCTTTGAGCACAAGGTCAACACCATCACCTTGGCTCCCGGCGCTACCGACAAACGTAGCTTTAGCGTCACCTTGCTCTAGAGGTTCCGCCGTTCTGACGAACGGCGGGCCGGTCGACGCTGCGCGCCGCCCAGAGCGACAATTTGTCATTCAAAAGGCATGGCATGACCAGAAGGTCTATGCCTTGCCTTTTTCATGCCAACTTGTTTGCTCTGGGCGGCGCTCGCTGGCATTGCCAAAACATCGACGCTCCCAATGACTACCGTGTGTCTATTAATTTTTCGAGCTTGTACTGCGCTGCTGGTCGCTGGCGTATATCCTGTCTTATTGTCAGCAAAACGAAATAGGGAAGGCATCAGATGCAATCTCGACAACAGCGCGGCATGCATGTCCAGCCGATATGCAGCCGTCGCATCTTTTTGGGTAATGCTCTCGCTGCGAGCGCTTCTGTCGTCGCCGGCGCACTTGCCGGTTGCCAGCGTCCCTCCACGCTGGAAGTAGTTCAGCCCACGACGGGCGGCGGTCGCGACGACCTGTCCGATTCCGTGATCGGCAAGGACAAGATCCGTATCGGCATGGAGGCGGCCTACGCCCCGTACAACTGGCAGGTCTCCGAAGCCAGCGAGTACACCATCCCCATCGACAACGTGCAGGGCGCCTATGCCGATGGCTACGACGTGCAGATCGCCAAGATCGTCTGCAAGGCCCTCGGTGGCGAGCCCGTTGCCGTCAAGCAGAGCTTTTCGGGCCTTATCGATTCGCTCAACAACGGCCAAATCGACCTCATCATCGCCGGCATGAGCGCCACGCCCGAGCGCGAAGAGTCGGTCGGCTTCTCCGACCCGTACTTCATTGGCTACTTTGGCCTATTCGTAAAAGAGGGCTCGCCCTACCAAAACGCCACCAAGCTTAGCGACTTTAGCGGTGCCACGGTGCTCGGCCAAAAGGACACCATGCTCGACACCGTCATCGACGAGATCCCGGGCGTTGTGCACAAAAACCCGGTCGACTCCGTCCCCACGGTGTTCTCGAACCTGCTGCAGGGCACCTGCGACGCCGTGACCTACAACACCGAGAACGAGAAGGGCTATATGGCTCAAAACCCGGGCATCGTTCCCATTCATTTTGCCGAAGGCGAGGGCTTTAAGCAGGAGGTCGCGGCAAACGTCGGCTGCCGCAAGGGCTCGGACAAACTGCTTAAGCTCATCGACAAGACACTCAAGGGCATTAGCCAAGAGGAGCGCGACCAAATGTGGGACGCGTGCCTCGACCGTCAGCCGGCATAGGGAGGCAGCATGAAAACCGTCAATCGCCTGGCCTCCTTTATCAAGGCCGATCACCGTTACGTATACCTGGGCACGAGCGTCATCGCGGCGCTTGGCCTGGCGTTTAGCCAGCGCAACCCCACGCCGCTGAGCTTTTTGGCGCCCACTGGCATCTTCCAGGACTGCCTTTGGGCGATCCTGTGGGCCTGGGTCGTCGTGTCGGCGGCGGCACTCGTCACCAAGCTCATGCACTGGAACGACTATCGCGAAAAGTCGCCGTTCGCCTCCGAGCGTTTCCGCCGCGGCGCGCGCCTGGGTAGCTATGTTGTGGTCGCCATCGCAGCGATCTTTTTCGTGGACCGCTGCATCATGTCGTTTATCGACCTGGTGCAGGTGAGCATTGTCTCGGATTCCAACCCCAGCGACTTTTTGTCGAGCCTGGTCTACATGACCTACAAGAGCGGCGACTTCTTCATCCGCGGCATCGAAATCACCATCGCGCTTGCCACCTTCGGCACCGTCATCGCCTTCTTCCTGGCACTGCTCTTTGTGTTTTTGCGCATTCAGACGTTCGACCGCGTGGACAACGACTTGGTGCGTTTCTTTAAGAGTATCGGCCGCGGCTTCGCGACCGTCTACTCCACCATTGTGCGCGGCACGCCCATGATGGTCCAGGGCCTGCTTATCTATTACGCGGGCTTTACCGTTCTGCGCGGCATGGGCTTCGAGACCGCCCAGGCCAACCAGATCTGGAGCACCTTTACCGCCGGCCTCGTCACCATCTCGCTTAACTCCACCGCCTACATGATGGAGGTCCTGCGCGGCGGCATCGAGTCCATCGATCCCGGCCAAGCCGAGGCGGCGCGATCGCTGGGCCTGTCGCAGTGGCAGGCCATGCGCAAAGTCGTGTTCCCCCAGGGCATTAAAAATGCGATTCCGGCGCTCACCAACGAGCTCATCATCAACATCAAGGATTCGTCGGTGCTCTCGGTCATCGGCGTGTTCGACCTTATGTACGCTACTACCACGGTCGCCGGCGTGTACTACCGCCAGATGGAGGTCTACTGCGTGGCGCTCGTGGTCTACCTGATCCTGACGCTCGTGGCGAGCCGCCTGCTCGAAGCCTTTGGCAAAAAGCTCGGTGCCGAGGCTCCGGCCACGCTGCCCAGCTCTAACTAGGCTTAAGACGAGGAGAATCATCATGGCAGATACCGCCACTACCGGCGTTGCGGCCGCCGCACAGACCAATGAGCCGCTCATCCGCGTTGAGGGCCTGCGCAAGAGCTTCGGCTCGCTCGAGGTACTCAAGGGCATCGACCTGTCCGTTAACCCCGGCGAGGTCGTCACCATTATCGGCGCCTCGGGCTCGGGCAAGTCGACCTTCCTGCGCTGCCTCAATCTGCTCGAGACCCCGGACGCGGGCCACATCTGGTTCCACGGCCAGGACCTTACGGCCGAGCGCTGCAATATCAATAAACTCCGCGAGGACATCGGCATGGTGTTCCAGGGCTTTAACCTGTTCAACAACATGGACGTGCTCGACAACTGCACGCTTGCGCCCGTCATGCTCAAAAAGATGAGCAAGGCCGAGGCTGAAAAAATTGCGATGGAGCATCTGACGAGCGTGGGACTCGAAAAGTTCGCGCACGCCGCCGTGGGCCGCCTGTCCGGTGGTCAAAAACAGCGCGTAGCCATCGCACGCGCCCTGTGCATGAATCCGCAGATCATGCTGTTCGACGAGCCGACTTCGGCACTCGACCCCGAGATCGTGGGCGAGGTGCTCGAGGTCATGCGCAAGCTCGCGGCCGACGGCATGACCATGGTCGTCGTCACGCACGAGATGGCCTTTGCCCGAACCGTGTCCGACCGCGTGGTCTTTATGGATAAGGGCGTGGTGCTCGAGGACGCCGCGCCGGCCGAGCTCTTTGGCAACCCCAAACACCAGCGCACCCGCGAGTTCCTCTCGCGTTATCTCGAGGACAAGTAACCGACCGCAAATGTTTGCATGACAGGGCCGCTCCCGTGGGGCGGCCCTCGTCATCACAATCGAAAGGATGTCATGGCCGAGGTTTGGCGCTTCTTTGCGCATGAGGATGATTTTGCCGATTTGGACGAAGCTGGTGCGTGCGAGCGCCTGGGCCGCGTGCTGTCGTTTCCGACCATCTCGAGTATGGATGCCGAGGCGGTGAACTGGCAGCCGTTCGACGACCTGCGCGCGTATATGCAGCAGGCTTGGCCGCACGTATTTACGGCGGGTAAGGTCGAGCTTATCGACCATTCGCTATTGGTGACGCTTAGCGGTTCCGACCCTGCCCTCAAGCCCATTATGCTCATGGGCCACATGGACGTGGTTCCCGTGGTACCCGGCACCGAGGCTGACTGGACGCATGCCCCCTTTAGCGGACATGTGGACGACACCTACATTTGGGGTCGCGGCGCCATCGATATGAAAGACCAGGTCGCAGGCATTCTCGAGGCGGTTGAGTATGCGCTCGCGCACGGCTGGGAGCACAAGCGTACCCTGCTGCTCGCCTTTGGCCAGGACGAGGAAACCACGCAGTACGGCGCGGGGGCGATCGGTCGTGTGCTCGAGGAGCGTGGCGTTGAACTTGAATATCTGATCGACGAGGGTGACTACCGTATTGTTTCGGCTGCCGAGTATGGCGCGGGCGAGGGCTGGCTTATGCATGCCGACCTCGCGGAGAAGGGTTACGCCGATATCATACTCAAGACGAAGAGTGAGGGCGGGCATTCGTCCAACCCCTACGGCGGCACATCGCTCGAGGTGCTCAGCCGTGCCATCACCGCAATCTGCGATATCGAGTGGCCGACGCGCGTGACCGACTTGCTTGCCGCTCAACTCGTCGAGTTGGGGCTCTACACGGCCGATGAAATTGCCGCCAACGGGGATGCCATTGTCCGCGATTGCCTCGCCAGCAAAAAGCTCTATCCGCTGGTGACGACCACCTGCGCGCCCACGCAGATCGAGGGTGGCAGCACCGGCGCCAACGTAATGCCGCAGGATATGTGGGCCAACATTAACTTCCGCATGCTCGAGGGTACGAGCGTGGTCGACGTTGTGGCGCGCTGCCGTGAGGCGGTTGCCGGGGCGGACCTTGCCGGTTGTGTCGAAGTGGAGCTGGGCCCCGGCAGCTCCGAGCCTTCGCCGTCTCCGCGTGTCGGTGGACCGGGGCTCGAGGCCGTTCGCGCCATCGCCGCCCGCTATTTCCGTGATCCAAAGGGGACGGAGGAAAACGGACCGAGTGCGACGGGCGGGGCTCCTGTCAGCATCGTCCCCTCGACCGTGATCGGCGCGACCGACGCTGCCAACTATCAGCGCATTTGCCCTGAGTGCATTCGTTTCTCGGCCTTTGTGGTCGACGATGACGAGTGCGACCGAGGCGTCCACGGCACCAACGAGCGCATTACCCGCCGAGTCTACCTTCAGGGTGTCCGCTTTTTCATCGCTCTGCTCCACACGCTCTAGAATCCAACAAAGGGACTGTCCCTTTGTCGGATTCCGTGCGGGTTATATGCAGGTTTGCCTGCGCACGCTATCATGTATGGGTTAGACCGCAACTATGTACCCCATACGCGAAGGGATGCGCATGTATCTGAGGATCGACATGTTCTAGCCGGGCTTACCCCCGCAGCGGCGCCCCGCGCCCCATCAATTCTGCCGATTTTCACCTTCACGCATATAAAGGAGTCCGTCATGCGCGACAAGCTCGAAAAGATCATCAAGGCCTACGAGGAGCTCGAGAAGAAGCTTTCCGACCCGGCCGTCGCCTCCGATATCAAGGAGTTCACGCGTCTCAACAAGGAATACGCGCACCAGTCCGACCTCATCGCCGCCTCGCGCGAGTACATCGGCGCGCTCGATGACATCGAGGCTGCCAAGGAAATGCTGCACGATACCACCGATGCCGATGAGAAGGAGATGCTCCAGATGGACATCTCCGAAAACGAGGCCAAGCTTCCCCAGCTCGAGGAAGACATCAAGTACATGCTCATCCCGAGCGACCCCAACGACGACAAGAACACCATCGTCGAGATCCGCTCCGCCGCCGGTGGCGACGAGGCGGCCATCTTCGCCGGCGACCTGTACAAGATGTATCAGCGCTTTTGCGAGTCGCGCGGCTGGAAGACTACCGTGCTCGACTCCAGCCCCAGCGAGGCCGGTGGCTTTAAGTCCATTGAGTTCAAGGTCGAGGGCGACCGCGTCTACTCCGTCATGAAGTACGAGTCCGGCGTGCACCGCGTCCAGCGCGTCCCCAAGACCGAGTCCCAGGGCCGCATTCAGACCTCCACGGCTACCGTCGCCGTGCTTCCCGAGGCCGAGGAGATCGACGTCCAGATCAACCAGTCCGACCTGCGCATCGACACCTACTGCGCCTCCGGCCCTGGCGGTCAGTGCGTTAACACCACCTACTCCGCCGTGCGCATTACCCACCTGCCCACCAACACCGTGGTGCAGTCGCAGGAGCAGCGCTCCCAGATCCAGAACCGCGAGGTCTGCATGCAGATGCTGCGTGCCCGTCTGTACGAGATGGAGCTCGAGAAGCAGCAGGCCGAGCTCGGTGCCGAGCGCCAGAGCCAGATCGGCCATGGCAACCGTTCCGAGAAGATCCGTACCTACAACCAGCCCCAGGACCGCGTGACCGATCACCGCATCGGCTTCAACTCCACCTACAACGGCGTCCTTCTGGGCGATCAGCTCGGCACCGTGATCGAGGCACTCGCCGCCGCCGAGCGAGCCGAGAAGCTGGCGCAGGCTGTGTAGTGGGTTACGCGGTTTTGCCAAACCGCGTAACGGCTCGACGCTGCGCGCCGCCCAGAGCGACAATTTGTCATTCAAAAGGCAAGGCATGACCAGAAGGTCTATGCCTTGCCTTTTTCATGCCAACTTGTTCGCTCTGGACGTCGCTCGCTGGCATTGCCAAAACATCGGCGTTTTCTTGGTTGTCAAATGATCCGTAGGGAGTCATTGGGGACATTGCCTTGATATTATATTCAGTCGGCTGTGATGGCATTTTAGTCATTGGGGACGTTCTTAAATGACTAGGTTGGGCACATTGCTTTGAGATGTTATTTAATCGGCTTTGATGGCCATTAAGCCGGCTACCTGCTCAAAGAAATTAGCGGCATTCATCTGCTATCGAAAATAATGCTCAAAAAATCGTCCGAGAAGTCGCGGGGCGATTTTTGATGCGTCGCGCGTCAAGTGATTTGGCAAGTTCTTGGTTAGATATTGGTCAGTTTTGGGGCAACCTTGCCAAAAGCTTGACGGATGCAGATTTAGACGTCGACGAATGAACACTTCGATTGCGATTCAAGCAAAATTCTGGGCTGATTCTCGATAATCGCTTCCAATCGTCCCTTGCCGCGTGCCGCCCTCGCGTACAATCTGCTCCGACATTCGCGCGCCGTCCGGCGCTTAAGAGGGGAGGGCCCCATGGCAAACGAGATTTGGACCATCAAGCGTTGTCTCGAGTGGACCAAGGAGTACCTGGCCGAGCGCGGCGAGGAGCACCCCCGTCTTTCTGCCGAGTGGCTGCTCTGCGCTGCCACGGGTTTGGCACGCATCGACTTATATATGCGCATGGACGAGACGCTTAACGCGGCTCAGCTCGAGACCATGCACGCGGCCGTTGTTCGTCGCGCTAAAGGTGAACCGCTGCAGTACATCACCGGCAGCACGCAGTTTCGCATGATCGACGTCACGTGCGCCCCCGGCGTGCTCATTCCGCGTCCCGAGACCGAGATGCTCGTCGAGGAAGTCCTCAATTATCTGGATGCCGAGGTGCTGAGCCCCGAGGCTGCTGCCCGTCAGCGTGTTGAGCTGCCTTGGAACGATGAGGTCGAGGAGGCACGCAAGGCTGAGGCCGCGCTGGCAGACGAACGCGCGACCGCCGAGCGCCGTGCCGCCAACCTGACGGCCGCCGATGAGGCTGCGCTGGGTAGCGACGTGCTCGGCAGCCGTGCCTATGCCGAGGAGCTGGCCGACCGCGAGGCCGAGGAAGCCGCCGCGCAGGCAGCAGAAGCCGAAGTCGCGGAAGCCGCCGAGTCCGAGCTCGACGAATACGGCATCGCCATCGAGGGTGCCGACCAGGAGACGGCTTCAGCTCAGGATGCCGCTTCGCCTGCCCCAGCCGAGCCCCGCATCGCCCGCGTTCTCGAGGTCGGCTGCGGCACGGGCTGCATCTCGCTCTCCCTTGCCTGGGAGCGCCGCGGCCACGTTACCTGCACCGCCACCGATATCGAGCCGCGCGCTATCGATCTGGCCACCAAAAACCGCGACGCGCTCGGTCTCACATCCGATGAGGTCGCCTTTAGCCTCACCAACCTGGTGAGTTCCATTCCCCGCGAAGAGTGGGGCACCTTTGATGTGCTTGTCTCCAATCCGCCCTACATTCCGACCGACGTCATGCGCTCACTGCCGCACGAGGTCAAGGACTTCGAGCCCGACCTGGCGCTTGAGGGCGGCGCCGACGGCCTCGATATCTTCCGCCGCCTGCTCAATGCGGCGCCTTACATGCTGCGCGCCGGCGGCCTGTTTGCCTGCGAGCTCTACGAGGGTGCCCTCGACGCCGCCGCCGAGCTCTGCCGCCAGGCGGGTCTCTCGGACGTGCGCATCGTCCGCGACCTCACCGATCGCCCCCGCATCGTCCGAGCCATCGTCACCGAGCCCAAACAGCGCCAGTAATATTTATTAACTGGTTAGCAAAAATTATAAACTAGTTTATAATTAGGACGGCTGAAAGAGGTCGGCCCATGCAACCTCCTACCTTTCGGGAAATCATTGCCCTACTCAAGCACGATGGATTCGTGAAGGTCGCGCAAGTCGGTAGTCATGCTAAGTATGTTTCTGGCGACCGTGTTGTCACCGTGAACGGCTCTGGTGGTGATCGACCAAAGAAGGGCACGTGGGCAAGTATTCGTCGCCAAGCTGGATGGTAGTTGGAGGCAAAATGAGGCAGCGATTTACCTATGACTGCGTTCTCATAAAAGAAGACGACGGGTACTGCGCCAGCTTCCCGCAGATTCCCGGCGCTTTTGCCGATGGCGATACGCGCGAAGAAGCGATTGCCCATGCCACCGAGGCGCTGATGGCGTTTTTGGCCGACGACCTCAACAACGGTTTGACTCCGGCAGGGTACGAACGCTCGGCCGAGGTCGTGGCCCTTTCAGTCGAAATCGACCACGAGGACGCTCGGGAAGCGGCGTGCCGAACATTTAAAGACGCAGCGCTGGACCTCAAAGTCTCCGCTCCGCGGATTACCGCGCTGGTCAAAGCCGGAAAGCTCGATGTTGAACTTGTCGACGGCCGTCGGATGATAACGATAGACAGCATCGAGCGCTACGCCGCCCAAAAACGCCACGCCGGCAGGCCAAAGAAGTTCATCGCAGTCCAATGACCCCCTCACTTTCACCGACTACTAAAGCCGCTCACCAAACCAACATGCACTCTGGCCAAATAGGTTGAACGTTTCGTGCGAGAATGCCCCTCAGTAAACAAACTTTCACCAGAGCGTAAGGGGCTGGCATACACATGCAGACGGTCTATCGGGTATACGAGGGAACGCGCGAGCCGCATCGGCTCGCCGTCGAGCGCACGGCCGAGGTGCTCGGCCGCGGCGGCCTGGCCTTGATCCCGACCGAGACCGTCTACGGTGTCGCCGTGGCAGTCAACGCCTTCTCGGACGCCGTGCCCCAAGATACAAGCGAATTCCCATCGTGGCCGCGCGATCCGCAGGCTGTCGTCAATGGCGCCGCGGTCCCTGCGCTCGGTACCGGCTACCGCCGCATCTTTACCCTCAAGCAGCGCAAACTCACCCAAACGGTCGCCTGGCTGGTTGATAATGCCGAAGCACTCGACCGCTATGGCGTGGATATCCCGGAAGATGCCCGCGTACTTGCGCGACGATGCTGGCCGGGAGCCCTGACTATCGTGGTCAAGGCGGCTCCCTGCGTGCCGACCTTTATGCGTGCTGCCGACGACACCGTGGCCCTGCGCGCTTCGGCCTCTCCCGTGGTCCAAGCGCTCATCCGCGCCTGCGGCAGTCCCCTTGCCTGCACGAGCGCCAACACACACGGCGCGCCCTCGCCGGCAAGCTTTGCCGCCGTCGAAGGTCGCATCCTGGAGGGGGTCGATGTTGCCGTCGACGCCGGCGAGACCCCGTGTCGCGACGCCTCGACCATCGTGTCGTTCCAGCACGGCGGGCTCCAGATCCTGCGCCAAGGCGCACTTCCCGCATCAGAGATCGAACGGGTCCTGTCCGACCCGATGCAATAGAAAGGTGTAAGCGATGTCGTTGAATCTGGGCAGCCTGGGCATGGAAGATGCCTCGTTTAACTTTGGCGGTTCCTACATCATGGCGCTCGACTGCGGCACCACCTCGGTACTTGCGACCATCGTCGACGAGTACGGCTGCATCGTCGCGCAGGCACGTCGTAGCGTCAAAACCAGCTTCCCGCGTCCCGGTTGGATAGAGCAAGACCCCATGGAGGTGCTTGCCAGCCAGATCGGCGTGATGATGGAGGTCCAGTTTAAGAGCGGTATCCATTCTGACCGCATCGCCGCCATCGGTATCTCCAACCAGCGCGAGACCACGGTGGTGTGGGACCGCATAAGCGGCCAGCCCATCTATAACGCCATCGTGTGGCAATGCCGTCGCACCGCACCTCTGATCGACGAGCTGGTCGAGCGGGGCGCAGAAGAGCTGGTGCGCTCCCGCACGGGACTCACGCTCGATCCGTATTTCTCGGCTTCCAAGGTGCAGTGGATTCTCGACAACGTCGACGGTGCGCGTGAGAGCGCGGCGGCGGGCGACCTCATGTTCGGCACCATCGATACCTGGCTCATCTACAACCTCACCGGCAGTCAGGTCTTTGCCACCGACTACACCAATGCCAGCCGCACGGCGCTCTTTAATATCCATACGCTCGATTGGGACGACGACCTGCTGGCGCTCTTTGACGTTCCACGTTCCATGATGCCCGAGGTTCGTTGGAGCTCGGGCGACTACGGCCGCGTCGCGAGCGACATCATGACCAACATGCCGCCCATCATGGGCGTGGCGGGCGATCAGCAGGCGTCGCTGTTCGGCCACTGCTGCTTCCATCCCGGCCAGACCAAAAACACCTATGGCACGGGTTGCTTTATGCTCATGAACACCGGCGACGAGGTCGTCGAATCCAAGAACGGTCTGGTCTCCACGATCGGTATCGCCGCGGACGGCAAGATCAGCTATGCACTCGAGGGCTCCATCTTTGCTGCCGGTTCCACCATGAACTGGCTGCGCAACAACATCGGCATCATCTCGAGTGTGAGCGAGTCGGCACAACTCGCCGCTTCGATCAACGACAATGAGGGCTGCTACTTCGTTCCCGCCTTTGCGGGTCTGGGCGCTCCCTGGTGGGACCCGCATGCCCGCGGTATCGTGTGCGGTCTGACCGGCGCCTCGAGCCGTGCGACCATCGTACGTGCCGCCTGCGAATCCATGGCATATCAGAGCTACGACGTGCTGCGCGCCATGGAGCAGGACGTGGGACTTTCGATTGAGCGCCTGTCTGTCGATGGCGGTGCCTCGCGCAACGAGTTCATCATGCAATTCCAGGCCGATCTGCTGGATATCCCCGTGTTGCAGTGCGAGACGGTGGAGACCACGGCGATCGGTGCCGCGTACTTGGCGGGCCTTGCCGTCGGCTATTGGGAGGACCTGGAGGAGCTGGAGCAAAACGCTCAGATCGTTAAGACCTTCCTTCCCCATATGTCCGCCGAGCGCCGTGAGAGCAATCTCGCTGGTTGGCGTGATGCCGTCAAGCGTTCGCTCAACACCGCTCAGTAGGGTTGCGACGAGCTGCTCGATACAACAAACCGTTAAACTTATGCACGGCGCGCGGCAACAACATCGCCATGCGCCTTGTCAGCAAGGCCATCTTCCGGCCGCAACGAAAGGGGCAATCAACCCATGACCGTCACCTACGATACGTCCCGTGTGACCCTTGTCGATCACCCGCTCGTCCAGCATAAGCTGTCGATTCTGCGCGACAAAAACACCGGCACCAACCAGTTCCGCCAGCTCGTGCGCGAACTCGCACTTTTTGACGGCTACGAGGCCATGCGCGACCTGCCCATGGAAGACGTCGAAGTCGAGACCCCCATCACCACCGCAACGTTTAAGCAGCTCGCCGGCAAAAAGCTCGCCATCGTTCCCATTCTGCGTGCGGGCCTTGGCATGGTCGATGGCATCCTCGACTTGGTACCCTCCGCTCGCGTGGGCCACATCGGTATGGAGCGCGACGAGGTTACCCACGAGCCGCATGAGTATTACTGCAAGATGCCCAAGGATATCGACCAGCGCATCTGCCTGGTCGTCGACCCCATGCTCGCCACGGGCGGTTCGGCCGAGATGGCCATCAGCTACCTGCGCGAGCGCGGCGTCAAGGACATCCGCATGCTGTGCATCGTCGCGGCCCCCGAGGGCCTCAAGTCGCTGACTGAGAAGGACCCCGATGTGCATATCTATGCCTGCGCCATCGACGACCATCTCAACGAAGCTGCCTACATCGTTCCCGGCCTGGGCGACGCCGGCGACCGCATCTACGGCACGCTGTAATCTCTGGGCCATACCGGCTAACGTCGAAAATACGAAGAAATGGTGCGCGCGGGCGAGCAAAAGACGACCGCGCGCACTCCTGTTAACGGACGTTTTGCCCTGCAGGGTTCGAGAAAAACGTATTACCGTACCTGCGGCATAAAGAAGGTCTTAAGAAAACGAACAGGTGCGTATTAACCGATGCTTTTTCGGTTGTACTTTAGCGATTGGCTCGTACAATAGTCACCAATGTTTGGCGGGAACTGTCCTGTGAGGCGATAAAAAAGGAAAGTGAGGACGCCAGTGTTTCAGATAGCCGATCTGCTCGCTATCGTTGCAGGTGCCATCGCGGGCGCGATTGCCTTCCTTCCCTTTGTCTTTACGCTCAAGCCGGTTCTTGACGATAAGCAGAATGCGGACATGCTCAAGGGTATGGTGAGTCTCGCGGTCTCGGCAATCGCGTTGCTTGTCTTTACCTTGGTTGTGTTTGTGTTGTTCGGAGAGGCATTTCGCATGTTCCTCCTGGGCGAGGCGATCGGCTTCGTGGCCTTTATGGCCGCCTGCGCGGTTCGCGTCGCCAAGGCGCTGCGAGATCCTCATGAGGTCGAAAGGTAAGTCGTGGAAATTTTTGAAAAGCTGCCTGATGAGATTAATCATCTGGTCAGCGAGTTCAGCTCCACCCCTGTCGTGGGCGATCTGAGCTGCGGCATCACGCAGTACTCGTTTTGGCTGATCGTCTCCACGATCGTGCTCCTGATCGTCCTGGCCGTGTTCAAGAAGAAGCAGACCCTGGTTCCCAAGGGCTTCTTCGTCAACGGTTTCGAGTACATCATCGAGTACGTCGAGAACGATATCGGCAAGGGTGTCGTGGGTGAGAACTGGAAGAAGCACTTCCCGTTCCTGTGCTCGCTTTTCCTGTTCATCCTGATCAATAACATGATCGGCCTGATCCCGGGAATGAAGCCCGGCACCGGCGCAATCGGCTCCACCGCCGCACTCGCCATTTTCGCCTTCGTGTACTTCATCTACTACGGATGCAAGGCTCACGGCGTGATCGGCTACATCAAGAGCCTCGCCCCGCAGGGCGTGAGCTTCCCGATGAACGTGCTCGTGTGGGTCGTCGAGCTTTTCTCGACCTTCCTGCGCCTCATCACGCTTGCCGTCCGTCTGTTCTGCAACATGTTCGCAGGACACGTGGTCATGGGCTCGTTCGCCATCATGGCGAGCATGTTCATGCAGCCGCTGCTTCAGCAGGTTTCCGCGGCCCACGCCGTCGGCGCCCTGCCTTCGCTGGCCTGGCTTGCCATCCTCATCCTGATCTATGCGATCGAGCTTGTGGTCGGCGCCATCCAGGCTTACGTCTTCACGGTCCTTACCGCCGTGTATGTCTCCGAGGCAGAGGAGGTCGCGGAGGAGGAGTAGTCTTCCGTTCGTGCCTTAAAGGTAAGGCAATTCGTTAAACCGCCGGTGCCCGTACCCATGGAGCCCGGCAGTTATAAAAAGGTTATCCTGCGTGAAATAAGACACGCACGACAAAGGAGGAATCGTGGGAGTTATCGGTTACGGTCTCGGTGTTATCGGCGCTGGTCTTGCTATCGGCCTGTCTGCTCTGGGTGCTACGGGTGCTATGGCCCGTCAGCCTGAGGTCCAGGGCCGCGTGTTCACCGTCTTCATCATGGGCTCCGCTTTCGGCGAGGCTCTGGCTCTGATCGGCTTCGTTGTCGCGCTGATCGTTAAATAGCACGGAGCGTCAAGTATGAATCTTTCATCCCAGAAGAGCGCGATCGCACTCTCCGCGTCCGCGGCCGCGCTGCTCATGCCGGTTTCCGCGTTCGCCGAGGACGGCGCCGCCGGTGCGGACATCCTCATCCCTAAGATGGCGGAGTTCATCCCGGCGCTTATCGCCTTCCTGATTATCTGGATCGTGCTGGCCAAGGTCGCCCTGCCGGGCATCATGAAAACCATGGAGGAGCGCGGCAAGAAGATCGAGGAGAGCCTCGACGAGGCCGAGAAGACCAAGCAGGAGGCTATCGCCAAGCGCGCTGAGTCCGACTCGATCGTCACCGACGCCCGTCGTCAGGCTGCCGACATCGTTCTCGAGGCCCGTAAGGACGCCGAGTCCGAGCGTGCCCGTATCATCGAGGCTGCTCACAAGGAGGCCGAGGAGATCATCGCCAAGGCCCATACGACCGTCGAGGACGAGCGCAAGTCCATCTACGCCGGTGCCGCGAGCTCCATCGCCGACCTGTCCGTTGCCGTCGCCACCAAGATCGTGGGCGAGGCACTCGAGGACGATGCCGAGCAGAAGAAGCTCATCGAGCGCTACATCCAGGAAGCAGGTAGCCTGAATGCCGACTAGCCGCTATCAGGACAAGGTGCTCGAGACCTACGCGCGTTCCCTTTTGGAAGCCGCCAAGGCCGAGAACCATGTGTTCGAGGACCTCGAGATGGTCGAGCGTTTGGCTTCTGCCAGCCCCGAGATCATCGCCGTGCTCGACACCATGTCCAAGCGCGACCAGCTCGACCTTCTTCCCAAGGTGGCAGCTGCCTTTAAGTATGTTGCCGAGGAAGACGAGGATGTAGTGGGCGTGACCGTCACCACGGCGATCCCGCTCGACGACGAGCTGCGTCAAACCATCACTAAGAAATGCGAGCAGGACTTCGGCCGCAAGGTATTCCTTATCGAGCAGGTCGACCCGTCTATCGTGGGCGGCCTGGTGCTCGAGGCCCGCGGCGAGCGTCGTGACATTTCCGTCAAGACGCAGCTGCGCATCGCGCAGGAGACCCTCGCAAACTCTGCTAATTCGTACGGAGGTGAAGCCTAATGTCCGAAACCCTCAATGCCCAGGATATCGCCAAGAAACTGCAGGAGCAGCTCACGAGCCTCTCCGCGACGGTCGATACGCATGAGGTTTCAACGGTCGACGAGGTAGGCGACGGCATCGCGCGCGTCTCCGGCCTCAAGAGCGCCATGGCAGGCGAGCTTCTGGAGTTCAAGAGCTCCGATACCGGTGAGACCGTCTTCGGCCTTGCCCAGAACCTTGACCGTGACGAGGTCGGCGCCGTTCTGTTCGGTGCCGTCGACTCCATCAAGGAAGGCGACGAGTGCCGCACCACTGGCCGCATTATGGATATCCCTGTGAGCCGTGCCATGCTCGGCCGCGTCGTCAATCCGCTCGGCCAGCCCATCGACGGCCTGGGCGACATCGTCGCCACGCACCGTCGCCCCATCGAGTTCAAGGCTCCCGGCGTCATCGATCGTACCCCGGTGTGCGAGCCGGTTCAGACCGGTCTGCTCGCTATCGACTCCATGGTGCCTATTGGCCGCGGTCAGCGTGAGCTCATCATCGGCGACCGTAAGACCGGTAAGACCGCCATCGCCATCGACGCTATCCTCAACCAGCGCGGCAAGGGCATGGTCTGCATCTATGTCGCCATCGGCCAGAAGGCCTCCACGGTTGCCAACATCCGTGAGACCCTCGCTCAGCACGGTGCGCTCGACTACACCATCATCGTTTCGGCCACTGCTGCCGATTCCGCCCCTATGCAGTACATCGCGCCTATGGCCGGTGCCGCTATTGGCGAGTTCTTCATGTACAACGGCGAGGACGGCAAGCCCGCCAGCGAGACCAACCCCGGTGGCCACGTGCTCGTCATCTACGATGACCTGTCCAAGCAGGCCGTGGCCTACCGTCAGATGTCGCTGACGCTGCATCGTCCGCCCGGACGCGAGGCCTATCCTGGCGACATCTTCTACCTGCACTCTCGTCTGCTCGAGCGTGCCGTCAAGATGTCCAAGAAGAACGGTTACGGCTCCATGACGGCTCTTCCGATCATCGAGACCCAGGACGGCGACGTCTCGGCCTACATTCCGACCAACGTCATTTCCATTACCGATGGTCAGATCTACCTGCAGTCCGAACTCTTCTTCCAGGGCCAGCGCCCGGCAGTCGACGTGGGCATTTCCGTGTCCCGCGTCGGTGGCGACGCGCAGACCAAGGCTATGAAGCAGGTCGCCGGCAACCTCCGTCTGGACCTCGCTTCGTACCAGGAGCTCGCCGGCTTTACGCAGTTCGGCTCCGACCTCGACGAGGCTACTCAGAAGCAGCTGACCCATGGTGCCCGCATGACCGAGCTCCTGAAGCAGCCGCGTTACAAGCCGTTTGAGGTTGGCGAGCAGATCGTTACGCTGTTCGCTGGCAACGAGGGCTTCCTGGATGACCTGGAGATCGCCGACGTGCTGCCTTTCCGTGCCGAGCTCATCGAGTACATGGACAATGGCTTTGGCTCGCTGCTCGACAAGGTTCGCGCCAAGAAGATCGATGATGACACCAAGGCTGAGCTCTTGCGCGTCATCGGCGACTTCAAGCAGCAGTTCATGGCCAAGCACCATTCGGATGTTTCTGGATCAGAGGAGAACTAAGCCCCATGGCCAACCTTCGCGACATTAAGAAGCGAATCTCCTCGGTTACCACGACCAAGCAGATCACGCGCACGATGGAGATGGTCTCTACGGCCAAGATCCGTCGTGCCCTCGATCGCTCCAAGCAGGCCGAGCCCTATAAGGAGGCGCTGACCGACGTCATGTTGACGGTCGCCGGCGACGCCTCCTGTTCGGGCACCGATCCCATGCTGCAGAAGCATGAGAGCGTCAAGCATGGCCTGATTGTCGTTATTGCCTCGGACCGCGGCCTTGCCGGCGGTTTCAATACGACGGTGGAGCGCACGGCCGAAAAGCTCGCCGCTTCTTGGGCGAACGACGGCATCGAGTGCGAGATCATCGCGTGCGGGCGTAAGCCGGCCACGTATTTCCGCGACCGCGCAAACGTCATCATGCACTTTGAGGGCAACTCCTCTGAGCCCGATTTCAATCAGGCCCGCATGATCTCCTCTCATATCTGCGATGCGTATCGTGCCGGTGAGCTTGACCGTGTCGAGCTTGTCTACCACCACGCCAAGAACCGCGTGGATCAGGAGCTTCGCGTCGAGCATCTGTTGCCGCTCGACCCCGAGATGATCGCTATGGCCCACGGTCCGCGTAAGAACGAGACCGACGCCCCTAAGCGCATCTCGTCCACGTTCGAGTTCGTGCCCTCTCCCGAGCATGTTCTCGGCAAGCTTGTGCCGTCTTATATCCTGACGGTCATCTACCAGGCCCTGATCGATTCGGCGGCTGCCGAGCAGGGTGCACGCCGCAAGGCCATGCACTCCGCGACGGAAAACGCCACCGCGATCATCTCGACCCTTACCCGCACGTATAGTCGCGTGCGCCAGGCTTCGATCACGACCGAGATTAACGAGATCGTCGGCGGAGCCTCAGCATTGGAGGAACAGTAATGGCTAATAACACCGTAAAGCTTGCGGTCGAGGAAGCCACCAAGAAGACGACTGCCGGTGATGGTCGCATCGTGCGAATCATCGGCCCTGTCGTCGACGTCAAGTTTGACGGCGCGGTGCCCCCGATCTACAACGCGCTCACGGTCGAGGCCGAGACCCCGATCGGTCATCTGAGCACGATCCTCGAGGTCGAGAGCCAGCTTCCGGGCGGCGTCGTCCGCACGGTCGCCATGTCCTCGACCGACGGCCTGCAGCGCGGCCTCATCGCCACCGATACCGGTGAGCCCATGAAAATGCCCGTTGGCCCCAAGACGCTCGGCCGTATTTGGAACGTCATGGGCAAGCCCGTCGACGGCAAGCCCATGCCCGAGGTGGAGGAGTTCTACCCCATCCACCATGCAGCGCCCCGTTTCGACGAGCTCACCACCAAGACCGAGATCTTCGAGACCGGCATCAAGGCCGTCGACCTGCTCGAGCCCTACATCCGCGGCGGCAAGACAGGTCTGTTCGGTGGCGCCGGCGTCGGCAAGACCGTTCTGATTCAGGAGCTCATCAACAACCTCGCCCAGGAGCACGGCGGCACCTCGGTGTTCACCGGCGTCGGCGAGCGTACCCGCGAGGGCACCGACCTGTTCCTCGAGATGAGCGAGTCTGGCGTTATCGACAAGACCTGCTTGGTCTACGGTCAGATGAACGAGCCGCCCGGAGCGCGTCTGCGCATCGGTCTGGCCGGCCTTACCACCGCTGAGTATTTCCGTGATCGTGGCCAGGACGTTCTGCTGTTCATCGACAACATCTTCCGCTTCTCCCAGGCAGGTTCCGAGGTTTCCGCACTGCTGGGCCGTATGCCGTCCGCCGTTGGTTACCAGCCCACGCTGGCAACCGAGATGGGCGACCTCCAGGAGCGCATTACCTCGACCAAGACGGGCTCCATTACCTCCGTCCAGGCTGTCTACGTCCCCGCAGACGACCTGACCGACCCGGCGCCTGCCACGACGTTTACTCACCTCGATGCCACCACGGTTCTTTCGCGTAGCATTTCGTCGCTCGGCCTGTTCCCGGCTATCGACCCGCTCGCGTCTTCCTCCGACGCTCTCGATCCCTCGATCGTCGGCGAGGAGCACTACCGTGTCGCTGTCAAGGTCCAGGAGCTCCTGCAGGAGTACTCCGACCTTCAGGACATCATCGCAATTCTGGGTATGGACGAGCTGTCCGAGGAGCAGCGCCTTACGGTCAACCGTGCCCGTAAGATTCAGCAGTTCCTCTCGCAGTCCTTCCACGTCGCCGAGAAGTTCACCGGCAACCCCGGTGTCTACGTCCGCGTCGAGGATACCGTCCGCTCTTTTGCCGAGATTGTCGACGGCAAGGCCGATGACCTGCCCGAGCAGGCTTTCCGCTATGCTTCCACGATTGAGGACGTGCGCGAGCGCGCCCGCAAGATGGGGGAGAAGTAGGTTATGCGTATCCGCATCGTGTGCCCCGTGAGCTGCGCCTATGAGGGCGACGCTGCGTTTGTGTCGATTCCGTCCACGGATGGCGAGTTTGGCGTTCTGCCTGCTCACTCCAGCGAGATCTGCACGATCGACCGCGGTTACGTTCGCGTTTCCGATAAGGCCATGGGCACTGTCGACCACACGTTTGCCGTGGCCGGCGGCTATGCCCAGGTTGCGGACGATGTCGTGACCGTTCTCGCCGAGCGCGCTTGCGATTTGGCGACCGTCGATGCCGACAAGCTTAAAGCTGATATTCAAGGTTTTGAAGAGAAGCTGGGTAATTTGTCGGAGGATGATGCACGCCGCGCCTACCTCTATAATGAAATCGCATGGTGTAAGCTCAAGCTTGCCCAATAGTCAAACGATTTAGCGTTCGACCATTTGCGAACACATCATGCCCGGGATGGCCCAGCCATCCCGGGCATGCTTTTTGAAAGGGTAGACCTTGGATATTATCCGCGTTGAGGGTGGCCACGCCATCGGAGGCTCCGTGCCCGTTTCGGGCGCCAAGAACTCCGCACTCAAACTCATGGCGGCAACGCTTCTGGCGCCGGGCAAGACGACGCTGCAGAACGTGCCCGATATTTCCGATGTCCACGTGATGGGCAAGGTGCTCAAGGGCATGGGCGCTACGATCGATGTTCTCGACGAGCACACGCTCGAGATTGATACCTCTCAGGTCGATTCTTGGGAGGCCCCCTACGAGCTCGTTGCCAAGATGCGTGCTTCCACAGCCGTGATGGGACCCCTGCTGGGTCGCTTCCATCGCGCCAAGATCGCCATGCCGGGCGGCTGCAACCTGGGTGCTCGCAAGATCGATATGCACATTCTTGGTCTCGAGGCCCTGGGCGTTGAGTTCGATACCGCCCACGGTTACATCAACGCTAATGCGCCCCAAGGTCTGCGCGGTACCACCGTCACGCTCGAGTTCGCCAGTGTCGGTGCGACCGAGAACCTCATTATGGCATCCGTGCGCGCGAAGGGTACCACGGTTATCGACAATGCCGCCCGCGAGCCCGAGATCGTCGATCTCGCCAACATGCTCAACGAGATGGGCGCTAAGATTGTCGGCGCCGGTACGCCTGTCGTGACCATCGAGGGCGTGGAAGAGCTGCATCCCGTTACCCATCGCGTAGTGGGCGACCGCATCGAGGCCGGCACCTTTATCGTCGCCGGTGCGTTGATGGCCGACGATCGCGGTGTCGACGTCACGGGTTTTTGCCCCATTCACTTGGGCATGGTACTCAAGAAGATGGAGCTCATGGGTATCGACTGCGAGCGCGTCGAGGATGGCGTCCATGTAAACCGTGCCGAGCGTATCAAGCCGGTCGACATCCAGACGCTTCCGTTCCCCGGCTTCCCGACGGACATGCAGGCGCAGATTATGGTGCTCTCCGCCCTTGCCGATGGTAGCTCCGTTATCACCGAGAACATCTTCGAGAATCGCTTTATGTTTGCCTCTGAGCTGGTGCGCATGGGTGCCGACATTCGTATCGAGAGCCATCATGCCATGATTCATGGCGTCAAGGGCTTCTCGGGTGCACAGGTTACCTCGCCCGATCTGCGTGGCGGAGCGGCCCTCGTCGTAGCGGGCTTGATCGCCGACGGGACGACCGAGGTTTCGGCCATCCATCACATCAAGCGCGGCTACGAGCGGTTTGTCGAAAAGCTGCAGGCGCTTGGCGCGCATGTCGAGCATGCTACCGTCCCCGATCCCGTCATCTACTAATACAGGTTGCCTATGTTTAATAAAAAACCCCTCGAGGATACCACCACCCGAAGACCTTCAACTGGTGCGCAGGCCAAGATCTACAGTCGCGATAACGTGGCTCGCTATTCCGAGCGCGCTCGTCAACGTCGCCGTAGCCACACGATTCGTCACGTCGCGCTCATTGTCGTGCTTGGCGTGCTGCTGAGTGCCACTACCGCTGCCGGCCTGTGGTTTGCCACCATTATGGGCAAGCTCGGCGATTCTAATGTCATTACCGACAATCTGCGTCGGGTTCTGGTTGACACCGATGAGGCAAAGGATCCGTTCTACGTGCTGCTTCTTGGCACCGACGGCCGTCCGGGCGAGGATACGTATCGTGCCGACTCGATTATCCTGGCACGCATCGACCCCACGCAAAAACAGGCGACGCTCATTTCCGTTCCGCGCGACACCAAGGTCGAGTACAAGGGCGAGACCATGAAGATCAACGCCTGCCATACCGTTGGCGGCGCCGAGGCCATGGTCGAGGAGGTCAACGAGCTGTGCGGTGTTCAGATTTCCCACTATGCCGAGGTCAGCTTCGACGGTATGCAGGCGCTGATTGATTCGGTTGGCGGTATCGACATTAACGCAACCGATGATGTTGACGACCCCGAGCACCTGGATATTAAGATTACCGCTGGCCAGCAGCATATGGACGGTGCCACCGCCCTTACCTATGCCCGCTGCCGCTACACCTATGCCGACGGCGATTACACGCGCATGCGCCACCAGCGTCAGGTGCTTGGCGCCCTTGCCAACCAGATTCTCAATAACTTCGATGCCACAAAGATCTTTGGCCTGGTTAATTCGCTGTCCGATATGCTCGTAACCGATATGAGCGTTCAGGATATCGTGGCTACGGTCAACGCCATGCGCGGTATGGATGTCGACGGTATCTACTCGGCCAACCTGCCCTCGTACGCCGACGACAGCACCATGATCGACGGTGTGAGCTACGTCTTTGTCTACGAGGACGAGCTCAAGGAAATGATGGAGCGCGTCGATGCCGGCAAGGATCCCAAGGGTCCCAACACCATGGGTCTTTCCGACGGTTCCAGCTCTACGATCGGTGACCTGAACAACAACACGTCTGACGACTACGCAAACGGTACCGCAACCTCATCGGTCAGCTCTGACGATTCCGATGACTCAAGCGATTCAAGCGATTCGGACTACTACGAAGAGCCCACCGGCGACGGCAACGGCTACGAAGCTAACTACTAAGTTACGGCGTTTTACCAAACGCCGTAACGGCTCGACGCTGCGCGCCGCCCAAGGCGACAATTTGTCATTCAAAAGGCAGGACATGACCAGAAGGTCAATGCCCTGCCTTTTTCATGCCAACTTGTTCGCCTTGGACGTCGCTCGCTGACGTTGGCTCAACCTGCGGTGCTGACTACTCCCCTTGCACCAAAAACCGCCCCGTTCTCGGTTTTGAGGACGGGGCGGTTTTGCTTACCTAGATTGTTCGAGTTCCCTATGCAAAGCGGGCGACGAGCTCCTGGAGCACGTCGGTCATCTTGACGAGCGAACTGACCGGGACGAACTCGTTGACGCCGTGGTAGCAATAGCCGCCGGTGGAAAGGTTGGGGCAGGGCAGACCGCGGAACGACAGCTGAGCGCCGTCGGTGCCGCCGCGAATCGGCAGCACTTGGGGCTCAACGCCGCAGGCAAGGTAGGCTTCCTTGGCAACATCAATAAGCTCGGGATAGTCACGAACGATCTCGGCCATATTTCGATACTGCTGCCTAATCTCGACCGTCACGCGCTCCTCACCCAGACGCTGGTTGAGCATCGAGGCGGCGGCATCAATAAGGTCGAGTTTCTGCTGGAACTTGGCGGCGTCATGGTCGCGGACGATATAGCGCGCTGTGGCGTGATCGACGGTCGCAGATACACCCTCAAGGTGATAAAAGCCCTCGTAGCCTTCCGTATACTCCGGGCGCTGCACGTAGGGGAGCAACGCGTTGAAGTCGCAGAACAGATTGCCTGCGTTGATCATACGGCCCTTGGCGTCGCCCGGGTGGATGGACTGGCCCTCAAAGCGGACGGTCGCCTCGGCGGCGTTAAAGCACTCCCACTCCAGCTCGCCGATGGGGCCGCCGTCGACCGTGTAGGCGTACTTGCAGCCAAAGGTATCGATATCCAACAGCTCGGCTCCGTGACCGATCTCCTCGTCAGGGCAGAAGCAAATGCCGAGTGCGGGATGGGGCAGGGAGGGATCCTGAGCGATACGCGCGACAAGCGACATGATCTCGGCGACGCCTGCCTTGTCGTCCGCGCCCAGCAGCGTGGTGCCATCGCTGCAGACCAGGTCCTCACCCGCGAGGTCGTTCAGGGCGGGAAGCTTGGCGGTGCTCATGGCAACGGGCTTACCGTCAACCGTGCCGCAGACCAGGTCGCCGCCTTCGTAGTGTACGATGTGCGGCTTCACGCCGGCACCCGGTGCAACTTCGGTGGTGTCGAGATGGGCGATCAGGCCCAGGGCGGGCTTGTCCTCAGCGCCCGCACTTGCGGGGATATGCGCGCAGACATAGGCGTGCTCGGTCACGTGGGCATCTTTCGCACCAAGCTCGCGCAGCTCTTCAGCCAGCACGTTGGCAAGGTCAAACTGAACGGCGCTCGAGGGTACCTGGTCACAGTTTGCATCCTCGGACTGCGTGTTGATCTGGACGTAGCGCAAAAAGCGTTCGAGGACATCGGGGCTCGTGGTGGTGTTTTCCATAAAGACCGCTCCAATCTTGGTCGTCGTGTGCAACAAGAACTCTAGCACGGTATGCCACGGCATACCACGACGCTTGGATGGGGTAGAATCAGCCATTGAATGCAGAAGGGACGGAAGATCATGGATACGACAAATAGCTCGCGCGAACTACATCTGACGGTGGCGAACGAAGACTACTTGGAGTGCATGGTTCGCATTGAAAGCGAAGAGGGGGAAACCAACGGCGTGCGATCGGTCGACATCGCGCAGCGCCTTGGCGTCTCCAAGGCATCGGTCAATAAAGCGGTTTCGGCGCTCAAGGCATCCGAGCTTGTCGAGCAATCGCACTACGGCAAGGTGATCCTGACCGATCGCGGCCGCGAGGTTGGTACGGCTATCTGGTACCGTCATCGCCTCATCCGCACGTTTTTGGTTCAGGAGCTCGGTGTCGAATTTGAGCGAGCCGATTCCGAGGCCTGCATGATGGAGCATGCGCTATCCGAGGACACGATGAGCCGCTGGCTCGCCTATCTCGAAAAGCAGGGAATCAGCGTCGAGGAATAGCGGGATATATATGGATACGAGTTATTACAACCGCTTTGGTGCCGAGGAACTTACGCGCCGCTTGTCGAGCGAGACCTTGTTGGCGCAGGGCCCCATGGGCAGTGTTCTGTTGAGTGAGTACGATGCCGCCGACATTCCACCGGCGTTTTGGAATCTGGCAGAGCCGCAGACCGTTTCTCGTATCCATCGCTTGTATGTCGCCGCCGGCGCGCAGGTGCTCATTACCAACACCTTTCAGGCATCAAGCTATGCCCTCAAACACGACCAGATTGCGCCGTCCGTGGCGGAGGTCAATCGCGGGGCCGTCGACGATGCCCGCCAGGCGCACCCTCAGCTGCTGCTGGGCTCGATGGGCCCGATCGGTATTGAGTGGTTTGCCGAGGACTCTGCCGAGTATCGTGAAATCCGAGGCATTGCGCGCGAACAGGCGCACGCCTTGCTCAATGCCGGCGTTGACGGTCTGCTGATCGAGACGGTGACGTCTATCCGTAATTTGCAGCCCATGCTTGCCGGCGCTCGAGATGCCGCCGACGGCATGCCTGTTCTGGTGAGTTTTGTCGTTGACGATAAAGGCGACCTGTTGGGCGATGGCCTCAACATCGAGGCAGCCGTTTTGTACGCCGAAAAACACGGCGCAAACTCGGTTGGTGTTAATTGCTGTTCGCTTGCGGCCGCGAACGCGGCGGTGCCCAGGATGGTTGCATCGGCGACTACTCCCGTCACGGTGCGTCCCAACGTGGGCGATCCGGTCCAGACTCAGGATGGCCCCGTATGGCACGAGAACCCCGAAGCTTTCGCGCGCGCATGCATCGAATGGAGACATGCCGGCGCCGCAATGGTGGGCAGTTGTTGTGGAACCACGGCAATCACTACGGCAGCGATGGCCGAGGCGCTCGATATATAAAGGGCAAAACCGCTCCATACGGGGCAGTTTTTTATTGCCTGCATGTCCTCGGCAGCATTTGCCCAAATGGTGAATGCTGGTGCCGGCAGGTTGCCGAGTGCATGTTGCGGGTATACCCCATGCGTACCATGATCCAAACACTGTGAGGTGTCTGCGCGTGTGCGCGATAATTCATTTTGGAACTGACGGTTGGCGCGCTCGCGTCGATGAGGACTTCACTGCCGATAACGTTGCCCGTATCGCCGATGCCGTCGGCGAGTTGTGGCAAAAGACCAATCCGGGCAAAACGGTATATATAGGGTTCGACACCCGGCCCCTGGCGCGCGAGTTCGCTGAGCTTGCGGCGGGCGTGCTAGCGGCGCACGGGCTAGACGCCGTGCTCGCTTCGCGACCTGTCCCGACCCCTGCCCTTACGTGGGCGGCGGCTTATGACGGTGAGGCGTGCGGCGCGCTCATGGTGACGGGGTCCCATCATCCGCAGGGCTATCTGTGCCTCAAGATTCGCATGGGTGACGGCTCGACCGCCAACCAGGATGTCATCGAAGAGCTCGAAGAGACCATGGCTCTCGAGCCAATGGGGATCGAGGGGCAATATCGCACCGCGGATATCATTCCTGACTATATGCAGGCGGTGGCATCGTTTGTCGATGCCGAAGCCATCCGCGCCGCGCACCTGCGCGTGGTTGTCGATCCCATGGGCGGCGCAGCCCAGGGCTATCTAGCCGACTTGCTGCGCGAGCTTGGCGTTGAGGTGCACGAGATTCACGCCGGGCAGGCGTCTGACCAAGAAGATATCTGCCCCGACCCCGTTGAACCGTGGGTGGACGCTTGCGAGCGCACGGTTATCGAGGACGGAGCTTGCGCTGGCCTGGTGACCGACGGCGACGCCGACCGTATCGGCGCGGTTGACGAGCGCGGCAGATATATACATCCGCATCAGATCATGGCGCTCGTTTTGGGCGACTTGGTTCAATTTCGTAATTTGGAGGGGCGCGTCGTCGTCAATCTTTCATGCTCGACGCTCGTGCGTCGCATTGCCGAGGCGCTTGGCTGCCGCGTGACCGTCAAGCCAGTCGGTTTCAAATATATAGCGGCAGAGATGAAGAAGGGCGGCGTCCTCATGGGCGGCGAAGAAGCCGGTGGTATCGGCATCGCCGCGCATATGCCCGAGCGCGATGGAATCCTCGCCTGTCTGATTCTGTGTGAGCTTATGGCTAAGACGGACGCGCCTTTGGGCGTTCTGGTCGACCAACTCGAGGACAGTTTTGGTAAGACGAGTTACGGTCGACGGGATTTGCGCCTTGAGGCCGAAGATGCCGAAACGTTACGAACCCTGCTGCCGGGCGTAAACCCCAAGTCGATTTGTGGCAAGGTGCCGCAAAACGTTAGTCATATGGATGGCTTGCGTTTGGCATTCGAGGATGACACGTGGCTGCTGGTCCGTCCTAGCGGGACCGAACCAGTGGTGCGCGTCTACGCCGAGGGGTTCTCGGTGGAAGAACGTGATGAGTTGCTCGATGCTGGCTGTGCTTTAGCTAGGGGGACGTATCCGCTTTAACCATGAGACTGCCTTATATAAAGAGATGCTCGGCGAGCGGTAGGTAACGGCTGGCAAACGTTAGTCGGATTCCAAACTGTGTAGGAAATGTGTACGCCCAGATTCCCGCCCACGGCGCCCCTCCGGTCTGGCAATATATCTCCTTGCCGCGCGGCCCGGTCGGACCGGATGAGC
>NZ_JBCJBG010000011.1:0-68034 GCF_039062315.1 Collinsella aerofaciens
ATGTCGTGCTTCACCCTCAAGTCGACACGCATAAAAAGCCTCCCATTTCTCATGTCCAAGAAATGGGAGGCAGTTCAACGTAGTGCGCAGCGGGGGTTCTTTCATGTCCGAAGACGTCCGCGAAGGTCAGCCCTCAGATCCTGCGGTGAGAGACCTAGGCCTCGTTGTACACCGTCTTGAGCTTCAGCAGGTGAGCGTAGCGGTCCATAGCGGCCTGCTCGTTCTCCTTGAAGAGCTCCTCGGCGCGCTCGGGGAAGGAACGCGTCAGCGAAGCGTAACGGGCCTCGTTCATCAGGAACTCCTGATAACCGCCCGCGGGCTCCTTGGAATCGAGCGAGAACTTCTTGCCGGCAGCAGCCTCGGGGTTGAAGCGGAAGAGGTTCCAGTAACCGCACTCGACAGCCTTCTTCATCTCGGCCTGGCAGTTCTGCATGCCGCCCTTCTTGATGGAGTGCATCTCGCAGGGGCTGTAGCCGATGATGAGGGACGGGCCGTCGTAGGCCTCGGCCTCGTGAATGGCCTTGAGGGTCTGAGCCGGGTTGGCGCCCATGGCGACCTGCGCCACGTAGACGTAGCCGTAGCTCATGGCGATCTCGGCCAGGGACTTCTTCTTGGTCACCTTACCGGCAGCAGCGAACTGAGCGACCTGGCCCAGGTTCGAGGCCTTGGAGGCCTGACCGCCGGTGTTGGAGTAGACCTCGGTGTCGAAGACGAAGACGTTAACGTTATGGCCGGAAGCCAGGACGTGGTCCAGGCCACCGAAGCCGATGTCGTAGGCCCAACCGTCGCCGCCGAAGATCCAGAAGGACTTCTTGGTGAGGTAAGCCTTATCGGCGAGAATCGCCTTGGAAGCGTCGCAGCCGCACTTCTCGAGCTCGGCAACGTAGGCAGCGGCAGCGGTCTTGGAGGCCTCGGCGTCGTTGACGGAGTCGATCCAAGCCTGGCCGGCGGCCTTGAGCTCGTCGGACGGACCATCGGCAGCGATGATGTCCTGCGTAGCGGCGATCAGCTTGTGCTGAACGGCCTCATAGCCAACGGCCATGCCCAGACCGTGCTCGGCATTGTCCTCGAACAGGGAGTTGTTCCACGCCGGGCCGTGACCGTCCTTGTCCTTGCAGTAAGGAGCGGTGGCAGCGGGGTTGCCCCAAATGGAGGAGCAGCCGGTGGCGTTGGAAATGAACATGCGGTCGCCGGCGACCTGGGTCACCAGACGTGCATAGGCGGTCTCGGCGCAGCCGGCGCAGGAGCCGGAGAACTCCAGGTAGGGCTGCTTAAACTGGCTGCCCTTGACGTTGGCCGCGATGAGCTCCTTCTTCTCGGAGACGTTCTCGACCATGTAGTCCCAAACGGGCTGCTGGTCCATCTCCTGCTCGGTGGGAACCATCTCGAGGGCGCCCTTGGGGCAGACCTTGACGCAGTTGGTGCAGCCCATGCAGTCGAGCGGGGACACGGCCATGGTGAACTTCATGCCCTTTGCCTTGGGGCCCATGGCGTCGAGCGTGCGGGTAGCCTCGGGCGCGGCGGCAGCCTCGTCCTCGGTCATCGCGAACGGACGGATGGTGGCATGCGGGCACACGTAGGCGCACTGGTTGCACTGGATGCACTTGGTCTCGTCCCAGTGGGGAACGACCACGGCGACGCCGCGCTTCTCGTATGCGGAGGCGCCCAGCTCAAACTGGCCGTCGGCGCAATCGACGAAGGCGGAAACAGGCAGGCTGTCGCCGTCCATGCGATCGATGGGCTCGAGCAGGTTCTTGACCTGCTGGGCGATAGCGGACTTGGTCTCCTCGGAGAGCTCGACGGGAGCGGCATCCTCGGCGGTAGCCCAGTCGGCCGGAACCTCGAACTTACGGAAAGCGGTAGCGCCGGCATCGATGGCCTTGTGGTTGGCGTCGACGATAGCCTGGCCCTTCTTCATGTAGGACTTGGTAGCCGCGTCCTTCATGTACTGCAGGGCGTCCTCGGCGGGCAGGACCTTGGCCAGCGCGAAGAAGGCGGACTGGAGCACCGTGTTGGTGCGCTTGCCCATGCCGACCTTAGCGGCCAGGTCGATAGCGTCGATCAGGTAGACGTTGACGTTGTTGTTCGCGATGTAGCGCTTGGCCACGGCGGGCATGTGCTCGGCGAACTCCTCGTCGCTCCACTGGCAGTTGACCAGGAAGGTGCCGCCCGGCTTGACGTCGCGGACCATCTTGAAGCCCTTAACGATGTAGCTGGGGTTATGGCAGGCGACAAAGTCGGCCTTGGTCACGTAGTACGGCGAACGGATCGGGGAATCACCAAAGCGCAGGTGCGAGACGGTGACGCCGCCGGTCTTCTTGGAGTCGTACTGGAAGTAGGCCTGGACGTACTTGTCGGTGTGGTCGCCGATGATCTTGATCGAGTTCTTGTTGGCACCGACGGTACCGTCGCCACCCAGACCCCAGAACTTGCACTCGATGGTGCCGGGGGCTGCGGTGTTGGGCGCATCCTCGGCCTCGGGCAGGCTCAGGTTGGTCACGTCATCGACAATGCCGATGGTGAACTCGCGCTTGGGCTCGTCCTTTTTGAGCTCCTCGAAGACAGCGAACGCGGACGCGGGAGGCGTGTCCTTGCTGCCCAGGCCATAACGGCCGCCGACGACCTTGATGCCCGTCTTGCCGGCCTCGTAGAGAGCGGAGACGACGTCCTGGTAGAGCGGCTCGCCGATGGAACCCGGCTCCTTGGTACGGTCCATGACGGCGATCTTCTGGACGGTCTCGGGGAGAACGTCGACGAAGTGCTTGATGGAGAACGGACGGAACAGGCGAACCTTGACCAGGCCGACCTTCTCGCCGTGAGCGTTGAGGTAGTCGATGACTTCCTCGAGCACGTCGCAGAAGGAGCCCATGCACACGACGACGCGATCGGCATCGGGAGCGCCGTAGTAGTTGAACAGGCCGTAATCGGTGCCGAGCTTCTCGTTGATCTTCTTCATGTAGCCCTCGACGACGGCGGGAAGCTCGTCGTAGACCTTGTTGCAGGCCTCACGGTTCTGGAAGAAGATATCGCCGTTCTCGTGGCTGCCGCGGGTGTGCGGGTGCTCAGGGTTGAGCGCGTGGTCGCGGAAAGCCTGGACGGCGTCCATGTCGCACATCTCGGCCAGATCCTTGTAGTCCCACATGGCGACCTTCTGGATCTCGTGGCTGGTGCGGAAGCCGTCGAAGAAGTTAAGGAACGGGGTCTTACCCTCGATGGCGGCAAGGTGAGCCACCGGCGAGAGGTCCATGACCTCCTGGACGTTGCCCTCGGCGAGCATGGCGAAGCCGGTCTGACGACAGGCCATGACGTCGGAGTGATCGCCAAAAATGTTCAGGGCGTGGGAAGCGACGCAACGCGCGGAGACGTGGAAGACGCCCGGGAGCTGCTCGCCCGCGATCTTGTACATGTTCGGGATCATCAGGAGCAGACCCTGAGAAGCCGTGTAGGTGGTGGTCAGAGCACCGGCGCCCAGCGAACCGTGAACGGTACCGGCTGCACCTGCCTCGGACTCCATCTCGACGACCTTGACCGGGGTGCCGAAGATGTTCTTGCGACCCTGGGCCGCCCACTGGTCGACATGGTCGGCCATCGGGCTGGACGGCGTAATGGGATAGATTCCCGCTACCTCGGTGTACGCATACGAAACATATGCGGCCGCCTCGTTGCCGTCCATAGACTTAAACTTACGCGCCATATACCCCTCTCCTCTCATATAGGTATACAGGCCCCGGCGATCGCCGGGATGTTGGCGTGATGGGATTTACGCTGTTGCTTCCAATCATCTGGCAGGCAGGCTCAGCAGCAGGTACGTGGCGTGGAGAGAAGACATGCCGAGGCGAGGGACAGCTGGTGCGCCCCACAGACCCGACCGCCCGTCTTGCACATGACCGAGCGCCGCAAAGGCCGCATGCCGGATGCTCCCGGGCACGCCCCGGCGATGGGAAGCGCCCGCAACGGAAATCCGCATGCGGGTTTATTGTACCCCGCCTTCAAGTGTAATTTCTGCAAATATAGGCGGGCGGTAAAGGTTTACCTCGGGTGACCGCCAAGGGCCAAAATGGCCTCTCGTCCCAAGCGGCCGGCCCTGGCGCGCCAAGGAGTGTCCCCAAGTGCCGGCAGAAAAGGAACGTCCCTAACTGCCGGCTAGAGGGCACCGAAGAGAATGGCATAGGTAGTGGATTCGCCGAGCTTGAGCTCGTCGCCGGGATTGAGTTGGGCGGAACGGCCGGGCTCGACCTGAATGCAGACGCGCGTGGCCCCGTTTACCACCACGGTTCCGTTGGTGGACGACAAGTCCTCGACGTGCCAGATATTTTGAGCATCGCACCAGATATGGGCATGGCGGGCCGAGACATCGTCGCCGACGTCGGTAATATCGCCCTCACCAGTGGCCAGCGCGCCAATCTCAACACCCTGCTCACTCGGCTGAATCCAGCGCGGGGCGCTCACGACAAAACTGTTTTGCACGCGCAGCAAGCCCAAGGGGTGCGCCGGGGCGGGTTCGCGTTCGCCCGCAGTCAGCGACATGCCAAGCGAACGCGGCGTGGATGTGCCTCCGCCACAGGTCGCGTGTGCGTAGTCGATGGCATAGTTCACCGAGGACCGCACATCCGCCGAACAACCGACGGCGACAAACAGCACCAGCACGGCCTCGGCGCGCTCGGCGGGCATGAGTTCCGCCGCCTGGGACAGGCGATCGAGCGCGTTGCGATAGAGATTCGTGTCCTGGTGGCATTCTTCGAGCGCGTGTACCATCGGTTCACCTGCAGGACCGCACACCATATTGATCACAGCCGTGGAGTCCATGGGATTGCGCTGGCGCAGGGCCAGTTGCGACATAATACGCGCAGCCGAGGTACCGTATTCGGCAAAGTAGCGCTGCTGAAGCGTGCCGACCGGCGCGCGAACGATAAAGCGGGAAACCCAAGAGCGATCGGCGGCTCGGCTCTGCGGGCTGCGGCCGTCGGCGAGCGGACGGGACGAAAGCACCAAGCCGCACAGCTCGATATGGCTCAGATGCGCCGCGCGCTTAAAGATGTCAAACATGGCCCCGCATGGGGTGAGCTCAACTTGAGATGCCATGACCTAGGCCTCCTTGGTCGTAGAAATAGAATCGGACGATACTTCGACAGGTCCGCCAAAAGTACGGGCAGCTGCGGCTCCACCGGCAAGCGGAGTCGCCATCTGGGCTTTTGTGCGTCGCGGTGCCGAAACGGGAAGTTCAAAGGCAAAGCCCATCGCAAGCAAAAACCACGTAAGCGTATAGGTTGCAACCAGAGCGGCAACAAGGCCGCCCATCACGGCGCGTTGGGAAAATACGCTACATGCAGCCACAACCAACACCGGAACCTCGCAGGCAGAAAGCGCAAGCACACCCTGCAGGAAGCCCGAGCGCCGATCACGTGCAAGTGCCCCCGCGGCAACGCCGGCTATGCCTGGCAGCGCCAACGCCAGTGCGGCAATAATACCCGGTAGCGACCCAGACCACACGAGCGATCCCAAAGTCGCCGTCACGCGAGCGCCCGACGCCAGCAGCGTGGCCGAAACCACGACCACAGCCCAAACCACGCCACAGACGACCGTCGCGCCGACCATCAGCGCGCGACGAACCGCGCGGCCGGACGCATCCATGGGGCACGGCGTGAGCGGCTCGCCGCGGAGCGAACGACCGACATTTTGCGTATAGTGGTCACAAAACGCCGAGAGCGCCGCCTCGACCGCCGCCGGCTCGGGACGATCTTTTTGATGGCTGGACAGACAGGCCATCACCACGTCGAACAGCTGGGCATCGACAAACGCCAGTGCATCGCGTAGCTCTTCGGAATCCGGCTCAAGCCCCAGCTGCTGGGCCTGCTCGGCCGCGGCGAGCGCCACATCGGGCTCACGACGAAGCAGCTGAGTCAAATCACAACCGGGCGCATGGACACCAATGGGATAGTCGGGGCGCGTGTCCATCTTGAGACGATAGGGGCTGGCGATGTCGCGCGTCTTTTTGCGCGAACACGAGGTGCCCGAAGTGCCCGGCGCGGCTTCGTATGGCGCGACGCCGGCAATGAGCTCGTAAACCGTGCTTGCCGCGGCATAGACGTCGATCGCCGGCGACATACGCAAAGCGCGCAGGTCGGGAATATCGTCGGTGAGCATCTCGGGCGGGGCATAGGCAACCGTCGCGCGACGCAGCGTGGCATAACGCTCCGTAAACGACGCCTTGCCGCCGGTACCGGCCACGGCCGACGCAGGCTCGAGCGCCAGCGACGAGCCAAAGTCGATCAGGCACAGGTCAAAGGTGCCCTCGGCAAGCTGCCGGTCAAGCGGCAGGCGCGCCGTACGCACCATAATATTAGCGGGCGAGATATCGCGATGGACAAAGCCCTCGCCCACCAGGCTCATACGGCAGAGCAGATCGAACAGGTCGCGACCCAGACGCGCCGCCACAAGCGGCGACAGGCGTCCGGCATCGTCCACGGCGAGTCGCGAACGCAAGCGGGCAAGCGTCTCGCCCTCGACCCATTCCATGACAATTGCAGGCACACCGTCGACCTCGCCCCAGCCATAGAGGCAGGGAAAGCCCTTAAGGCCCGAAAGGGCGCGATGGCATTCGTATTCCTCGCGAAACGCCGCCTTGAACTTGGCGACCAGCGCCTCGTGAGCGGCATCGTCGTCAAACTCATCGCGCGCCGGCAAGATGAGCTGCTTGAGCGCCACGGCCTCGCCTTGGGCGTTGACGGCACGCGTCACGCGGCCGATACCGCCACGGCGCATGGTGGCATCGTCGGCAAACAACATCGTAAAACGACGCAGATAGGCAGGCAGTTCGTCCTGACCGAGCGCAATGGCCGGCTCAAACCCGTCGACACGCGCCAGGCGCAGGCCGACCATCGGATCGCGACCGAGCGATTGTGGTGTGGTGGATGCAAGATCGGTCATCATAGGGCAAGCGCCGCCACGTTATTGTTGAAGTTACCGAGCGCGACGTCATCATCGCCGTAATGGCCGACCCATTGACATAGGTTGGTGTAACAGCCCCACAGATTGGCATACTGCTGATACCACTTTGACCGGGGCGAGAATGTCTGACGACCGAACTCGGCTCGAATGACAAACATCTCCCCGACCAGGCTGTCGCACGGCCTAGGATCTCCCGTAGAGTTATAGGTCGAGACCACATCATTGGCACGAGAAACATAGCCGTCGAGCATGTTGTACTTGGTCACAAGCCAACTGTGAATGCTCTCTTCCTCAGCAGCGGAAAGGCCGCCGGAGTTTGCATCGTTGTCAGTGTTGCCGCCCGTCGAGCCGCCGTTTCCAGGCCCTCCGGTAGAGGAACCCGACCCAGAGCCGCCGCCCGAACTCGATGAATCCGAGCCGGAGCCAGAAGTATCCGAGCTACCGGGCTTTCCGGACTGCTGGGCGTCCTGCTCCTTTTGCTGCTCGACCTTATTCACCGTTGCCGCCACGCTATTGTTGGACAATCGATCGATGATCTTGGTGTTGGTGAGCACGATGGTTTTGCCATTGGCAAGCGTGACTTCGTTGTCCGGGGCCTCGGCGCCGTCCGCATCGTCGGTGCCAAACACAATATGCCCGACCACACTTGCCCAAGCATATCCAGTCGTGGTGCCCAGATCGCTTTTGACCTCATGCCCCACGCGCGGTTCGCGTGCGGCATGCGCCTGCATCATGGACGGCACGGTCATGCCATAGGCAGAAACGCCAGCTATGACCAGCACCAGCGAGCACGATAGCAGTGCGTACGCCCGCGGCGCCAAGCCCAGTCGGCGTCGTATGCGCACCGCGGCGCCGCGCTTTGTCTGAGTGCCACCGGGCCGCATGCGTTCTCCTCCAACAAAAACACGCCGCTCGGGAGCGGCGCATTCATTCGAATCCATATTTGAGTGTATCAGCGAACCAAAAAGGTTGCGCAACGAATGGACAAATTAAGGATGCGAGCGGAAGCGTCCATGCGATAAGCGGATACGAAGCATCTTTGTTGCACAACAAACTCACAGTCGCACGGGGAAATTATGACTACCCCGTGCGTCGCGAGGAAAACATACGGCAGGAGCAGGCTCGCCACCTAAATCGCGCGGCGGGCCTCGATGGCGCGGCCAAGCGTAAGCTCGTCGGCATACTCCAAGTCGCCGCCCACGGGAAGGCCGCTTGCCAGACGCGACACCTCGACGCCCAACGGCTTGATGGTACGGGCCAGATAGCTCGCCGTGGTCTCGCCCTCAATATTGGGGTTGGTGGCGATGATGACCTCGTGGATGTCCTCGTGGCCCAAGCGTGCCAGCAGCTCTCGAATGTGCAGCTGCTCGGGGCCAATCTTGTCCATGGGACTGATCACGCCGCCCAATACGTGGTAGAGGCCGTGGTAGCTGCCCGTGCGCTCGATCGCCTGGACATCGCGCGGCTCGCCCACCACGCAAATGCGAGTGGTATCGCGCATCGGGTCCTGGCAGATGGAGCACTCGTCGGCCGTGGCGTAGTTAAAGCAGCGGCTGCAAAAGTGGACCTCCTGCTTGACCTCCAGGATGGCCTCGGCCAGGCGGCGCGCCTCCTCGGCGTCGGCCTCCAACAGGTAATAGGCGATGCGCTGGGCCGACTTGGGACCAATGCCCGGCAGACGGCCCAGCTCATCGAGCAGTTTTTGCAGACTGTGGTTGGCACTCATATATATGCGTGTCTTAGAACGGCATGCCCGGGATGTTGAGGCCGCCGGTGATGGCGCCCATCTGCTTGTTGGCGAGCTCGTTGACGCCGCGGACGGCCTCGTTGACGGCAGCCATGATCATATCCTGCAGCATATCGACGTCCTCGGGATCGAGCGCATCGGGATCGATGGTGAGGTTGACGAGCTCCATCTCGCCGTTAACGGTCACCTTGACCATGCCGCCGCCGGCAGAGGCGTCGACGGTCTGGGACTTGAGGTTCTCCTGCGCGGCGGCAAGCTGCTCCTGCATCTTGCGAGCCTGCTTCATCATCTGCTGCATGTTCATACCGGCCATGATGGCTCCTTTACGTGCGGCCGCACGCCGAGCTGCAAGGGCAGCCGGAGCACGGCGGGACTTTCAAACTCAAAAATCGTACCACGGCGCGAGGCCAGCGAGCGGGGCGGACGTGTTACCTCAGTCGATATACATGTCCTGGAGCGCAAGCCGCACCCATAGATTATGCAAAGTTGAATAATTCGCATCTGCATAATATTTAAAGCTAAATCTTGTAGAGCCGGAATCCGACATTTAATGCGTACCACTAAATGGCTAAATGCCGAGCCACTACTCGAGGCGGCGCTCATGACGGCGAGGTATAATTTGATTGCCATAGATAGTAATTTGGAGGTGCCCCATGAATGCCCCCAACGCGCTCCAAAACATCCGCTCAAAACACCCCGTTGCATATGTGGTTCTCTATCTCTTTGTCGGCTGGGCATTGCTGGTTGTCATCACCCATGCCATAGCTTTTGGAGCAGAACTGCTGATAGCCAGCTCGGACCAGCCCGTCGTCAAATGGGAGACGACCGATGAGTGCACCGACGGAACCCGAACCGTCTACTACAACAGCCCGTCCCTCTATCAAGAGTTCAAGGTCAAGATAAAGGACTTCAAGATTGTCGATGCCGAGCTAGGCGTTTATTTGGCAATCGGAGCAACCATTAACGCCGAGCAAGTCGAGTACACGGACAGCCATGCGACGTATCGTATCGACCTCAGCATCCTAGGCCGACCGTCACGCACCTGTCTGCTCAAATGCGACATACGCGGCACCACGTTGCACATGTCCGAAATACAGATGCGCCCGGGCAAAGAGATCTCTTCTTGAGCAGCATACCCGCCCGCACGGTTACTCCACCGGCTTGAAGATGGTGGACTGACCGAAGACGCTGCGGATGAGGGCCTTGGCCTCGTCCTCGGTCTGCGGGATGCTCGGGGCTGCGCCCTGATGGCCGAAGGGGCTGCCAGCACCGGGATTGGATTCCCAGGGAGCGGCGGGGACGTCGTCGTTTGCAGAGGCTGCGGGTGCCACAGCAGCGGCCTTGGTCGCGGACGCCGCACCCGGCACGTCGAACGGGGGCAGATTGTCCCCGCCGGCATCGGCAGCAAAACCACCGACCATAGCATCGTCGTAGGGCACCTGCTCGGATTCCCATGGCGCAGCCTGCGCAGGCGGCTGAGCCATGGGGACGGACGCGCGCTCGGGCGCTCGGGGCGCGGGCTCGGTCGGGAGCTTGCCCGTGGCAGGAGCACCGGCAGGGTTGTCGGAGCGCAGCCAAGGGGCCTTGGCCAGGTCGGATGACTTGGGCGCAGGCGCGGCAGCGGACTTGGGCGCGGGGATCGGAGCAGCCGGTTTGGGCGCAGCGGGTTCAGGCGCCGACGGGGTCGGTGCCGCTACCGGCGCCGCTTTTGGCTGCGTCGCGCTGGCGCTCGAGGATGCAGGGGGCACCGAGGACACGGGTTGCGGGTCCGCAGATACCGCAGCCCGTGCAGATGGAGAATGCTCCTCATGTTGAGGAGCCGGCGTGCCACCCCCATCCAGGACATAGTCGACGGTACGACGACCGAAGACCGCGCAGACCGTCGGCAGGACCACCGACTGCGTATCGGCGCGACCGAGCATCTTGATGGCAAAAGTCGAACCCGCGGGGAACGAGACCGTGAGCTTGGAGCCGTCGTCGGCCGTGGCGCGGGCGTTGAGCAAAAGCCCTGCGTAGGAGGCCTGACGAGCCTTGACGCGCTCGACGACCTCGGCCCATTTGCGCTGGAGCTCGCCGGCGTCCTCAACCGCGGGGGTCTCGGCAGCACCGGCGGTGGCAACCTGGGCGGCGTTGTTGGGCTTGGACACCGACACGGTCGATGCAGCAGGCGCGGAAGCCGGAGCCGCAACGGGCTGAGGTGCAGGCGTTACAGGTCTGGGCGCCGGCGCAGGAGCCGCGGACTTGGTCGCAGGCTGGGCAGCCGGAACAGCAGCGCCGCGGTCCCAAGGCATACCGCCCTGGCGCGCGGACGTAGCAGCGGGGGCAGCGGATGCCGCCGGAGCGGCAGCACGAGCGCCCGAAATGAGCGTCGGCTGTTGGGCAGCAGCGGGTACGGATGCTGCAGGCGCGGCGGCCTGAGCAGCAGCCACGCTCGCCGGCACGGCGCCGTTGGCAATCATGGCCTCCAGGCGTGCCACGCGCTCGGCCAATGCCTCAATCGTTAAATCGGCCTCGGGACGCGCCAGACGCGTGCAGGCAATCTCGAGCACCAGGCGCACGTCGCTCGCGCCCCTCATCTCCAGTGCGGCATCGTCGAGCACCGTCAGCACGCGGGCCAGGCGGTCGGCAGGATGCTCGCCAAAGGCAGCGGCCTCGGCAGCAAGCGCCTCGGCCTGCTCGGAGCCGCCCTCAAACAGCTCGGCACGGGCACCGGCAACGCAGGCAACGTACACGTCGCGCACATGCGCCACCAGGTCGCGCGTCAGCTCCAGCAGGTCATTGCCCTCCTCGACCTGCGCACGGATCAGTCCATAGAGCTCGGCAACATCGCGATCGGCAATGGCGCGGGAAAACTCGCCCAGGATCTGGTCCGAAACCTCGCCCAAAAGCGAGCGGGCGTCGTCCGCATGCACAGAACCGTTGCCAAAGACGCTCAGCTGCTCCAGCGTGGAAAGCGCGTCGCGCATACCGCCCTTGGCATGGCGCGCCACAATGGCGAGTGCCTCGTCGTCGTAATCGAAGCCCTCCTGCTCGCACACGTAAGACAGGCGATGCTCGATATCCTCGTTGCCGATGCGGTGGAAATCGAAGCGCTGGCAGCGTGAGAGAATGGTCTCCAGAATCTTTTGCGGGTCGGTGGTGCACAACACAAAGATCACGTGTGCCGGCGGCTCCTCGAGCGTCTTGAGCAGCGCGTTAAACGCCGCCGTTGTGAGCATGTGGACCTCGTCGATGATATAAATCTTGTACTTGCCGCGCACCGGGGCAAAGTTGACGGAGTTGATGATTTCCTCGCGCACATTGTCCACGCCCGTGCGGGAGGCGGCATCGAGCTCGTAGACATCCGGGTGGTTGCCCTCGGCAATGAGCTCGCACTCCTCGCAAGTACCGTCGGGCATGCAGCCGCTTGCACCCTCGGCGCGCGCTGCCTCGGCATTACGGCACAGCAGCGCCTTGGCCAGAATGCGCGCCATGGTGGTCTTGCCCGTGCCGCGCGGTCCGCAGAACAGGTACGCGTGGGACAGGCGTCCCTCGGTGATGGCGTGCTCGAGCGTCGAGACGATATGCTGCTGGCCCACCACGGATTCGAAGGTGAGCGGGCGATACTTTCGGTACAACGATTCCATGGGTGCTCCCCCGGGTATACTGAGTCTTGTTGCCGCGACGGCCATGCGGTCGCACGGCATACTGCATTCATAATAACCCGTACGGCGAGCCCGCCGCGATAGGAGTCCAAAGAGCATGGCAGACGCAGAGAGCAACCTCGTTCCCTCCGAAGCAGCCGACCAGGTCGAGGTCGCGCTCGAGGAGCAGGCCGCAGCCGATGACGGCATCCTGTACCTCAACGAGTACCAGTACGAAAACGACCTGGTCACCGACTTCGCCCGCCTGGTCGCCTCGCCCAGGCGTCGCGGCTCGCTGTATGTCGCCGCGGCAATTGCCGCGCTCATCGGCATCGGCATGCTGGTGGCCGGCGGCAACTGGATCAAGTTTGGCGTCGTGTTGATCGTGTTCGGCGCCTTTTTGGCCTGGTGGAGCAAAAACCTGCACCACACCCTCGCCCGCGACTTTATCGATTCCGTCGAGGCCGACGAGTCCATGGGTGGCCGCTATCGCCGCGTCGCCGCCAACGAGGACGGCCTGATGGTTTGGGGCAAGAGCGGCAAGTCGCAGTTTTTCCCGTTTGAGAAGCTCGACCACGTGCTCGACGGCGAGCGCATCTTTGTGGCCATGTTCGCCGACCAGGGCGTGACGATCCCTAAGGAAACCTTTATTCGCGGCGATGCCGAGCAGTTTGGCACCTTCCTTAAGGCGCGCATCAACAAAAAACTCCGCATCGAGACCAAGCGCAAGAAGATGAAGGCTGAAAAGGCCGCCGCCGAGGCCAAGCAGGGCGACAAGCCCCAGGAGACCAAGGGCAAGCAGCGCAAGCAGAAGAAGAACAAGAATAAGCGCTAAGGCCAAGACAGACAGGCAGCCTCGCATCCCGTTATCCTCGCCATCCGCCCGAGCGTGCTACACTAGCAGCATCTATGCCACCGCGAATGGCTCGGCCCCGCGCCCGCCGCTCGCAAACGAACTTTAAACGCACGAGGGTTGGCCATGCCGCTTTTCTCGCAACATACCGCCCGGTTCTCGCCGGACGTTCCTTTGGAGGGCACCAGCTCTCGCGAGCTGCTCAAGCGGTACCAGCCGCTCGAGACACTTACGACCGGCGGTTTTGGCTCCATCGAGATCTGCCGCGACACGCACCTGCGCCGCCGCGTCGCCATTAAGCGCATCCCCCTTATCAACGGTGCCGGCATGCCCGCCAGCGACATCATGGATGTCCTGCGCGAGGCGCACACCGCCGCCATGCTTCAACATCCCAATATCGTGCAGGTCATCGACTTTACGCACGACACAGCCTATGCCTACCTGGTTATGGAATATGTCGATGGCATGTCGCTGGCCGAATTTTTGCATCGCGTGGACGGCCACTCACTTACCTTTGACGAGGCCGCGGCCATTGCCGATGCCCTGGGCCAGGCGCTCACCTTCGCCCATAGTAATGGCGTGCTCCACCTGGACATTAAGCCCGCCAACGTGCTCATCGACCACTCGGGCAATGTAAAGCTCACCGACTTTGGCATGGCGCGACTGTCGTCCGCCGGTGGCTTTGGCGGCTCGCGCGGCGGCACCATCGGCTACATGCCGCCCGAGCAGCTCGATATCGAGACCGGCACGGTCGATGAGCGCGCCGATATCTTTGCCCTCGCCTGTGTGATCTACGAGGGCCTGTGCGGCAGCGCTCCCTTTATGGCGGCCACGCCCGCCGACTCGCTCGACCGCATCATCGGCGGCGCCACCTATCCCGGCGAGCTGATACCACACTTTCCCCCGGGAGCCGAGGCCGCGCTCATGAGCGCGCTCTCCCCCATGCCGCAGGACCGCCCCAACAGCATCGAGGCATTTTGCGACCAGCTCCTTGCCGGTCTGGGCAGCGTGCGCGAGGGCCGTCGCAGCCTGGAGCAAATGGTTGGCGAACTTTCGGATGACGAGCAGGAGCTCGACGATATCGAGCCGTCGCACTACGAGGACGACGCCATTGAGGTCGACCCCGCACTCGGCTGGGCGGGCACGCGCTGGAGCCATGCGCGCGACTACACCATGCGCACTATCTCGGCGCTAACGTGCGGCACCTTTAGCTTTTTGCTGATGCAAACGGCCGGGGTCGCGACGCTTCCCGGCCTGGTCATTGCGGCCATCGCGATCGGAGCGGCGGCTGGCCTGGCCCCCCAGATTGGCTCGGCCATCTCGGCTGTGGGCTTTTTGGTGCTCATGGCCAACGCCACCATGCAGGCACAGGGCATCCTGTCGATGCTGCCCGTCGCGGTGATCTTTGCCGCTGCCATGTCCGGTTGGTGGATCGCCTGGGGTCGCACCGAGACTGCCGCGAGCGCCACGCTCACCTGTGCACTCGCGCTTGGCTGTCTGACCGGCAATACCTTCCTGGCAGCTGGGGTCGCCGCCGGCGTCGCGTCATTTTGGCTCGGCCCGGCAAGCGCCGCCGCGGCAACGGGCATGGGCGCGCTTTTTGCCCGTCTGGCCACGGTCGCGCTTTCAGCCGAAGGCGTGCTGGGGCTCGGTAACGTTGCCGCAGCGCTGGGAGACCCGCTCCTTTGGGCTGCCTTTGTGCTGGTCGCGGCAACTGCCGCGGCGTCATCTGCGCTGCTCAATGTCCATGCCAAGCGTGCCAATCAGGGCTCAAACCTTGCCGCAATCGCCGCCATCGCTGTCACCGGCATCGGCTGCGCAGCGGCGTCCTGTCTTGCACACCATATGGAAATTGCCAGCCTTGCAGCCGCGGTCATCGCCAAGGCGGCGGTTGCGGGAATCCTATCCTCTATAATCGTTGGGATATGCCTATATTTGCTCGGATACCAAAGAACCTATACGGAGAGTGATCTTTCGTGAACTTCCTGAACATCTTCGAGGACCACGTGGCCGGCATCTTCGGTGCCACCCGTGCCCCGTTCTCCTTTAAGAAGCTTGCCAAGCAGGCCGCTCGCGACATGGAGGATCAGACTCTGGTGATTAACGGCGTCAACACGGCGCCGGCACTCTATACCATCCTTATCGCCGCCGACGACGATCCCATGCTCGCCCCGTTCTACCCCGAGCTTTCGCGCGAGGTCCGCGAGTTCGTGAAGGCGCAGGCCGAAAAGCGCCGCTATGTCTTTGTCGGCGAGCCCCTCGTGCGCTTTATGATCGATCCGCAGCTGCGCGCCGGCAAGTTCTCGGTCTTTGCCGAGAACGTCGATGCCCCCACGCTCGGCCGCCTGTACGAAGAAGAGCGCGCCTATCAGAACGGCCTGGGCCAGAACAACTCCGCGGCAAGCCGTGCCGCCAGCGCCCCGCGCGCCGGCCAGCAGCAGTTTGCCGCCCCGCAGCAGCAGCGCCCCGCCGCCATGCCCCAGCAGCAGCCGACGCCTCGCGCCGCCGCTCCCGACCCGCTTGCCGTGGCAGACCCCTTCGCGCCTAGCGTCCCCGACCCCGCCGCCGCACCCATCCCGGTGCCGCAGACCGTCTCGCGCGACGCGCTTGCCGGCATGGGCGGAGCCGCCGCGACCGGTGCCGCCGTGGGCCTAGGCGCCGCAGCCGGCATCGCCTCCAACATGGCGAGCACTCGCGCCCCGCAGCGCCCGCTCGCCCAGCTCGTCGACGTCGTGAGCGGCGAGAGCCATAGCATCACCTCCGCACAGGTGACCATCGGTCGCGAGCGCTCAGTTTCCGACATTGCCCTGCGCGACCCCAACGTGTCGCGCCGCCACGCCCAGCTCACCTTTACGGGCTCGGATTGGTCGATCGAGGACCTCAATTCCACCAACGGCACGCTCGTCAACAACCGCCGCATTACGCGCTGCCCGCTGCGCAACGGCGATCTGCTGACGTTTGGCCTGAGTACCTTTGAATTTAGGGGATAGTCGCTTATGAACATCGATATCGTCCTTTTTGCAGGCCGCATCGTCCTGGTCGCCCTGCTCTATATCTTCTTGTTCGCCGTCATGAAGACCGGCGTGGGACTTGTGCGCGGGCAGCGCCGCGACTCGGCTATCTGGACGATCGATGTGGACAAGGGTCCGCGCGGTATCCGCGGCATCCACGTAGACATGCTCGGCCCCGTCATCGTCGGTCGCTCGCCATCTTCGGACATCTGCATCAACGAACCGTTCGTCTCGGCCTCGCATGCGCGCTTTTCGCTGCAGGGCCCGGCACTCATCATCGAGGACCTCAACTCGCTTAACGGCACGCTCGTCAACGGCCGCCAGCTCGTGGAGCCCGCAACGCTGCGCGAGGGCGACGAAGTCCAGATTGGCGACGTGGTCATGAAGGTGAACCGTCGATGATCGACGAGGAGAACAAGTCCGCAACTATGACCGAGGCACCGGCCGCCACCACAGCTGCGCCGGCCCACGCCGCTCCGGCAGGCTCCGCACCCGTGGAGCCCGAGGACACCGTGTTCTCCCTGCCTCTTTCGCATGTAACGCATGATATTTCGGATCTCGCCGATAACGAGGACGAAGCGGATGCCGTAGCGGTGCCCATCGGCGCACATGCTGCGGAACAGCCCACAGCGCCCGAAGCAACCCCGGCGCCGGCTCACTTTGCAGAGCCCGTCGCCGCGGCAATCAACGAGAGCGCTGCGGTGTTTGCGGCACCCGAGCCCGCCGCGCCGGCGTTTCCCATAGCCCCGGCATCCGAGGTTGCGCCCGCGTCTACGCCGGCGCCCGAGCCTATAGACGTCAGCCCGCAAGACGACGAGTCGACCGCCCGCGTGTCCGAGGAGCCCGACTCCCCGGACACCGACAATTCCGAATCAAACGCCGAGACCGACACCGTCTCTCCCGGTGACACCGCCGAGATCGACGTTGCTGCCGTTGAGGCCAAGCTCAAAGACCCCGGCTCGACCATGAGCTTTGAGCCCCTGACCGAGGAGCGCATCGAGACCGACTCGACCTATGATGCCGGTACCACCACGCAACTCATGTGGGGCGCCCGCTCCGACGTTGGCTGTGTGCGCCCGCACAATGAGGATTCCTACCTGGTGCAGTCGCCGCTCTTTTGCGTATGCGACGGCATGGGTGGTCACGCCGCCGGCGAGGTAGCCTCTTCTATCGCTGTCGAGACTATAGCCAAGACGGCCCCACAGTCCGCCGACGCAGCACGCCTGGCCGCAGCCGTCGAGGCAGCCAACGCCGCCGTAATCGAGGCGGCCCTGAACGGCCTGGGCAAGCCCGGCATGGGCTGCACAGCCACCTGCGCCTATATCGAAAACGATACGCTCGCCATCGCCCACGTGGGCGACTCGCGCGCCTACCTGCTCCACGAGGGCACGCTCATCCGCGTGACCCGCGACCACTCCTACGTGGAGGAGCTCGTGGACGCCGGCGAGATCACGGCAGACGAGGCTCGCGTCCACCCCAACCGTTCGGTCATCACCCGCGCACTGGGCTCGGACCCCGCCATGTATGCCGACCACTTCACTCTGCATATCGAGGAAGGCGACCGCCTGATCCTGTGCTCCGACGGCCTTTCGAGCATGATTCCCGATAGCGATATCGAGAACATCGCCACGCAGTCCTCAACCGCGCAAATCTGCGTCGACAACCTAGTGGACGCGGCGCTTGCCGCCGGCGGCCACGACAACGTGACCGTAGTAGTCGTTGACCTGGTTGACGATGGCGTCATGCGCGAGGCGCAACGCGTGCGTCGCCGCAACGTTACTATCGCCGCCATCCTGGCCCTCGTCTTTGTGCTGGCAGCTGGCATCTGGGCCTACACGGGTGTCACCGGCTCGTACTACCTGGGTACCTACCAGGGCAATGTCGCCGTCTGGCGCGGCCTGCCCGGCAAGCCACTCGGACTCAAGCTCCACTGGCTCGAAAGCGAAACCAGCATCAAGCTGTCCGACCTGCCCGAAGACACGCAAAACCGCCTCAAGGCGGGCATTCCGCAAACAAGTGTCGACGATGCGCAGGACACGATATCCAAGTACCGCCACCAGATCGACGAGGAGCAGACCCGCCAGGTGATCGACGCGCAAACGATTCGCGACAACACCAATCAGGGATCGACCTCCAAATCAGATTCCGAGAAAACCGCCGAACAGTCCGCCGAGGCCGAAGCCTCCGATAAGAATTAGAAAGGGAGTGCCGCTTATGAGTCGCCGCAACACCGAGCTGCTCTTGCTCATCGCCTCGGCGTTCCCCGTCATCCTGCTGTATGCGATGTACGTCCTCACCGCGGGCGCTGCCATCTCCTTTGAGACGCTCGCCGTACCGATCGGCCTCTTTGCCGCCTTTGCCGCGGCCCACATTGCCGTGCGCATCTTGGCGCCCGGTGCCGACCCCGCCATCCTGCCCGTCGTATTTATACTTTCGGGCATCGGCATCACGTTCGTGACGCGTCTCGCCCCCGCTCTCGCCATCTCACAGCTCATCATCCTGTTTGTCTCGGTGGCGCTCATGGTGGGAACGCTTGCACTAGTCAAAAACCTCGACGTGGTCATGCGCTACAAGTACACCTTTGGCATCATCGGCATCATTCTGCTGATGCTGCCTATCTTTATCGGCACCACGATCTCGGGCTCCAAGCTGTGGATTCGCATCGCGGGCTTTACCATCCAGCCTGGCGAGTTCGCCAAGGTCTTTATCGTGCTGTTCCTGGCCGGGTACCTGGCCGAGAACCGCGAGCTACTCTCCATCTCCAACCGCAAGATCCTGGGCTTTAAGATCCCTCGCCTGCGACTGCTGCTGCCGCTGTTTGCCGTGTGGGGTGTGTGCCTGCTCGTCGTCGTCTTCGAACGCGACCTGGGTTCGGCCGTGCTGTTCTACACCATCTTCTTGCTGATGCTCTACGTTGCCACGGGGCGCTTTTCGTATGTCGTTATCGGCCTTGCGCTCTTAGCCGTTGGAGCCGTGGGCGCCTACAAGTTCCTGTCGCACGTTCAGGTGCGTTTCCAGGTTTGGGTCGATCCGTTTAAGGACGCCCAGGGCCAGGGCTACCAGATCGTCCAGTCGCTCTTCTCGCTTGCCGACGGCGGTCTGGTCGGCGTTGGCATCGGCAACGGGATGGCCAACAACATCCCCGTCGTCGAGTCCGACTTTATCTTCTCGGCCATCGGCGAGGAGATGGGTCTTTTGGGCGGCGGCGCCGTGCTCATCCTGTTTATGCTCTTTGCCGTGCGTGGCCTCACCACGGCTGCCCGCGCTAAATCCGACCTCGCCGCCTTTAGCGCCACGGGCCTTACGGCCGCCATCAGCTTCCAGGCCTTCTTGATCGTTGGCGGCGTTACCCGCCTGATCCCGCTGACCGGCGTCACCTTGCCCTTTATGAGCCAGGGCGGCTCCTCGCTGCTGGCGAGCTTTATCATCGTCGCGCTCCTGCTGCGCGCCGGTGACGAGGCGACCGGACGCGAGGCCGAGCTTACCGGCACCGGCACCATGGCCGCCATCACCGATGATCAGGTCGCATCTGCCGCCGCCCCGACGGGCACGCGCTTTGCCACCTCGTCTTCCTACGGCAGCGGCAGCCATTCCGTCGGCTCGCGCATGCGCCGTCGCCTGCTCGACACACCTGAATCCGGTGTGCTCGGCCGCGTGGCGCTCGCCAACCGTCTGACTCGTGCCGTGTTTGCTTTCACGGCGCTGTTCGCCATCCTTATCGGCAACCTCACCTATGTCCAGGTCATCAAGGCCAAGGACTATCAGGACATGCCGACCAACAACCACACCATCGCCCGCTCCAAGTACATCCAGCGCGGTTCCATCATCACGTCCGACGGCGTGACGCTGGCCGAGTCGCTGCAACAGGAGGACGGCACCTACGTACGCTCCTACCCCAACGGTAACCTGGCAGCGCACGTGGTTGGCTACGTGAGCCAGCAGTATGGCACCACCGCCATCGAGAGCGTCATGAACGACACGCTCACCGGCTCTAAGGATTACTCCAGCTGGAACAACGCCATCGCGTCGCTCGCGGGGCAGACCCAGCCGGGCAATACCGCCAAGCTCACCATCGACTCGCGCATCCAGACGGCTGCCGAGCAGGCGCTCAAGGGCTTTAAGGGCGCTGTGGTGGTCATGGATCCGCGCACCGGTGCGGTCCTTGCGTGCGCGAGCTCGCCCACCTACGACAACACCAACATCGACGCGCTGCTCCAGTCGGGCGGCGGCGAGGACGGCTCCATGTACGACCGCGCCATGGACGCGCTGTACACCCCGGGCTCGACCTTTAAGGTCGTCACACTCTCCGCGGCGCTCGAAACCGGCACCGCCAGCCTTACCAGCACGTACCAGGCGCCCGGCTCCATGGACATCGGCAACGCGCCGGTCACCAACTCTGCCAACGAGAGCTACGGCACCATCAGCCTGCAGCAGGCCTTCGCCGTGTCGTCCAACGTCGTCTTTGGCCAGGTGGCAAACGAGGTCGGCGCCAGCTCGCTCGTCCAGTTTGCCAACGCCTTTGGCTACGGTCAAAAGCTCGGCCAAGATCTGACCTCCACCGCCTCCATCATGGCCGACCCCTCGCTCATGACCGAGTGGGAGACCGCCTGGGCAGGCGCCGGCCAGCCTGTCGGCATGGACCACACGCCAGGCCCGCAGACCACCGTCATGCAAAACTGCGTGATAGCGGCGGCCATCGCCAACAGCGGCGTGGTCATGGACCCGTTCTTCGTGGCCCAGGTGCTCGCCCCGGACGGAACCGTGGTCAAGACCACACAGTCCCGCTCGCTCGGCCAGGCCGTCAGCGCCACCACCGCCGATCAGGTCAAGCAGGCCATGCTCGCGGTTGTCCAGTCCGGCACCGGCACCGATGCCCAGATTCCGGGCGTCAAGGTCGCCGGCAAGACCGGATCGGCCGAGACCGGCGGCACCAACGTCAACTCGATGTTCGTCGGCTTCGCACCTTACGATTCACCCACGGTTGCCATCTCGGTGGCCCTGGAGGATTACGACAAACACGACGTCGAGGCGGCCAAGATTGCCGGCATCGTCCTGACCGCGGCGCTCGCCGCCCAAGGAGCGTGATGCCCGTGATCAAAGCGGATACTTGGGGCGCGCCGCGACCTATGAGCTAGCGGCAACGCGCCACACGGCCCCAGCGGCCACACATTCGGTACTACACACATCGTTGAGCGAATAGTTATGTTAGGAGCAGGAATGGAACAGAGGGTCCTCGGGGGAAGATACCTCCTCAAGGATAAGGTGGGAACGGGCGGCATGGCGACCGTCTTCCGTGCGCAAGATCAGGTCCTCGACCGCACGGTTGCCGTCAAGATCATGCTGCCGCAGTATGCCGGCGACGCCACCTTCGCCGCCCGCTTTAAGCAGGAGGCCCAGGCAGCCGCCGGCCTGTCCTCCCCCTATATCGTGGGCGTCTACGACTGGGGCAAGGACGGCGACACCTATTACATCGTCATGGAGTACCTGCGTGGTACCGACCTTAAGAGCGGCATCAAGAGCCACGGCGCTCTCGATCCCAAGAAGGTCGCGCAGATCGGCTCGCAGATCAGCTCCGCGCTTTCGGTCGCCCACAAGCACGAGATCATCCACCGCGACATTAAGCCGCAAAACATCATGGTGCTGCCCGACGGCAACATCAAGGTCATGGACTTTGGCATCGCGCGCGCCAAGAACAGCCACCTCACGCAGGACAACAATGTACTGGGCACCGCCCACTACGTAAGCCCCGAGCAAACGCGCGGCCAGGACCTCGGCCCCACCTCAGATATCTACTCGCTGGGTGTCGTCATGTACGAGTGCGCCACCGGTCGCGTCCCCTTTGACGGCGACGACGCCATCTCGGTCGCGCTCAAGCAGGTCAACGAACTGCCGGTTCCGCCAAGCCAGATCAACTCCGGCGTCGATGCCGATCTGGAGCGCATTATCCTCAAGTGCATGGAAAAGGATCCGGCGAACCGCTTCCAGACGGCAGACGAGCTGCGCCAGGTGCTCAACAACTACCTGTCCGGCCGCGCCGTCAACGTCTCCGAGCCCACGCGCATCATTGGCGCCGCCGGCGACCTGGGCGCCACCAAGACCCGTGAGCTGTCCGATCAGACGCGCGCCATGGTTCGCCCCGTCTCGGGTGTGAGCGGCCAGAACAACGCCCGCAGCGCCGTTTCGGGCTCCACGGGCTCCTACGAGGTCGATCAGCCCAAGTCCAACAAGAACAAGATTATCGCAGCCGTTGTCGCCGCAATCGCCGTGGTTGGCGTTGTGGTGGCCTTCGCCACCGGCCTCTTTGGGGGCGATCAGGTTACGGTGCCCGATGTGCTTAACAAGGACCAGCAGACCGCTATCGAGCAGATCAAGGAGGCCGGCCTTGAGGTCGGAACCGTCGACCAGAGCTATAACGACGATGTCGACGAGGGCAAGGTTGTCGAGCAGACCCCCAACGGCAACACCAAGAAACCCAAGGGTACCAAGGTGAACCTGGTTATCTCCAAGGGCCCCAAGCCCTCAGAAAAGGTTGAGGTTCCGCAGCTCGTTGGCCTGACCAAGGACCAGGCCGAGGCCGCACTGGCAAGCGTGGGCCTGAAGGGCAATGCAACCGAGGAGGCCAACGAGGCCGACGAAGGCCAGGTCTTTGAGCAGGGCACTGATGCCGGCAAGGAAGTCGAGAAGGGCACAACCATCTCGTATAAGGTCTCCAGCGGTCCTGACACCACCTCCGTCCCCGATCTGACCGACATGACCGAGGCCCAGGCACGCAACGCCCTCGACATGGCCGGTTTTGGCGTCGACGTGAGCTACCAGGAGAACGATTCCGTCACCGAGGGTACTGTCATTAGCTGGAACCCCAGCGGCAAGCAGAAGCCCGGCGCCACGATCACCGTCGTCATCGCCAAGAAGTCCGGCAAGGCCGGCGTTCCGGGCAACCTGTACGGCAAGAGCATCTCCGCCGCCGTCACCGCGCTCAACAACGCCGGGTTCTACAACATCGCATTCTGCGATCAGAACGGCAACCCCGTGAGCGGTAACGAGGATGCCACCGTTACGGGCGTCTCCCCCACTGGCAAGCAGTCCACCGACAGCACGATTACGCTGACGGTCGCACTTTCTGGCTCGGGTTCGGGCTCTGGCTCGGGCACGGGTGACGATTCCGGTACGACCAACTAGTCGCCACCCCACCGCTCATCACGGCTCTCGCCGCAAACATATTCGCTCACAGGCGCCCGCTTGCTCCCCCAGCAAGCGGGCGCTTCGTTTTTGACATGGCATTGAACCAGAAGAACCCGGCACCGTAGCGGTACCGGGCTCGATATTCCTCTGGTGCCCCCGGGCGGATTCGAAAACTCCCCCGCGGGGAAATGAGTGACGCGGGTGTCGACGGCTCGAATCCTGCCCTTAGACCAGAAGAGCCCGGCACCGTAGCGGTACCGGGCTCGATATTTCTCTGGTGCCCCCGGGCGGATTCGAACCGTCGACACCCGCTTTAGGAGAGCGGTGCTCTATCCCCTGAGCTACGGAGGCATGTTGTACTAGTGTAGCAGATTTACTGCATCGCAATACGTCGCATGACTAGACTTCGAAGTTGCGGTGGAATAGTTCCTGTCTGAAGCATCTAAAGCCGTATTTAGGAACTATTTCACCGCAACTTATGAGGAGCTAGTTACCTTTGTGGAAGAGGTTTTTGATAACGGAGGGGATGCTCTTGGCGCCCTTGGCCGTCACATCGATAAAGTCGGGCGAACGCACAAGCTTATCCTCGTCGACGTACTTGCGGACAGCACGAAGCGTCTCTTTGTCGTCGCGCGTCGAAAACGTAAAGTGACCGTTGTCCTTGGTGAAGATGGCAAAACGCGTGATCTTCTTGGTGCCGCGTAAAACCTCGGCGGCAATATAGTCGACCTCATCCCACGGGATTTGAATATAATCCTCGGGATTGCGCTCGTTGTAATACTCGAACGCCTTATTGCCCACCATCACGTTGCCGTGGCTGGTAAGCCCCATCAGGCAGGTTGCCGGCGTTGCCAGATCGACCGTGCTGTTCTGAGATTGCGCCATGCGCGCCTCGCCCTCCAAATAAAACAATCGGACCGCATCCAGTGTACCCACCGGGTGCGGTCCGTTTCAATGGCTCAAAAGCCCTTGCCTAGCAATTCTCGGTCTTAAGCCGAAACGTGCTTACATGAAGCCGCAGACGCGACCGATGATGCCGATGGCGAAGAGAGCCAGGATGATGACGATCGGGCTGACCTTCTTCTTGAGGAGCTTGCAGACCAGCAGGGTCAGGCACACGGCGGCAAGGCCGGGGATGAGCTGATCGAGGTTGGCCTGAAGCGTGGTGACCTTCACCTGATCAAGGGCGTTAGCACCGATGGAGTTATACATCGTCAGTGCTTCCTTGACACCCTCAGAACCGGAGGGCAGGTTAGCCCAGTCGATAAAGGCGCCAGCAGACTGCGTGACCTTGGAGACGACCGGGGTGAAGGAGATGGACACCCAGCGCTCGACCAGGGCGCCGATGATGAACATACCCAGGATGGAAGCACCCTCGGTGACCTTGCCCATCAGACCGCCGGAGAGGTCCTTGGCGATGGAGGAGCCGACCTTGTAGCCAAACTCCTGCGTGTACCACAGGAAGGCGTAACGGATGATGTTCCACGCGAAGAAGAACAGCAGCGGACCGGCGATGCTGCCGGACAGGGCCAGGGAAGCGCCCAGAGCACCCAGAATCGGGCGAAGGGTGAACCAGAAGGCGGGGTCGCCGACACCGGCGAGCGGGCCCATCATACCGACCTTGACGCCCTGAATGGCGACGTCGTCAATCGGGGCACCGTTGGCGCGCTCCTCCTCGAGAGCGAGGGTAACGCCAATGACGGGGGCGGAAACATAGGGGTGGGTGTTATAGAACTCCAGGTGGCGCTTAAGAGCGGCAATCTGGTCATCCTTGCTGGTGTAGAGCTTCTTGATCGCAGGGATCATTGCGAAGCACCAGCCGCCGTTCTGCATACGCTCGTAGTTCCACGAGCCCTGAAGGAACTGATGACGGAAGCAAACCTTCTTGCGGTCAGCCTTGGTGAGCTGAATCTTGTTCTCTGCCATATGTATCACTCCCCTCCTACTCGTAATCGTTCAGAATGTCGCCGAGCGGGTCGCCGGAGCCACCGCCCATGCCGCCACCCTGCTTGGCCAGATCCTTAAGGCCAAGGTAGATGAGGGCAAGGGAGATGCCGATGAGGCCAAGGGCGATCAGCGTGAGCTGAGGGATGGCAGCAAGGACAAAGCCGAGGATGAAGAACGGCCAGGTCTCCTTGGTGGCCATCATGTTGATGACCATGGCGTAACCGACGGAAGCGACCATGCCGCCGCCGACAGCCATGCCGCCGGACAGCCAGTCGGGCATAGCGTTAAGCGCGTTGGTAACGGCCTCGGCCGGGATGATGCACAGAAGTACTGCCGGGATGGCGATACGAAGGCCCTGCATGAGGATGGCAGCGTACTGCCAGCGCTCGATGCCGGAGAAGTCGCCCTTCTCGGCGCAACCGTCCATGGCGTGAGCGATAGCGGTAGCAATGGTACGGCAGATCATGGTCAGGAACAGACCAGCGACCGACAGCGGGACGGCGACGGCGATGGCCGCGGTAACGGCCTTGGCCGAATCAGTGGCGCCGCCGTTGAGGGCGAGCACCATGATGATCGAAGAAGCGACCGAGGCCAGAGCGGCGTCAGGCGCGACGGCGGCGCCGACGTTAGCCCAGCCAAGGGCCATCATCTGGAGCGAACCGCCCAGGAGGATGCCCTCCTGAAGGTGACCGGTTACGAGACCGATAAGCGTGCATGCCACGAGCGGCTGATGGAACTGGAACTCATCCAGAATGCCTTCCATACCGGCAAGCAACGCGACAATCGCAACAAGCAGAATAGTGATTGCAGACATGTATCGGACCCTCCTTTACTATGCTTGAGCGGCCAGTTCGGCCTTAGCTTTCTTCAACATGGCGTCGAGATCCTCGGAAGCATCCGAAGGAACCTTGCGGACCTCGAACTTGACGCCCTTGGCCTTGAGGGCCTCGAGGGTCTTAACGTCGTCATCGCCCATAGCGACGGCGTTGGTGACGACGACCTTGCCCTTGGAGTGAGCCATGGAACCGATGTTGACTTCCTTGATGTCGACGCCGGCCTCGATGGCCTTGAGCAGATCCTGCGGGTTCTCGAAGAGCAGCATGGCCTTGGTGTCACCAAAACGCGTGTCCTTGACGACCTCGGCCATCTTCTTGATAGGCACGACGTTGGCATGGACTCCCGGAGGGGCAGCCTGCTCGATCATGGTCTTGCGGAGCTCGTCGTGAGCAACGCCGTCGGAAACCACGATGATGCGGTTGGGGTTGATCTGCTTGGTCCACGTGGTGGCCACCTGACCATGCAGCAGACGGGTGTCGATACGGACGTGGGCGATCTTGATGTGCCCGTCGCCGATGACCGTTCCCGGAGGGATGGCGCCTGCAGGAGCAGCGGCGGCCGCAGCCGGCTTCTTCTCCTCGGGCTCCAGAGACTCGGGCTTGACACGCACGCCAGCCTTAGCCTCAGTCACGAGATGTTTTGCGATCGCATGTGCAGTGTTCTTTGCGTCAAAGCGCTGCGAATATGCCTCGATGAGCATAGGCAGGTTGACACCGGTGACGATAGCCCAGGAATCGTGGCCCTCGATGAGCCCGCTGATCTGGTTGAACGGCGTGCCGCCCCACAGATCAACGAGGAAGAGCACCTGCTCCTGGTCCTCGAAGGAAGCGACTGCTTCCTCGACCTTGGCACGGAAATCGTCGGGGCCCATGCTCGGCTCGAGCGAGACCACGGCAACAGACGGCTGATCGCCAAAGACCATCGAGCCCGTCTGCTTGATTCCAGCTGCCAAGTCCCCGTGGCTAGCAAGAACAATACTTACCATCACATAACCTCCTTTTTGTCTACGTATTTCCTACACGACATGAAGGAAGTATACCTGTTTGGTTTGTGGAATTATAGCTAAATTCGTAAAAGGTCGCATTATTTGTTTAAACGTCTAAGTTTGTTACAAATCGATTACGTTGCTGGTTTACAGCTCATTGCCTGCTAAAACGTGATTTGCCAATTACTTTCAAAGACATATACAAGCGCACTGTTCGTTAATACCGCTTTTAGGTTGATCCCAGTACTCCTGCGTGCCGCCATTTTGTTTAAACAGACATAACTTGACTGTTAGCGTAACTTATGCTTGCCGCAAGTAGTCGTTGGGGACGCTCTTAAACGACCAGTCAAACAAGAACGCCCCCAATGACTGGGGGCTAGGCGATGTGGAGAGGGTTGGCGGCGTCGACGGCATCGGGGGCGTCGGAGAGGCCGTCAGGAGCAGCGTCTGCCGGGTCCTCGTCGGGGGTCTCGATCTGTTTGATCATGACCTCTTGGCCCTGCAGCAGGTATGTCTCGCCGCTACCGCACTGGGGACAGGTCTTGCCGTGCTCGACCGTCGCGTAGTCGCGGCCGCACGCCTCGCAATGCGTCACGGCCTCGACAGGCTCCACAATAAGCTCCGCACCCTCGGTGATGGACTTTTTATCTGCCGCCCAGCGCCAAGCGTCGAGCAGCAAGTCAGGAACGACGCCCGAGACCTCGCCCAGCAGCAGCGTGACGCTCGAAACGCGACGCACGCCATTGGCGCGCGCCACGTTCTCAACATCGCGAATAATGTGATAGACGATTCCCAATTCATGCACTTTTTCTTCCGCCGTTCTAACGAACGGCGGTCGACTTGACGCTGCGCGAGCCCCAGACGGACGATCTGCCTTTCAATCGTCGGGCATGGGCAAAAGCCCTATGCCCTCCTCTTTCAAGGCACCTCGCCACGCCTGGGACTCGCTCGCTGTCCAACCGTTCTCTACGCCGTTCTCTTGTTTGTTGCGTTTTTTATTTCTTCCCAAATTTGATTTTGATCGCACGCTTCAAAGCGTACTTGCCGAGGCTGGGGAGCTTTTGCTCGTATTTGACCATCGTGGAGCACTCGGGGCGGTCGCGATCCAGATGGATGGCGTCAAACGCGCACTTGGTGGTGCACAGGCCGCAGCCGATGCACTTGTTGGGGTCGACGATCGAGGCGCCGCAGCCCAGGCAGCGGGCGGTCTCGGCGCGCACCTGCTCCTCGGTAAAGGTCTCAACATACTCGCTAAACGGCGCAGCCTTCTCGCGTTCGCGGTCCACATGCGCAACCTCGCGGCTCGCGTTGTCGTAGCTCTCGAGCACAACGTCGTTGCGGTCGAGCGCGGTGTAGCGGCGCTGATTGCGGCCGATGGTGAGCGTAGAGCCCGGCTGCACAAAGCGATGGATGGACACGGCGGCCTCGTGACCGGCGGCGATGGCATCGATGGCAAAGCTCGGACCGGTATAGACGTCGCCGCCCACAAAGATGTCGGGCTCGGCGGTCTGATAGGTCTGGGGATCAGCAAGGGCACCCTGGCCGCGGCCAAGCTCCACCTTGGAGCCAGCTAGCAGGTCGCCCCACACAATGGACTGGCCAATCGACATGACGACACGGTCGGCATCGACACGGCGCAGATCGTTCTCGTCATACTCGGGCGCAAACCGGCCCTCGTCGTCAAAGACACGTGTGCAGCGCTTGAAGGTGATACCGCACACACGACCGGCCTCGTCCAGGTGAACCTCCTTGGGGCCCCAGCCGCAGCTGATGTGGGCACCGTCCTCAATGGCCTCGCGACGCTCTTCCTCGCTGGCGGGCATCTGAGCCTCGCTCTCCAGGCAGAACATCTCAACGTGCTCGGAACCCAGACGGCAGGCGTTGCGCGCGACATCGATAGCCACGTTGCCGCCGCCCACCACGATGGTACGGCCGGGCAGCGCGTCGATCTTGCCGCTGTTGACCTCGCGCAAGAAGTCGACGGCCACGGTCACGTCCTCGGCATCCTCGCCCGGAATACCGGCAAGGCGGCCGCCCTGGCAGCCAATAGCCACGTAGAAGGCCTTAAAGCCCTGCTCGCGCAAATCGTCGAGCGTCACGTCGCAACCGACCTCCACGCCATAGCGGAACTCGGCACCCATCAGGCGAATGACCTCAACCTCGGCCTCGATAACATCCTTCTGCAGCTTAAAGCTGGGAATGCCGTAGGTGAGCATGCCGCCCGGGCGCTCGTTCTTCTCGAACACGACGGGCTTGTAGCCCTTCTCGGCCAGGTAGAAAGCGCAGGACAGGCCAGCCGGACCGGCGCCGATGATGGCAATCTTCTGGTCGAAGCCGCCGGCACGCGTCGGGGTCACCACAGGTGGGACATAGCGGGTCGCGGCGTCCAGATCGCGCTGGGCGATAAACTTCTTGACCTCGTCGATAGCCACGGCGGCGTCCACACGGCCGCGGGTGCAGGCATCCTCGCAGCGGCGGTTGCACACACGGCCGCAGATAGCGGGCAGCGGGTTCTCGCGCTTGATGAGCGCCAGAGCCTCGTCATAGCGGCCCTGAGCCGCGAGCTTCAAATAGCCCTGAACGGCAACGTGCGCGGGGCAGGCCGTCTTGCAGGGAGCGGTTCCGGACTCATGCGTCTCGATGCGGTTGTCGTTGCGGTAGTTGGGCGACCACTTGGTGTGGTCCCACTTGGTGGCGTCGGGCAGCTCCTGGCGCGGATACTCGGGCACCTGTCCGCCCGCCTTTTTGCTGCAGAGCTTTTGGCCCAGCTTGGCGGCGCCGGCCGGGCACACCTCAACGCAGCGACCGCAGGCAACGCACTTGTCCTTCTCGACCTTGGCGACATAGGCCGAGCGCGACAGGTTGGGCGTGTTGAACAGCTGAGAGGTGCGCAGGGCATAACACACGTTGACGTTGCAGTTGCAGATAGCGAAGATCTTGTTCTCGCCGTCGATGTTGGTGATCTGGTGCACAAAGCCGTTGTCCTCGGCCTGGCGCAGGATGTCGTAGACCTCGTCGCGCGTCACGTAATGGCCGCGGTCGGTCTCAACCACATAGTCGGCCATATCGCCCACGGCAATGCACCAGTCGGCGGGGTCGTCGGCACAGCCCTCGCCCATCACGCGACGGCTCGCGCGGCAGCTGCAGGTGCTGGCGGCATATTTGCCATCGTATTTGTCGAGCCAATGCTCAATATGTTCGATCGGCACCGACGTGCTCGCGGCATCGATAGCCTTCTCGACCGGAATGACATGCATGCCGATGCCGGCACCACCGGGCGGCACCATCGGCGTGGCCTTGGACAGCGGTCCCTTGGACGCCTGCTCAAAGAACTTGGCATAGACCGGGTGCTCCTCGAGCTGGCTCATGCGCATGTTGAGGAACTCGGCGGAACCCGGCACCAGCATGGGCAGCACCCACTGCTTGGCGCGCTCGGGGTTTTCCCAGTTGTACTCGAGCAGACCTGTGTAGCTCATGTCGTCGAGCATCTTCTCGATATCGGCCTCAGGCATGCCGGTGAGCTTGACCATCTCGGGCAGCGTATAGGGGCGGCGCATCTTCATCTTGCAGAGCACTTCGGCCTGCTCGTCGGTTGCAGCCTCGGCAAACGACCAGTACTCGTAGCCCAGCAGCTCATCGCGATGCAGCAGACGGTTGGTGCAGTGCTCGCACAGCTTGACGATGGCCTCGCGCGGATGCTCCGGCAGCGGCGGCACGAACTCCGAACCGATGTCGGGCTCGGTGTAGCTAATCCCCGGTCCGTTGAGAATCATGGTTGTCCCTTCTCTTGCCACAGCCCGGCGGGACCGCGGCACCCCTCTTTTTTTGCAGGCCGGGCATGCCCCCATGCCGTTCACCCGCCATTGTTGACATTGTGTCAAAAATAGTATTGACGAACCGTCAACAATATTCAAGACTGTTAGGCGAACGGTCAGGCAAAAGAGGATGAAAGGCGGCAAAACATGGGCAACAACACAGCAGGTACCTCTGTGGTCGATGCCGTCCCCGCATCCGATAGCGCGGCAAAGCGCCTGACGGGCGACGAACGCCGTCGCGAGATCCTCGATGCCGTGCGCACCGTAAGCTCCGAGCTGGGCGTGTCCCACCTATCGGTATCGGCCGTGACCAAGCGAGCCGGCTGCACGCGTTCATTGTTCTACCACTACTTCGCCGACATGGACGCCGCCGTCACCGCCGTCATGGACGAGGCAATCGACGGTTTTATCTCCGAGCTCGAGCAGTGGAACGCCGACCGCACCGTCGGCGATATCGAGGGCGCGCTCGACACCGTCGCCCCGCTCTTTAAGCGTCTGGTCGCCAGCGGCCACGAGCTGCCGAGCACGCTCACCTCGAGCAGCGGCGCGCTCTACGGCGGCTTTTTGCACAACGTGGTCCAGCGCGTGGCGCAGTATATCTGCGACACCACCGTGGTGGATTTTGTCGCCCATCATGAGCTACGCATCGACCATGTCTACGAGACGTTCTACACCCTCATCATGGGTCTTTTGATGTATATCCGCACGCACCCCGATGTGCCCGACGAGACGGTCAAGGAAATCATCGCCTCGACACTCCACATCGAGGGCTACACCGCCAAGTATCCGGAGCGCAAGCCCCAGAACTGACGACATTTGGCCAAACTGCCCGCGATCAGAAGAGGGGCCGCGGGCGTGTGAAAGGAGAGCAGCATGCTGTTCGATGTTTGGGGTAGCGATACCCTTATCCACTGGGCCGGCTGGGCCATGGTCTTTATTGGCCTGATCGTGCTCAACGAGGTCGGCCGCCGCACCAAGCTGGGCGCGGCAATCATCTTTGGCGTGGCTCCGCTGGCCATGACCATCTACTGCGTCGCCATCGCCGTGGGCGTTTCGCAAGGCGCCGAGTGGGCGCTCACCAACCCCACCCATGTGTACCAGAACAGCTGGTTCCACTACGCCAAGGTATACGCGGCGCTCGCCGGTTGCTGGGGCTTCATTGCCATTAAGTATCAGTGGGGCAAGATCGGCAAGGCGCATTGGTTCCGCGCGTGGCCGTTTGTGATCGTCGCCATCAACATCTTGATCGCCGTCGTGTCCGACTTCGAGAGCGCCTATCACTTCTTTGTCCTGGGCCAGTCCACTTGGGTCACCTCCGAAGGTGCTACGCAGCTGGCCGGCTGGAACAACGTGTTCAACGGCATTGCCGGTCTCATCAACATCTTCTGCATGACCGGTTGGTGGAGCGTCTACGCCTCCGAGGACAAGACCGATATGCTGTGGCCCGACATGACCTGGGTCTACATCATCGCCTACGATATCTGGAATTTCTGCTACACCTACAACTGCCTGCCCACCCACTCCTGGTTCTGCGGCTTTGCGCTGCTGCTGGCGCCCACCGTCGCCGCCTTTATCTGGAACAAGGGCGGCTGGATCCAGAACCGCGCCTTTACGCTGGCCATTTGGTGCATGTTTGCCCAGGTGTTCCCGTACTTCCAGGAGGAGTCCATCTTTGTGACCCACTCTACGCTCGACCCCGGCGCCGCTACCGCGGTCTCGATCGCCGCACTGATCGCCAACGTCGCCGCGATCATCTACATCGCCTACCGTGCCAAGAAGCTCGGCCGCAATCCCTACAAGCAGGATGTCTTTGAGGGCACCAGCGACTGGGAGAAGGCCACCGCTCGCCGCGCCAAGGTTGATTACGCGCACGCTGAGTAACATGTTGGTCGCTGTTGGCACTTGGGCATAGGCCCACCTGCCAGGCTTTTCAATCCAATGTCTCGTAGAGCCCCCGGAAAGCGCTTCGCTCGCTTTCCGGGGGCTTTTGTCGTTGCGCTTTCATTCAAAAACACACGCACAAATTAAATTGGATTTCAAATCATGCGGCGGCTCTATGGGGTCCTGTTTTTGGGTACAGTGTTGTCCCGATATTGAGCTTGGGGGATATATGAAAGATGAGACGATGGGCCAAGAGGATGCGGCCCAAGATGCAGAAGCGTGTGCCGAGGCCCTGGAGAGCCTAGACCAGATCGCGCTGGCCGAGCTCTCGTTTAGCGATTCGGCCGTCGACGCGCAGGACGAGGCACACGAAGGCACCGAGGACGAAAACAGCGACGCCAAAGACGCTCCTGACGAAGCCGAAGCCGAAGCCGAAGCCGAAGCCGAAGCCGAAGCCGAAGCCGAAGCCGAAGCCGAAGCCGAAGCCGAAGAGGACGATAGCGAGGCCGACGACCGGCCCGAATCCGACACGAGTGAGGAAACCATCTTGCTCGACAGCTTGCCGGCCGAAGATTCGCTGACCCGCGAGCTTCCCGGCCTGGGCTCCGCGCCTGCCGTGGACGAGACCATCGCCATGGGCGATATTCCCCTACCGTCCGTTCCTTCGGCACGCGAAGCCGAGGCTCGTCATCGCAAGATGTCGCCCAAGCGCCGCAACCTGATGGTCGCCGGTGTCGTGGCCGTCGCGCTCGTCGCCGGCGGCGCAGGCTACGCAGCCTGGAACGGATACCGGCAAGAGCAGGCTGCCATCACCGCCGCCAATGCCCACACGATGATGTCGGTGCAGATTGGCGTACATGCCGCGGGGCTCGACTGTTCCGCCGGCTCCAAGATTCCCGTACAAGTGAGTGGCCAGGATTCTGACGGATCCTCCGTGAGCGAAACACTCTATGTTGACGAGCACGGCCGTGGCATCAAACTGCTACCCGGCGATTACACGCTCTCCATTGCCGCCTCCCCCATCGCGGAAGACGGCACCATCTACACCGTCCCGACCACCAAGGCGCAGGTCACCGTTAAGAGCGATGGGCAGGATTTGAGTGCCCAGGCCACCTTCAAGCTCAAGGTGCCTTCGGCCGACACGGTGACTGACGACCAAATCGATGCCGCCGCAAAGTATGCCGAGGAAGGCGGGGTGAATTCCGCCGCGGTCGCAAAGGTACTCCAGCAGGCGGCAACCGCGCGACGCGACGCCGCAACCAACGCCGTGAGCTCCCGCAAGGCGCAGGCGGCCCGCGACGCCGATGCTCGACATAAGGCAACGGAGCTGTATCAGCTCGATATTCCCGTTGAGTGGTACGGCAAAGTCGAGACTTGGCAAAATGGCAGCACGCTGTGCATTTATCTGGGCGACGACGCCAATACGCCGCTCGTGACACTTGTCGCGGTGCGCGAGGGAGAGAGCTTTACGCCCGATGAGGGCGATACGGTTTTGGGTGCGGCCAATCTAGGCAACGGTTATACCGTCTATGCCAGCGGCCCCGTCTATCCGTACGTGGTGCCCCAGACCATCAACGGACGGACGCAGAATCCCGTGTCAACCTACCCCATGGACACGGCCATTGAGCTTGTCGAGCTTACGACCGGCAACCGCTACACCTATAGCCAGATCAAGAACGTACTAGTCGGCAAAGACGGCAAAGCCGACGCCGCGACCAAACTCGAGACCGACTACCTCGCCCAGATTCTCCTGCCGAGTATCAAAGCCCAGGACTAGCCGGGCGCATCATGGTGCTCCCCAACCGTGATGAAGGGGCCAGGAGGTCCTGGCCCCACAGATCCGTAGATGGTTAGGCAAGGAGCCACTTCCATGCGGGAACAACGTGTACCACACCGTGCTCGCATGGAATATCGGCCTGCTCATCCATGGTAACGATCGCCGACTCGCCAAGATCGAACTGGGCCATCGAGGCATCAAGCGCGGCAATTTCGCGCTCGCGCGTTTTCTCACTTGCCATATCCACACTCACCTGAATCAGGCTATAAGCCCGCATGAGAAGTGCGTCCCCAGCCACAAAGTCCACCTCATGGTTTTTGCTCTTCTCTTTGATCAGCAAGCGGCAGACCGATCCGACCCTCACCGCGGGAGTCCTTCTTCTTAGCGCGTTGAACACTGCGGTCTCGAGCCTCTGGCCCTGATCCAATGCCGATGCGGAAGAGAATGCTCCAAACATCGCAGGATCGACAGCGTAGACCTTAGACGCAGACCGCATGTTATTTGCCAGTGAACGCGTGAACTCCGGCACGGAGAACAGCAGGTAGGCATCCTCATAATACTCAAGTAAGTCGCTGAGCGAATTACGACTGACGGGTATCTGCCTGCTCTTGAACTCGTTGTACACTTTGTTCACCGACAGCTCTCGTCCCGAAGATGCCATACACCGCGTCAGGAACAGAGATGCCAGGCGAGGGTTCTTGACGTCGTAACGTTCAACGACGTCCATGGCGACCGTTCGCGAAGCATATTCCTGTAGCAGCTGAATCGCGTCTGTGGGCGTCTGCTCAAGTGTCGCGATGAATCCCCCTCGTTCAAGATATCCGATCAGATGATGTCGAAGCAGCGCTGCATCGCTTGGGGAAAAGGTCGCATCTGGCTCGAAAACGCTCCCCGTCTTATATCGAACGTATTCCGAAAAACTCAACGGAAAAAGCTCTCTTATAAGAGAACGACCCCTGAACTCGCTCTTAAGTTCTGAGGACAGCATCTTAGAAGAAGATCCCGTCACATAGACGGTCGCTTTCTCCGTATCGACTACACGCCGCAGAAACGCACCCCATTCGGGAATTTCCTGGATCTCGTCAAAGAAAATGTAAGCGCCCTCGGTTCGAGCAGCAGGACGCAGCGCATAGAACGTGTCAAGCACGTCCGCCAGCAGCGATGGCTCATACGGGCGCAAGCGCTCGTCCTCAAAATTAAAGTAAAGCATCCGGTCAAGCTCGACGCCCCGGCCTTGAAGCCGCTGCATCTCCTGATACAGGCGATACGTCTTTCCACAACGGCGGGCCCCCACAACCACATTTACGATGTTGTCGCGCTTTGGCTCCTGTGGGTTTCCCAGATCAAGGTCTCGCTCAAAGACCTGCGGAACCCCCTGCTGTTCAAAGTCCTTTATTTTCTGGGCGATCAAGTCGTTGAATGCCATGATTCTCCAATCTTGCTCTCTAGCTAATCAAAATTATACTGATTCTTGATTAATTAGAGAGCAAGATTGTGTGTAGCTTGATTAACACTTAAGCAAGTTTTTCACTATTATTGCTCCGAAGGATATCGAGTGGCTAAGAGGACAACCGAGCTCGAATGCGACTCCCCGAGCAGCCAATTTGGCAGTCAATTTGGGACGGGGCTTTTTTGACTACCCTCCCCCTGCAGAAAAATCCCTAACGCAGTTGCGGTGAAATAGGGATTGTTTTTACTGGTCAAACCGCAAAACAGTCCCTATTTCACCGCAACTTATTGGTGGCCTTTTGGGTGGCACTCAGCGCCACGGATCGGCTTCGAACATCGGCTCGCGCTCGGGGCGGCGATCGCTGTAGGGATCGTAGCCGTCGTCGTCCTCGTTCTCGGCACGGATGTAGGGGTCGCGCGGCTTGGGCGCCGGCTTAGGCGCAGGCTTGGGTGCGGCGGGTGCGGCATCGGTCGCCGGCGTATTCGTCTTATTCTCGTCTTTCATCTGCATAGCTCCTTGCCATGTACTCACGTTCAACATCATCGATTGTCGCACGAAAAAGGGCGGCGGACCCAATTGGATCCGCCGCCCTTGGCGTTCGGCTCAAAAGGCAGATTTTAAGGCATGGCCCAAAATCTACTCGGCGTCGGGAATCTCGTAGGTGGCCGCCGGCGTGTTGTCGCACACGACGGTAAAGCCGCCGTCCTTGTCGACATCGACCGTCACCTGATCGCCCTCGCGCACCGTGCCGTCGATGATAGCGGCGGCGATGGCATCCACGACCTCGCGCTGAACCAGACGCTTGAGCGGACGGGCGCCAAAGACCGGGTCCAGGCCGCCCACGGCGAGCATCTGCTTGGCCGCCGGGGTGATGGCAAGCGTCATGCGCTCCTTGGCCAGGCGTGCGCGGACGTCGGCAAGCTGGATGTCGACAATCTTCTCGATCTGCGCCATGCCGAGCGGATGGAACACCACGATATCGTCGATACGGTTGAGGAACTCGGGGCGGAAGGTCTGAGCCATGGCGGCGTCGACCTGATGGCGCATCTCCTCCTCGTCCTTACCGGACAGATCGGCGATGGCCTTGGAGCCCACGTTAGACGTCATGATGATAATCGTGTTCTTGAAGGACACCTGGCGACCCTGGCCATCGGTCAGGCGGCCGTCGTCGAGCACCTGCAGCAGCACGTTAAAGACATCCGGATGGGCCTTCTCCATCTCGTCGAGCAAGATTACGGAGTACGGACGACGGCGCACGGCCTCGGTGAGCTGGCCGCCCTCGTCGTAGCCCACGTATCCCGGGGGCGCACCGATCAGACGCTGGACGCTGAACTTCTCCATGTACTCGGACATGTCGATACGCACGAGCGCGCGCTCGTCATCGAACAGGCACTCGGCAAGCGCCTTGGCGAGCTCGGTCTTGCCTACGCCGGTGGGGCCCAGGAAGAAGAAGCTGCCGATGGGCTTGTCCGGATCGGAGAGGCCCGCACGGCTGCGGCGCACAGCTGCGGCGACAGCGGAGACGGCCTCGTCCTGGCCGATGACGCGCTTATGCAGCTCGCCCTCCAAGCCCTTCAGCTTGTCGAGCTCGCCCTGCATCATCTTGGACACGGGCACGCCGGTCCAGGCGCTCACGACCTCGGCAATCTCATCGGAGGTCACCTGTTCGTTGAGGCCCTCGCCGTCCTGCTGCTTTTGCGCCTCGAGCGCGGCCTCGGAATCCTGAATCTGCTGTTGCAGGCCCGGAATCACGGAGTAGCGCAGCTCGGACGCACGGCCCAGATCGCCGTTGCGCGTCGCGCGCTCCTCTTCGCTCTTGGCCTCGTCGAGCTGGCCCTTGAGCTCCTGCACGTGGTCGATGGCGTTCTTCTGGTTGAGCCAGCCGGCCTTTTGCACGTTGAGCTTTTCCTGGACCTCGGCAATCTCTTGGCGCAGGGCCTCCAGACGCTCCTTGGAGGCGTCGTCGGTCTCCTTCATGAGCGCCTGTTCCTCGATCTGCAGCTGGGTGAGCTGACGCGTGGTGGCGTCGATCTCGACCGGCATGCTGTCGAGCTCCATGCGAAGGCGGCTTGCGGCCTCATCGACCAGGTCGATGGCCTTGTCGGGCAGGAAGCGGTCGGCGATATAGCGATCGGAGAGGTCGGCGGCGGCCACGAGCGCGCTATCGGTGATATGCACGCCGTGGAAGATCTCGTACTTCTCCTTGAGGCCACGCAGGATCGAGATGGTGTCCTCGACGGTAGGCTCGGAGACCATCACGGTCTGGAAACGACGCGCGAGCGCCGCGTCCTTCTCGATGTACTTGCGGTATTCGTCGAGCGTAGTCGCGCCGATCGCGTGCAGATCGCCACGGGCAAGCGCCGGCTTCAGGATGTTGCCGGCGTCCATGGAGCCCTCGGTGGCACCCGCGCCCACGATGGTATGGAGCTCATCGATGAACAGGATGACCTTACCTTCGGACTTCTGCACCTCCTTGAGCACGGCCTTTAAGCGGTCCTCGAACTCACCGCGGTACTTGGCGCCGGCGACCAGCGCGCTCATGTCGAGCTCGATGAGGTCGCGGTCGCGCAGGGTGCTCGGCACGTCGCCGGCCACGATACGCTGGGCGATGCCCTCGACGATGGCCGTTTTACCGACGCCCGGCTCACCAATGAGCACGGGGTTGTTCTTGGTGCGACGGGACAGGACCTGGATGGTGCGGCGAATCTCATCGGTACGGCCGATGACCGGGTCGAGCTTGCCGGCGCGGGCGAGGTCGCAGATGTTGCGACCGTACTGCTCCAGCGCCTCAAACTGCGTCTTGTCCTCGGCAGACGTCACGCGGTCATCGCCGCGCAGCTCCTCGTAGACTTGCTCGATGCGCTCCTTGGTCACGCCGGCGTCGCGCAGAACGCGGCCGGCCTCGCCCTTGTCCTCGGCAAGCGCCATCAGCAGATGCTCGGTCACCACAAAGCTGTCGCCCATCTTGGTGGCCTTCTTCTCGGCCTTTTCGATGACGCGGACGAGCTCGTTAGACAGGCCCATCTGCTGACCCTCGCCCGAAACCTTAGGCGCGTGGTCGATGGCATCCTGCGTGGAGCGTGCGAGCTGGGCCGGGTCGGCGCCGATACGCTCGATGATCACGGAGATGTTGCGTTCACCGGCACCGAGCAGGGCAGACAGCAGGTGAATCGGCTCCACCGCGCCGGCCTGCGCATCGGCAGCCGTGCTCATGGCGGTCTGCAACGCCTCGCGCGACGTCATTGCTAGCTTATCGATTCTCATGGAATCACCTCTCTTGGGGCGGCCGCCCTACGGGGCGGCTTCACGTTGTTCGAGAAGTATTGTTGCCAGCTTTGCACGATCTTATACACAAATCTAAGTCTCTATATATAAGATTTTCTGAGTGATTGAGAGATAGGGAGCAGGCGCGCTCACCCGCTACAGCCTCGTCCCCTTTCTATCTCAATCTGTAACATCTAGCGGCTGTTTATGGCTCTAGATGTTACAGATCGAGATGAAATGACCAGTAGCACCCGTTTGTCTCAATCTGTAACATCTACTCGGCAAATAGAGCTCCACCTGTTACAGATTGAGACAAACAGAAGACACCCGAATCGAAAATCTAAATCTGTAACACCAGACCCACTTTTAGCGGCCAAGATGTTACAGATCGAGACAAACCGAGAACTACTACAAAGGGGACGGGTACCTTTGTGGTGGTCGCGGTCTCTACTCCTTCGCCGAACCCGTACTTCCCGATTCGACGGTCCAGGGCATCTCATCCTCGAACAGCCATGTACGGGCAGACCCACTATCGCGTGCAGTCTGCGGGTCGGGCAAGCAGGTCTGTTCATAGGCATCCTGAATGCACTGACCCATAAAATCGTTGAGCTCGGCCTGGTTGCCCTCCATGACATAGGCGACATCGCTGTCCAAGATGTAGATACCCGGCCCCTCATTGCCCTCGTAGCCGGGATCGTACGAAACATCACATAACTTGGCGCCATTCGCGGTGTCCAACTCGATGGACGAGCGGCATCCGCCAACCATGTCGTTCGCTTTTGCCCGATAGGACGCATATCCATACCAGCGCTTAAAGGTTTTGCCCCTGAGCAGCTCGGACGCCCTGTCGATCAGACCAGATTCCGTGGTATAGCGCATAGCCCCAAGCTGAATATGTGGATAATTACTAATGCCCAGCGCAGCCGGTTGCTCATCAAAATCAACGGTAATGGCCTCGGGCTTGTCGTCGCCGGTCAGAAGTTCGACAGATTGAGTCACAGGCTTGACCACCGGCTCTGTCACCGCAGCGGGCAGCAACGCCATGCCGACAGCGCCCATGCCAACCACGGTGATCGCAAGCGCCAAAACAATCAATCCAATACGGGCAGAACGGCTCACGGCAAAACACCCCACAATGCAAACCTTCGCCACCTGCACTAATGATACCGCCAGCTAACACTATTACCAAAAGAAGCCGCGCGCTCCTCACCACCACAAAGGGGACAGGCACCTTTGTGGTGGTTTTCGACGCTAACGGTCGACCATCTCGCGCCATGAGATTAAACTTGAATTGTTCTCTGAACATATCCATTTCTGCCTATCCTCAACAGATCTTTGTCTCGAGGAGCGCATATGAAGCCGTCTCATTCCACCGGTCGCAACGTCATCGCCATTCTCGCCATACCCATCGTGATGCTCTTCCTTATCGTCATCACGCCCTTTTCTTTTGGTATCGCCTCGCCCTTCGATCTTTGCGGGATGATCGACGCCGGCTCGCGTGCCACCTCGCTCTCCTTTGTCTGCCGTGGCGTGTTCTACGAATATGCAATTCCCACCGGAAGTTGGCGGTCAAAGTTACCGCTGCTCGGAACGATTGATGGATGCTTCCCCCATTTCAGCCTTGAACCTCAGACGATGAATTATTTGATCGACGACCAGCCCCTCGACTCCATCGCCCTCGCCTACGACTACGCACCAAACACCGATGAGCGCCACATGAACCAAGTCCTCGACAAGATGCTTGGACAGTGCGGGCTCACCGAGGAGGCCGGTCGAACCATCTATAGCAACCAGCAATTAAAGCGAACAGAACTCCGCCGTGTCGGAAAAATCAAAGGGCGAAACGGGGCTGCCTACTGGCAGGCCTGGGCGACACGCGACAAGAGCGAATTCGGGCACAGCACCTATACGGTCACCGTCTACACCAAAGATGGAATCAAGGACGATGTTGACGATTTCGCGTCATCCAAACTCGGCATCCCCAAAACAACCAAACCCGCCAACCCGGATGAAATTCTGTAGAGCCGCTCATTAACATACCGCTCAACGATCACAACAACATCGAGCTCATTCCCCACCGCCACAAAGGTGCCTGTCCCCTTTGTGGTGGTTTTCGACAAAAAGAAGCCGCCCCGATAACAGAGGCGGCATCAAGCAAGCCTATTTATTAGCGTCCCTCAAGACCCAACGAAAACGCAGCGATGGAATCGAGAACCGACAATAGCCCGTTCGCACAGATAGAGGCGGAGATTCAAGGTCAGAGTCCGGCTTAAACGGCTTAGCTATCGCACGTCACAACGTTCTCGTCGTCCTCCCTATCGTATTTATAGTGCTTACTGTGAAAATAGTGAGTTTAGTGAGAATAGTATCGCTCAAGACTCGTGAACTGAATTATTGACCTCTCGCCCAGAATGAGTGGGGCAAATATTCCTATTAGAGGTCAAATCGAAGCCCAATAGGGCCTTTTCGCCCCGTCATTTCGACCGATCGCTTTCTTTTGAATATTGTCGTAAGCTGGTATCACTTATCTTAATGAATGCATACTGTTTGCGAGGTACCCGCCGTGAAACGCTCCACCTATATCGGCCTGCTCGTCTTAGCGTTTGCGATTACCGCAGTCGGCGTAGGAATTATCTATCTCGCATTTCTCCCTGCCTCGGCAACGCAGGCGGCGGTTGAAACCGTAAGCTACCCCATCGAAATCCTCACCGATATCGTCAAACCCGATTCGATCACCGTCGATTTCGACGGTACGCCCGCAGCGCTTGGGGTCAGTAACTATCCCCGAATCGAACTTGGAGCCACGCGCTATACCCAAGATGAGCAGCTTATCGGTAAGGCAACCAGTTTACTCAAAGGCAAGACGTTTAAGCGGTGGTACGGCGCCGCAACATATCGAGCCAAGAACGGCCAAATGGTTGGCGGGTATCATTCGACCCTTGAGCTCGATGCGGCAAACGGGAGCAAATTGTGCAACGTCTCATACGACCCCGGCTGCGTGGACAATGAAGGACCGGGGGTCTATATCTCGGATGGCGACGTAATCTACGTCATGGAGGGCGACCAGACGGCAGTCGTCGATTTTATGGATCGGTGTACCGAGGATGCCTACGAACAAACCTGCGAGCCCGATCCGCAGACAGCGCGCAACAGTGGCTCGGCACGCACTTGGCTATTTGACGATGAAATAACCTGGACCCCATCGAAATAAGGACCCGCCGGGCAGGCACCTTTGTGGTGGTTTCGGCTCCGATGTTCCACTGTCTCGATCTGTAACATCTAGCGGCCCTTTTCGATCCTAGATGTTACAGATTGAGATGAAATGATCGGCGGCGATCGTTTGTCTCAATCTGTAACAACCGCTCGTCAAATAGGGGCCCAGATGTTACAGGTCGAGACAAACGGAACCACCGCAAAGGCGCCTACCCCTTCTTGGTGGTTTTCGACAAAAGAAGCCGCCCCGATAACAGAGGCGGCATCAAGCAAGTCTATTTATTAGCGTCCCTCAAGACCCAACGAGAACGCAGAAATGTAGCCCGGGGCTTACCCTTTCCCGAACGCGACCCTCGCGAAGCGCGTGAGCGGGCGGGAAAGGGTAAGCCCCGGGCGGACAATTAAGTGCGTTACTCGGCAGCGGCCTTGAACTTGTTGTAGTTGATCAGGCAGCCGGCCTTGACGATGGCACGCTCCTCTGCCGTCATATCGGCAATGTAGAGCTCGATCTGCTCGACCGTGCCGTCGGCGCGCACTACGTACGCGGCGATGTTCTTCAGGTCGCCATCGAGCGCGGCGCGGATACCCGGCACAAAGACGTAGTCGCCCACCTCAAAGTTGGGCTCGGCCTCCATCTGGAAGGGCACCATGCCCCAGTTCATCACGTTGGAGCGATAACGCTTGGTGGCGTACTCGTGGACGATGTTGGCCAGGCCGCCAATCACGCGCTGGCAGCTCGCGGCCTGCTCGCGGGCAGAACCGTCACCGGGCTTCTTGGCGTAGAGCATGGAGCCGTACTCGGTCGCCTTGGCGTCTGCCGCGACACCCGCGCCGGCCAGCGCCTCAAACACACCAGCAAGCTCGGCATCGAGCGCGGCCAAGTCGCCCGCGGCTTCACCGGCAACGCGGCGCTTCTCCACGACGTCGACCTCCTTGGAACGGCCCACGTAGGCCGGGTCGCGGCGGCTCAGCGTAAACTCGGCCAGGCCCAGCGGGTTGGAGCGGAAGGAGCTCGTCTCGCCCGAAGGAATGAGCTCGTCGGTCGTGGTGACCGGGTCCATGATCTTGGAGCACACCTTGAGCAGGATGTCGTCGCCGAGGGGCTCCATCGCGGGCCACGGCTTGATGTTGGGGCCTTCGACCAGCTCGTCGGCAGGCTCCGCCTTGCCAAAGCCCCAGTACACGCGCTTTTTGTACGGCACGTCGTCAAAGGTGTACTCGCAGGCCTCGTCCCAAGTCTCCTCGGGCAGGTCGGTCGCCGGCGTCAGGACGCCGCCGTTGGCAGCCGTCGCCGCAATGGAGCGGGCGTCCATCAGGGCCACGGCGCTCAGCTGGCCATTGCCCGGCTTGGAACCCTCGCGGTTGGGGAAGTTGCGCGTGGTGTGGCGGATGGACAGGCCGTTGTTGGCGGGCGTGTCGCCGGCGCCGAAGCACGGGCCGCAGAATGCCGTGCGTACGATCGCGCCGGCCTCCATAAGGTCGTAGATATAGCCGCGGCGTGTAAGCTCGAGTGCCACGGGCTGGCTCGTGGGATAGACCGACAGCGAGAACTCGCCGCAGCCGGTGTTGGCGCCCTTGAGCACGCGGGCAGCCTGGACCACGGAGTCGTAGTTGCCGCCCGAGCAGCCGGCGATAACGCCCTGCTGCACGTGCAGCTTGCCGTCGATGATCTTGTCGAGCAGGCTAAAGTGCGTCTTGCCCTCGCCGATCTTGGCGGCCTCGAGCTCCACCTCGTGGAGGATGTCCTCGAGGTTCTCGTTGAGCTCGTCGATCTCAAAGCCGTTGGAAGGATGGAACGGCAGCGCGATCATGGGCTTGATGCTCGACAGATCGACCTCGACGCAGCCGTCGTAGTAGGCAACATCGGCGGGCTTGAGCTCGCGGTAGTCGTCGCCGCGGCCGTGCATGGTCAAAAACGCGTGCGTGTCCTCGTCGGTGGCCCAGATGCTCGACAGGCAGGTGGTCTCGGTGGTCACGACGTCGACGCCGTTGCGGTAGTCGGTCGTCATGCTCGCGATGCCGGGGCCCACAAACTCCATGACCTTGTTCTTAACGTAGCCCTTGGCAAAGACGGCTCGGATGATGGCGAGCGCCACATCGTGCGGGCCGACGCCGGGACGCGGAGCGCCCGTGAGGTAGATGGCGACGACGCCGGGATAGGCGACGTCGTAGGTGTCGCGCAGCAGCTGCTTTGCCAGCTCGCCGCCGCCCTCGCCCACGGCCATGGTGCCCAGGGCGCCGTAGCGGGTGTGCGAGTCGGAGCCCAGGATCATCTTGCCGCAGCCGGCGAAGTTCTCACGCATAAAGGAGTGGATGACGGCGATGTGCGGCGGGACGAAGATGCCGCCGTACTTCTTGGCAGCCGAGAGGCCAAAGACATGGTCGTCCTCGTTGATGGTGCCGCCCACGGCGCACAGCGAGTTATGGCAGTTGGTGAGCACGTAAGGCAGCGGGAACTGCTCCATGCCCGAGGCGCGCGCCGTCTGGATGATGCCGACGAAGGTGATATCGTGGCTCGCCATGGCATCGAAACGAATCTTGAGCGCCTCGGGGTCGCCGGACGTGTTGTGTGCCTGGAGAATCGAATACGCGATGGTGCCGCGCTTGGCATCCTCGGGCGTCTGCGTAATACCGCGCTCGGCAGCCTCGGCCGCAGGCACAACCTCGCTGCCACCGCGCAGGTAGATGCCGTCCTCGTACAGCTTGACCATACTGTCTCCCACTCTGCCCAAAAGATTTGGGCGCATAGCATGCATTCGTTCAATATCGTGCCATAGAACGGTTGCGAGTGGGTTACGAATCTACACGTTCACTTTATCTCGCTAAAGTACAGGACGAGCCTCTTGCATCACTCTCTTGACAAGGAGTGTCCCAAAGTGCCGGCACAAAAGGAACGTCCCCAAGCGCCAAGTGCCGCAAGAGTGTCCCCCTTGACCACTCATTTAAGAACATCCCCAATGACTACCCAATGACTACCGCATCCGGAGCAAGGCAACGCCGCAGGTAGAGGACGGACAGCGAGCGACGTCCAGAGCGAACAAGTTGGCATGAAAAAGGCAAGGCATAGACCTTCTGGTCATGCCTTGCCTTTTGAATGACAAATTGTCGCTCTGGGCGGCGCGCAGCGTCGACCGGTCCGCCGTTCGGCAGAACGGCGTAACCTAGAGATCTCCGCCGGCGCCCAAAAGCTTGCGCATGACCTGCTCGGGGTTGACCGAGCCGTCGCGCGGGGCCAGGGCGGTGATCTTCTTCTGCATCTTGTACTCGTGCAGCTCTTCCTCGAGCTGGCGTACGCGGGCGCGGAGCTTCTCGTTCTCGCGCTCGCGCTCCTCAGCACGCTCCTTCATATCGAGGATGCGCACCACGCCGGCGAGGTTGATGCCTTCGTCGGTCAGCTGGTTGATGAGCTCCAGGCGCTCGATATCGGCACGCGAATACAGGCGCGTGTTGCCGCCCGAGCGCTGGGGGTTCACCAGGCCCTTGGACTCGTAGACGCGCAGAGTCTGCGGATGCATGCCGGTCAGCTCGGCCGCCACGCTGATCATGTACAGCGGTTTGTTCCTATTGTCCTCGGCCATGCTACCTGACCCCTTTCCGTCTCGTTATCGTCCATCATAAGCCCGCGGGCGCGGGCGTGCGCCACGACCGCCCTAGAACGTCGCCTTGTAACGGTTGACCTTCTCGCGATAATCGCGCGTGTCGGCCTCGCGCAGCCTGGTCATGGCATCGCGCTCATCGTCGGACAGGTTCGTGGGAACCTGCACCTTGATCTCGACGAGCAGCGCACCCGTGCGGCCGCGATGCTTAACGTCGGGCGCACCCATCTCCTTAAAGCGGAACTTCTTGCCCGTCTGGGTGCCAGCGGGCACCTTCAGGCGAACCGTCGCGCCGCCGGGCGTGGGCACATCCACCGTGCAGCCGAGCGCCGCCTCGTAGACTGAGATCGGCACCTCCATGGTCACGTCGGCACCTTTACGCTTAAACAGCGGATGCTCCTCCACGTGCGTGGTCACGACCAGGTCGCCGCGCTCGCCGCCGGCAACGCCGTACTCGCCACGACGCTTGTAGCGCAGTTTGCCGCCGTCGACCGCACCCGCAGGCACCGAGACCGTGATGGTCTGCTGCTCGCCCGTCGAGGGAATGCGGTAGGTGACCTTGTGCGTCACGCCGCGAAACGCGTCCTCGGCCGTTACGTCGACAGTCAGCGACAGATCGCCGCCCTTGCGCGCGCGGTTGCGGCCCGCGCCCGCACCGGCAGCACCCGCGGCCCCGGCAAAGCCCGAGCCCCAATCGCTGCCCCAGGCGCCGTTGCCACTAAAGATGCTGTCGAAGATATCGCCCCAACCGCTCGCGCCGGCACCGGCGCCGTAGCCACCGCTATACGCGCCGCCCGCGCCCGGCATGCCGCCGAACATGAGCATCTGGTCGTACTCTTTGCGCTTCTTCTCGTCCGAAAGCGTCTCGTAGGCCTCGCTAATCTCCTTAAACTTGGCCTCGTCGCCGCCGGCATCGGGGTGATATTTTTGCGCGAGCTTGCGAAACGCGCTCTTGATCTCTTTGTCGGAGGCGCTCTTGGATACGCCCAGGATGTCATAGAAGGTTTTGCCTGCAGCCATCGTAGCTCCTCTCCTGTTGCGTCCGCCGTCCATGCAGACGACGGCTCATGCTTTCATATGGCACTAGGCCAGAAAGGGCCCCGGGTGTTGCCCCGGGGCCCTTCTCAATTACTCCTCGGTGCTCTCGGCCGTATCGGCCGCGGCATCCTCGGGCGCCGCTTCGGGCTCCGGTGCGGGGCGCTTCTCGCCACCGTAGGTCACCGTCACCATCGCGGAGCGCAGGATGCGGTCCGCCATGCGGTAGCCCTTCTGGTACACGTCGTTGACGGTCTCGTCGTACTGCGATGCGTCCTCGACACGCCCCACGGCCTGGTGCTCGAGCGGATCGAACGCCTCGCCCTTGGGGTCGATGGGCTCAACGCCCTCGTGCGCAAACACATCGAGCAGCTTGGCATGCACCGCGTCAACGCCATCGACGAACTGCTTAAAATCGTCGGAAAGCTCCTGGCTACGGGCATGGTCAATTGCACGCTCGATATCGTCAACCACCGGCAGCAGCGCAGTGACGAGCTTCTCGGTCGCGCGCTCGCGCTCGGCGATGCGCTCGTTGGCGGTGCGGCGACGGAAGTTCTCCCAGTCGGCCTGCAGACGGGCGGTGCGCTCGGTGGCGTCCTTTGCCTTGTCCTCGGCGGCCTTCTGAGCCTCTGCCGCAGCATCGAGCTCGCTGCGCACGTCGGCGAGCTCCTTTTGGGCCTGTTCAAACTTGAGCTTGAAGTCGTTGTCGGCGGCTTCCTCACCGGCGCGGATAGCAGCTTCCACCATCTCGTCCTCGGTCATCGTCGCCTCCTTGTTGGAATCCTCTACCTGGTTCTCGGCAGCCTCGGCGGCCTCGGTCTCGTTGACCTCGGTATCGTCGACGGCCTCTACGGGAATCTTCACGTCCTTCTCCTCAGAGTCAACGGGGGCGGCGCCAGCGGCAGCCGCCTCCGTGCGAGCTTTACGGGCGGACATGATTACTTGTCCTCGTCGTCCACAACCTCGTAGTCGGCGTCGACGACGTCATCGTCGGCAGACTGGGCACCGGCGGCACCGTCGGTCTGCTGCTGAGCGTCGGCGTAGACAACCTGGGCCAGCTCGTAGGCCACGGACTGCAGGGACTCACCAGCGGCCTTGATGGACTCGACGTCAGAGCCCTCGAGCGCCTTCTTGGCGTCGGCGATAGCGGCCTCGGCCTTGGACTTCACGTCGGCGGAAACCTTGTCGCCCAGCTCGTTGAGGGTCTGCTCGGTGGAGTAGCACAGGCTGTCGGTCTGGTTGCGGACCTCGACCTCTTCCTTCTGCTTCTTGTCCTCCTCGGCATGAGCCTCGGCGTCCTTGACCATACGATCGACTTCGTCGTCGGACAGAGCGGTGGAGCCGGAGATAGTGATCTGCTGCTCCTTGCCGGTGCCCTTGTCCTTAGCGGAGACCTTGACGATGCCGTTGGCGTCGATGTCGAAGGTGACCTCGATCTGCGGCACGCCGCGGCGGGCAGCCGGAATACCGGTCAGCTGGAACTTACCGAGCGACTTATTGTCGCGAGCAAGCTCGCGCTCGCCCTGGAGCACGTTGATCTCGACGCTGGTCTGGTTGTCGGCTGCGGTGGAGTAGACCTCGGTCTTGGAGGTCGGGATCGTGGTGTTGCGGTCGATCATCTTGGTCATGATGCCGCCCATGGTCTCAACGCCCAGCGACAGCGGGGTTACGTCGAGCAGCAGGATGCCCTCGACGTCACCGGTGAGCACGCCGCCCTGGACGGCAGCGCCGTCGGCAACGACCTCGTCGGGGTTCACGGACATGTTGGGCTGCTTGCCGGTCATGGTCTTGACCAGATCCTGGACAGCGGGCATACGGGTGGAACCGCCGACGAGGATGACCTCGGTCAGATCGGAGAGCTTGAGCTTAGCGTCGCGCAGGGCGTTGGTGACAGGCTGCTTGCAGCGCTCGAGCAGGTCGCGGGTGATCTTCTCGAACTCGGCACGGGTCAGCGTGTAGTTGAGGTGCAGCGGGCCGGACTGGTTCATGGTAATGAACGGCAGGTTGATGGTGGACTGCTGGGCTGCGGAGAGCTCCTTCTTAGCGTTCTCGGCAGCCTCCTTCAGACGCTGCAGGGCCATGGGGTCCTGACGCAGGTCGACGCCGTTCTCCTGCTGGAACTTGTCGGCCATCCAGTCGATGACGCGCTGATCCCAGTCGTCGCCGCCCAGGTGGTTGTCGCCCGAGGTGGACAGAACCTCAAACACGCCGTCGGCGAGGTCGAGGATGGAGACATCGAAGGTGCCGCCGCCCAGGTCGAAGACCAGGATGCGCTGGTCGGTGCCCTGCTTGTCCAGGCCATAGGCAAGAGCAGCAGCGGTCGGCTCGTTGACGATACGCTTGACGTTGAGGCCAGCGATCTTACCGGCATCCTTGGTGGCCTGACGCTGGGCGTCGTTGAAGTAGGCCGGGACGGTAATGACGGCGTCGGTGACGGTCTCGCCCAGATACTTCTCGGCGTCGGCCTTCATCTTTGCGAGCGTCATGGCGCTCACCTGCTCGGCGGTGTAATCCTTGCCCTCGATGTCGACGACGGCACGGCCACCCTGGCCCTCCTTGACCTCATACGGCACGGTCTTGATCTCGGAGGTGCACTCGGAGTACTTGCGGCCCATGAAGCGCTTGATGGAGAACACGGTGTTCTTGGGGTTGGTGACAGCCTGGTTCTTAGCGGCCTTACCCACGACGCGGTCGCCGTCGGCGCGGAAGCCAACAACGGACGGGGTGGTGCGGTCGCCCTCGGCGTTCACGATAATGGTCGGAGAACCGCCCTCGAGGACGGCCATAGCGGAGTTAGTAGTACCAAGGTCGATACCAAGAATCTTACTCATTAGAAATTCCCTCTCTCTTTTGCGTTCGCGCCGCCTCGACGGTCTGTCGCGCGGCGCTTCGGCTTGTCTTTCAGGATGTAGTGTATCCCCTTATGGGCCGGAATATACAAAATCTAAGTCAATTCATATAAGATTTCTTATCTCTGAGAGTTTAGGTTCTCAAATGCGCAGGTAGATGCACTGTTTGAGTTCTCGGTAAATCTATTGAGATCTATGTAGAGTTGACTGAGGTTTGGGTCCGGGGGTGTCTGGGGCCGCCTTGCGGAAAGCTCGTCCCGGCTTGAGCGTGGATTCCGGGTCGCAGTTTCCGCCAGAAGGCTCAACCGGAAAGCACGACCCGTTTTGAGCGTGAATTCTGGGACGCAGTTTCCGCAAGCACGCTCAATCGCCCTATATTTCAAGTCACCTATAGCTAACATTTGCGCAGCTCAACGGCCTCACCTGCATGTTTTTTAGTAAGCCGCGGCATACTCGGCGAACGGTATGAAGATGCCGGTCAGAGGGTATTGCAAACGGTCGCTCCCGTGGTATGTTTTTGCCCGAATCAAACCGGCGCGCATCGCCTGTAGCGTCGGTCAACAGAGAGGAAACTACCATGGCTCATCCCGTAATTGATGCCGACGAGTGCATCGCTTGTGGCGTTTGCGTCGACTCCTGCCCCGCTGGCGTTCTGGAGCTCCAGGACGTCGCTACCGTCGCTGACGAGGACTCCTGCGTCGCCTGTGGCGCTTGCCAGGACGCTTGCCCCGCCGGCGCGATCACCGAGATCGTCGAGGAGTAACAACTCCCCCACTTGCACACTCAAAAGTACACCGTGCACAAAAAGGAGGCCTCCGCATCGCCGCGGAGGCCTCCTTTTGCATGTGTTCTAGGACAAATCGTCCTCGTAGGGCATTAAATCGGCAAGGTAGCCTTTCTCTTTGAGCATGGCCTCGATCTCGTCGAGGGTTTGCTCGTCTTCTGCCGCAATGCGATGGAAGTGATAGCCGCTGGTCACCGTCAGCAGCGGAAAGCTCTTGCCGCTCTCGATATCGTGCAGGTAGCGCTCAACATCGCGACGATTGCGGATGTCCAGGTCGGCCGTGATCTTGCCGTACACGCGGTGGTTGACGATCACGTTGAGCACGGCACCGCCCGCGTCGACGATGCTCGTGAGCTCATCGCCCGCCTGCTCCACGCCATGGCGTACCTTGACCAGACGCGTGGGCACAGCCGGGCTGCTGGGGGCCTCCTGTAGTACATAGCCGCGATTGGTGGCGACGATATCGTGCCCGTCGGCGCGCAGCAGGGCGATGTCCTGCACCACGACCTGACGGCTCACGCCCACCTCGCGGGCAAGCGCACTGCCCGAGACAGGATCTTTGGCTCTCTCGAGCACGGCCATGATGGAACGGCGACGCTCGCGGGCATTCATTATTTACCGTCCAGCAGACGCAGGTGCTTAAGCGAAAGGTCGAGGATCGGCGCAGAGTGCGTCAGAGCGCCCGAACTAATAAAGTCAACGCCCAGGTCGGCGAGCGCGCGGATATTGCTGGCATCCACGTTGCCCGAGCACTCGGTCTTGGCACGACCGGCGATAAATTCAATCGCGGCAGCCATATCGTCGTGGGTCATGTTGTCGAACATGATGATGTCGGCGCCGGCCTCCACAGCCTCGCGCACCATGTCCAGGTTCTCGCACTCGATCTCGACCGTCGTGGTAAACGACGCATGGGCGCGCGCCATCTCGATCGCACGCGTCACGCCACCGGCGGCATCGATGTGGTTGTCCTTGAGCATGACAGCCGTCGACAGGTTGTAACGGTGGTTGCTGCCACCGCCGATCTCGACTGCGGCCTTCTCGAAGACACGCATGCCCGGCGTGGTCTTGCGCGTGTCGACAAGCACGGTCTTGGTGCCCACGAGCGCAGCCGCCATCCGATGTGTGTAAGTAGCGATGCCGCTCATGCGCTGCAGGTAGTTGAGCGCCACGCGCTCGCCCGAAAGCAGCACGCGCGCGTCGCCGCGCACCTGGCCCACGTGATCGCCGGCGTGTACCTCGTCACCGTCAGCAACATCAAACAGCACCGAACTCTGCGGATCCAGCAGCTCAAAGGTGCGGGCGAATACGTCCAGGCCGGCGATAATGCCGTCGGCCTTGGCGATGAGCTCCACCGTGGCGGGGCGCGCCGTGGGGCACACGCTCGCCGTACTCACGTCCTCAAACGTGATGTCCTCGCGCAGAGCCTGCAAAATCAGATCATCGACGACGAGCTTCATGGTAATGGGATTCATGGTCTACTCCTCCACGGCCTGCGTGCCGGCGGCACGGGCCAAATCATCGATTGCAAGGGTATCGGCGCTCAGGGCGCGGTGACGCCCGTCAAGCGCGGGCTCACCGGCCTGCTCCACGGCCAGCGACTCGCCGGTGCGCATGTACCACGCGGCGCGGCGGCCCCAGACCAGCGCCTCGAGCAGGCTGTTAGAAGCCAGGCGGTTCTTGCCGTGCACGCCATTGCAGGCCGTCTCGCCGGCGGCGTAGAGCTCGGGCATCGAGGTGCGACCGTCCTTGTCGACCCATACGCCGCCCATAAAGTAGTGCTGCGTGGGAGTGACGGGAATGGGCTCGTCCAGGATGTCGCGGCCGTCCTCCAGGCAGCGCGCGCGGATATTGGCAAAGTGCCCGGTCACCACGTCGCGCTCGACGGGGGCAAAGCTCAGCCACTCGTGCTCGGTGCCGTCCTGCCTCATCTGCTCGCGGATGGCGGCGGCGACAACGTCGCGCGGCTGCAACTCGTCGGTAAAGCGCTCGCCGGCGGCATTGAGCAGAATCGCGCCCTCGCCGCGGCAGCTTTCGCTGATCAGGAACGTGCGACCCGGCTGCGGCGAGAACAGGCCCGTGGGGTGGATCTGCACGTAGTCCAGGTGCTCCATCGTGATGCCGTGCTCCTGCGCGATGTAGCAGGCGTCACCGGTAAGCTGCGGGTAGTTGGTCGAGTGGTCGTACACGCCACCGATACCGCCCGTTGCCCACAGCGTATGGCGGGCATGGATCTTAAACGGCTTACCGGCACGCACGCCCTCGGCGGCATTTGCCAGCTCGTCGGCGGGGCGAGCTGAATCGTCCTCGTCCACGGCGACGGCGACGACGCCGGTGCACACCGTGGCGCCATCGCGCTCGGCGGTCAGGATGTCGGTCATGGCAACGTGTTCGAGAATCTGCACGTTATCCAGCTTGCGAACAGCCTGGAGCAGCTTGGTCGTAATCTCCTTGCCCGTAATATCGGCATGGAAGGCGATGCGCGGGCGGCTGTGCGCGCCCTCGCGGGTAAAGTCGAGGCTGCCGTCGGCCTTACGCTCAAAGTCCACGCCCATGGCCAGCAGGTCGTTGATGACCGAGCGGCTCGAGCGAATCATGATGTCAACACTCTCGCGGCGGTTCTCGTAATGGCCGGCGTGCATGGTGTCCTCAAAGAAGGCATCGTAGTCCGAGCCTTCGGGCAGCACGCAAATGCCGCCCTGCGCGAGCATCGAATCGCACTCATCGACGGCGCCCTTGGAAAGCATGATCACGCGTGTGCTCGTCGGCAGATTGAGAGCCGCATACAGGCCCGCCACGCCGCAACCGGCAATGACGACGTCACACTCCATATCGGGGTATTGTTTGGTTTCCACAGGAATCCTCTCCCTTGTAATGTGGCATAAGGGATGGTCCCTCATGTCACATTGGCTTAGCGCGCCGCGTACTCGAGCATGCGGTCGAGCGTGAGCTTGGCCTGATCGGCGGCCTCGTCCGACACGCCAATCTGCACCTCGCCCTCGCCCGTCTCCAGGCAGTGCACGAGCTTTTCGAGCGTGATGAGATCCATGTTGACGCAGGTGGGCTGCACCGCAGGGAAGTAGAACTTCTTGCCAGTGCCCTGGCAGCGGCGTTCAAGCTCGTAGAGCACGCCGCGGACCGTCACGATGATGAACTCGCTGGCGTCCGACTCCTCGGCATACTTGATGATGCCGGCAGTAGAGCCGATGTAGTCGGCCTCGCCCAGGACGTCGGCCTTGCACTCGGGGTGCGCCAGCACGAGCGCGTCGGGGTGCGCCTCCTGCGCGTCGACGATCTGCTCGACGGTGATGATGTGATGACGCGGGCAGTAGCCGTTGTTGAGGATGACGTGCTTTTGGGGCACCTGCTCGGCCACAAAGCGGCCCAGGTTTTGGTCGGGAATGAACAAGATGTGCTGCTGCGGCAGCTCGGAGACAATCTTGACGGCGTTAGAGCTGGTAACGCACACGTCGCTCCAGCTCTTGATCTCGACCGTGGAGTTGACGTAGCACACCACGGCCAGGTCGTCGCCGTACTCGGCGCGGGCAGCGTCGACCGTCTCGCGCTTGACCATATGAGCCATGGGGCAATCCGCGCCCGGCTCGGGCAGCAGCACGGTCTTAGTGGGATTGAGCAGCTTGGCGCTCTCGCCCATAAACTCCACGCCGCACAGCACGATAGTCTGCTGCGGCAGGCTCTTAGCGAGCTTTGCCAGGTAGAAGCTGTCGCCGACGTAATCGGCCACAGCCTGAACCTCGGGCGCCACATAGTAGTGCGCCAGGATCACCGCATCACGTTGGGTTTTTAGTTGCTGAATGGCCTCGACGAGCTCTGCGGGCACCAGTGCCGCGCGCTCCGTTGCCGTCGTTGCCGATGCTAGGCCGGCCGCGATATCGCGTGCAAGCTCCGACGCATCCATGTTCGCGCTCTGTGCCATCAAGGCCCCTCTCTTTTGGCGAATCTTGGGGCTTTAGTATGACACCTAGGTTTACAGCTGACAAGACAGCTGTAAACCTAGGTGTAAAGTTGAAATAAAGATTCAATCATGCGGCAGGTCCATTTTCGAACTGGCAAGCTGAGGATAGCCGAGCTCTCGATAGCGCAGGAGGCATCTTTCGCCACCGCAATACCGCTCGGCGCGAGTTGCGCGACGTGGGGCGCAAATGGGACACGCCTCCGCGAGCGGTCCGCACCCAATGTGGCAAAATCGAACTACTAAGGGGGCTCAGAATGCTCAAGATTATTGCCTGCGACGACGACGTCGCTTTTCTAGATAGACTGCACCGGATGATCGACCGTTGGTCGAGCGAGACGGGCACGGCGGTCGATGTTGCGCTCGTCACGCGCGGCGAGGACCTGCTGGCCCGCCATGCCGCATCGCGCGCCGACATCATCTTGCTCGATATGATCATGCCGCTCGTCAACGGCATGGACACCGCGCGCGAATTGCGCCAGGCCGATACCGCCGTGCGTCTGGTGTTTCTCACCTCATCGCCCGAGTTTGCACTGGAGTCCTACGAGGTCCGCGCCTTCGATTATCTGCTCAAGCCCGTGGCTTACGAACGCCTAGCGCAGTTGCTCGACGAGCTTTCGAGCATGCGCCCGGCGGCAACCGACGAGCTCGTGATCAAAACTTCCTTTGGCTACCACGCCCTGCGCCTGTCCGACATCGAATATGCCGAGGCGCGCAACAAGCACGTGGTCTTCCACCTGCGCGACGGACGCGATATCGAGGCACTTGAGTCGTTCCGCAGCGTCGAAGACCGTTTGGCGCAAAATGCCACCTTCTTTAAATGCCACCGCAGCTACCAGGTCAACCTGCGCAATATCGATCACTTTGACCGCACGGGCATCGTCATGCGCTCGGGCGCGTGCATCCCGCTTTCGCGCAGCTGCAAGCAGGGATTCCAAGACGCCTACTTTGCGGTGCGCTTTGAGGGTGGGAGACACTGATGGTCTCCACGGTCGAAATGATCCTTTGGGCAATCCACCACGCCACGACGCTGCTCTTTGGCGTCTTTGCCTCGGCGGCGCTGTGCGGTGTCGAGATCAACCGGCGTCATGCGCTTGAACTGGTGCTTGTCGGTGCCGTAACTGGATGCGCATTTGGCCTCGCCAATGCCGTCGGCGGCGAGCTTTTCGCCCGCCAGGTATATCCACTCGTCGTGCATCTGCCGCTCGTCATCTATTTGTGCGCGCGCTACCGCCTGAGCCCGCTGCTTGCCGTACTCGGCATTACGAGTGCCTATCTGAGCTGCCAGTTCAGCAATTGGATGGGCATTGCCGCATTTGCCGCAACCGATTCTCAGATCGCGTACTATCTGGCGCGCATCGCGACCACACTCGCCGTCTTTGCCGTCCTGTTGCATTGGGCCGGCGACATCAGTCCGCGCTTGGCGATTAAAAGCACCACCGAGCTGGGCATCCTTTTAATCCTGCCGCTCGTCTATTACGTCTTTGACTATGCCACCAACGTCTACACCACGCTGTTCCACTCGGGCTCGGTGGTGACGGTTGAGTTTTTGGCATTTGCGCTCTGTGCCTTCTATCTTATGTTTCTTGCCGTTTACCTGCGCGAATACGAAGAAAAGGAAACCGCCGAGCGAGAGCGCTGGATGCTCGAAACCCGCGACAGCGCCGCCATCAAAGAGCTCGAGGCTTGGCGTCAATCTGGGCGCGAGCTGTCGATTCTTCGCCACGATATGCGCCACTTCCTACGCGGCCTGGCCGCTTTAATTGAGGAGGGCCACACCGACGAGGCGCTCAAACGCATCGATGAACTCTGCGAAGCCGGCGATCGCACCGCCGTACGCCGCTTCTGCGCCAACGAGACCGTAAACATCGCGCTTTCGTCATTTAACTCGGATATCAATAGAAACGGCATTACCGCCAACCTGCGCGCCGCCGTACCCGAAACCGTCCACGTAGGTGACGCCGACCTGTTTAGCGTGCTCTCAAATGCCTTGGAAAACGCTATCACCGCCGCAAGCACTGCACCCCAAGGAAAGCGATTCGTCGACTTTGACCTGCGATTAGAGGACGGCCAGCTGCTGCTGTTAGTTTCCAACACGTTTGACCGCGCGCCGCGCATGGTCGACGGCATGCCCGTGACCCGGCATGCGGGCCACGGCTTTGGAACCAAGAGCATTAAGCTTGCCGTGGAGCGCATGAACGGCAACTGCCAGTTCCGCATTAACGGCGATCGGTTTGAGCTGCGTGCTGTGATGTAGAAGTGCGGCGCCGATCTCGAGGCGCGCCTTGCCCGCCAGACAATCGCTCGCCGGCGCCAATCCGCTACAGCGGGGCGGCCGCCGGAGTCAGCTGCTTGATGTAGGCCCACATGCGCTGCTTAGCAGCCTTGTCGGTGAGTGCTGCCTCAAAGCCGTCGAGTGCGAGCACGCGGCGGCCCTGCACATGGGCGACCAGGCCGGGCTTGAGCATGGCGGTGTCGAAGTCATCGATCGCCACGAGCATATCGGCGTAGGTCTCGCGCATGGCGTCAGCCGCGTTGTTGTCGAGCAGTAGCACCGCCTCGGGGTCCAAAGCCTCAAGCGCCTCACGGAACAGCTCGCACGGCAGAGTCTCGCCCACCGCGACCGCTCCGTCACCCACGCCGGCGACGCTTGCCAGCACGCAAAAATCCTCGGGCGCGTAGCCGATGGCCCCAAGCGCCTTGCGCAACGCCGCGCCATCCGGGCCGGCGGCAAGCTCGCCACCCGAACGCTCGGCCTCGTCCAAATCGCCTTTGACCAGCACGATCGGCGAGCACGCGTTGCCCGCGATACGCACGCCACGGACCGCAAGCGATGTGAGCTCCTGCTCGGCCGCCTGGGCGATGGCTTCTTTTTTCTGGCTTTGTGACGTGGGCATGCGCTCTCCAATCGTTTGCGTGCCCACCATTATATAAAAGAGCTGCCCGCGAGTGGTTGCTTTGCGGTCGGCTGGGTATAAGCACGGTCGTACTGAGTTTTACGCGGCCGAGCCGCGTCGCATTATGGAGGTCACCATGGCTGACATTAATCAGATTACCCCCGAGAACTTCGATTCCATCGTTAACGACAGCCTGCCCGTGCTGGTCGATTTTTGGGCACCGTGGTGCGGGCCCTGTCGATCCCTCTCGCCCATCGTTGACGAGGTTGCCGATGAGCTGGCGGGCAAGCTTGCCGTTGCCAAATGCAACGTCGACGACAACCAGGACCTGGCCATGAAGTATGGCGTCATGAGCATCCCCACGCTGATTGTGTTTAAGAACGGCGAGGAGATTGACCGCTCGGTTGGCGCTCTGCCCAAGGCGAGGCTGCAGGCGCTGCTGGAGAAGCATCTGTAATACGCTTGTTACTTACCCGCCGTCTATGAGCGCTTTTGCACCGCTCGCCGGACTTCTGGGTGCACCGTGTGCGACCACGGATAGTATGGTAGTCACAAACAGCCCCCAGTGAACGGGTGCGGGTCACACAGACTCGCACCCGTTTTCTTATGCAGCTGCGCGCAGAGCGCGCGTAGTAAAATTTGAACCACTGAACTGCCCCATACAAAAGGAGATTTCCCATGCATGATGTTGGAATGAACATGAGCCAGCTTGCCATGAGCGTCAAGCAGGTCGACGACACCATCGAGCTTGCTCACGAGTGGAGCCATCAGCTGCTGCATGCGACCGAGAACTTTGATATGGAGCGCATCGGCGCCAAGCTCGAGGCAGCCATGGCCGCGCTGCACGAGGCGCATGACGCGCTCGAGGGCTACGAAGAGGCCATCGAGGCCGACCACAACTCCGTCGGATCCGTGAAGCTGGTGTAAAGTGGCCGAACACGAGCATGGCAGCGGGTACGAGCACGAGCATCCGCACGGGGCGGACGGTGATGCGGGCTGCCACTGTAGTGGCTCCGGCTCCGAGCTGGTCCGCTTTTCGGTTACCGCACCGGACGACCTGCTGCGCCGTTTTGACGAACAGATCGCGCGCCGCGGCGACGTGGCCAACCGCTCCGAGGCCGTGCGCGACCTGATTCGCGCCTCGATCGCCAAGGAGCAGATGCGCACGCCCGACGAGCATGTTATCGGGTCACTCACCATGATCTACGACCATCACACCGGCGATCTGACGCGCCGTCTGGACGAAGTGCAGCACGACTACACCGACGAGATCGTATCGACCATGCACGTGCATCTGGATCACCACAACTGCTTGGAGATTCTGGCGCTCAAGGGTCGCGGCGAGCGCGTCTACGAACTAGCCGATCGCCTGCTGGGCCTGCGCGGCGTTAAGCACGGCGAGCTCACCTGCGCCGCCACCAAGCAGAGCCTGGGGCTGTAGCGGGATTTCCCGCAGCGCACCTGCCAAAAAGGGACAGGTTTATTTTGGCAGGTTTAGAAGTTTTGCCTACCAAAATAAACCTGTCCCTTTTTGGTCGGTTTTGATGAGGGGTGTCGCATGCGGCATGTGCATATTCATGTGACGGGCATTGTGCAGGGCGTTGGCATGCGACCGTTTGTGTATCGCGAGGCCATGGCGCATGGCATTTGCGGATGGGTGCTCAATGCGGGCGACGGTGTGCATATCGAGGCGCACGCTCCGGCCGATGCGCTCGATGCTTTTGTTGCCGCGCTTTCTGAGCATGCGCCTGCGGCAGCCCGCGTAGAGTATGTCGAGGTTGTGGACCTGGCAGCCAACGGTTGGGATACCGCCAATGAGCAGGGCTTTCGCATTGTGGCATCGCAGGATCAGACCGCGCACACCACGCTCGTCTCACCCGATATCGCCACCTGCGATGATTGTCTGCGCGAGTTGTTCGACCCCGCCGATCGGCGCTATCACTACCCCTTTATCAACTGCACCAACTGCGGACCGCGCTTTACCATCATCCGGTCGCTGCCGTATGACCGAGCGGCTACCTCGATGGACCGTTTCCCCATGTGCCCCGCCTGCGCCGCAGAGTATGCCGATCCACTCGACCGTCGCTTTCACGCACAGCCCGATGCCTGCTTTGTTTGCGGGCCGCATATTACGTGGCGCGAGGCTGTGAACGGCGATGCGTGTGGGAATTCGTCCGCGACACCGGCCGTCGGCACCACACGCGAAGCCAGCGACGCCATTATCGAGCGCTGCGTTGAGCTGCTGGCCAGCGGTAGTATCGTCGCCATCAAGGGCCTGGGCGGATTCCATCTAGCCTGTGACGCTGCCAACGAGCAGGCGGTGGCCGAGTTGCGCCGTCGCAAACGCCGCAGCAACAAACCACTTGCCGTCATGGTGCGCAGTCTTGCCGATGCCGAGCGCCTGTGTCATATCGACGATGCTGAACGCAATCTGCTCGCTGGCAGTATCCGCCCCATCGTGCTGCTGCGCCGGCGTGCTGTTTGCGGGAGCGACGGCTCCCCCGACGCCCTCGCGCTCGCGCCGTCCGTCGCGTACGACCTGCCCGAGCTCGGCGTCATGCTCCCCTATACGCCGCTTCAACATCTGTTGCTTGCCGCGGCAGAAGCCTGCGGTATGCACGCGCTCGTCATGACCAGCGGCAACCTGAGCGAAGAGCCCATCGAGACCGATGACGATCTTGCCTGGGAACACCTCGTTGCCGCCGGCATCGCCGACGCGTTGCTCGGTAACGACCGCGCGATCCTCTCGCGCTACGACGACTCTGTAGTGCGCGTGGTCGACGGCGCCGTTATGCCCGTGCGCCGCGCTCGCGGATATGCACCCCAGCCGCTGCCGTTGCCGGCGCTCGACGGCGCTCCGTCCTGCGTGCTCGCCTGCGGGCCACAACAAAAGGCCACGATTGCGCTCACGCGTGAAGGGACGAACGGCGAGGCAACCTGTTTTGTGTCGCAGCATATCGGCGATGTTGAAAACGGCGAGACCTTCGATGCCTGGAACGCCGCGCGCACGCGCTTGGAAGATCTCTTTGACTTGGCGCCCGCCGCCTTGGCCTGCGATTTACACCCCAGCTATCTATCGGGCCAGTGGGCGCGCGAGCAGGCGCGAAAATGCAATCTGCCGCTCGTCGAGGTGCAGCACCATCATGCGCATATCGCGAGCGCAATGGCCGAGGCCATCGCCGCGGGCCAGCTTACAACCGACGCGCGCGTCCTTGGCATCGCCTTTGACGGCACCGGCGCCGGCACCGATGGGACCATTTGGGGCGGCGAGTTTCTTGTCGCCGGCCTTGGCGGCTTTGAGCGCGCCGCGCATTTGCGCACCTGGGCGCTCCCCGGCGGGGCGGCCTCCGTGCGCGACGCCCGCCGCAACGCCTTTGCCCTGCTCAGTGAGCTCGGTCTGCTCGAGCACCCAGGTACCGCTCGGCTTTTGGACAGCCTCGACGAGCAAACGCGCAGCGTGACAGCCACCATGATCGAGCGCGGCATCAACAGCCCGCGTACCAGCAGCATGGGGCGTCTCTTTGATGCCGCGGCAGCGATTCTGGGCATCTGCAACAAGGCAACCTACGAGGGCGAACCCGCCATAGAACTCGAAGCCGCCGCCTGGCGCGCGCTCGACAACGAAATCGCCCGTTTTCCCGACGACAACGCCGACTATTTCGCATCTGGCCCATCGTGGCTGGACGGCCCCTATGTTCTGGACCAGAAAGCACTCTTTGAGGCACTTTTGGGAGGTATTGAAGCCGGAGCGTCCGCCGACAGGCTCGCACTCGACTTCCATGTCGCCGTCGCGCGCTCCTCGGCGCGCATCGCCAGCGAAATCTGCGTGCACGAGGGCATCGACACCGTCGCGCTCTCGGGCGGCGTGTTCATGAACCGACTTCTGCTTCAGCTCCTCACCCGCGAGCTCAAAAGCGCGGGCCTTGCTATCTTGGTCCCCCACACCGTACCCGTCAATGACGGCTGCATCGCCTACGGTCAGGCGGCGGTCGCAAGCGCTCGTCTTGCGCAGATTGCATCACAGTAGCTCGCCCTCGCACCCCGCCGCGCCCAGCCGTCTCACAGGCGTAACGCGTTTGCCCGCGAACCCCACGAGCGCTACCATCAACTGATGGATTATTGAGCGCCTATCCAGCGCAAAGCGTATAAAAGGGGAACATTATGTGCCTTGCCGTTCCCGGCAAAGTAGTCAAACGCGACGACGACCTCAAGGCCACCGTCGACATGATGGGCATCGAGCGCCCCGTGTCGCTGCGACTCGTGCCGACGGCGCAGGTTGGCGACTATATTCTCGTGCACGCCGGCTTTGGCATCCAGATCGTCGACGAGCAGGAAGCGCAAGAAACGCTCGAGCTCGTTAATGCCATGACCGAACTGGCCGAAGAAGACCGGCTCGCCAGCAACCCGGCCGAGGCATACTAGTGACGGCCGGACAGCCGGCTCGCTCCGGTATCGACTTTTCGGCATTTCGCGATTCCAAGCTGGCCCGCGAGCTCATCGAACGCATCCATGAACTCGTCGGCGACCGCACCATCAACCTTATGGAAGTTTGCGGCACGCACACCGTGAGCATCGGCCGCTATGGCTTTCGCTCCATTATGCCGGCCGGGCTCAAGCTGCTGAGCGGACCGGGCTGCCCCGTCTGCGTTACCGCCAACCGCGACATCGACCACGCAATCGCGCTCGCCAACATAGACGGCGCCATCATCACCACCTTTGGCGACATGATGCGCGTGCCCGGATCGTCTACCTCGCTCGCTGCGCAAAAGGCGGCCGGGCGCGACATCCGCATCGTCTACTCCCCGCTCGACGCGCTCGACATTGCCGAGCAAAACCCCGATCGCCCGGTCATTTTTATGGGCGTGGGCTTTGAGACCACGACGCCCGCCATCGCCGCCGCCATCTTGGAGGCCGAGGCGCGCGGGCTTTTGAACTTCTCGGTCTATTGCGCCCACAAGACCACGCCGCCGGCGTTGCGCGCCATCGCCAACGATCCCGAGACCGCCATCGACGGCTTTATCCTGCCGGGCCACGTTGCCACCATCACGGGCTTAGCCCCCTTTGGCTTTTTGGTCGACGAATTCAGTACCCCGGGCGTGGTCACGGGATTTGAGCCGGTCGATATCCTGCAGGGCATCTGCATGCTGGTCCAGATGGTTGTCGAGGGCAGGCCCGCGATCGACAACGCCTACCGCCGTGGCGTCAACGCAGACGGCAACCCCGTGGCGCGCCAGCTGGTCGAGCAGGTGTTTGAGCCATGCGACACCACGTGGCGCGGGCTGGGGCCGATTGCCAACTCGGGCCTTTCTATCCGCCCCGAGTTCTCGCGCTTTGATGCCCGCGCTCGCTTTGACGTGCCCGTTGAGGCGACGGTCGAGCCGCGTGGATGCCGCTGCGGCGACGTGCTGCGCGGGGCCATTACGCCGAGCAGCTGCCCGCTCTTTGGCCGCACCTGCACGCCCGAGCATCCCGTCGGCCCGTGCATGGTGAGCTCCGAGGGCAGCTGCGCAGCATATTTCCGCTACCGAGGCTAATTGGTTCCGCCGTTCTAACGGACGGCGGACCGGTCGACGCTGAGCCTCACCCATATAATTCCACCCACGATTGGAGTTTTCGATATGTCCCATAGCGTTACCGATAGCACCGTCCTGCTGGGTCACGGCTCCGGCGGCCAGATGATGAAACGCATCATCGACGAGGTCTTTTTGGATGCCTTTGGGTCGCCCGAGCTGCTCGAGGGCAACGATGCCGGCGTCGCCGCGCTGCCCGCGAGCGGGCGCATCGCCATGTCGACCGACAGCTTTGTGGTCTCGCCGCAGTTCTTCCCCGGTGGCAACATCGGCCGCCTTGCCGTGTGCGGAACCGTCAACGACGTCGCGACCTCAGGCGCCAACGTGCGCTACCTGTCGTGCGGATTTATCCTCGAAGAGGGCTATCCCATGGATAAGCTCCGCCAGATTGTGCAGACGATGGCCGAGACGGCGCGCGAGGCGGGCGTGTCCATAATCACGGGCGACACCAAGGTGGTCGAGCGCGGCGGGGCCGACGGCGTCTATATCAATACCGCCGGCGTGGGCGAGGTTCCCACGGGCGTGGCGCTCAGCGGTGCCAACTGCCAGCCCGGCGATGTCATTCTGGTATCGGGTACGCTGGGCGACCACGGCATCGCCATCATGAGCCAACGCGAGGGCCTGGCGTTTTCGAGCACGATCGAAAGCGACGCCGCGCCGCTCAACCACCTGATTGCCGATGTGCTTGCCGCGGCACCCGACACACGCTGCTTTCGCGACCCCACGCGCGGTGGCCTGGCGTCCACACTCAACGAGTTTGCCCAGGCCAGCAATGTTGCCATGGAGGTCGACGAGGATGCCGTGCCCGTGCGCCCCGACGTGCAGGCAGCCTGCGAGATGCTCGGCTACGATGTGCTTCAGGTGGCAAACGAGGGCAAGATGGTCGCCGTGGTGCCGGCCGAACAGGCCGATGCCGCGCTGGCCGCCATGCGCGCCGCCCGCTACGGCGAGAACGCCGCCGTCATCGGTCGCGTGCTGCCACTTGCCGAGGGTGCCCGTCCCGCCGTGCGCGTGCGCACCGGCTGGGGCTCGACCCGCATCCTCGACATGCTCGTAGGAGAGCAGCTGCCGAGAATTTGCTAACGACAAAGGCTCAGGGCTATTAAAGATATTCAGATTCCAAACATGCCCGGCACGCATGCCCAGTATTATGAGGTGCGTTTTGGAACCCAATGACGGGAGCTTTCATGGCAGCAGCTTTTTCCCATGTGATCTTTGATCTGGACGGCACCATCCTCAACACGCTCGAGGATCTGGCGGCCGCCGGCAACCATACCTGCGAGATGCACGGCTGGCCTACGTTTGCCGTCGACGAGTACCGCTACAAGGTGGGAAACGGCATGCTCAAGCTGGTTGAGCGCTTTATGCCCGCCGAGTACGCGGGCGACGGCCGCATGTTTGAGCAGACGCTTGCCGAGTTTAGGGCTTACTACGGCGATCACAAGGAGGACCACACCGCCCCCTATGCCGGCACGATCGAGATGCTCGACCGTCTGCGCGCCGTGGGCGTGCAGCTTGCCGTGCTCACCAACAAGGACCACATCTCGGCGGCTCCGCTTATCGAGAAGTATTTTGGTTCCGAGCGCTTTGCGCTGGTACAGGGCCGCGTCGATGCGTTTCCTCCCAAGCCCGAGGCACCTGTTACGCTGCATGTGATGAAAGAGCTAGGCGCCGATCCGTCGACCACGCTCTATGTGGGCGATTCCAATGTCGATATCCTGACCGGCCACAACGCCGGCCTTAAGAGTGCGGGCGTCAGCTGGGGCTTCCGCGGCCGTGCAGAGCTGGAGGCCGCCGGCGCCGACTACGTGGTAGACACCCAGGCAGAGCTCGCGGCGCTGATTCTGGGCGAGTAACCGCTCATCTCACCCACGGGTAGCTAATGCGGGACGGGACTCTTTTAGCTGCCCCCTGCACCAAAGGAGTGTCCCCAACTGCTGGCAGAAAAAGAACGTCCCCAAGTGCCGCCCCAATGACCACCATAGCAACGCCGCAGGTACAAGCGCCACTTTAAGCCAGCCAAGGGAACGACGTTGTTTTGGCAACGACAGCGAAAGCCCGCCAGAGCGAGCAAGGTGCCTTGAAACAAGGCGGCACTGATCTTTTGATCATGCCGCCGAAGTTGAAAGGCAGATTGCCGCTCTGACGGGCTTGCAGCGTCGAGCAGTTGCGGCGTTTGGTAAAACGCCGCAACGAACTAGCTCAGCATTGCATCCATCATCTCGGAGTTGACGGAGTCGTCGGCAGACCACTCGCCGTCGTCGTTGCAGGTGTACTTGAAGATAACCGTGGTCTTCCTGGGCTCGGTGGCCTTGGTCACATCGACCATAACCTGACCGGCCATCTTGTACAGCTCGTCATCGGAAGGAACCGTGTCAAGCGCAGCGACCTTCTCCTGATACTGGGTGGAGAAGTCCTCGACGATCTTGTTCATGGACTTGCATGTGATAGAGACCTCGGCGGTCGCGACACCCTTGTCCTCGTCGACCGTCACGTCGCCGATCTTGTAGTCAAAGCCCTCGAGATAGGTCTTGGCATACTCCTTGGGATCGATACCCAGCTGCTCGAACTCGTCGCCCGAAGCCTCCTCCAGACCAGAGAGGAAGTCGTCGCCACCGTTCTTGACCTCGTCAAACTGAGTCGTAAGATCCTCGGTGATGAGTTCCTCGATCGAAGGGCCTCCGCAACCGGAAAGCACGACCACACATGCAACCAAGACGGCCATGAGGGGCGCAAGCAGCAGCTTCTTTTTCATGTTGTTCCTCCCAATGAGCGGCACCGCGCTTCCCGGACGCGGCACACGTTGTAATAAGTAAGCCCATACTATCCACTTATGAACACCCTCGGCAACGCGAAGGCGCGGTCGGTTCGTTTTAGCGTCCGAACGGTTTGCAAGCCCGCCCAACGTGCAATAAAACGCTTCCCCGCAATGCAATAAAAAAGGTGGCCGGAAAACCCGACCACCCTTGCACATCCTTTGGATGCCACAGTTTACTTGCGGACGACCTTGACGATGGCGTCACCGGCGGCGACGGCAGACTCGGCCTCGACGGCGAGCTCGACGTCAGCAAACTCGGCGGTGTTGGACACGGCCACGACGACGCAGTCCTTGTAACCGGCGGCAGCGATCTTGGCGCGGTCGATCTTGAGGATGGGCTGGCCGGCCTTCACGACGTCGTCGGCCTTGACGAAGCCCTCGAAGCCGTCACCGTTCATGTTGACGGTATCGACACCAACGTGCACCAGAACCTCGATGCCGCTATCGGACTGCAGGCCCACGGCGTGACCCATGGTGATGGTCACCTTACCGTCGCAGGGAGCGTAGACCAGATCATCCTCGGGCCACACGGCACAGCCCTTGCCCAGAACCTCGCCACCAAAGACGGGATCGGGCACGTCGGCCATCTTGATAACCTTGCCCTTGACGGGCGAGCACAGCACGTCGGCGCCGGCAGAAGCAGAGATGGAGGCCGGGGCAGCGGCAGCCGCGGGCTCAGCCTTCTTCTTGAACATGTCAAACAGACCCATACGTTTTCTCCTCTTGATTAAGCGCAACGTTATGCGCATGCCTATGGTGATTATAGTGCTAAATGACCAAAATACTAAGGCGAGGGCTCGAATCGCAAGCCCTTCCCGGTAGTGCTCGTGGGATGAGCATCTCCTTTGCATCGCGGGTCGATAAGCCGAGCATCGCCTGCGCACGGGACGGGCAGAAGCGGGCGCACCAAGCCCGATACTTCTTTTCGCTCTCAAGTCCTGCCGCCGCCCCGTCCCTGACACTTCCTGATACCGACCGAAACGTGCCAAAATAAACCCATCCCTTTTTGGTAGGTTTGGCGAGTGTGGGAGTTCGCATGGATATCAAACGCAAGATCACCGAGGCGCAGGGCCTCACCCCCACCGAGCAACAACTCGGCATTGCAGCCCTTGCCATCGGCGAGGACATCCGCGGGCTTTCTATTAAGGAATTTGCCACGCGCGCCAACGTTTCGGTCGCGAGCGTGCACCGTTTTTGCAAAAAGCTCGGCCTCGAGGGCTTCAAAGATCTCAAGGTCGAGCTTATTCGCTTAGCAACCGAGGCAGGCAACCGACGCGACGTGGACATCAACTTTCCCTTCGACGCTACGTCCACCCCTGCACAGGTCATGGAGCGCATGGAGGGGCTCTACCAGACCACGCTGGCCGAAACGCAGGAGCTGCTAGACCCCACGCAGCTTGACCACGCCGCCAAGCTCATCGCGAACGCCCGACAGGTCGACATCTACACGGGCTCGCACAACCTCTATCCAGCGGGAATGTTCCGCGACCGCTTGCTCTCCGCCGGCAAGAGCGCCACATGCTACGGCAACATCGAGGCACAGGTGCGCACGGCGCTTACCTCGGATTCAGACCGCGCGGCGATCGCTATCTCCTACAGCGGCCTTGCGCCCAACCTCAAGAAAATCTTGCCGATCCTCAGCAGCCGGCATGTCCCGGTCATCATCATCGGCACGCCCTACTGCGCGCGCATTCACCCCGGCTTTGCCGCCTACCTTACGGTGAGCGATCACGAGAGCATGACGCACCGCATCACGCAGTTCGCAAGCCACATCGCCGTGCAATACGTGCTCGATTCGCTCTACAGCAGCTACTTCGCCAAAGACTACGCCCACTGCTCCGAGTTCCTAGAGCGATCGTTCCCCTACACCCGCCTGCCCGGGCTCAAGTAGTCATTTAAGAACGTCCATTACAGTCGAAATTGTCAGCCCGGGACCGTCTCGGGCTACGATTGAGGCGCGCCCAGAACGGGCCGCCGACCGG
>NZ_JBCJBG010000012.1:0-61597 GCF_039062315.1 Collinsella aerofaciens
CGGCCCGCTTAGTATCGCGCTTCGATTCGCGAGATTGCGGCAGCCAGCGGCCTACTTTGCGTCGTAGGCCTCGGCGTCCCACCAGTCGAGCTGGGCGATGTTGTCGCGGATGTGCTGGCAGCTCTTGTGGAAGCCCTCGAGCTCGTACTCGGACAGGTCGAGCGTGTAGACTTCCTCGACGCCCTCGGCGCCGATCACGCACGGCAGGGAGGTAAAGATGCCCTCCTCGCCATACTGGCCGGTCATGAGCGTGGAGGCGGAAAGCACGGCATGCTCGTTGTGCAGCACGGCGGCGCAGACGCGCGCGGCGGAGTTGGCGACGGCGTACTCGGTGCACTGCTTGCCCTGGTAGGTTACGTAGCCGCCCTTGCGTGCAAGCTCCTCGACCTCCATGTGGTCAAAGGCGTATTTGTCGGGGTTCTCGGCCTGAAGCTCGTTGAGGCTCTTGCCGGCGATGGTCGCGGCCTTAAAGGCGGCCAGCTGGCTAAAGCCGTGCTCGCCGATCATGTAGGCGTCGATGGACTTGGGGCTCACGCCGACTTTCTTGGAGATCTCGGTGCGCAGGCGGGCGGAGTCCAGGCCGCAGCCCGAGCCGATGATCTTCTTGGGATCGTAACCGGTCAGGTGCCACAGCTCGGTGCACACGACGTCGCAGGGGTTGGAGATGCTCACGAAGATGCCGTCGAAGTCGGCGTCGACGATGCGCTTGGCAAAGGTGCGGGCGGCGTCGGTGGTAAAGAACAGCTCGCCGTCGCGGTTGCCGGCGGCCAGCGCGACCTTGCCGGCGGCGTTGACGATGACGTCGCAGCAGGCCAGCTCCTCGTAGTGGTCGTAGCAGTTGACGATCTTGGTGTTGTACGGGACAAACGAAAGGGAGTCGCGCAGGTCCTGGACTTCGGACGTCACCTTGGCCTCGTTGATATCGCACAGGTACAGCTCGTCGGCAATGCCCTGCATGAGCAGGCTGTTGGCGACATGTGCTCCTACGTGGCCCTGGCCGACCACACCGATCTTACGCGTCTGGTACATATATGTATCCTTTCGGCCGAGTTTTTCGCGTCGAACCATTGTAGCCTCCTGCCGTCACTTTGCTAGGCTAAAGCGCCATAGATTTTTGGGCATGCCTTAATCTCTACTTTTGGAGTGATTTGGGCCGCTGACGGCATCGCTGGGCGATGCGCTCGCGCGGATGGGGCCGGTCGTTGTACCATAGCTGCAACTGACTCGTAAGGAGCATCCATGCCCATTCGTATTCCCGACGCCCTCCCTGCCGCCGCGCAGCTCGAGAGCGAGAACATCTTTGTCATGACCGAGTACCGCGCGCTGCACCAGGACATCCGTCCGCTGCGCGTGCTCATCCTCAACCTCATGCCCACTAAGATCGCCACTGAGACGCAGATCATGCGCAAGCTCTCCAACACGCCGCTGCAGGTGGAGGTGGACCTGCTGCGCACCAAGACGCACGAGGCCACGCACGTGAGCGCCGGCCACCTGGAGACGTTCTACCGCACGTTCGACGACATCCGGGACATCCACTACGACGGCCTGATCATCACGGGCGCGCCGGTGGAGCAGATGCCGTTCGAGGAGGTCGACTACTGGCCCGAGCTCTGCCAGATCATGGATTGGTCCACCACGCACGTGCACTCTACGCTGCACATTTGTTGGGGCGCGCAGGCCGGCCTGTACCACCACTACGGTATTCAGAAGCACGATCTGCCGGCAAAGGCGAGTGGCGTATTTGAGCATTATCTGGTGAAGCCGCAAAGCCCGCTGGTCCGCGGCTTTGACGACCGTTTCTATGCCGTGCATTCGCGCAACACCGATGTGCGCCGCGAGGACGTGGAGGCCGAGCCGCAGCTTGAGGTCGTGGCCGTGTCCGACGAGGTGGGCCTGTACATCGTCAAGTCGACCGACAGCCGTCGCTTCTTTGTCTTTGGCCATCCCGAGTACGATACTGACACGCTGCGCCTGGAGTACGAGCGCGACGTGAAGCGCGGGCTTAACCCTCAGGTGCCGGCGCATTACTTCCCGGGTGACGACCCCACCGCCGAGCCGCGCAACGTCTGGCGCAGCCAGGCTCAGCTGTTCTACACCAACTGGCTCAACTACTACGTCTACCAGACCACACCCTACGACCTGGCCCGCGCCGGCGAGGAGCACTAGGCCGTCGGGAGGTGCGCCAGCCGTTAGGCGCTGATGACGTGGGGTAGCGGCAGGTCGTGGGCGTCGGTGGGAACGTGGCCGACACGCTGTTCGTCAAAGGCGATGCCGACGATTTGGCATGCGGGTGAGAGCATGGGCAGGTAGCGGTCGTAGCAGCCTCCGCCGTAGCCCAGGCGCGCGCCGGTGCGGTCGAAAGCCACGAGCGGCACGATAATCATGTCGAGAGCCTTGGCGGGCACGATGGGGCAGCGATTGCTGTCGATATCCGTAGCCGCGAAGGCCCGCGTAGGGTGGGCGATAAACGGGGCCTCGGACGCATCGCCGGCAGAGACTGCCCGCATGCACATGCGCTGGCCACAAGCCATGGCGTCTGTTGCCGAGAGCATGCACGGATAGGCCACGCGCCAGCCACGCGCGACGGCCGCGGCGGCAAACGCGGCTGGGTCGACCTCGGAACCCATGGCGGCATAGACGGCAACGGTGTGCGGTGCCGCGGCACCCAAGCGATCCATCAGTTCAACAAGCTGCGCGCATACAACAGCAGACTTCGCTGCCCGAACATCCAAATCAATAGCATCGCGCCGGGTAATCACCGCCCGCCGCAACTCAGCCTTATCCATCCCAGCCTCATCTCCAAAGCCTACCAAAAAGGGACAGGATTATTTTGGCAGGTTTTATCTGGGCAAACGCGACGGATTCACCCCAAACCGCCATAAAGGTGCCCATACCCTTTGCGATGGTTTGGGCTGAATGTTGCGCAACAAGGGCTGCATTTTTGGGTTTACCTTCATGGTGGAAGGAATGAACCGAAAGGAGCCCGCCATGTTTTGTCGCTCGTGTGGCACGCCGCTTGTCGACGACGCCCTCTTTTGCCCCGTATGCGGTGCGCCCGTAGCACCCGACCAGGTCGCGGCCACGCAGCAACCCCAGCCTGCCGCGCCCGCTTCCCAGCAATACATGCCCGTGCAGCAGCCCGCGCGGCGCAAGCGTTCCAAGAAGCCCCTCATCGCTCTCGCCGCGGCACTTGTCGTGGCGGCGGGCATCGGCGGTGGCGCGCTGTTCTACTTCACCCAGATTGCGACCACCCCAATCGACGAGAAAACCTTTCCAGACAGCGGCATGCGTGCGCTTGTCTCGACCAAGTACGACACTAACGGTGACGGCCGCATCTCACGCGACGAGGCCAAGGTGGTGACGTCGATCGAGCTGGACGGCATCGCGTCGACGCAGGGCCTGGGCAAGACATTCCCCAATATCGTTACAGTGGAGTCCGGCGACGATAAACTCGTCAACCTGGACCTTTCGGGCTGCGGCGACCTTAAGACCGTCGAGCTTAACTCGGCGAGTAATGTCACCGTCGTTAACCTGGACGGTTGCGACAAAATCGAGAAGCTCGACCTCAAAAATGCCGAAAACCTTAAAAGCATCGACCTTTCGGGCAAAAAGAAGCTCGCCACGTTGGCACTGCCGCAGGATACGAAGGTTAGCGGCATTAAGGACACACAACTTGACGAGCTGTGGCTGCCGATGTCCTATGAAGGCACCGATAAATCGGACCAGTACGGCGATATCTACGAGATCGAGCGTGACGAGAACGGTTACGTCACGGGCTTCACGTCTGCCGTCAAGCAAGGCGGCGGCGTAAGCTACAGCGTTGAACACGACGAGACGCATCGCATTTCGGAGATTGAGGAAGATCTGGCGGGCGGTTACGAGAACGTCAACACGTTTACGTACGACGCCGACGGTAACGTCACGCGCATCGACTGCGATGCCGACATTAGCGATTCGTCGAGCACCACGACGTTTACCTACGACGCGGACGGAAACCTGATCAACAAGACGACCCATGCGGGTTACGGTGAGAGCGCGAGCACGTATATTTATCAGGACGGCAACATGGTGACCAACACCGATACCAGCCCGGCCAATCCTCGGACGGTCGTGTATTCGTACGGATACGATAAGGATCGCGTGACGTCCTTTACGCTGGACTGCCAGGGCGACACGGTGGGAACTACGTGGACAATCACCGCAGGCTACGAGTATGACAAGGACGGCAACATCTCGCGTATCTCGCCTGTGGCATATGATTCGCACGGCAACGACTACGGCTCGCTGAACTCGTACGCAGCGGTGGATTATTCGTACAGCGACGGAAAGCTCGACAGGATCGATTCCGAGCGCGGCGGCTATGCGGAGTTCTATTACGACGAGCACGGCAACCTGACGTCGGTCGACGAGTATGCCGGCCGCGGTTCGGATGCCGAGTTTGAGTTTGAGCACGAGGTCGAGTACCAGCGCTACTTCTGCAGCAAGCACGAGAAGAATAAGCCGGAGGAGTGGATTCGTCTGGATGCAGAGTACGACGTCGACCAGGGTAGCTGGAGCAATGACTCCGATTATGGTCGTGAGTGCTTTGCAACCATGTACAAGCTCGATCCGCTGGCGGGCAGGCTGAACCCGTTCATCAAGTAGCAGCCCACTCGCAAACCACCCAAAGGGACAGACACCTTTGGGTGGTTTTTGCTGAAAGGCGGGTGTTCGCGGCGGTTTGTCTCGATCTGTAACAGTAACTCGGCAAAAATGGGCCTAGCTGTTACAGATTGAGACAAAGAGCCGGCGCCATTCGGAAACGTCTCGATCTGTAACATCTGGAGCCGATATTGCCGCCTAGATGTTACAGATCGAGACAAAACTGGTGGGACGGTCTGAGCTGGCCCGCCCAAGCGGCGGAAAAAGAAAAGTTAGATTTTAGGCATGTCCCAAAAATCTACCTTTGTGGTTAGCCCAGCAGGTCGACGACGTTAAAGCCGGCATTGCTCTTGGCGATGACGTCGCGGCCGCCAAAGACGCAGGTGGGCGACGCGGCTGCGATGCGCGTCACGTCGGCGCCGAGCGAGCGCAGCTCACCGGGTGTAGCCGAGAGCATCTGGGTGCGACGCTCCTCGCGCGCGTGCGGATCGAGCCCAGCCAGGTAGGTCGTATTACGGCGCTTGGTGAGCGCGTACGGCTTCACCGGTGCGTCCATGCCACTCACACAGCTCACGATAAAGCCCTCAAAGGCGGCCTCGTCGGGCTCAAAGCTGCTGAGCCATTCGCCTGCGCGCGCCACGCGCTCAATCGAGGGGTCGATTGCCGGGTCGCGGTAGGTGTAGAACGCCGCCTGGCGCTCGCCGGCAGCGCGGAATCCGCAGCCGTACGCACCGCCCTTCACGCGGATCTCGTTCCACAGGTAGTCGTAGGAGAGCGCGTTGGCAGCTACGGCCCAAGCGCCCGTCACGTCGATGCCCAGGCGACGCGGGTCGCACGCGCTTGCCGCAAAGCAGATGTCGCTGGGGATAACGAACGCCTCGTGACGGTCGTGCGGCTCCGGCACCACGAGCGTGCCGCTGGCAGCGCCGTCGCCAGCGCCAAGCCCCAGGTTGCCCGCGGCATCCCAGTACGCGTCAAAGTCCTCTTCGCTGCCGGTAAAGCTCGCCATGCAGCCATCGGCCACAAAGATGCGGTCTGCCAGCTCGGCAAGCTTGGCGCGCAGGTCGTCCAGTCGCTCGTCAAAGTGCTCGAGCAGATCGCGCAGGAACAGGTAGAAGTCCACGCCCGAGAGCTGCTCGCGCACCACGGCCGAAGGCGAACTGTAGCTCATCGCGCGACCGAGCGCCGCCGAGTGGCCGTTGTTGATAAAGCCCTGCTCAAGCCCAATGCGAATCTGCGTGAGCACGTCGCGAACGCGGTCGGCGTCGGCATCGAGCAACAGCGTGCTCGACCACACCTCGCGCGGCAGGCTCGCCAGCGCGTCGATCTTTTCGGACAGGGCGCCGGCGCTCACCAGCAGGTAGGGGCGCACGCCGTCCACGTCGGGCTGCGTCATGACCTCGGTCGTAAAGCTCAAAAAGCCCAGCTTGCCGGCGAGCAGGTTGTCGAGTTCCTCGGCTGAATGCTCGCGCGTGGGCAGCTGCTTGAGCAGGCGGCAGAGCAGCGTCACGTAGGGCAGGTCCTCAAATGCGACGCAGCTCAGGTCGAAGTATTGCATGGCGTAGGCCAGACGGTTGGTGGGGATGCCGTGGCGCAGGCAGGGGATGGGCGCGGTCGTGTCCACGACCAGCGGCGGCTCGGGGCGCGCCTCGCCAATGTCGGATACACGCAGGCGCGGCAGCGTTGCCTTGTCCTCGGGCGTGTCCTCCGCCTCCTGCGCGGCACGCAGCGCGGCCGTGCGCTCGACCACGTCGGCCAGCTCGGCATCGGTCATGGCGTCGCGCTTGGCAGCCAGTTCGGCGGCTTCGGCACCCTCCGAACCCTCGGCAGCGTCTACCGGAACCAGCTCGACCAGCGCCATGTGGTCGTTCTCCAGTACGAGCTCGCGCAGCAGGTCCTCAAAATAGCTGCCGTCCAGCTCGCCACGGAGCTCCTCGTACACCGGGCCGTACTTGAGCGCCAGCGTCGCGGCGTCGTCATCGTAGAGCCAGGTGCTCAGCGCGTCGCACGCAATGGCCACGCCGTCGGCGATGCCATAGTCGCGCTGGCGCAGGTCGTACTCGTTGCTGCTGATGATGGCTTCCAGGCGCTCGCGCGGAACGCCGTGCTCACACAGGTCGCGGCAGGCGTCCTGGAATACGCGACGCAGCTCGCGCGCCACGCCAGGCTGCGCGTTTTGCAGCATGATGAGCTCGTAGGGCTGCAGGCTCTCGGCCGCGGTGTAGCTCACCACGTTGCCGCCCAGGCCGGCGGCCAGAATGGCCTTCTTAACCGGTGCTTCGTTGGAGCCCAGCAGTGCCTCGAACAGGATATCCGCCGCGATCGTGCGCTTGCGGTCGAGCGCGCTGCCCAGCACCAGACCCAGGCCCACCAAGGCGTTCTCGGGCGTGGTGGCCATCTCGACGCGCTTATACTCGCAGGTCACAGGCGCCTGCACGTCCAGCGGATTGGGTGCCAGCGTGGACGGGTCCTCGCCGGCGGCAACGGCAGCGTCCATGCGGCGGCTCGCGGCGCTCGACTGCGACAGATAACGCTCGTCCAAAAACGCCAGCGCACGGTCTACATCTAGGTCGCCGTAGAGCGTTATATAAGAGTTGGAAGGATTGTAGTGGCGCGCGTGCGTATCCAGGAACTGCTCGTAGGTGAGCGCGGGAATCGCGCGCGGGTCGCCGCCGCTCTCGTGCGCATAGGCGGTGTCGGGATAGAGCGCGGCGTTGACGGCATCGTCCAGCACGCTCATAGGGTCGGACAGTGCGCCCTTCATCTCGTTGAACACCACGCCGTTATAGCGCAGCGTGCCCTCGTGCAGGCTCGCGGAGCTGCCGTCGCCCTCGCCCTCGGCGCCCTCTGGCAGGTCCAACTCGTAGTGCCAGCCCTCCTGCTCAAAAATGGTGGGCTTGGTATAGATGGCCGGGTTGAACACCGCGTCCAGGTACACATCCATCAGGTTGTACAGATCCTGCTCGTTGGTGGTGGCAACGGGGTAGATGGTCTTGTCGGGGTAGGTCATGGCGTTGAGGAACGTCTGCATGGAGCTCTTGATCAGGTCGACAAACGGCTCCTTGACGGGGAACTTGGCCGACCCGCACAGCACCGAGTGCTCAAGAATATGGAACACGCCGGTGGAATCGGCCGGCGGTGTCTTAAAGCCAATGGCAAAGGCCTTGTTTTCGTCGTCGCACGCCAGGTACAGCAGGCGAGCGCCCGATGCGGTGTGACGCAGCACGTAGGCGTCCGAGTCGAGCTCGGGCACGGTCTCGCAGCGCTCGACGGCAAAACCGTGGCAGGTGGTACCGGGCACCAGCAGCACGGCAGCAGCGGCGCGCGGGTCGGTTGAGGTAGTGAGCATATGCAGTCTCCTTTGACGCCCCAGCGGGGGCGAATCGAGTCGAATCCTCGAGAGTATACCCATATGGGGCCGCGGCTCTGCGGCGAACTGAAGACGATGTGGGTGGACTAGCCTAGCTAGGTCGATAACGAATGTCGCGGGTAGTCGCTGCACCCCGCTAAAGTGAAATAACACCCCGTTTACCGAATCATTTAGGAAATATATGGACTCCTAAAAAGTTCTAATACAATATAAGTCATCTATCTATAAGCTGCTGATTCCTTGCAAAGGTATGGTTGATATGGTTGAAGCAAATAGCGTTATCCCCCTATACAAACAGATTGTCCGTGCGCTTTCTGATTCGATCGCCAACGGCACGTATCGCCCGGGAGATAAGCTTCCGACCGAGGCGGAGCTTATCGAGCAATTTGGCGTGAGTCGAATAACGGTTCGCTCCGCAATTAAAGAAATGGAAGATGCTGGACTTGTTGAGAGGGCCCGCGGCAAGGGCACGTTCGTTTCGCCGGACACACAGATGTATGCCGCGGACGATCGTGAGAGCTTTACCCATTCGTGCCAGCTTGCGGGAAAACAGGCATCTACCAGGGTTCTCGCAATGGGCTGGGACTTCCCAAGCCTGCGAGACGCGAAGTTCCTGGGCGTAGACGATACCCAAAAGGTATTGCGTAGTCGTCGTCTACGCCTTGTGGATGACAAGCCCACGATGCTGGAAACCAATAGCTATTCCGCTGCGCTTTCTTTTTTGGAGCATGAGTCCCTCGAGGATTCGCTGATGGCGGTACTCGATCGCCAGGGGATCAAGATGGGCCCCAACACGCGTACGCTCGAGGTCTGCTATGCGAGCGAGCTCGAGGCGGCATACCTTAACGTGGAGCTAGACTCTCCGCTGCTTCTGTTTGTTGATAGACGTTATGCTCCAAGCGGCGAGCCGCTTTTCATCTCCCGTCAGGTGTACTGCACCGAGCGACTGAAGTTCTATTTGTAAATTAGAGATAGATTGGTCGATTTACCGACCAATTGCTACCGTTCGCGGATTTGGAAAATAGACACACCGCGTAGGGTAGATTGCTAATATACTTTGTTATGACAATATAGTACGTCTTATTGATATTGGAGAACTATGAATAAGATATTGCTAGCGAGTCATGGTTATCTCGCCCAAGGTATGAAGAGCTCTCTCGAGATCCTGATGGGCGCCAACGACCGAATCGAGTGTCTGTGCGCCTATGTCGATGACGACACGAGGGATGTCGCAGCGCTTATCGATGCTTGGATGGAGTCGAAGGACCCTGCCGACTCTTGGTTTGTCGTGACTGACATCTTTGGCGGCTCTGTAAACAACGAATTCATCCAGAGGCAGACCGCCGGATCGTTTACGTTGATCACCGGAATGAACTTGCCGCTGCTGGTGGAAATGGTTACACAGCTGGACTCCCTGGATGCGGACAAGGCCAAAGCCGCGGTCGAGGGATCACGTTCGTTTATCCAGCTTTGTGAGGCGGCGGATATGCTCTCCGATGTCGAAGAAGAAGAGTTCTAGCTCAAGCTTCAACGAATAATTCAACCCTGTCATTACCTTTATTACGTGTGGAGATGTTTTTGATGATTAAGCTTACGAGGGTCGATTACCGATTGATTCACGGCCAGGTCGCCATGTCTTGGACGCATGCGCTGGATGTCGATTGCATCCTGTGTGCCAGCGATGCCGTGGCAAAAGACGACATGAGAAAAGCCGCTTTGAGGCTAGCTCGTCCCAACGGCGTGAAGCTCGTCATAAAAGACGTAAACGCGGCCATCGAGGCGCTCAACAGCGGCGTTACCGACAAGTACTCGCTGTTTATCATTGTTGAGACGATTGAAGATGCCTATCGTCTCGCTAAGGGTTGCAAAGACATCAAAGAGATCAATCTGGGTGGAACCCGAAAGTCTCCCGAGACCACGCTTCATCCGACCCCCGCGATCTTTGCGACCGAAACCGATGCCGAGCATATCCAAGAGCTTGTGAACGATGGCGTGGTTATCGAAATCCGTCAGGTCCCCAATGACTCAAAGGTATTTGCGAAGGACGTTTTCTAGCTGGAAACATGCCATTGTCTGGCATTTATTAACCAGGTCCTCCTTTCTTAAGCCCGCCGATCATTTGAACGGCGGGCTTTTTATTAAAGAAAAATCAAAAAAATCTGAAATAGTTCTTGCATAGTTAGTTATATAAAGTATTATAACGTCATGGGATGAATGAAGGGTTCATCCAAGTGAGTTAGGAGTAAGGGATGTTCAATTTCGATGAGCCTCGTTACGAGAAGGTTGTGAGCGATGCCCTCGCTCTCCGTCCTCAGATTGAGGCTGCCGTGGACAAGGTCTGCGAGCAGGGTTATTCCAACATCTTCTTCATCGGCTGCGGCGGCACCTGGGCCCACACGCTCCCGATGAAGTATTGGGTCGAGACCACCACGGCCGACGTCGACGTCCACTGCGAGATTGCCGCTGAGTTCCTCGCATGCCCGCCCAAGACCTTCAACAAGGACTCGGTCTGCGTCTTCTCCACCCGTACCGGCACCACCCCCGAGATCATCGAGGCCGCCAAGTTCTGCCAGGAGCAGGGCGCCCGCACGCTGATGTATGTCTCCAACGACAACACCCCGGCCACTGAGTACGCCGATTACAAGTTCTTCAGCTTCGCCGAGGACGACGTCCTGTGCGAGGCCATCTACACCTACCAGATCACGCTGGTCGCCCGCTTCCTCAAGAACGCCGGCGCCTTCCCCAAGTACGACACCTTCATGGAGGAGTTCGGCAACATCGCTCCGTACCTCATCAAGGCCAAGGACGCTCAGGACGAGCGCTGCGCCGCCATGGCCGAGGACTTCAAGGACACCGACTACCACATGGTGATCGGCTCCGGCATGCTCTGGGGTGAGGCCTACGACTACGCCATGTGCATTCTCGAGGAGATGCAGTGGATCAAGACCAAGTCTATCCACGCCGCCGAGTTCTTCCACGGCACCATCGAACTGTGCGAGGAGGGCACGAGCCTCATCATGCTCTACGGCGAGGACGACACCCGTAAGCTCATGGACCGCGTGGACAACTTCACTCACATGCTCGCCGACGAGAAGGGCGTCCATGTCCGCGTGAACAAGTTCGACACCGCCGAGGTCGAGCTGCCGTTCAGCGACCCCGAGTTCCGTAAGATCGTCTCCCCGATGGTCACCTACACCATCACCGAGCGTCTGAGCTGCCATCTCGAGCACGTCCGTAACCACCCGCTCACCACGCGTCGTTACTATCACCAGATGAACTACTAATCCTCTCAAATTGCTGCGGTTGTCTGCAGGCGAGCTGCGCAGAATGCCTCGCCTGCAGACCTGTTTCTGGGGTTGATCGAAATGGTTGTCCAGTATCTTCTAGTTGCACTGGTCGCATTTATTGCGTCCATGGACGAGCAATTATTTGGCATTACAATGCTTGGTCGTCCGCTGTTTACGAGCCTGTTTGTCGGCTTGATCCTTGGCGATGTCCAGCAGGGCGTTATCGTCGGCGCTGCTTTGGAGTCCATGTTCATGGGCGCCATCATGGTCGGCGCGGCGGTTCCTCCCGAGGTCTATGCCTCCGGCGTGCTTGGCTGCGCGTTTGCCGTCATTACGGGTACGGGCACGGCAACTGCCGTCGCGCTCGCCCTTCCCGTCTCCGTCTTCCTTCAGGTGTGGCGCAACTTCTGCTACGCCGTTCCGGGTGCCTTTGCCTGCAAGAAGATTGAGACCGCTCTGGCAAATCGCGATCTTGCCAAGGCGAACCTGTACCATCTGACCGTCGTGCCGCTGTCGATTGGCATTCCGTCTGCACTGCTGGTGTTTTGCTCGCTGTTCTTTGGTGCCGACCTCATCAACAATGCGCTCAACGCGATTCCGCAGTTTGTGATGGACGGCCTCAACGTTGCATCCGGCGTCATGGTCTGCATCGGCTTCGCGCTTCTTATTAGGACCATGGGCGATAACAAGCTGCTTCCTTGGCTGTTCCTGGGATTCATTATGGTCATCTACCTCAAGATGGACGTTATCGGCGTCGCCGCAGCTGCCATTTGCGTCGCACTGCTCCTGGCCTTCCGCGAGGGCTCGTCCGGTCCGCAGACGGTTGCTGCAGATGAAGAGGAGGACTTCTAATGGCTACCCAGAACACCGACCTCAAAGAGGCCAAGAAGGACGCGATTATGAGCCCCGATATGTATCGGAGCATGTTCCTTCGCCAGTTTACGAGCCAGTGCTCGCAGTCGTACGACAAGATGATGGCAATGGGCTTCATGTACACCATTCAGAAGCCCCTGCGAAAGATCTATCCCAACGACGACGATTACTATGCGGCGCTCGATCGCCATACCGAGTTCTTTAACATCACGCCTCATGTGCTTCCGTTTGTAGCCGGTCTGACGGTTTCGATGGAAGAGCAGGCGGCTGCCGATAAGAACTTTGACACGTCCTCGATTAACGCCATGAAGGTCGGCCTCATGGGACCGCTTTCCGGCATCGGCGATTCGTTCTACTGGGGAACGTTCCGCGTGGTCGCCGCCGGCATTGGTATTGGTATCGCTTCGACGGGCAACCCGCTCGGCCCCATCGTGTACGCGCTCATCTACTCCGTGATTAACTTTGCAACGCGTATCGTCGCAGCCCATCTGGGATACGACCTGGGAACCAAGTTCCTGCAGCAGTCCGAAGAGAACAACCTTATGTCTCGCATGACGCATGCTGCCGGTGTCCTCGGAATGACCGTTATCGGCGCCATGATTGCGGCACAGGTCTCACTGTCCACTGCTTTGACCTTTGACGTGGGTGGTTCGGAGATTGTCCTGCAGGATCTGTTCGATTCGATCTTCCCCGGTCTGCTGCCCTTGCTGGCAACCTTTGCCTGCGTCGCCCTGTACAAAAAGGGCGTCAAGACCATTTGGATCATCTTGGGCATCTTTGCGATCTGCATCATCGGGACGGGCTTGGGAGTGTTCGCGGCGGCGTAATGTTGACTGCTATGCTCGCGCGTTGGATAACTAACTGACCGTTTGAAAACGGGGCTCGGCGTAAGGCCGGCCCCGTTTTTTTGTTTGAGGGATTTTCCGACCGTCCAATAATCCGCGCTCTTCCATAACTCACGTATATCTCGTCTCTCATTCGTCACTAATATGAGAGATAACTGAGCAGCAAAGAGACAGGCAATCATGGTATTGTCTCAATACCGATTGTTCTACCAGCAAAAATATGTATAAATGAAGCAAATGGTAGACATTCCATCTCTATCTATCTCTTATCTCTAAGCCGAGAGATAGAGAGATAAATGAGAGATAATTACGAGAGATAACTGAGAGACGAGGGAAATCTATCCGCGGCATTCTCCGCAGGACCGAGCGAAAGGACGTGCAGATGAACGAAAACGAGCTGACCGGTCTGCTTGAGTCTTTAAGGCGTATGGGCTCGGATGATCTTAACGTCGAAGTGAAGGAGAGCGCCACGACGCTTTCCCGCGACGTATGGGAAACGGTGAGCGCATTCGCGAACACTGCCGGCGGAATCATCGTGCTCGGAGTGAGTGAGCGCGCAGGTTTTGTCCCGGTTGAGAACTTCGAGACCGAGAAAGTGCTCAACCAATTTGTGTCAGGCATGGGTGATGCGGGCGGTCGAGGAAAGCTGGCCAATCCGCCTAAATACACGATCGAGCGAGTGGAGCTTCAGGGCGTCATCGTTCTCGTCATTACGATTGAGGAGCTCGATCCGTCGAGCAAGCCCTGCTATGTCATAGAGCGGGGCGCCCAGGGCGGCAGCTACAAGCGCATCGATGACAAAGATGTGCCGCTTTCATCGACTGAGGTGCTCGCATTGGCGTCATACGGTCGAGCGACTCCGAGCGATCGCGACGCGGTGGCGGGTGCGGGCGCGGACAATCTCGACGAGACGCTGGTCGACCGTACGATAGATCGGGCTTTCTCGTTGACGCCCCGGGCAATGCGCGGCGCGCCGGACAAACAAACGAAGCTGGAGCGCCTAAATATCCTTGATTCCCAGGGCAATGTCACCAAGGCTGGACTCCTAGTTGTGGGCACCTACCCTCAGCAGTTCTATCCCAAGCTCTTCATTGACGTGGCTGTCCATGCGGGAACTCAGAAGGGCATGGCGGGGTCGCTGAGGTTCATGGACCGCACAATCTGTGAGGGAACGTTGGGCGAGATGATCTCGGATGCTGTCGCGGCCGTCGCCAAGAATTTGCGGCGAACCTCGACCGTCCAAGGTGTCTCGCGTGTCGACTCGCTGGAGATTCCCGAGGAGGTTCTGCGCGAGGCAATCGCCAACGCCGTAATCCATCGAGAATACGGGGATCGGTTCTGTGGACAATCGATTGCCGTCGACGTCTTTGACAATCGTGTCGAGGTGACGAATCCTGGCGGCCTTTACGGGGGAAAGACTCGCGAGAACTTGTTTGACGGCAGCTCCCGATGCCGTAACGCGACGCTCGTGAAACTCATGTCGATTGTCCCGCTGCCGGATGGCGCAGGTTCGCCGGCTGAGGGCAATGGCTCGGGCATCCCGATGATGATCGATGCCATGCGCGCGCATGGTCTGGCCGAGCCCCTGTTCTGCCCGGGGCTCGATCGGTTCAAGGTCGTACTTTACCGTTCAAAGATCGAGCCGGTCGATCATGGCGGGGGCTTAATTGTGACGGCACTCAAACACTACGGCGAGCTGGGGACGCGTGAGCTGGCAGAACGCACGGGGCTTACAATTTCCCAGGTTAGGTCGCGCGTCAACGCGCTCATTGCTCAAGGCGAGCTTGAGCCCACGGCGCCGTCGACAAGCCGCAACCGCAAATATCGACTGTCAGAGCGCGTGGAATAAATGCGTTAGTGGACGAGGCGACTCAATAATCGACCCTCGATTGGCGCCCACTAAGGTAAAGCGGTTGTTGCCCAGTCGACGGTGATGCTAAAGACTCGGCTTACGCCGGCATGGCCCCGAACCCGTCCATCAAGAACAGCCTAAGAACCAGCTTGATGACATATCCCGGTTTGACTTCAGCCGTGCCAAAGACGCTGCGTTCGGCGAGCTCGCTGCAGTATGCGTAGATATCGCGGATAAGGTCCGCGCCCGAAAGCGTAAACATGTAGCCTGCGTCCGAAAGCGCATTGGGCGCGGCGGGCAACTTGGCCATGTGGCAGAACGTTTGCAGGTCGGGCGCCATAACATTCTGGTAGTCGAGGTGGCCGCTGGTATCCTGTGCGGCAAGCTCCAATTGGCGCGCAAAATCCAGCGCCGCCGCTAACACAAAGCTCGGCGTAGGCGCATTGACGTCCTGGGTGGTCGCCACAAGCCTGCCCGCCGCCTGCGTGATAAGCCAGGCGACCTCGCGCTGGCAGCGCACGGCCTTGCGCGTAACCGGCTTGATGGACGAAGAAGAAACGCTCCCCTTAGGTGGATTCGAAGCAGCCATAAGGCCCTCCCATGAACGACCCGGTCCAACAAGCCCGGATGAAACACGTGCTACATCAGTATACAGGGAAGTGGGGTAGCGGGGTACAAGCGCGCCAGCGGCAAACCGAGAGCATCAACGATGTGCCGATCGCGGAATGAGATCTCGTAATAATTGACTCTCGGCCATATTATTGAGGGGCATAACTCGCGTTCGTATGGTTGTAGGTGCTGGCGATGAACGACATTGACCTTGCTGTTCCGTTGATGGATGGACCAAGCTATGACCGCGCCTGCAGTCTCGTGCCTTCCGAATACGTTGAGGCATGGGAGTGGTTTCTGGGTGAGGAACAGCGCGGCGGCGTTTGGACCAGCCTTCCGCACCACACCAAGGAAGATAGCCCTCAGTATCAGTATCGTTTGAGAATTGGCTCGGACTTCTTTCCCGTAACGCGGGATTCAGGGATCTTCTGGCCGGGCCAGGATCGGGTGAAGCAAGATCCCAATAAGATCTTTGCGCTTTCGGTCCATAACTCTAAAAAGAGCTTCTACACCGATGTACCTCCGCTCTATTTGGACGATGGTACGTGGGTCATTAAGTATTCGGTCCAAGCGCCAGGCGCCGTTGGTTCTCGAGACCAGAATTACAACAGTAAAATGCTCAACTGCATGGAATGTGGCGTTCCAGTCGGAGTCATATTTGCAACCGAGGTGGGCTACAAGGTGCTCGGCCTTGCGTTTGTTGAACGGTTCGAGCCCGAAAACGGATGGTTTGTTCTGCACGGTCCTGTTCATAAAGGCGGACCGGACCCCCGTTTTGCGCCCGACATGAGCTATCTGAAGCACATGCCCGTCGATATTGAGTTTGCCGGACAGGGTACGACCGACGACGAAAAGGTCCGCTATGCGTTAAGGCGCGAGCGATTGGGGCAGCAATGGTTCCGCAAGCAGCTCGTTGCCGCCTATGATGGCCGTTGCGCGGTGTCGGACTGCGGCGTCAGCGAAGCTCTGGAGGCTGCACATATCGAGAATTACTCGGGACCCAAATCGCAGGTTGCCAGCAACGGCATTCTGCTTCGGCGCGACTTACATGCTTTATTCGATGCTCATCTGATTTCGTTTGAGCCTGTTTGCGGCGAATATCGGCTGTGCGGATCGTACCTGCTGGATAAGACCGGCTACGCTTCCTTTGCGGGTGCGACGCTAAGGCAGCCGAATGAGCGTCAGTGGCGACCCAATGCGGTGTTTCTTGAGGCCCATCGCATTGAGTTCGATCGCTCGGAAAAGAAGCGTGAAAAGGCGGGGCTTCTGCCGTATTAGCGTATTTGGCTTTGGCATTCTTTGACGATCGTGTTGTTTGATCGGATCGCGTGGCGATGCAATCTCGCGCATGCCCGCCGGTGCATGCTCTTCCTGTTTTGTATAGCGAGAGGGGAGCGTGTATGAGCTGGCGAGGCGATATTGTGATGGGGAAGTACGGAAAACTGCCGTGTGCCCTTATAGACAACAATATGTTTCCGAGCGTAGAGGTTGATTGCGGGTCGTTTGTCGTCACCTGCCCTTGCTGCGGCTCGCAAATACCGTGTCTCGACATTCGGTTCATCGATGCGCGCGACAGGTTCAGCGACGAAGTGAGAAAACAGACAGGCGTTCATATGCCGGTGTATCCGGAGAAATGCCCCGTTTGTGGCCTCGATATCGTGTACGACGCCGGCGACGAGGGATAGGTGATGCGGAGGAGCTGACTGTGAAGGCCTCTCCGTCCCTACAAATAAATCCCCTCACCGAGCTGCTTGTGGAACTCGGCGTGATGGTCGCGTGCCCAGGTAAAGAGCGCCTGGTCAAAGTCGGTACGCGTGGCCGGGACGCCAAAGACGCCGGCAACTTCGACGCGTATAAACTCCAGTGCCGGCAGCTTGTTGATGGCAGTGAGGGCAAACGGGGACGAGGGCTCCTCGAACAGATAGCGGCTGCCTTGCAGCGCGTCGCAACTGGTGCACGTGTTGCCGAGCGACGGGGCTTTGGAGGCTCGCGCGCCTACGGGCTTGTAGCCGCAGCGCTTATGAAGGTAGTCGCGGATCTCGCCCGGCACGCAGCCAAGAGCGGGCACGATGGCGAGTGCGTTGGCGTTGGCCGTGTCGATGGCAATGTGCCCGGCTTCGTTGGGCGCGTGCGCGATGGCGATGCTCTCGTCGTTATCGGCTCGATAGGGAATGCCGAAGGCCGCGACCGAGGTCTCTTTGTGACACTTCCAGCACTCGCGCTTGCCCAGTACTAGATATATATACGGCGCAGAGGGGTCGGATCGGTCAATACCGGGCAGCCACTCGGCAAAGGGCTCGGGGTTGACGCCGCTGGGTACATACCAGATTTTCTTGGTCCGGTCCCATTTGGCGCCCAACGCCTTGGCTTCTTCTTTGTGCGAAAAGGGAACATCGAGCTCGGTGCGCATGGTGGCTCCTTGGTGCTGCAGGTGTAAGTGGCTCAAGGATACCGCAGGGCGCAGACATCGTGGCGTTTTGCCGAGAAGCTGTGGTGCGGACTGATTGGTTATACCGATGGATAGATCGGCAAGTAGATGGTCGGCTTTTGGCCAGTTGGGCGGTTGGAGCTGCCAGCGGATTTGGCGACATAAAACAAAACAGCCCAGAGGGCATAGCCTCTGAGCTGCGAACATTTGGTGGGCGTTAGAAGATTTGAACTTCTGACCTCTTCCGTGTCAGGGAAGCGCTCTCCCCCTGAGCTAAACGCCCGATCAAGGGTGCGCAAGCGCGCAAGGGATAATATAACGGAGCCTGAACTCGGTGGCAAGAACATTTTTAAAAATCGCTTACATTGTGGAATTCGGGGGCTTCGTCATATCCATTTTAAAAGAGCCTGCTGCCGCGATTTGGCTGTCGCATAATGCAAGGCCATTGCGGTATCGAGCTATGGAAAGACACCTGCGGAATTGTCCTACCGATAAGCGGACAAGCCTCCAGCTGGTGACTTCGCCGTGGTAAGGTAAGCCGAATTGTTTCCAGGCTGTTTCGGGGGAGTGGAATGAGCAAAGAGTGTGTCGAGCAGGTCGAAGGCGCAGGGGCTTCGGTGCCGATGACCGATATATCGAACATTGATGTGCCCGAGGGCACCGACGAGCTCAGCCGCAACACCCGTCGCGCCTGGCGCGAGCGCCTTAACGATGCGTCGTCGCGCAAGATGATCACGGGCGTCTTGGCTACGCTGGTGGGCGGTTCGTTTTGGGGCTTCTCGGGCACCAGCGCGAGCTTTCTGTTCGATACCTACCACGTCGACACCTTGTGGCTTATGAGCGTGCGTCAGATTCTCGCCGGTCTACTCTTTATGGCCGTGGTTGTTACGCGCGACCGCGAGCGCCTGGTCAAGCTCTGGACCACACCCGCCGATCGCAAGCAGCTGCTGCTCTTTACCGCTTTTGGCCTGCTGTTCAACCAGTTTTGCTATCTTTCGGCCGTGCGCCTGACGAACGCCGGAACCGCGACGGTGCTCCAGTGCCTGCAGCTCGTTATCATCATGGGCTACACCTGCGTGATCGATCGCCGCATGCCGCGTACTCGCGAAGTCATCGGCATTGGCCTGGCTCTGGGTGGAACCTTTTTAATCGCCACCGGCGGCGACCCCACCAGCCTGAATATCTCGCCGCTTGGCCTGGCAGCAGGTCTTATGTGTGCGGTCAGCGCCGCGTGTATGGCGGTGATTCCCGCCAAGATCCTGCCCGAATACGGCAGCCCCATCGTCACGGGCTCGGCAATGCTCACGGCGGGCGTGATCTCATGTGTCTTCGTGCAGCCCTGGGCGCATGTGCCGGCACTCGACGCTGCCGGCGTCGAGGCGCTCGCGGTGTTCGTGGTTATCGGCTCGTTTTTTGCTTACATGCTCTATATGCAGGGCGTTAAGGACATCGGCTCGGTGCGTGCGAGTCTCATCGGAACCGTGGAGCCCGTCTCGGCGACCATCACCAGCGTCGTTATGCTGGGCACGGTGTTTTTGCCGACCGACCTTATCGGCTTTGCCATGATCATCGTGATGATGTTCCTCACGGTGTAGCTGGCGCCGCTGCCAAGACTGAAAAGGTGTTGTGCCGCATTTTCGCCAATTGATGTCCGTGTCTGGAGTTTAGCTGTCGATGCTCAAAATGCCATAAACTAGTAACGTTATGGACTTTTTCATTGCGACTCAATTGCGAGGATTTCTTTATGGCTGGTAATCACTTTAAGGGCAGCGATAGCGGCCGTCCTGCAGTTCCGCCGCGTCCGAACGGGGCTGGTAAGGCCGGCACGCCGGGCGGCGCTGGACAGGGCGGTTCCGGTAAGCGCGTGTCCCCGGGCGAGACAGCGATGTTTACCGCTCTGTACGAGCAGTCTCAAAAGGCAAAAAAGACCGGCCGTGCAAGAGGGAATGTCTTTGCGGGCGGTGCAACCTCCACGTCGCAGCCGAGCGGGGCTCCTTCGGTACCCGCGAACAACGCAGGTGCTGCCAACGCCGCGAATGCCGCCGGCAACGTTAATGCCGACAAGGCCGCCAACAATACTCCCTCTGCCGGTGGCGCGGGGCTTACGGGTAACCTTGGCACGATTTACACCGGCGCCTCCGAGACTGGCACGTTCGCCCGCCTGGATGATAGCGGTGCCGAGTTTGCGGGCTCGGGTTCCAAGGAAGATTATTACGATTTTGGCTTGAACTACGGTGGCGACGCTTCGCCGAGTTCGACCTCTGACGGTCTGGTCCGTCATCGCCATCGCAAGGGCGAGCGCAAAAAGCGTCACACCGGCGCCATTATTGCCGTTGTAGTCGCGGTGCTTCTCGTTGCGCTTGGCGCAAGCGGCTTTATGCTGCTTAACTCGGCAAAGACCGTAAAGAGCGAAGCGAAGGAGGCTGTCGAGATCGTCGGTGGCCTTAAGGACAAGGTCGCGTCGGGCGATTTTTCGACGCTGCCTGACGACGCGAAGAAGATCGATGAGCTCTGTAACAGCATGAAGGCGGAGACCTCGAGCCCGCTGTGGGCGGCGGCTTCGTTTATCCCGGTGTATGGCAGCGATATCAATGCGGCCCGCACCATGATTGACGCCCTGTCCGATGTCTCGAGCAATGCGCTGGTTCCCATGGCCGATAACCTTTCGCAGGCTACGCCCGGCAAGCTGTTCCAGGACGGCATGATTAACGTGTCCGCGCTGCAGGCGGTCGCCGATTCGCTTTCCAGCAGCTCGAAGGTGTTCAAGAGCGCCAACGAGAAGGTCCAGGGCATTGGCGATACTCATATTTCCCAGGTGACCGAGCTGGTCGATAAGGCCAAGGACGGCTTTGCCACCCTCAACGGCGCGGTTGACGCGGCGGAGAAGGTCGCCCCCGTCCTTCCCCAGATGCTCGGCGCCAACGGCCAGACGCGCAACTACCTTATGTACGCCATGAACAACGTCGAGATTCGTGCTTGCGGCGGCTTTGGCGGTTCGCAGGGCCTGATTTCGGTCACTGACGGCCAGATGTCGATTGGCGAGTTTGTTCCCCGCATTGGACTCAGCGAGGATGAGGCAGTCGAGAGCGTCGACGAAGAGGATGAGGCGCTGTTCGGCAACCACAGTAACCTGTACAACTCGGGCAATACCTATTCGCCTGATTGGCCCCGCAACTCGCAGCGTGTCGCCGCGCTGTGGAAGTCCCAGTATGGACAGGACGTTGATGGCGTCATCGGTATCGACCCGGTGTTCCTGCAGTATCTGCTGGGCCTGGTCGGTAATGTCTCGCTGCCCGACGGAACGGTTGTCGACGGCACCAACGCCGCAAAGGTCCTCATGCACGATGTGTACTGGAACTATCCGGTCGAGGAGTCGGACGGCATCTTTGCATCCGTCGCCAGCGCTGCCTTCGACAAGATCCTTGGCGGTATCGGCGATGTCGATGTTACGAAGCTTGTCAGCGCCGTTGAGCGCGGTGCCGAAGAGGGCCGCCTGATCGCGTGGATGAGAAACGATGATGAGCAGAATGCCATCAAAGAGACGGGCATTGACGCTTCGCTGCCCGATCCGGATGACCCGAGCGCCGATCCTGTTGCCGGCGTTTACTTTAACAACCTGAGCTTCTCCAAGCTCGACTGGTACCTGAACGCCGATACGCAGATTGGTCAGGGCGTGAAGAACGGTGACGGCACGTGCTCCTATCGCATCACCGTTACCCTGACGAACATCATGACGCAGGAGGAGGCTGGCAAGCTGCCCGACTACGTTGCGGCGAGCGCACCCGATGCCGCGCGTGACGACGAGCGTCTGAATGTCTCGTTGTTTGCCCCGACGGGCGGCAACATTACTGATCTGACCGTCGAGGGCACCCAGTTTGGTCTTGGCGCCGCTACGTGGCATGGAATCCCCTTCTATTCGGGCACCGTTGACCTGCATGCTGGCGAGACGACGACGATCACGTATACGCTGACCACGTCGGCCGAGGCGGGGGACAAGCCGCTTACGCTGCGTCAGACTCCTACATGCCAGGCGGCTCGCGACAGCGCGTCGGCGTAGGGTTTTTCTGGTAGCGCAGATAATCGAGTACCATTTTGGGGCGGACAGGCAATCTGTTCGCCCCTATTTTGTAAGGAGAGCGCATGAAGTACTTTGGCACCGACGGCTTTCGTGGTGAGGCCAACGTTGGGCTGACGGTAGAGCACGCTTATAAGATTGGCCGTTTTGTGGGCTGGTATTACGGCGCCAACCGCGAGCGCAAGGCACGCGTGATCGTGGGCAAGGACACGCGTCGCTCGAGTTATATGTTCGAGGCGGCGCTGGTGAGCGGCCTGGTCGCGAGCGGTGCGGACGCCTATATGCTGCACGTGATCCCCACGCCGGGCGTAGCGCATCAGACTGTGGAAGGCTGCTTCGATTGCGGCATCATGATCAGCGCGAGCCACAACCCGTTTTGCGATAACGGCATTAAGCTCGTCAACAGCGACGGCTTTAAGATGGACGAGGACGTGCTGGAGCTCATTGAGGACTACATCGATGGCAAGAGCGAGGTGCCGCTGGCAACGGGCAACCACATCGGCGCCACGGTGGACTACATGCAGGGTCGCAACCGCTACATTGCTTCGCTCATCGCCAGCGCGAACTTTTCGCTGCAGGGCGTCAAGATCGGCATCGATTGCGCCAACGGCTCGGCATCCTCGGTGGCCAAGCCGGTGTTCGACGCACTGGGCGCCGATGTGCGCGTGATCAATGCCGCGCCCGACGGCTTTAACATCAATGTCGACTGCGGCTCTACGCATATTGAGCGCCTGCAGCGCCACGTGGTGGAGCAGGGCCTGGATGTGGGCTTTGCCTACGACGGCGATGCCGACCGCTGCCTGGCCGTGGACGAGCGCGGCCGCGTGGTCGACGGCGACCAGATCTTGTACGTGTGCGGCGTGTACCTGAACAAGCACGGGCGTCTCTCGGGCGGTACCGTGGTACCGACGATCGCCAGCAACTTTGGCCTGATCAAGTCGTTGGAGCTTGCCGGACTGAGCGCCGTGACCAGCGGCGTGGGCGACCGTCACGTGTATGCCAAGATGCGCGAGGGCGGCTACAGCCTGGGTGGCGAGCAGACGGGCCATACGATCTTTGGCGATATCGAGCGCACGGGCGACGGCATTATGACCTCGCTGCGCGTGATGGAAGTGATTCGTGCCGAGCGCGAGACGCTCTCGCAGCTCACGGCTCCGTGCAAGCTGCTGCCACAGGCGCAGGTGGCCGTGCACGTGGCGGACAAGGACGCCGCGCTCGAGAACATGGGCGTGCAGAACGCCATCGCCGAGGCCGAGGCTGCGCTGGCAGGCGAGGGCCGCGTGCTCGTGCGCAAGAGTGGAACCGAGTCGGTTATCCGCGTGCTGGCCGAGGCGCCCGACCAAGCATCCGCCGATGCCGCCATGAAGCGCATCGCCGCCGCGCTGGAAGCTCTGTAAGGTAGTCATTGGGGACGTTCTTAAACAACTAGGTGGAAAGGGGGCGCTGCGGATTGGTTCCGCGGCGTCCCCTTTGCGTTGGCGTGTCGGTTATGCCTTACAGCTCGTACAGCGTGGTGAACTTGTCCTGCAGGTAGCTGCAGTAGTAGCGGGCGTCAAAGTCCATGCCGCACGCGCCCTTGATGAGCTCCGGTGCGTCCTTGGCACGGCCCCACTGCCAAATGTGCTCGCCCAGCCAGGCACGGACGGGCGCCAAATCGCCGCTCGCACAGGCACCGGTAAGGTCGACGCCGTCGCGGCACATGGCCGGCACAAACATAGCGTCGTAGGCGCTACCCAGCGCATACGTGGGGAAGTAGCCAAACGAGCCACCGCTCCAGTGCGTATCCTGCAGGCAGCCGTGCGTGTCGTCGGGAACGGGAATGCCCAGGTACTCATCCATAAAGCGATTCCAAAGCGCGGGGATGTCCTTGGCCGTGGCCTCGCCGGCAAACAGCATGCGCTCGATCTCGTAGCGCACCATAACGTGCAGCGGATAAGTGAGCTCGTCCGCCTCGGTGCGGATCAGCGACGGCCGTGCGATGTTCACGGCATGGTAGAGCGTATCCTCGTCCACACTGCCATAGACCTCGGGCGCGTGACGGCGCAGCACCTCGAGCAGCGGGCCCATAAAGGCGCGGCTGCGACCCACGGTGTTCTCGAAAAAGCGGCTCTGGCTCTCGTGGATGCCCATGGAAGTGCCGCCCTCCAGGCGGGTGCGCGCATAGGCAGGATTGACGCCCAGCTCGTACATGGCGTGTCCCGCCTCGTGGATGATGCTGTAGACGTTGGAGATGCAGTCGTCCTCGTAGATGTGCGTCGCGATGCGCGCGTCGCCCACGGCAAAGCCCTCGCTAAACGGGTGCTCGGTAAAGGCAAGCGTGGTGTCGTTCAGGTCCAGGCCGACGAGCTTCATAAGGTCGAAGCTCATGGCGCGCTGGGCGGCCTCGGGCACGCGGGCGTGCAAAAAGTCGGCAGCGGGCTGCTGGCCGCGCTCGCCGATGGCGTGCACGAGCGGCACGACCGTCGCCTTGACCTCATCGCAAAACGCATCGAAGCTCTTGGCGGAAAGGCCGCGCTCGTACTGGTCGAGCCAAACATCGTATGGGTCGCGCTTGGGGTCCATGAGCTCGGCCTGATGCTTAAGTTGGGCGACGATTCTATCCACATAGGGCTCAAAGCTCGCCCAGTCATTGGCCGTCTTGGCCTTGTGCCACACGGCGTCGGCCTCGCAGGTGAGCCTGGTCCAGGCCTCGGCCTCCTCGGTGGGAATGACGCTCGCTTCGCGCTGGTCGCGGCCGAGTACGCGGATCTCGTCGAGCAGCTGCGGGTCGTCGATCTTGCCGCCGGCGACGGTTTCGCGTGCCAGCGAGCGCACAAGTTCGACAGACTTTTCGCTGGTCAGGAGCTTATGATGCTCGCCGGCAAGGGTGCCCATGGCGTCGGCGCGCGCTGCGGCGCCGTTGGCGGGGGCAATGGTCGCGCCGTCAAACTCGGCAATCTTGAGCAGGTACTCGCGGGTCCACAGCTTGCCCTCGAGCTTGCGGAATTTTTTGACGGCCTTATCGACCTTCATGCTTTTGGGCGTCTTGCCCGCTGCGGGCTCGGCCTTCTTATCGTGCTTCTTTCCCATACCATATCCTTGATCTCGCGAACCGAGCGCCACGGATGGGCGCACGGCCAGTTTACACAGCTACCTGCCTTGTACCCAGCACGAACAAAACGGAACGCGGCGATATGCCCAAACAATGTGGTATCCTGTAGACCAATGCGTTGACGGAGAGGGTTTTGCCCGCCGCGTCGCCGGCAAGAGAGGGAAGGTCATGGGCTGTAAGCCTTCCTGCGGTGGCAAGGGCCAAGCGTTCACTCCCGAGCAGCGACCTCAACGGGCACGCGGCCGGCGGCGGCGATGTCCCCAGTAGGGAAGCCGTGAGCCTCGCGACAAGGGGCAAAGAGTGGGCGCGGCGGGCCAGACATCCGCCGGGTCAAACAAGGTGGTACCGCGGAATTCAACCGTCCTTGGGCAATGCACATGCCCGAGGACGGTTTTTTGTTACCGAACCGGGCCGCGTTTTCGCAACGTCAGACGGCGGCAGCCGCCTCGGCAAGCGGGGAGCGCGAGAGACGAAAGGGAAGACATGAGTCTGATTGATGATCTGGTCAAACTCGAGGAAGAGGCCAAGGAGCTCGTCGCAGGCGCCGACGACGCCGCAAAGCTCGAGGCCGCGCGCGTTGAGCTGCTCGGCCGCAAGGGCCGCATCACCGGCCTGATGCGCATGATGGGCAAGCTCGCCCCCGAGGATCGTCCCGTGATGGGCAAGCGCGCCAACGAGATGCGCCAGCTGATCGAGGGCATGCTCGACGAGCGCACCACCGAGATGAAGGCCGCCGCCCTCAAGCACGCACTCGAGCACGAGGCCGTCGACATCACGCTACCGGGTATCCGTCCGCAGATCGGCCACCAGCACCTGATCAAGCAGATCATCGAGGAGGCCGAGGACATCTTCTGCGGCATCGGCTACACCGTCGAGTCTGGCCCCATGGTCGACACCTCCTATTACAACTTCACCGCGCTCAACGCCCCCATGGATCACCCGAGCCGCTCGGCCCGCGATACCTTCTATGTGGTCGACAACAACCCCGGCAGCGTCGCGCACCCCGAGGCTCACGCCCACGGCGAGTCCGACGTGCTGCTGCGCACCCAGACCTCGGGCGTGCAGATCCACACCATGGAGTCGCAGAAGCCGCCCATCTACATGATCTGCCCGGGCACCGTCTACCGTCCCGACACGGCCGACGCCTGCCACCTGCCGCAGTTCAACCAGATCGAGGGCCTGGTCGTCGACGAGGGCATCACCTTTGGCGATCTTAAGGGCACGCTCGACTACTTTGTTAAGTGCATGTTTGGCGAGGACCGCAAGACGCGTTACCGCCCGCACTTCTTCCCCTTCACCGAGCCGAGCTGCGAGGTAGACGTGAGCTGCCACGTGTGCGGCGGCAAGGGCTGCAACTTCTGCAAGCACAGCGGCTGGATCGAGATTCTGGGCTGCGGCATGGTCGACCCCAACGTCCTGATTAACTGCGGCATCGACCCCGAGAAGTACACCGGCTTCGCCTTTGGTATTGGCGCCGAGCGCGTCGCGGCCCTGCGCTACGACCTGCCCGACCTGCGCACGCTCATGACAGGCGATATGCGCTTCCTGAACCAATTTTAGGCTGCGGCTTGCCCAAGCACGGCACCTCGGCGCTCATTCGTCGCTTGCGTACCAAAGTACGCGGCGCTCCTCTTTCGGGCCGATCTGCCGCACTTGGACAACCCTCGCTTTGTAAGGAATGTTCACAAAGTTGAAGTTTCCACCTGCATCTCTTCGCAGGCTTTCAGTATGAAAGGAGAGCTAGATGCGTGTTTCTTACGACTGGCTCAAGACCATGATCGATATTCCGGAGGATCCCAAGACCCTTTCGGACGAATATATCCGTACCGGCACCGAGGTCGAGGCGATCGACACCGTGGGCGAGTCCTTCGACCACGTGGTGACCGCCAAGGTGCTCACCAAGACCCCGCACCCCGATAGCGACCATATGTATGTGTGCTCGGTCGACGTGGGCGACAAGAACCTCGACGCCGACGGCAACCCCGCTCCGCTGCAGATCGTCTGCGGCGCGCAGAACTTCGAGGCCGGCGACCACATCGTCACGGCCATGATTGGCGCTGTCCTGCCCGGCGACGTCAAGATCAAGAAGAGCAAGCTTCGCGGCGTCGTGTCCATGGGCATGAACTGCTCCGCGCGCGAGCTCGGCCTGGGCGGCGACCACTCCGGCATCATGATCCTGCCCGAGGATACGCCCTGCGGCATGCCGTTTGCCGAGTACGTGGGCTCGAGCGATACCGTGCTTGACTGCGAGATCACGCCCAACCGTCCCGATTGCCTGTCCATGATCGGCATGGCCCGCGAGACCGGCGCCATCTTCGACCGCGATTTCCACGTTGAGCTGCCTGCCATCAAGGCCGAGACCGGCCGCGCGACCGACGACGAGCTTTCGGTCGAGATTGCCGACGAGGGCCTGTGCGACCGCTACGTCGCCCGCATCGTGCGCAACGTGAAGGTCGGCCCCTCGCCCGACTGGATGGTCAAGCGCCTCAACGCCCTGGGCGTGCGCCCGCACAACAACATTGTCGATATCACCAACTACGTGATGATGCTCACCGGTCAGCCGCTGCACGCCTTTGACCTGGACACCTTTGCCGAGCGCGATGGCCGCCGTCGTGTGGTGGTCCGCGCCGCCCAGCAGGATGAGAAGTTCACGACGCTCGACGGCGAGGAGCGCACGCTCGACGCCGGCATGGGTCTCATCACCGACGGCGAGCGCCCCGTGGCGCTGGCCGGCGTTATGGGCGGCATGGATTCCGAGATCGAGGACGACACCGTCGATGTGATGGTCGAGAGTGCCTGCTTCAACGCCGGTCGCACCTCGCACACCAGCCGCGACCTGTCCCTGATCTCCGACGCCTCCATTCGCTTTGAGCGCCAGGTTGACGAGACCGGCTGCGTGGACGTCGCCAACGTTGCCTGCGCGCTCATCGAGGAGATCGCCGGCGGCGAGGTTGCTCCCGGCTATGTCGACGTTTTCCCTGCGCCCAAGACTATCGACAGCATCAAGCTGCGCCTGGCCCGCGTGCATGCCATCTGCGGTGCCGACATCGAGCCCGAGTTTATCGAGCGTTCGCTCACCCGCCTGGGCTGCACCGTCGAGCGCGACGGCGATGACTTCATGGTCACCCCGCCGAGCTTCCGTCCCGACCTGCCGCGCGAGATCGACCTGATCGAGGAGGTCCTGCGCCTGTGGGGCATGGGCCGTGTGACGGCGACCATCCCGGCTGCCAAGAACCACATCGGCGGCCTGACCCGCGAGCAGAAGCTCACCCGCAAGGTCGGCGAGATCCTGCGCGCCTGCGGCCTCAACGAGACCACGACTTTCGGCTTTGCCGCCCCGGGCGACCTGGAGAAGATCGGTATGTCCACCGAGGGTCGCGGTTGCCCCGTGGTGCTCATGAACCCGCTGGTAGCCGAGCAGACCGAGATGCGTCGTTCGCTGTTGCCGGGCCTGCTGCAGTCCGTGGCCTATAACGAGGCCCACGGCACGCCCAACGTGCACCTGTACGAGGTCGGCAGCCTGTTCCACGGTCGCGAGAACGCCAGCCTGCCCAAGGAGACCAAGTCCGTGGCGGGCGTGCTCTCGGGCCAGTGGAGCGAGCAGTCCTGGAACATGAAGTACCGCAAGCTGCGTTTCTTCTTTGGCAAGGGCATTGTCGAGGAGCTGCTCGCCCAGCTGCGCATCGAGAAGGTTCGCTTCCGTCCCGTCGAGGGCGAGTGCTACGCTTTCTTGCAGCCGGGTCGTGCGGCCGAGGTTCTGTCCGGCGGCACCGTACTGGGCTGGGTCGGCGAGATTCACCCCGAGGCGCGCGAGGCGATGGGCATCGATGAGGTCGTCGTTGCCTTTGAGCTCGATCTGGACAAGCTGATCAAGGGCGCCCGCAATCAGGAGAACTACCGCGAGTTCTCGCAGTACCCGGCTGTTGAGCACGACCTTGCTATCGTGGTCGACAATGCTGTGACCTGCGAGGATCTTGAGCGCCGCATTACCAGCGCCGGCGGCAAGCTGCTCGAGGGCGTGCGCCTGTTCGACGTCTACCGCGATCCCATCCGCATCGGAGCGGGCAAGAAGTCCATGGCCTTTGCGCTTACGTATCGCTCCGACGACCACACGCTCACCAGCGAAGAGGTCGAGAAGGCGCACCAGAAGATCGTCACCAAGGTATGCAAGGGCGTAAACGGCGAGGTCCGCGGATAGGGCTTGCGCTGGGGTATGGGTCAGCGGTGGTTGCCGCCGAGTCTTACGTGACCGCTATGCTCGATATAAGGCACCGTTGAGCCTTCATATATGACACGCGCATTACATAACGGCGTGCTGCTTTGTCGGCAGTGCGCCGTTTTGCTATGATAGCCCGCGGCGTGTTACGAATCTTACAATGCGTAACACTGACAAGGTGATTTAAGCGGCGTTGCAATTCTGTGCGCCGATAACCGGGAGGCGCCCATGCACATTCCAGATAATTATCTGTCCCCGCAGACGGATGCCGTCATGGCAGTGGCAATGGTGCCCGTTTGGGTCCACTGCATCAAAAAGGTGCGTGCCACGCTCGATCGCGAGCACATGGCTTTCCTGGGCATCTGCGCCGCATTTTCCTTCTTGCTCATGATGTTCAACGTGCCGCTGCCCGGCGGCACCACGGGTCACGCCGTCGGCGGCGCGCTCATCGCGCTGCTGCTGGGCCCGGAGGCCGCGGCCATTGCTGTCTCGGTCGCGCTGGCGCTACAGGCACTACTGTTTGGCGACGGCGGCATCCTGTCCTTTGGCGCCAACTGCTTTAACATGGCCTTCGTGCTGCCGTTTGCCGCTGCTATCGTGTTCCGTGCGCTCAACAGCCGTCTGCACGACAAGAGCTGGGGCACCTCGGTTTCGGCCATCGTAAGCGGCTGGGTCGGCCTGTGCCTGGCGGCCCTGTGCGCGGCAATCGAGTTTGGTATTCAGCCGATGCTCTTTACCAACGCTTCGGGCGCGCCGCTGTACTGCCCCTTCCCGTTGTCTATTGCCATTCCTGCCATGATGATCCCGCATATGCTGGTTGCCGGCGTGGTCGAGGGCGTGGCGACGGCTGCGATTTACGGTTTCATTAAGAAGACGGCGCCGAGCGTTATCGTCGGCCCCGAAGCCGCCGATGGACAGCTTGCTGCCGAGGGCGCTGCTACAAAGAAGACCTCGCTGGTCCCCACGCTCATCTTGGTTGCCGTGCTTGTCGTGGCCACGCCGCTGGGCCTGCTGGCCACGGGTGACGCCTGGGGTGAGTGGGACGCCGAGGGCGCCGCGACCGCCGTTCAGGAGGCTGGCGACGACAGCCTGCAGGCTTCGGTCGGTCTCGACACCCCGACCTTTGCCGACGCTCTGCCTACGGGTGATTACCTGCAGGCCTATTCCGAGGAGCAGGGTCTCGGCTTTGCCGGTCAGGCTGCCATGTATATCCTGTCCGGCGTGATTGGCGTGGCGGTGCTCACCATCGCATTCCGTCTGATCTCGCTGACGGTCAAGGAAAGCGGAGCCCATGGCGATGGTCGAGCTGCCTAGCTGGCTTGCGGCCGAGGAGCGATACGAGCCCACGGGCGCTCGTCATCGCGTGATGCAAAAGAACGTCCTGCACCTGGCGAGCCTGCTTGAGCGGGTTCGCCTGGGTGGAGGCGCGCACGAGGGCGGGTCGATGGTCGACCGCGCCCTTTCTTGCGTTTCGGCTCCGGTGCGCCTGGTGGGGATATTCGTTTGCGTCCTGTGCGTGTGCCTGACACAAAGCCCGCTGTACCTCATGTTGATGGCGGCCATTGCGCTGGTGCTCGTTGCCGTGCGTCCCGTACGCGGGCTGCGCGCGACCTTTGTGCCGGCGCTTGGCGCCGCGGGGCTCGCAGTGGTTTTGGCGCTGCCTGCCCTGCTGCTGGGTGCTTCCGCTACGGGCGCCATGCTCAAGATTGCGCTCAAGACCTTCATTAATGTGTCGCTGGTGCTGGGCGTTTCGTGGACCCTCACGTGGAGCCGCATATCGGCGGCGCTCAAGATGCTGCATCTACCCGACGAAGTTATCTTTACGTTTGATATGGCGCTCAAGCACATCGAGGTGCTGGGTCGTACGGCGCACGATCTGTGCGAATCGGTCATGCTGCGCAGCGTTGGCCGTGCGCCCGAGGGATTTTCGCGTACCGATTCGATCGCGGGTATCATGGGCATGACCTTTATCAAGGCGATGAAATGCAGCCGCGCGATGGACGAGGCTATGCTTTGCCGCGGCTTTGCCGGTGCGTATCCGGCTCCCGCGCGCGCCAGGTTTGGCTGGCGCGATGCGGCCTATGCGGCCGGCGTGGCGCTGCTGACAGTGTTGTGCGCCGTGCTGTAGGCGCTGCTGGTTCCGACTGGGGATGTAAATGGGGAAGGGCGACGTTTTGACGATCGATATGAATAGTGCGGCGGGCACGAACGGTGTGGGCGGCGCCGAGGTCGTTCCGCTCATCGAGCTGCGCGACGTGGTGTTCTCCTATGCGGGGCATACGGTTGTCGATGGCGTGTCGCTGCAGGTCGATCGTGGTGAACTCGTTGCCCTGCTCGGTCCCAACGGCTGCGGCAAGACGACGATTATGCGTCTTATTAACGGCCTTGAACTCGCGGACGCAGGGGCATACCTGTTTGACGGGCACGTGGTCGATGCGGCGTATCTGAAGGATTCTGCTGCTGCTCAGAAGTTCCACCAGCGCGTGGGCTTCGTATTCCAAAACGCCGATGCCCAGCTGTTCTGCGCCACGGTGGGCGAGGAAGTTGCTTTTGGTCCCGCGCAGATGGGGCTGCCGGCAGACGAGCTCGAGCGCCGCGTGCGCGATGCCATGGGGCTGTTCCAGGTTGCCGACCTTGCCGACGCCTCTCCCTATCAGCTCTCGGGCGGGCAAAAGAAGCGTGTGGCGCTGGCGGCAGTTGTATCGATGAACCCCGATATCCTAGTGCTCGATGAGCCCACCAATGGGCTCGACGAGGATTCATGCGACATCGTGGTCAACTTCTTGCTGGCCTACGTCGCGGCGGGTAAGACGGTCTTGATGAGCACGCATCACCAGGATTTGGTGCGACGCCTGGGTGCCCGTGCAATCTATATCGATCGATATCACCATGTGGTCGAGACGCCTTCGCCGTCGTATGGAACCGAAAGCGGTACTACGGACTAGCTGCTGCGTAGAGCGTGCGTAGCCGCCCGCGCGGCTTTGCCGTGATGGTATAGTTATCCAGGTTTTTTATGGGGGTGGCTATGCCAAGTTGGAACATTCATATCGCTCAGACGGAGCGTTTGCTGGAGCGCACCGGTGCACTTGCCAATAGCGTGCGCGACCGCAATGCCTTTTTGTTTGGCTGCGTGGTTCCGGATATTTTCGTGGGCTATATGGTCCCTGGCATCGCCGATCCCATCCCGTACCGCATTACGCACTTTGCCAAGCCCGAGCCTATCCCTAAGCCGCGTGAGCACGAGTTCTGGGATACCTATGTGGCACCGTTGCTTAAAAGTTCGCCCACCGGTGCGCCAGCCGCGGCGACCTCGATTATCGAGGAGCGCGAGCGACTGAATCGCGTGCACTATCCCCAGCGCTACAGGGATGCTGAGCCGGTTGTCGGTCCCGGCGCTCGTGAGTTCTCGCTTGCGTCCGAAGATGTGGCGCAGTCGTTGCTCGATTTGACACTGGGTGTCTGGTCGCATCTGGTGGCCGATACCGTATGGAATACGCGCGTGAATCAGTACCTGGAGGCGCACGGCGGCAAGCCGTGCGAGGAGTTCCGCATTAAAAAGCAAGGCGACTTTGACTGGTTTGGCAAGACGCTGGGCATTGTTTCCATCCCGCGTGCGACCGATCGCCTGTATACCGCTGCGACGCGTTTTGGGCAGTATCCCATCCATAAGGAGTATGTGCTCAAGACCATCGGCGTCATGCACGAGATCGTGCGCGAAAACCCCGGCGAGCCCGATCATCCGCCGTATCGCCTGCTAACTGAGGAGTTCTTCGACTCAACGTTTACCGAGGTCATCGAGCTGACCGAGGCAGGCTTTGCGGCTCGCGTTGCTGCTTCTGACGTTCCGGCAGTCCCCCTGATCGCTAGCTGCTAGCCGGCCGGCTTTACGGAGAACAGTTCATCCCAATTGACCAACAGCTCCCGTCGCAGGCGTCTTCGGTGGTGCGCTCGGCATCGGAGAGGCTTGCGACTGAACGCAAATCGATGAGGCGGCATATGAAGAAGGTCTTAAAAAAGCCCGGAAGGCAATGCCTTCCGGGCCCTTTGCAATGCAAATCTGCTTGCAAGTGCGATTTAGCGCACCTGAGCGACGTAAGCGACGTTGGTCGAGGAGACCTTGTCCTCGAGCTGGACGCTCATGCGGGGATCGCCGGCGGTAGCGACGGTCAGGTCGCCGGCCTCGACGTAGCCGAGCTCCTTGGCGGTCTCGATCGCCTTGACGATCGTGCCGTTGACGGTGCCCTGGGTAATCTCGGCCTGGTGCGGGATAACGCCCCAGTACATGATCATCTGCTGGACGGCCCACTCGTGGCGGGAGAATGCGCAGATCGGCATGTTGGGACGGAAGTGCGAGATCAGGCGAGCGGTACGACCGGTGGTCGTCGGCACGGTGATGCACTTGGCGCCAACGGTGGTAGCCATGTTCACAGCGGACATACCCACAACGTTGTTGACGACGCGGGTGCCGTGAGCGTCAGCCGGAACCTCGAGCGGAGCGTGGGCCGGGAGGTACTTCTCGGTCTCGAGAGCGATGCTGGCCTGCATCTTAACGGCCTCGACCGGGTACTTACCGGCAGCGGACTCGCCGGACAGCATAACGGCGTCGGTGCCGTCGTAAATGGCGTTAGCAACGTCGGCAACCTCGGCGCGCGTCGGGCGCGGGTTCTGCTGCATGGAGTCGAGCATCTGCGTAGCGGTGATAACGGGCTTGTAGGCCGCGTTGCACTTGGCGATGATCTCCTTCTGGATGTGGGGAACGAGCTCGGGCTTGATCTCGATGCCCAGGTCGCCACGGGCGACCATGATGCCGTCGGAAGCCTCGAGGATCTCGTCGAAGTTCTCGACGCCCAGGGCGCACTCGATCTTCGGGAAGATCGTCACGTGCTCGCCGCCGTTCTCGCGGCAAAGCTCGCGGATGCCGCGGACGGACTCGCCGTCACGGATGAAGGAAGCGGCGATGTAGTCGATGTTCTCGGTCAGGCCAAAGAGGATGTCCTGACGATCGCGCTCGGTGATGGCGGGCAGCGAGATGTTGACGTTGGGCATGTTGACGCCCTTGCGCTCGCCGATCAGGCCGTCGTTCTTAACGACGCAGGTCATGTCCTGGCCGTCGACGGACTCGACCTCGAGGGCAACCAGGCCGTCATCGATCAGGATGAGGGAGCCCTTCTCGACCTCGGAGGGCAGAGCCAGGTAATCGAGGGAGATGTGCTCAGCGGTGCCGTGGAAATCCTCGGACGTGGGCTGAGCGGTGACGACGATCTTGTCGCCGGTCTTGACGGCAACCTTCTTGCCATCGACCAAAAGGCCGGTGCGGACCTCGGGGCCCTTGGTGTCGAGCAGGATGCCGACGGGCATGCCGAGCTCCTTGGAAATACGGCGGACGCGCTCGATGCGACCGTGGTGCTCGTCGTAGGAGCCGTGCGAGAAGTTAAAACGGGCGACGTTCATGCCCGCCTTGATCATCTCGCGGATGGTCTCGTCGCTATCGCAGGCGGGACCCATGGTGCATACAATCTTGGTGCGCTTGTACATTCAGACCTCCATCTGACATCGTCTTGCGCTGATAGATAAACCATAAGAAATAAAACTGAGATGATTATAACGAAATGCCGACCGAATACCCCAAAAAATCGACCGTATGCCGAATTAGAAGTTCATTTTTTGCGGAAAAACGGTATATGCAAAAACTTTACCAACCGTTCTAACCGCTGCTATCTGGGCGATATTTCAGTCTGACGATGCGCCGAAGAAAAAACGTTTTATCAATGTTGAGCATCACACTGTCTGCACCGTTGCGCCTGTGCCGTGTTTCCAGATGGAATGTTTTGGCTAGACGCGTCGCTTTGGGGTACCATAGCTCCACTATCAACTGCCGCTCAGCACGGCAGCCTTGATGAGCCCTTGCCCTTCTCCTGGGAATTATGATCGGGCATCAATCTGCTGAGTGGCCCGAATCCCAGGAGGGGACTCTATATGCAAAAGGAATACCTGTCCGCCGCGGCGGAGGTGCTCAGCGACCAAGGTGTCGATGAGAACCTCGGCCTGAGCAACGGCGAGGCGTCGGCGCGCCTTGCCAAGACAGGCCCTAACAAGCTCGAGGAAGCCGAGAAGACGCCGCTGTGGAAGCGTTTCTTTGAGCAGATGGCCGACCCTATGGTCATCATGCTGATCGTTGCCGCCGTCATCAGCGCGCTCACGGGCATGGTCAAGGGCGAGGCGGACTTTGCCGATGTCGCCATTATCATGTTCGTCGTTATCGTCAACTCGGTGCTGGGCGTGGTCCAGGAAGCCAAGAGCGAGGAGGCCCTCGAGGCCCTGCAGGAAATGAGCGCGGCGCAGTCCAAGGTGCTGCGCGACGGCAAGCTCGTGCATCTGCCGAGCGCCGAGCTCGTGCCCGGCGACGTCCTCATGCTCGAGGCGGGCGACTCCGTCCCGGCCGACTGCCGCGTCCTCGAGAGCGCCACGATGAAGATCGAAGAGGCCGCACTGACCGGCGAGTCCGTGCCGGTCGAGAAGCACGCCAACGTGATTGAGCTTGCCGCGGGCACCGACGACGTGCCGCTCGGCGACCGCAAGAACATGTGCTACATGGGCTCCACCGTGGTGTACGGCCGCGGTCGCGCCGTCGTGGTCGGTACCGGCATGAACACCGAGATGGGCAAGATCGCTGGCGCCCTGGCCGAGGCCAAGGAAGAGCTCACGCCGCTGCAGGTGAAGCTCGCCGAGCTCAGCCGTATTCTTACCATTATGGTTATCGTCATCTGCGTCGTGATCTTTGGCGTCGACATCATCCGTCACGGCGTGGGTAACGTCCTTACCGACCCGACTGCCCTGCTCGACACCTTTATGGTCGCCGTCTCGCTCGCCGTCGCCGCCATCCCCGAGGGCCTGGTCGCCGTCGTGACCATCGTCCTTTCGCTCGGCGTGACCAAGATGGCCAAGCGCCAGGCGATTATCCGCAAGCTTTCTGCTGTCGAGACGCTCGGCTGCACGCAGACCATCTGCTCGGACAAGACCGGCACGCTCACCCAGAACAAGATGACCGTCGTCAAGCACGAACTTGCTGCGCCCAAGGAGAAGTTCTTGGCCGGCATGGCGCTGTGCTCCGATGCCCAGTGGGACGAGGAACTGGGCGAGGCCGTGGGCGAGCCGACCGAGTGCGCGCTCGTCAACGATGCCGGCAAGGCTGGTCTTACTGGCCTGACTGCCGAGCACCCGCGCGTGGGCGAGGCCCCGTTCGACTCGGGCCGTAAGATGATGTCCGTGGTCGTCGAGACCCTGGACGGCGAGTACGAGCAGTACACCAAGGGCGCGCCCGACGTGGTGATCGGCCTGTGCACCCATATCTACGAGGGCGATAAGGTCGTCCCCCTGACCGAGGAGCGTCGCGCCGAGCTCGTGGCAGCCAACAAGGCCATGGCCGACGAGGCCCTGCGCGTGCTGGCACTGGCGAGCCGTACCTACACCGAGGTTCCCGCCGACTGCAGCCCCGCTGCGCTCGAGCATGACCTGGTCTTCTGCGGCCTGTCCGGCATGATTGACCCGGTCCGCCCCGAGGTGGCCGACGCTATCCGCGAGGCGCACGACGCCGGCATCCGCACTGTCATGATTACGGGCGACCACATCGACACCGCCGTGGCCATCGCCAAGCAGCTGGGCATCGTCGCCGATCGCAGCCAGGCCATCACCGGTGCCGACCTCGACCGCATGAGCGACGAGGAGCTCGACGCGCACATCGAGGACTACGGCGTGTACGCTCGCGTTCAGCCCGAGCACAAGACCCGCATCGTCGAGGCCTGGAAGTCGCGCGACCAGATCGTGGCCATGACGGGCGACGGCGTCAACGACGCCCCGTCCATCAAGCGCGCCGACATCGGCGTTGGCATGGGCATCACCGGTACCGATGTCACCAAGAACGTCGCCGACATGGTGCTTGCCGACGACAACTTCGCCACCATCATCGGTGCCTGCGAAGAGGGCCGTCGCATCTACGACAACATCCGCAAGGTCATCCAGTTCCTGCTTTCGGCCAACCTTGCCGAGGTCTTCTCGGTGTTTATCGCCACGCTCATCGGCTTTACCATCTTCCAGCCGGTGCAGCTGCTGTGGGTGAACCTGGTCACCGACTGCTTCCCCGCGCTCGCGCTGGGCATGGAGGATGCCGAGGGCGACATCATGAAGCGCAAGCCGCGCAACGCCAAGGACGGCGTCTTTGCCGGCAATATGGGTCTGGACTGCGTTGTCCAGGGCCTGATCATCACCGTGCTGGTGCTGGCGAGCTTCTTTGTGGGCGTGTACTTTGACATGGGCTACATCCACATCGCCGATATGATCGCCGGCAATGCCGACGAGGAAGGCGTGATGATGGCGTTCATCACGCTCAACATGGTCGAGATCTTCCACTGCTTCAATATGCGCAGCCGTCGTGCGTCGCTGTTTAGCATGAAGAAGCAGAACAAGTGGCTTTGGGCTTCGGCTGCGCTGGCGCTGGTGCTGACGGTTATCGTGACCGTGCAGCCGACGCTTGCCGAGATGTTCTTTGGCCCCGTGACGCTTGAGCTCAAGGGCGTTGTCGCCGCCCTGGGCCTTGCCTTCCTGATCATTCCGCTGATGGAGATCTACAAGGCGATCATGCGCGCGGTCGAGAAGGAGTAACGTTCCTGTCCGGGCCCGACCGCCTGCGGGGTTTCCACGGGCACGTCCTCGCCGCTTTGCGGCTGCGGGATGTGCCCTTAGGAAACCCCTCCCGGCGGGCGGGCCCTGCGGTGTCCTTGCTGCTTTTCTCCCGCGCGGATGAAAAAGGGCTGAGGGAAAGTGTGTGAGTCGGTCGAGCGGTTGCTCGACCGACTCTTTTTTGTGGGTAAAATACCTGCTCAGTTGTGATTTTGGGTGCTGGGAGGCATTTGTGGGCAAGGCTAAGGCTAAGGCGAAGAAAAAGACGACGGGGGCGCGGGCTAAGCGCGACCGTCGTCGGAAGCTCGCGACCGAAGCCCCTGCATCTGCTGAGGAGCTGCTGGCAAGCGTACCGGGGCTTGACGCGTTACAGGATGTTCCGGCGTTCGATGACCTGCCGGTCGATGCGGCTCAGCAGGCTGCATTTGACGACTTTTGCGCACAGGCCGAGGAGCCCGAGCAGATGCAGCTCGGTGCCGTGGTGCGCCTGGACCGCGGGTTTCCGCTGGTGGCAACTGCCGACGACACGTTTCGTGCCGAGCATGCCGTAGGGTTTGCCAAGTCGCGTGGCGAGGACGAGGTCTTGCTGCCCGCCGTGGGCGACCGCGTGGCGGTTCGCCGTGCTCCCGGGCACGACATGGGCGTGATCGAGTGCGTACTGCCGCGCCGTACGAGCTTTGAACGTTGGCGTGGCCGTGCCCGCGGTGAGCGCCAGGTGCTCTGCTCCAACGTTGACAGCGTGCTGATCGTGCAGGCGCTCGGCGCCGGCGAGGTGCTGCTCGATCGTGTGGCGCGCTCACTGGTGTTGGCGCTCGATTGCGATGCCGAGCCGGTGGTGGTGCTCACCAAGGCCGACCGCTGCGAGGCCGATGAGCTCGAGCGCGATCTGGACCGCGTGCGCCGTCTGGTGGGTCCGGGCGTGCGCGTGATCGTGACGTCTTCTGCTGAGGGCCTCGGCCTGGACGAGGTGCGCGCCTGCGTGCCGGCTGGGAGCTGTGCCATGATCTTGGGCGAGTCGGGCGCCGGCAAGTCGACGCTGCTCAACGCGCTACTGGGCCACGATGCGCTGGCCACTGGCGGCGTGCGCGAGCGTGATGACCAGGGCCGCCACACTACGGTTGCGCGCGTGATGGTGGCACTGCCGGGCGACGCCGGCGTGATCGCCGATGCCCCGGGCCTGCGCAGCCTACCGCTCGTGGGTCACGAGCGGGGTCTGGCGCGCGCCTTCCCCGAGATTGTCGAGGCATCGCGCGCGTGCCGATTTGGCGATTGCACGCATACCCATGAGCCGGGTTGCGCCGTTCGCGAGGCCGAGGACGCCGGGCAGATCGACAGCCTGCGTCTGGAAACGTTCCAAAACCTGGCGTCATCCATGCGCGTGAGCGCCCAAATGCTCGATCCCGATGTCCATCTGTAATTGATTTTTCCTATGACAGCCGTCTCCCAACTGTTCGGGAGACGGCTTTTTTGCTGCGGAAAAGCCTTGAAGCATGCAGTTTGCTGACGTGCTGACCAAAACCTTGCCACGAGCTTGACGGGCTGGTTAGTTTTTGGTCAGCGATTGGTTTGACATCGAAAACCAAGATCGCGATTGCGCCGCTTTGCGCTCTGACCGCCCAGACAATGGTGGTACGGGCATTCGCCCGGCACTGCCATGAGAGGAGCGGCCGTGAACAAGAGCAAGCGCATCGCCATCAGTCTGGTCGCGGGCGTGCTCGCTGCTCTGCTCTGCATGGTTTACGGCTCGTCGATCCGCTCGCAAGCCGAACAGGTCCAGGCTGAGACCTTGGCCAAGTACGGTGGCGATCGCGTCGAGGTATGCGTCGCGGCGCGTGATATCGATGTGGGCGAGACCCTCGATGAGACCAATGTCATAACCCAAGAATGGCTGACGAGTCTGCTGCCGCGTGACGCGGCGACCGAGCTGCGCCAGGTGCGCGGCGACGTGACGACTTCGCGTATTCCCAAAAACGCCGTGATCTGCAATGTCTACACCAAGGCCGAGAGCCACAAGCTCGAGGTGCCTAAGGGCAAAGTCGCCGTTTCGGTGGCGGTCGATGCCGAGCACTCGGTCGGCGGCGCCACGGGCGTGGGCAGCTACGTGGATGTGTATGTGCAAAAAGACGGCGTAACCGATCGACTGTGCGGCGCGTACGTGATCGATACCAGTGAGGATTCTGGTGCCACGCGCGAGGGCAAGATCGAATGGGTGACGCTGGCGGCTGACCCCGAAGACGTCAAGGAACTGCTGGGAGCCTCGGGCAAGGGAACGGTCAGCTTGACGATTCCCGCCACGGCGCGCGGCAAAAAGAGCGGAGGCGACAAGTGATGAAGGCGATCTGGCTTGCGTGCTGCGCGTGCGGCGATTACGGGCTGTTGCAGCGGGAAGTCGAGGGCCGTGATGCGGGTGCACAGGTGCTTCGCGTAGGTGACCTGGACGGGCTGGTTTCCATGGCTCGGGCGTTTCCGTCGCGCCGCGGGGCTGCCATCATCGCGGCGTCTCTGTTTGATACCGAAGATGTGCGCAAGACTGTTGCGCGCCTGACGGCCGAAGGCCGTGTGAGTCGCGTGGTCGTGTTGATAGAAGCACTCGATCCGTCGGATATCGAGGGGCTGTTTCGCGCAGGGGCGACCGAGGTCATCGCTGCGCACAGTATATGCGGCAACGGGTGCGCGGGCGAGGGAGCGGTTGATTCCGATCGGCGCATGACGATTGAGCCCGATGCTTTTGTTGATAGGGAACCCGGGGCGCCTCGCGCTACAAGAGGCCCGCGTGTTGATGATTATGGAAAAGCGGAAGCCGAGCATGGTCGGCGCCCCCGGAACCCCCTTGTATACGATGACGCTGGAGGGCCGGCGCAGCATGCTGGCGATTCCCCGGCTGTAGATATGGGATACGTGCACGGCGTGAATCTGGTGGATGAACTCGACGAAGTTGAGGGCTTTGCCGGGTGCGGCGAGTTGTCGCTGATGCAGCATGAGCAGATTGCACAGAACGAGCCTGCCTCGCAGACCGAACAAGCTGCCATGCCGGCTTGGACGCAGCGTGTGGTTGCGGCGGAGGAGACGGGGACGCTGTCACCGACGCCCGCTCCGCCGCCTCCGATGCCGCCGGCAGACGCTGCCGCTTCGCCGCATCGAGCTCCGGTCATCTGCGCCATTTCGGGTTCGGGCGGTTGCGGCAAGTCGACGATCGTTGCCACCATGGCACACACATCGTCGCTGTTGGGCTTGCGTGCCGCCGTGCTCGACCTGGACCTGATGTTTGGAAACCTTTACGACTTGTTAGGCGTCGATGCTCCGCGCGATATGGCGGCACTTATCGAGCCGTCGGCGGCGGGCGCGCTCACCGAGCCGGATATCGTAGCCGCATCGATGCGCGTGGCGCCGGGCGTTACGCTCTGGGGTCCCGTCGCGGCGCCCGAGCAAGCCGAGCTCATGGCACGTCCGGTGGAGCTACTGCTTGATGTCCTGCGTCGCGAATCCGACGTGGTCTTTATCGATACCTCGGTCTTTTGGGGCGACGCCGTGGCGGCTGCGGTGGCGGCGAGCGACCGTTGCCTGGTCGTTGGCGATGCGGCGGTGTCGTCCGCGACATCGGCGTCGCGCGTCATTGAACTGGCAAGTCGAGTAGGTGTGCCGCGCACGCGCATGAGCGCCGTGTTCAACCGGTTCGGTGCGCGCGGGGCAGACGAGGATGTTGCCATGCGCTTTGAGATTGCCTGTGCGTTGAGCTCCAAGATTCGTATCGCCGATGGCGGGCAGGATCTCGCCGCGCTCATGGCGTTTGGGCGCGCTGACGAGGCAGTGGGGCAGACCAGCGCTTTTGCGACCAGCGTGCGCGAGGCCACGCGCGAGATGCTCGTGGAACTGGGGTGCGCCGTCGGCCCTTGGGGCGATATGGTCACCGACCGTGCAATGCGCACCGAACGCCCGCGTATCCGCCTTCCCTGGTCGCGCGAGGGTGATCAGCGATGAGCCTGCAAACGAGGATTAAGGCTGCCGGCGCTGCAGCGGCGGCAGCGCCTGTAGATGCGGGGCGCCGCCGCGCGGTGAAACGACGCACCAAGCGCGCCGTGATGGACCGCATGGGTTACGACGAAGTGGCGCGTATCAGCGCCTATATCGACCCGGCACTTGCCCGCTCGGAATTGCGTCCTGCGGTGGAGGCGGCGCTCAATGTTGAGGAGCCGACCGATCTCGCGACGCCCGAGCGCGAGACTATCATCGACGAGATTTTGGATGACGTGGTGGGCTTGGGGCCGTTGCAGCCGCTCATCGAGGACGACACCGTTACCGAGATCATGATCAACGGCTGCCGCTCGGCTTTCTTTGAACGCGGCGGCGTCTTGTACCCCATCGAGCATGCGTTTGAGGATGATGAGCAGATCCGGGTGCTTATCGACCGCATCATCTCGCCACTTGGCCGCCGTATCGACGAGCGCAGCCCCATCGTCAACGCCCGCCTCAAAACGGGCTATCGCGTCAACGCGGTGATTCCGCCTGTGGCGATTGACGGACCGATTCTCACCATCCGAAAGTTCTCGGACCGTATCTGCTCGCTGGACGAGCTTGTGGGGCTGGGGTCACTGCCGCTTTGGTATGCGCAGCTGCTGTCGTGCGCGGTGTCGCTGCGACAGGACCTGGCGGTTGCGGGAGGCACGGGATCTGGTAAGACCACCCTGCTCAACGCGCTGTCATGCGAGATTTCCACCGGCGAGCGCATCGTGACGATCGAGGACTCTGCCGAGCTCAAGTTTGCGCATCATCCGCACGTGGTGCGCCTAGAGGCGCGCGAGGCTTCAATTGAGGGCGAGGGCGCGGTGACGATCCGCGACCTGGTGACCAATGCCCTGCGCATGCGCCCCGACCGCATCGTGGTGGGCGAGGTGCGCGGTGCCGAGTGCTGCGACATGTTGCAGGCCATGAATACGGGCCACGACGGGTCGCTCACCACACTTCATGCGGGTTCAGAACAGGAGACCGTGGTGCGTCTGACGTTGCTTGCACGTTATGGCATCGATCTGCCGAGCGAGCTCATCGAGGAGCAGATTGCCATGGCGCTCGACGGCATCGTGATGTCCGAGCGCCACGCCGATGGCAGGCGCTTCGTCTCCTCGTATTCGGGGGTGCGTCGCGCCGCGTCGGGCGGCGTAGAGCTCGAGCGCTATGTGACTTTCGATGCCGCCGAGCGCACCTGGGCGCTTGACCGCGAGCCGCCGTTTATCGCAGAAGGCCTGCGGTCGGGGACGCTCACACAAGAGGAGGTGGACGAATGGAGGTCGCTGTGCCCCTCGTCGTAGGGGGTTTGGCAGGGTTTTCTGTTGCGACGGCGTGCGGGGCGGAACCTCGTGTGCCGCAGGTACCGCCGGCGGAGCTGGCGCGTCAGGCGCTCGAGACGGTGGCAGAGAAGCTGCCGCGTGAGCTGGTGGAAAACGATCCGCTGAAAAAGATCGCCCGTTCGTGGGCATCGCTGGCTCCGGCGCGTCGCCTTGGCCTCGCGATCGAGGATGCTTCGGGGCGTTTGGCGTTTCTGCTGCTATCGAGCGGTGTCTGCTGCGTTTTGCTAACGATGGTGTCGTTATCGCCCCTCGGATTTGCCTTGGGACTTGTTGCTCCGTTTGCCGTTGGCGCCGCTCGGGATGGCTTTGAGAGCCGGCGCGAGCAACACGATGCAGAAGAGGCCATGCCCGAGGCGTTTACCGCACTTTCCATGTCGCTTGCCTCGGGACATTCGCTGGCCCAGGGCATGCGCTTTGTGGGCGCTCATGCGCAAGAACCGGTGCATACCGAGTTTTTGCGGGTGGCGGCGGCGATCGATTGCGGCATCTCGGCGACCGACGCGCTCGATGACTTGCTCGTGCGCATCGACGCCCCCGGTCTTTCGCTTGTGACCTTGGCGCTTAAGGTGTCACAGCGCACCGGCGCTCCGCTTGCCGACTTACTGTCCGAGGCGTCGAGCATGGTGGGGGAGCGCATTGAGCTCAAGCGCCGCCTAGATGTTAAGACGTCGCAGGCCCGCATGTCTGCGCATATGGTCGCGGCGATGCCGACGGGCATGTGCGCGGTGTTGGCGCTGCTTTCGGCAGATTTTCGTCGCGGTCTTGCGACGCCTGCCGGCGCGGGCGCTGTGGTGCTGGGTCTTGCCCTCAACGCCGTTGCCCTGGTGGTTATCAGGCGCATTATGCGGGTGGAGCTATGAGCGCCCCGGTTGCAGTTGCGGCTTGCCTGTGCGCTCTGAGTGTATTTGTCGCGACGGGTTTGGATCGGGCGGATGCACGCAAGATCGCAGAGGCCTGCAAGCGCGAGGCGGTGCTGGTCGCTGCCGCGGGTCGCTCGGTGGTCGATGCTCTGACCGCGCGAATGAAGGGCGCGGTTGGAGCGGGCGGCCCGGCGCGAGTGTCGCTCGGCGAAGTGTCCGAGATGATCGATGTTGTGCGCTTGGGTCTTTCGGCCGGTCTTTCGTTTGATGCGGCGCTTGAGATTTTCTGCGCCAACCGCCGGTCAGTGCTGGCTCTTCGACTTGAGCGGGCCTGCATGGCGTGGCAGGTGGGCGTGGGCACGCGTGAGGACGAGTTGTTGGCCGCCGCGCGCGACCTGGACGTGCGAGCGCTCGAGACCTTTGCCATCACGGTGGGACAGGCGCTCGCCCTGGGTGCCCCACTTGCCGAGACACTGGCCGCTCAAAGTCGCGAGATCCGTGCGGCTCATCGCGCCGCGGTCGAGCGCGAGATCGAGCGTGCGCCCATCAAGCTGCTGATTCCCACCGGCACACTCATCTTGCCGGCGTTGCTTCTGTCCATATTGGGCCCGCTGTTGGGAGCAGGCGGGATGATGTAGGGAGGAATACATGAACACGATGACTGACGTTGCTGGCAAGGTCTGGAGCTGGGCTGTTTGCCAGTCAATTCGCGCTCGCCAGCATGCCGGGGAGCTACTGCAGGAGGAGAGTGCGCAGGGCACCACCGAATACGCCATCTTGGTCGGCGTGCTCGTGGTGATCGCCATCATTGCCATTGTCGCATTTAAGGGCAAGGTCCAAGATCTATGGAACGCTATCAGCGAGGGCATCAACAGCCTGTAGAGGGCGAGCGCCCCATCGGGGTGCTGCTGGTGTTTGCTTGCCTGACCGTGGCGATAGCGGCGGTGCTTTGGGGGCTTAACGCCGCGCGGCAGCAGCGTCCTGGGGCCGCCTTCGATTCGGGCTCAGATTCGGCGGTGGCGTCTCAAAAAGATGAGATGCGAGATGCGGACGATTCGGATGTCGCTGTCACGGCGCAAACCTTTCTGCGGACGCTCGACAAGCGGTCTGGCACTGCGACGGATTCACCTGAGGACAACGCGATTGCGGTCCGGCTTGCATGGTCCGAGGACCGACCGATGACCGAGGCAGCGGCGGATATGTTACGCGCCTACCGCGAGGTGCCAACGGCCCAGCTCGCCCTGAGCGGCTATCTCGATATTAAGGGCAACGTATGGGGCGCCATTGTGCGCGATGGGCGCGGCTGGGTCGATATGGTGACGGTTGCCGCGGATGCCGGCGATGCCTCGTGCCGCCTGCGCGTGATCCGCCTGAGCCCGCAGGCATCGAACTCAAAGGAGGGGTCGTGAAATGCATGACGTCCTGCGCGAGGAATCTGCCCAGGCGACGGTCGAATACGCCATCGTCACGGTGGCGCTGCTTTCCATCGTGCTGGCGATCGCGGGGCTTTGGCGTGCCGGTGCCGACGGGCGCTTGGCGGCGCTGGTCGAGCGGGCGGCATCCCATGGCGTTGCCTCGACGTCGGTTATCGACGCCGCTGCGGGTGCTAAGGACATCGCGTTGTATTGATATCGCGCGCGAGGACCGGGCGCAGTCTACGGTCGAGGCCGCTTTTTTGCTGCCGACGTTTCTGATGCTCATCCTTCTCGCACTGCAACCGGTGTGCCTGCTCTATACGCGCGCGGTCATGGAGTCTGCCGCTGCCGAGACCGCGCGGCTCATGACCACGACGACGGCGGAGGACGACGATCTTAAGGAGTTCACCCGCCGCCGGCTTGCCGCAGTGCCCAACGTTTCGATCTTTCATGCCGGCGGGCCGTTGTCGTGGGATATCGAGCTTGGTCGGGCCGATGCGGGTGGCGTCTCGTCCGTGTCCGTTTCCGGCGAGGTCAAGCCGTTACCTGTGATCGGTGCGTTTGCGCAGGCTATGGGTGGTACCGCCGAGGGCGGCTACGTTGAGCTCAAGGTCGATGTCTCGTATCAATCACGTCCCGAATGGCTGGAGGGAGATTATGGTTCGTGGATTGCTGCATGGGATTAAGCGTTTCTGGTCTAGACGCGTTTTGACGCGCCGTCCGAGCTGCCATCGCAAGCGAGGCGGCTTTATGGGTCGAGCCGGTATCGACCTGTTTATCGAAGACGGTGCCTACACCACGCTTTCCTCTGCCGTGGTCATCCTAGTGGTGCTCACGTTGCTGTTTTCGTCGACCGCGGCGATATGGAGCATGTCGCGTGCTGGGGATACCCAGGTGGCTGCCGATAGCGGCGCGCTGGCAGGCGCCAATGTGGTGTCGTCCTACCATACGGCTGCGACGGTGGTGGATGCGAGCATCTTGAGTCTGGGGCTGGCGGGGTTTGCCACGATCGGGACGGGACTGGTCGCCATCCTCATCCCGGGTGCCGAGCCAGTTGCCGGCAATATGGTCGACACCGGGATTGAAATCATTAAAACGCGCAACAAGTTTGCCAAAAGCGCATCGGAAGGCTTACAGAAAATCGAGACGGCTCTGCCGTATCTGATCGCCGCGCGTGCCACGCAGGCGGTGTCGGCGCAGGATACCGATAGTGTGACCTATACCGGTACGGCGCTTGCCGTGCCCAGGACATCCGGGTCGGACTTCGCTGCGCTCAAAGGGTCAGAGATCTCAACCGATACCATTAAAGACACTTCAGATGATTTAGAGCGTGCGGCCGAGGAGCTGCGGAAGGCTTCTGAGGACACGGCGAAGGCTAAAGAGCGCGCTTGGCTGGCGGATTGTGGCGGGTCGGACAAGGGCTCGGTCAGCAGCTGTTCTTGCATGTGGGAGCGTGCGAAAAGCCTAGCGGATCTCTCTGGTGCTCAAAATCCACATTACGCTTCGAGCGTTACGTGGGAGCCGCAAGTGGCGCTCGATCGCGCGAAGGCCTACTATCGCCAGCGCCTGGCAAATGAGAAGCCGCTTGGCGAAGGTCCGGAAAAACAGGCAGATTCTGCTGCACGAAAGGTGTTCTTCGCGTATGCGAGCGAAGAAGTCGAGCGGGCATATATAACTGAAAAGGACGGCAAAGTTTCCGCCCGCATCCCTTTCCTTCCGCGAAATCCAGATGAGGCGCGGACGACTGAACTCTATACCGATGCACGTTGGCCCACGAGTGAAGTAGATAAAGTTACCTATTTGCATTATGGGACTGACTGTCCAAATTACAAAAAAGGAAAGCCGGGTGGGCTGGCATCCGTCGCAGATTTTGACGGTCACGAAACGTGTAGCGAATGCCATTTCGGTGTGTCGTCTTTAGGGTACGTTGCGATTGCAACGACTTCTGTCGAAAGGGGCTTCGAGTACCACTTCGATAAGTTCAAAGAGGCTCTGGAAGACTACGTCGAATGCCGCAACAAAGAACTCGAACTTGAGCGTCAGACCGAGGATGAGGCCGACCGTGCGGGCAATGCGTTTGACCAGGCCATTAAAGCGCTTTCCGGCGAGCGCCCGCGTATCGCCCCACCTGGTCGCAACGGCGTGGTCGCCTTTGCAGTTTCGGGTGACATTACCAGCCCCGATCAACTTAACTCCTCGTTTAACGCGGCAGTCAGGCTTGGCGATCGCGGTGCTATCTCTGCCGCGGTGCTGGCGCCCGATGAGGCGACGGCGCAAAACAACGTGCTTTCGCGATTTTTCTCGACATTGAAGGAACGCTCGGGCGGCGTTGCCGGCGTGCTCGACGGCGTCATGGATGTTTGGGGACGGCTACTCGTGGGATACGGTGATATCCAAGGCTCAGCCGACGAACTTATGGACGAGATGATTAAAGGCCTAGGAGGGGGCAGCGGCGCGTTGGGCTCCATCGCATCGTGGCTCGGCGATACCGTTTCGGCGTCCGTGGCGGCGCTGGGTTTGGAACCGTGCGACTTGCGCCTGCGAAAGCCGGTGCTGACCGATTCCGCCAATATCATTAAGAGTCCGGGGTCTGACATTGCGGGTCTCTCTCAAGCGCAAGACAAACTGCGAAGTATTCCGTTGGGCGTGACCGATCCCAAGGCGCTTTGCGAGGCGTTGGAATATCAAGTCGAACGCACCATTAACGGTACGGTGTTCACACTTGCGGAGATTCCTCTGCCCGGCGGCGGCTCCATCCCGCTCACCGTCGATGTCGCCACGCTGGTTGGCGCTCTGGGCGGTGGGTCGTAATGAGTATCCGCATGCGTCTGCGCGAGGAGCGCGCCCAAGCGACGGTGGAGATGGCAGTGGTTACGCCCGTTTTGCTGGTGCTGGCACTCATTGTGTACAACGTCATGATCTTTGCCAGCGCTGTCGCGCGCTTCGACCGCGTGGTGCCCGACATCGTGCTAGCGCATGCCGTGGCGTCGGAGGGGGAGGGCGACGAAAGCTCTGCCGATGCCTCGGCGACGGTTCAGACTCAAATTCTGAATGCCATGGAAGGCTATGACTTACAGATCGAAGTGTCGAGCGAGCAAGGCGCGAAGGCATCGGATGGTGGCCTGCTCTCCCTATCCGGTACGTTTAGGACCTACACCTGCACCATGCACTATGAGCCGTGGCCGACTTCTCTCAGCATCGCTGGCGTTCCGCTGGGGGCGCCGACAACGTTGTCGCACGAGCGTGCGGTGACGGTCGATCCATGGCGTCCGGGGGTGGTCATGTGACCGCGGTCTCGTCCTACATCGCCTACGCGCGGGCACTCAATAGGCTGGGTTGGACGCCGGCCGAGTTTGTGGTGGCGGAGTCGTTTGTCGTGCGCCTGCGCGGCATGCTGGGACGGCGTCCGGTTGCCGCCAACGGCCTGCCGCTCGTCATGGCGTTTCCACGCTGCTCTTCGGTCCATACGTGTTTTATGGCCTATCCCATCGACATCGCCTTCATCGATCGCGACGGCAATATCCTCGCGCGCTACGAAAACGTCCGCCCTTGGCGTATGTGCTCCTGCCCCGGCGCCTGGGCCGTACTAGAGCGTCCTTCAATCATTGTTTCGACCCCTGCTCTCCAACGCGTGCCGGCTTAAGAATTGGCGACAGTGGACTTTCGTCATACGAAATTGGGTAAGATGGAGGAGAAGATGCATGGATGTTGAGATTCACCCCAACGCTAAAAAGCACCTGACGGAAAAGCAGGTGCTTAGCGCTTGGCTTGCGGTTACTGAGTGCATTCGTCGCGAGTCGAAGGACGAGCCGCCGAGATGGCTTGCGATTGGATGGCTCCCAGACGGACGAAGCGTGGAGCTTGTCGCGGTCGAGCTTGTCCGTGGGTGGCTTATCATTCATGCCTTGTCTCCAGTCCAGAAGAAATTTTGGCAGGAGATTGAACAGGCTCGGCAAAGGGGTCGATGATGGGCAAGACGTATACGGCCGCTAATGGTCAGGTTGTAACGGATGAAATGATTGACGCGTGGTGCGAGTCGTACGAGCGCGGAGAGTTTCCGGATGGCGAACACACCGTTGGTGGGATCGTGCATGGACGGCCCCCGCTCTCAGGTGAGGGGACGGCAACGCTGTCGGTCAAGATTCCTCTGGGAATGAAGGAGGCCATTCGTCGACGGGCGGCTGCCGAGGGGATGACGCCAAGTGAGTTTGCCCGTGCGGCTCTGAGTGAAAAACTTCTTGCTGCCGGCTGATGCCTCTGACGTGCCGATTTATAGAACCGAGGCTGTGCTCAAAAACTTTTTTAAAATTCTCGGTTGACCGGAACGCGTCCTTGGTTATACTAATCAAGCCTTGAAACAAGGCACAACTCAAATGGCTGGGTAGCTCAGTTGGTAGAGCAGAGGACTGAAAATCCTCGTGTCAGGGGTTCGATTCCCTTCCCCGCCACCTTGAATTGACTAGGACCTCTGCAAAGGGGTCCTTTTCTTTTATACAGCCCCCACATGGAATCGAACCCCGTGAGGGCGCGGAGCTGAGTAAACGCGTAAGCGTTTGCCAGCGCAGCTCGCAAGGCGCGTAAGCGCCACAGCGGTCCGTCCGCGCAGCGCGCGGACGCGATTCCCTTCCCCGCCACCTTGAATTGACTAGGACCTCTGCAAAGGGGTCCTTTTCTTTTATCGAGGGCTCTGCGGAAATTGCGTCCCGGAATTTGGCTTCAGAGTGGGATGCGCTTTCCGCTTTGATGTCGCTTGGGAAAGCGCGACCCGGAATCCGGCGTCAGAATGGGACGTGCTTTCCTTTTGCGGCCTTTGGCGGAAACTGCGTCCCAGATCTCGCGCTCAGAACGGGATGCATTTTCCGATTGAGGCCTCGAACGGAAAATGCATCCCAGTCTTTTGCGAAAAACGGGATGCGCTTTCCGGCCGCCTACTTCCGGCGCATATGTACATCTCGGCGCGCCATCTCGGGCCCGCCCAGATATTCCTCCCGCTTTTGCGCCACTTTACAGACCGTTCGGTCGTCTGTCCGCACGCGCGGGTATACTCAAAACGATACTTTTCCTATGCAATACGATGCAGGCTCGGCCTGCACGATCCGAAGGGGGCAGTGATGGAGAGGATACTCGGCGTTAATCTCTCTGGCTGGTTTATTCCCGAGCCTTGGGTGACCCCGTCGCTATACGCGGCGACCGGTGCATCCAACGCGGCCGAGCTGCAGGAGGCCATGGGCACCGCCGCCTATAACGAGCGCATGCGCCGTCATTACGAGACGTTTGTGAGCGAGGACGATTTCCGTCGCATGGCGCAGATCGGCCTCAACGCCGTGCGTCTGCCGGTGCCCTGGTATGCCTTTGGCTCGCAGGAGTCCGATGCGTCCTACATCTCGGTTGTCGACTACATCGACCGTGCAATTGAGTGGGCTGCCAAGTACGACATCCGCGTGCTGCTTGACCTGGCAACTGTGCCCGGTGGCCAGGGCGATTCCAACGATTCGCCCGCCACGCCGGAGGCTGTTGCCGAGTGGCATTCGTCCACTAACGGCCGCCATGTCGCACTCGACGTGCTCGAGCGCTTGGCCGAGCGTTACGGCGAGGCCGAGAGCCTGCTGGGCATTGAGCTGCTGGATACGCCGCAGATGAGTGTCCGCAAGAGTCTCTTTGCCATGACGGATGGCATTCCGGCCCACTACCTGCGCAATTTCTATCGCGATGCCTACGAGCTCGTCCGTTCGTATATGCCCGAGGATAAGATCGTCGTCTTTTCGTCTTCGGGACATCCCAGCGAGTGGAAGCATTTTATGCGCGGCGCCAAGTACAAGAACGTCTACATGGACCTTCACCTGTACCATTACCGTGACGAGTATGCGCTCGATATCACGAGCCCCCGCGGGCTGACGACGGCGATTTCGCGCAACAAGCGCGAGCTCAAAGAAGCGATTTCGACTGGGTTCCCCGTGCTGGTGGGCGAATGGTCGGGCGCGGCGATCTTTGCCAACTCGTCGGTTACGCCCGAGGGCCGCAATGCCTACGAGCGCGTGTTTATCGCCAATCAGCTGGCTTCGTTTGCGCCGGCTGCCGGTTGGTTCTTCCAAACGTGGAAGACCGAGAAGCGCATTGCAGCATGGGACGCCCGCGCGGCGCTCGGTACGCTCGAGCGCGGCATGATTGAATAGGTTGATATGACGCAAAACAGCGCCCATACGGGCAAACTCTATGTGGTCGGCACGCCCATCGGCAACCTGGGCGACCTGTCCCCGCGCGTTGGCGAGGCGTTTGCCGCCGCCGATGCCATCTGCTGCGAAGACACGCGTGTGACGTCAAAGCTGCTGATGCACCTGGGCATTTCCAAGCCGCTTGTCCGTTGCGACGAGAATGTGATCGCCAGCCGCGCCGCCGGCCTGGTCGACCGTCTGCTGGCGGGGGAGACCCTCGCCTTTGCCTCGGACGCCGGCATGCCGAGCGTGTCCGATCCCGGCCAGACGCTGGTCGAGGCGGCACGTGAGGCCGATGTGCCCGTAGAAGTTATTCCCGGGCCCTCTGCTTGTGTCACGGCGCTCGTTTCGTCCGGCATTCCCTGCGAGCATTTTTTCTTCGAGGGCTTTTTGGGCCGAAAGCACGGTGACCGCGTGCGCCGTTTGCAGCGCCTTGCCGTGGTGCCCGGCGCACTCATCTTCTACGAGTCTCCACATCGCATCGTGGCGACGCTCGAGGCCGTGGCGGAGGTCTTTCCCCAACGTGAGGTTGCCGTCTGCCGCGAACTCACCAAGCTGCACGAGGAGGTCTTGCGCGGGCCAGCTGTCCAGCTCGCCGAGGAGCTGCGTGCTCGTGGCGAGGTAAAGGGCGAGATTGCACTGGTCATCGCGCCGCCGAGCGAGGATGAGGAGGCCGGTATCGTGCCGGTTGGCGCCGCGGCAGCGGATCCCGACGAGGCTCTGCGCGAGGATATCCGCGCCGCGCTCGAGGAGGGAGAGCCCGCGTCTGCGGTGGCCAAGCGCCTGTCTCAGAAGTATTCGCGCCGCAAGCGCGATGTCTATGCCATGGTGCTCGATATGCAATAGATGGAGGATATCCAGCCCTTGCGCTAGAATCATCCCCTGTATGCAACGTTTTTCTGGAGGACAAACCCCATGGATCAAAGCAAGCCTTCGTTCTTTATCACGACGCCCATCTACTACGTCAACGCCGATCCGCACCTGGGCACGGCTTATTCCACCATCATCGCCGACGTTCAGGCCCGTTATCGTCGCTCCGCCGGCTATAACGTCAAGTTCCTGACCGGCATGGACGAGCACGGCGAGAAGGTCGCCGAGGCCGCAGCCAAGCACAACATGACGCCGCAGGAGTGGACCGACAGCCAGGCTCCGCACTTCAAGGAGCTTTGGAGCAAGCTCGAGATCTCCAACGACGACTTCATCCGCACCACCGAGCCGCGCCAGCATCATGCCGTGCAGTACCTGTGGGAGCGCATGAAGGAGTCCGGCTACCTGTATAAGGGCAGCTACGACGGTTGGTATTGCGTGCCTGACGAGACCTACTTCACCGATACGCAGGTCCAGAAGGGCGACGAGGAGTACGGCAGCGTCGGCCAGCACCTGTGCCCCGACTGCCACCGTCCGCTTGAGCGCGTGCAGGAGGAGTCCTACTTCTTTAAGCTTTCCGCTTTCCAGGACAAGCTGCTCAAGCTTTACGACGAGCACCCCGACTTTGTCGAGCCTGCGTTCCGCATGAACGAGGTGCGTAGCTTTGTCGAGGGCGGCCTCAACGACCTTTCCGTGAGCCGCACGAGCTTTGACTGGGGCATTCAGGTCCCGTTTGACGAGGGTCACGTGACCTACGTGTGGTTCGATGCGCTGCTCAACTATATGACGGCCGTCGGCTACGGTGTCGACACCGACGAGGCGCGTGCCGAGCTGGCCTATCGCTGGCCCGCGCAGTTCCACATCGTGGGCAAGGACATCATCCGCTTCCACTGCGTCATTTGGCCCGCCATGCTCATGGCCATCGGCGAGGCCCTGCCCGAGCACGTCTTTGCCCACGGCTTCCTGACCGTGCGCAATGCCGAGACCGGCAAGGCCGAGAAGATGTCCAAGAGCCGCGGCAACGCCATCGCTCCGCAGGACGTTATCGACATGTTGGGCGTCGAGGGCTATCGCTACTACTTCATGACCGACGTCGTCCCCGGTACCGACGGTGCCATCAGCTTCGATCGCATGGAGCAGGTCTACAACGCCGACCTGGCCAACAGCTGGGGCAACCTTATCTCGCGTTCGCTCAACATGAGCGGCAAGTACTTTGACGGTTGCGCGCCCGCCAAGCCCGCATCGTTCGATGCGTTCGACAATCCGCTGGCAAAGATCGCCGATGGTCTGGTCGAGCGCTACATGGCCAAGATGGACGTGCTCGATTACGGTGGAGCCAAGGACGAGGTCATGGAGCTCATCCACGCCGCCAACCACTACATCGAGGACTCCGAGCCTTGGGCACTTGCCAAGGACGAGGCCAAGGCTGACGAGCTGGCGTTTGTGATCTACAACCTGCTCGAGGCCATCCGCATTGCCGCTCACCTGCTGATGCCGCTCATGCCCCAGACTTCTGCCGAGGCTCTGCGCCGCCTGTCCTGCGAGGACGAGGCCGCGAGCGACGATCTCAAGGGCATTTGCGCTTGGGGCCTGCTTGCTGGTGGTCAACCCGTCGAGAAGGGCGATCCGCTGTTCCCGCGTCTGGGCTAAGCCGCTGCGCGCCATATCGGCAATTTGCTGTTTAGCTGTAAGGGCATGGCCGCAACGGTCCATGCCCTTTTGCTTTACGATGCAGCCACCATGTTAAGGAGGCAACCATGACAACTTCGCCTTTGGCAAACCCCACGGCAACAAGGGAGCTGCTGGAGGAGTTTGGCCTTGCGACCAAGCATCGCCTGGGCCAGAACTTCCTGATCGACAACCATGTGATCGAGCGCATTTGCGAGCTTGCCGAGCTTGCGGGCGATGAGCGCGTGCTCGAGGTTGGTCCGGGCGTTGGCACGCTCACGCTTGCGCTGTTGCAGGAGGCGGCGTGCGTCACGTCGATCGAAGCAGATCCCGAGCTCGAACCGGTGCTCGACGCCCATGCCGCCGACTATGCCAACTTCCGCTTTATCATGGGCGACGCGCTTAAGGTGGGCCCGGAGCAGATTGAGCAGGCCGCCGGCGGCGAGCCCACGGTATTTGTCGCGAACTTGCCCTATAACGTGGCGGCGACGATCATTTTGCAATTTTTCCAGACGATGCCGGCGCTCAAGCGTGCCGTCGTCATGGTGCAAAAGGAGGTTGCCGATCGCATTGCCGCAGTGCCGGGCAACAAGACCTATGGCGGCTATACGGCAAAGCTCGGCCTGTATGCGCAGGTGACGGGTCGCTTTGAGGTGCCGCCGCGTTGCTTTATGCCAGCGCCGCACGTGGACTCGGCCGTCGTGCGTATCGACCGTGTTGACGGCGTGGTGCCCGAGGGGCTCGATCGCGAGTTCGTGGCTCGTGTGATCGACGCTGCATTTGCTCAGCGGCGCAAGACCATCCGAAATTCCATGAGCGCCAACGGCTTTGCCAAGGACGTGCTCGATGCCGCCTTTGAGGCTTGCGGTATCGCATCCACCACGCGCGCCGAAACGCTTGATGTTGCCGACTTTGTCCGCCTGGCCCAGGAGCTAATCCATGACGCTTAATGCCGAACGCGTGACGTTTACCAAGAAAAAGAAGACGGTTGCTTGTCCCGTGCCCTTGGCGCCGCTTGCCGACACGCATGCGCATCTGCTTTCGTTTTGGGGCAAAGAAGTGCCCGAGACGCTCGTGCGCGCCAAAGCCGCGGGCGTCGACCTGTTGGTGACGATGTTCGACCCCATCGCTGACAAACGCAGCGTGACGGACTATAGCGACTGGCTCGTGCGCGAAATTCTGCCGATGCAGGATATCCCTCAGATCAAGTATCTTGCCGGCGTGCATCCGTATGGCGCGCCGGACTATACCGACGACGTTCACGCACAGGTCGTTGCCGCACTCGATGACCCCTTATGCGCCGGTATTGGCGAAATCGGCCTGGACTACCACATGGACTATGACGACGATATCGCGCCGGCACCCCATAGCGTGCAGATTGACTGCATGGCGCGCCAGCTCGAGCTTGCCGTGTGCCGTAACGTGCCGGTGGAGCTGCATCTGCGTCACGAGGACACGGACCAGGAGCGCACCTCGCACGTTGATGCGTACAACGTGCTTCGTGAGGTGGGCGTGCCCCAGGCCGGTTGTGTGCTGCACTGTTTTGGCGAGGACCGCGCCACGATGGAGCGCTTTGTGGAGCTGGGCTGCTATATCGCCTATGGTGGTGCGGCCACCTTTAAGCGCAACGACGACGTGCGCGAGGCATTTGCGGCAACCCCACTCGATCGAATTTTGTTCGAGACGGATTGCCCGTATATGGCTCCAGAGCCCATCCGCGGTCTTGAATGCGAGCCCGCAATGATCTCCATTACGGCAAACGCGCTGGTTAACGACCGTGTCGATCGCACGGGTGAGGACGCCGAAACAATCGTGCAAGCCGCTTGGGAGAATGCCTGCAAACTTTTTCAAAAATAGTTCTTGCGTTCGTGGTGGCGCTCCGTTATTCTAATTCCTGCACGCGGGCGTGGCGGAATTGGCAGACGCGTACGGTTCAGGTCCGTATGGGGGCAACCCCATGAAGGTTCAAGTCCTTTCGCCCGCACCATTGATTGAAAGAGCTCCCAGCAATGGGGGCTTTTTTGTTATGGGCCCATCACAGGGACTTGAACCTGTGAAGGAGCGAGCGTAAAGAAAACGCGGAGCGTTTTTAGCGAGCTGGCGAGGACGCCGGCAGGCGGCCGAAGCCGGTGCGGATCCGCGAAGCGGATACGCGGACGTCCTTTCGCCCGCACCATTGATTGAAAGAGCTCCCAGCAATGGGAGCTTTTTTGTTATGGGCCTCTTGTTGATGTCACGTTGCTGCTTCGTGCGGGTATCCTAGTGCCAACGTGTGCCTATCAGAGGAGAGACCATGCTGTTGTCCGGTATCATTGCCGCCCTTACGAGCCTTCTGCTTCCCATCATTATTTTGTTGCTGCTGCTTCCCAACGCCTGCTATGTCGTTGAACAACAGCATGCCGTGATCATCGAGCGTCTGGGCAAGTTTAACCGCATCGTCAACGCGGGCTTCCACATGAAGGTGCCCGTGATCGACCGCAAGGCCGCCACGGTGAGTCTGCGCACCATGAAAAACGGTTTTGGCATCGACGTTAAGACCCAGGACAACGTGACCATCGGCCTTGAGGTCTCTGCTCAGTACCACGTGAGCTATGACATGGGCGCCGGCCCGGCAGATTCGGGTATCTACAAGAGCTACTACATGCTGCAGGAGCCCGTCGACCAGATGCGTGACTTCATCACCGACGCCCTGCGCTCTTCGATTCCCGTCTACACACTCGATGAGGTCTTTGCCAAGAAGGATGACATCGCCAAGGATGTCAACGCTACCGTTTCAGAGCAGATGGCCGCCTACGGCTTCACCCTCGTGTCGACGCTCATCACCAAAATCGCACTGCCGACCGAGGTCGAGAACTCCATGAACGACATCAACGCCGCCCAGCGCAAGCGCGCTGCGGCACAGGAGCTCGCCGAGGCCGACCGCATCAAGCGCGTCACCGAGGCGACCGCCGAGGCTGAGGCTATGGAAAAGGCGGGCGAGGGCATCGCCAACCAGCGCAAGGCCATCGCGCTGGGTATCAAAGATTCGCTCGAGATCATCCAGGAGACGGGTGTCGGCAATGACGAGGCCAACCAACTGTTCATGTTTACGCAGTGGTCCGAGATGATGACGGAGTTCGCTCGCACGGGTAAAACCTCGACGGTCGTGCTGCCGAGCGACTTTTCGCAGTCGGCCTCTATGTTCGAGCAGATGCTGGCTGCCGGTAAAGTTCAAAACGATTCGAAGGAGTAGACGCGCGTGAAATACACCGTCGTTTGCGTCGGTAAGCTCAAGGAGCGCTTTTGGAAGGACGCGTGCGCTGAGTACACCAAGCGCCTAGGTGCCTATGCCAAGGTTGATATCCGCGAGGTGGCCGATATCGACCCGGCTAAGGCGGGCGGCGTGGATGCCGCGCGCGACAAGGAGGGGGCGGCAATTCTTGCTGCATTGCCGTCTCGAGCGCATGTGATCCTGCTGGCTATCGAGGGCAAGGAGCGCTCGAGCGAGGAGTTTTCGGCGCGGCTCGATGATCTTATGCTGCGAGGCAGCAGCGACATTGCCTTTGTAATCGGCGGTTCGGACGGCGTGAGTGATGAGGTGCGCGCCCGCGCCGACGAGATGCTCAGCTTTGGACACATTACCTTGCCGCATAACCTGGCGCGCGTGGTGCTGCTGGAGCAAATCTACCGCGCCTGCAAGATCAGCCGTGGCGAGCCGTATCACAAATAGGTCGGCAATACGAAACAATGGCGTGGGACAATAGCTTTCGTTTTGAAGAGCGTGTCTGAGAGGACTATGAGATATGAAGATTGGATTTGTCGGTTTTGGCAATATGGCGAGCGCTATGGCCGATGGCTGGATCGCTGCCGGTGTAGCTGCGAGCGACATGTGCGCCTGCGCGGGTCGCTACGACGCACTGGTTGAGCGCTGCGAGGCGCGCGGCATGGTCGCCTGCCACGATGCCGCCGAGGTTGTCGCCGCATCCGATATCGTGGTCGCTGCGGTCAAACCGTACATGATCGAGAAGGTATTCGCCCCGCTCAAGGATGCTCTTGCCAAAAAGGTCGTTCTGTCGGTTGCCTGGACCTGGGACAGTGCCAAGTGGGAGCAGGTCCTGCCGGGCGTCGCGCATATCTCGACGGTGCCCAACACACCGGTTTCGGTGGGCGAGGGCGTCATCGCCTGCGAGAAGGCTTCCACGCTTAGTGATGAGCAGAGCGCAGTGGTGCTTGATCTGCTTGGCAAGCTCGGTGCGGTGGTCGAGCTCGATACGAGCCTGCTGTTCGTGGGCGGCACGGTGGGTGGTTGCGCTCCGGCATTTGTCGCCATGGCAATCGAGGCCCTGAGCGATGCAGCGGTCAAGCACGGTATCCCGCGTGCCGATGCCTATCGCATTGTGAGCCAGATGGTGCTGGGTACGGCAAAGCTGCAGCTTGCAACTGGCCAGCATCCTGCGGCGATGAAGGATGCCGTATGCTCGCCCGGTGGTGCCACCATCAAGGGCGTCGTTGCGCTCGAGGACGCCGGCATGCGCAGCGCCCTGGTCAAGGCAATCGACGCAACTCTCCAGTAAAACCTGCCAAAAAAAGGACGGGTTTATTTTTGGCAGGTATTTTCTGCGGTTTTGTCCTTTTAGCGAAAAGCGCCCCGCAACTGGCTCAATTCCAGTTGCGGGGCGCTTGCGTTTGCCCAGATAAAACAGACCAAAATAAACCTGTCCCTTTTTGGCAGGTTAGTCCCAGAAGCTGTCTTCCTCATCCTCGGACTTGGGCCCGCGGTCGACGTACATCTTATGGGTACGCTTCTCCATTACAAAGGCAAGAATCGCAAATAACAGGATGCCGCCGGCGAAAAGGATGGCAAAACCGGTGCGGGTGCCAAACAAAAAGGAAAAAACTGCGTCCATTGGGTGCCTTCTTGCGTAGTTGAGTTGGGTCGTAAACGCTCATAAGTATATACTTGCCCATACATGTACAAGGTTGCAACCTAAATGGAATGTATATCGCCGGAGGATCTAATGCTTGATATCAAGTTTGTTCGCGAGAACCCCGATGCCATCGATGTCGCCATGGCTAACCGCCAGACGTCTTGGGATCGCGAGAAGTTCTTTGAGCTCGACGACGAGCGCCGTGCCGTCATCACCGAGGTCGAGGAGCTCCAGGCTACGCGCAATGCCGAGTCCAAGAAGATCGGCGCCCTGATGAAGGAGGGCAAGAAGGACGAGGCCGAGGCCGCCAAGGAGGCCGTGCGCGCCGTCAACGAGAAGATTGACGGTCTGGCCGAGCGCCGCACTGCTCTCGAGCAGGAGCAGTACGACTTCATGGCTCACTTGCCCAACATTCCTTGCGAGGCCACGCCGTACGGCAAGGACGAGGACGAGAACATTGAGCGCCGTCGTTGGGGCACCCCGCGCGAGTTCGACTTCGACTTTAAGCCGCACTGGGATCTGGGCACCGATCTGGACATCCTCGACTTCGAGCGTGGCAATAAGCTCTCCGGCAGCCGCTTTACCGTTCTCGGTGGCGCCGGCGCCCGCCTGGAGCGCGCCCTTATCAACTTCTTCCTCGATACGCACACCAGCCGTGGTTTTAAGGAGTGGTGGCCGCCCATCGTCGTCAAGCGTCAGACCATGTTCGGCACGGGTCAGCTGCCCAAGTTCGAGGACGACGCCTATCACGTCTCGGGCGACAACTTCCTGATCCCCACCGCCGAGGTCGTGCTTACCAACCTGCACGCCGGCGAGGTCCTCGATGCCGACACTCTGCCGCGCCGCTACACCGCCTTCACCCCCTGCTTCCGCGAGGAGGCCGGTTCCGCCGGTCGCGACACCCGCGGCATCATCCGCCAGCACGAGTTCGACAAGGTCGAGATGGTCAAGTTCGCTAAGCCGGAGGAGTCTGACGAGGAGCTCGAGAGTATGACCGCCGAGGCCGAGTACCTGCTGCAGCAGCTGGGCCTTCCGTATCGCGTGATTAGCCTGTGCACCGGTGACTTGGGCTTCTCTGCCCGTCAGACCTACGACGTCGAGGTCTGGCTGCCGAGCTACAACGCCTACAAGGAGATCAGCTCCTGCTCCAACTGCGGTGACTTCCAGGCTCGCCGCGCCAACATCAAGTATCGCGACCCCGAGAACTTCAAGGGTTCGCGCTACCTGCACACGCTCAACGGTTCCGGCCTGCCGGCTGGCCGCACCATGGCCGCCATTCTGGAGAACTACCAGAACTCCGACGGCACCATCACGATCCCCGAGGTCCTGCGTCCTTACATGGGTGGTCTCGAGAAGATCGAGCCGGTCGCGTAAGTTGGCTGCATAGGGGATATGCAAGGGCGCTCCTTCGGGGGCGCCCTATTTCGTGCGCAGGTCCATACCATGCCGTGCGGACAGCTCAATAGAAAACACACGAACAACTGTTCTGTATACAGCCATCTACCTGCTATGCTTTTGCTAAATAAGAGCGAGAGAAAGGGGACGCGATGGAGCTGTTTGATGATCGGGTGGTTTTGTTTGAGAGCGACGAGGGCGGGGAGTACCTGCTTGTAACGTGTGAGCCGTCTGGCATGGGCGGCCTGGTGGTTCGGCAGACGAGTGAGGGTCCGTTGACACAATGGTGCTTTGAGGAGTCGCCGCATGTGGTCGAGACCTTTGTGATGCACGAGGGACTTGTGGCGCTGGAGCACTTCTATGGAGTTGGGACTTCCAACCAGGTCGCGCGCATGCTGAGCATCTCGTTTGCCGATTATGATTGTGCCCAGCGGGTGAGATCGCTCCTGAGGGAACTTGATGCCAAGTTCGACGTGATCGAAAAGCCAATCGATCGTACGGGGAACAGCGGTATATGCGGAGCAGCATGACAAAACTGCGTTCCACAAAAAAGTTTGAGATTGTGCTTGACTCCAATAAGCTAAAGTGGTTTTATATGTCTTGCGCTGCGGCGTTACCTCAGCTGGATAGAGGGTCTGACTACGAATCAGAACGTCATAGGTTCGAATCCTATACGCCGCACCAATTGAAATCGAAAGCCTCCGGCAACGGGGGCTTTTCTTTTACGTCGGCACTGCATGGATTCGAACCTCGGTCGAGGCGCGGGCGTAAAGAAAACGCGGAGCGTTTTTAGCCCGCGGGCGAGCACGCCGGAAGGCGGGCGGAGCCGGTGCGGATCCGCGCAGCGGATGCGCGGAATCCTATACGCCGCACCAATTGAACTTGAAGCCTTGAACTGCACCCCAAAACTTGGACGGCTTAAATAAAAGCTACGCCGCAAGGGACTGTCTCCGGAACTCCTCCGGGGT
>NZ_JBCJBG010000013.1:0-56981 GCF_039062315.1 Collinsella aerofaciens
TGCCAGCGGCCCCGCTTCGTTTACTTGGCTGATTCGGCTAGTCCTCGAGCAGGTCCTCGATAAAGCCGACGCGGTAGTTCTTAAAGATGACCTCGCCGCCGTCCTGCGTGGCGTCCAGATCGACATCGCCCATGATGCCAAAGTCGTGGTCGCCATCCTCGTCGGCAAAGATCTGGTGCACGTGCCATACGTGTGCGGTCTTCTCGTCAGACTCGTCGATGGAAAACATCGCGGCGCTGCGGGCATCTCCGTCGGTGAGGATCTCCTCGTGCTGCTCGTGGTAAGCGTCGAGTGCCTTTTGCCAGCGGATCTCGCTCATGCCCCAGTCGTCGTCGAGCTCGCCCAGGTCGCGAACGTGCTCGCGGGCGGCAAGGGTCACGCGGCGGAAGAGTGCGTTGCGCACCAGCAACGTGCAGCCTCGGCGGTCCGCCACGACCTCGTCGATGCCCTGTGGCGGTGCGGCATTGAGGGCCGCCGGGTTGCCGGCGTTCTCCCACTCGTCCACCAGGCTCGAGTCCACCGAGCGCACCACAAAGCCCAGCCACGAGATAATGTCGCGCAGGCGTTCGTCGCGCTTCTCGATGGGCACGGTGCGGTCGAGCGAACGATAGGCCTCTGCCAGGTAGCGCAGCAAAATGCCCTCGGAGCGGGCGATGCCGAGTTTTTGAATGTAGCCCTTAAAATCGCTCGCGCTTTCCAGCATGTCGCGCAGCACGCTCTTGGGCGAGAGCTGGTAGTCGTTGGCCCAGGGTACTTCCTGGCAGTACTTGTCGAAGGCGGCATCGAGCAAGTCCTCGAGCGGCTTTTCGTAGGTGACATCCTGGATGCGCTCCAGGCGTTCCTCGTATTCGACGCCGTCAGCCTTCATTTCGGCCATCGCGCGGTCGCGCGCAGCGCGCTCCTGTGCGCGCAATACCTGCTTGGGGTCCTCGAGCGTAGCCTCGACCATCGAGATCAGATCCATGGTATAGGTCTCGCTCTCGGGGTCGAGCAGCTCCAACGCGGCAAGCAAAAATGGCGAGAGCGGCTGGTCGAGCGCAAAGTCCTCGGGCAGATCGACCGTCAGCGCATAGTCGATGTCTGGTGCGGCGTCAGTCGGGGCGTCGGGCGCGGTCGGCACCTCGGTGCGAACGACGACGCCGGAATCGATGAGCGTGGCGAAGATTTCGTCGGCGCGAACCTCGAGCTTGGCCTTTTCCTCGGGGGTCTGCAAGCTCGTCTCGATGAGGTCGTGTACGCGGGCTCGGGCATCGCCGCCCTGCTCGACCACGCTAATCACCATGGAGTGTGTGATGCGCAGGCGCGGCTTGAGCGTCTCGGGCTGCGTCTCGATCAGGCGCTCAAAGGTCTGCTTGTTCCAGGTGACAAAGCCCTCGGGGGCCTTCTTCTTTTTAATCTTGCGGAGCTTCTTGGGGTCGTCGCCCGCCTTGGCCATGAGCTTGGCGTTCTCGATCTCGTGCTCCGGGGCCTCGGCGATGACCATGCCCTCGGTATCGAAGCCCGAACGGCCGGCGCGTCCAGCAATCTGATGGAACTCGCGGGCGCGCAGGCGACGCATTTTGTAGCCGTCGAACTTGGTGAGCGCGGTGAGGACCACGGTGTGGATGGGCACGTTGATGCCGACACCGAGTGTGTCGGTGCCGCAAATGACGGGCAGTAGGCCCTGCTGCGCCAGGCGCTCGACCAGGAGGCGATAGCGCGGCAGCATACCGGCGTGGTGCACGCCGACGCCGCAGCCGAGCAAGCGCTTGAGGATCTTGCCGAAGGCCGTCGAGAAGCTCGTTCCCTTTGCCGCTTCTTTGATGGCTTCGCGCTGCTCCTTGCTGGCGATGCCAAAATTGGCGAGCGACTGTGCCGTCGCAAGGGCGGCATCCTGGCTAAAGTGCACGATATAGAGCGGGGCCTCGCCGCGGCGCATGGCGAGCTCGACCGTGCCCTCGAGGGAGGTCGTCACGTAGTCGTAGCTCAGCGGAACAGGACGCGGGGCGTCGACAACCAAGTCGCAAGCAGCGCCGGTGTGCTCCTCGAGTGAGGCGGCGATGGCAGTGACATCGCCGAGCGTGGCGCTCATGAGCATGAATTGCGTGTGAGGCAGGGTGAGCAGCGGCACCTGCCAGGCCCAACCACGATCGGGGTCGGCAAAGTAGTGGAACTCGTCCATGGCGACGCAGCCAACATCGGCATCTTCGCCCTCGCGCAGTGCGTCGTTGGCAAGGATTTCTGCCGTGCAGCAGATGACGGGCGCCTTGGTGTTGATATGCGTATCGCCGGTGATCATGCCGACGTTATCGCGGCCGAGCACCTGCACAAGGTCGAAAAACTTCTCGCTGACCAGAGCCTTGATAGGAGCCGTGTAGTAGCAGCGCTTGCCCTGCGCCATGCCCATAAAGAGCATGCCCAGCGCGACGAGCGATTTACCCGATCCGGTCGGTGTGCCTAAAATGACGTGATCTCCGGCCGCCAGGTCCATGAGGGCCTCTTCTTGGTGATCCCACAGCTCAATGCCGCGGTCGCTCGTCCATTCAAAGAAGTGTTCGAAGGCCTGATCGGGCGTGAGCCATGGTTCGGGCTCACTGCCGTCCTCGGGCTCCCCCCAGGTGGGGGAGAGCGCGCCGAGCGAGCCGAACTCGGCTTCGGTTCCCGTGCCGCCCGAGAATGAGCTGGCGGCGCCGGCGCCGGAAACGGTGCTGGCGGTGATATCTGTCGTGGTCTGTGCCATGTGGTTGCTTTCTCTCGCCGTTTGTCCGCCAACTATTATGGCGTAGCGGCGGCGCGGGGTGCCAGCGGGCGAGAAAATGCAGGAAATGGGCGCGCGGTGCTAGCGTTCCTGAGGCAGGCGTTTCTTGCCTTTACGGGCGCGGTTCTTAAAGTTCTCGACGGCCTCTTCCATGCCCAGAGGTACATAGGTGAGCTCATCGAGGTTATCGGGCAGGTAACAGGCAAGACTCTGCTCCTGCACGCGGCCCGCTGTGAGCTGTTCGTCGGTTGGCTGCGCACCGGGTGTGGCGCAAATGCCATAGACGGCGGCGCCCATCTCGCGCGTGCGGCATTCATATTCGGTCTCGGGATGCTCGGGATGGTCGCGGCGGACGTCGTCACTTACCCAAAGCGTGTCGTAGCCTGCCGCGGCAAACTGTCCCAGGGCGTAATCGCGCAATGGCTTGCTGTCGGTTCGCAACGTGACGGTGGCACCGGCCGAAAAGAGCGGGCGGTAGAGCATCAGATGGTCGACATGGACGAGTCGTTTTTTGGCGTACTTGGCCTTGGGCTGCGGCGTGGGAAAGTTGATGGTGATGGCATCGAGCTCGCCTGCGGCAAACAGCTGCGGCAGCGATGCGGCACCTCGGGGCAGGACAAGTGCGTTGGATAGCTCTTGCTCGCAGATTTTCTGCGCGGCATAGGCGATGCAGATGGGCTCCTGGTCCATGCCGATAAAGAGGGTGTTTGGCTCGTGGGCCGCACGCTCTACAAGGTACGTTCCCTTGCCACAACCAAGATCAAGGTGAAGGTGTCCGAAAGGCTTGCCGCCAGCCGGCGCGCAAACCTTGCGCCAATCTCCGGCATATGCCTCGGGGTTCGTCTCAATCGCATCGGCGTAGCGTTCCAAGCGCTCCTCGAGCACAAAGTTCTTAGGCGTGCGAACGTGGACGGCTCCCATGAGGCTCCTTGGTCAAAATTATGGAACGCATAGCTGTGCGTTTCGTCAATGGGTTGAAAAAGGGGTGGGCATAGTTTGCCCGAAAGACGCGGTGCGGCTCGACGGCGAGTCGTCGGTGCCTACAGGCGCTTGAGAATCACATAGCGGTTGAGATCGCCGCTGCGACCGTCAGCATGGAAGCGCTCAAGCTCGCGCACGGGGACCTCGCCGCTCTTGTAGAACGTACGGACGCCGCGCACCAGGTCGGTGATCTGCTGATCGTCAAAGTGATGACAATAGCGGTAGGCGTGGCGGTCGTTTTGCCAGCCAATGAGGTGGTCGCCGGCTTCAAACTGCGCGGAAGCGTAACCCTCAAACGGCGGGGTGAGCTCGGCGCGAGCCTCGGCTCGAACGGCCTTGCGCGCCATGCGCTCGTCGTTCATAAACTCCCAAAAGCTGATGGCGATGATGCCGCCTGGGCGCGTCTGACGCACCAGGGCGTCGAGCACGCGTACGCGGTACTCGCACGATGGCACGTGGTGCATAAAGCCAAAGCAGACCGAGATGTCGGCGAGCGGGGCGTCGAAAAGCACATCGGGCGTCTCGGCGGGGTTGAGCTTCATGAGGGCGTCGAGCACATCGAGTTCCTGGAAGTGCAGGTTGGGAATGCGCAGGGCGTGGCCATGTGCATCGATAGCCAAATCTTGACACGAGTCGACACCATAGAACTCAAACGGGCAGCTGGCATCTGCCGAGGGGTTTGCGCCGTCGACGCCCTTGGCGGCAAGTGCGCCGCCGGCGGCAAAGTTCTCGAATCGCATATTGCCGCAGGCAAGATCGAAGACGCGGACGGGATGCTCGATGGTGGCGACGTCGAGCTGTTCGAGTGCGATGTCCATGGTGCGGACCCAGCCCGGCCACGGGGCCTGGCGCGTATCGGAGAAGGAGGCGGAGTGCTCGCGATAGAACGTGTTGTTGAGCTGGATGAGCGATGAGGCGAAATCGCGGTTCACGGCGCGGGACTCCCTCCGTTGGCGGTGCGGAATAAACGGTACGACCATACTACCGTTAAACGCCGCAACGGGGACAACCGGGCTGCGGGTCATTGCTTGGTTTGGACACATTTTCGCAGCTCATGCGCGCCCGCAACCGCCGGTTGTCAAAAATCCCACTAAAATAGGTGGCATGTTTTTGGCGGTGGCGGATAGATTTTAACTGTGCAAGGCGCCTTAAGAACAAAAGCGGTCCGGCGGCACGGCTGGCAAAAGCATAGGAGGAACCATGAATGTAGAAACTGCGCAGCGGCTCGCCGACCTTCGCCGCAGCAAAGGCTTTAGCCAAGAAGGACTGGCGCGAAAGCTGGGGCTGTCGCGCCAGGCGGTCAGCAAATGGGAGCGCGCGGAGAGCTCGCCCGATACCGAGAACCTGATCTCGCTCGCCAAGCTTTATGGCGTGAGTCTGGACGAGCTGCTCAATCCGAGCGACGAGATCGAGGACGATATCGAGTTTGAGAACGAGGACCGCGCCCGCCAGCGCGAGGCCGAGGCGGCAGAGCGCGCTCGCACCCATGAGGCGGCGGTGCGCGCCACCGAAGCGGCAACGCAGGCGAGTGATGCCGCGGCTAAGGCGGCACAGGCGGCAAGCTGGAGTGCACAGGCCGCCAACGCTGCTACGGCGCAGGCGACGAGTGGCCACGCAGTTGGCTCGACTCCGGTGAAGGGCCCCTTCCAGTCGTTCCCGTATTGGGCCGTGTGCTGGCTGCTGTTCTTTTTGCTGATGTTCCTGGTTGGTGCCAGCCCTTTTCCCGCACTGATCTTCTTTACGATTCCCATCTATCACTGGGTGGCGCGTGCGCTCGATGGCGATTGGGCGCGCGGGGATATCCAGGTTGGTCCGGCGCCGGTGGCGGTCAAGGCCCAGGGGAAGGATACTTCTGCGGAACCTGATGCTGACGTGGCTACCGCAGCCACCGCTGAGCCGTGTGCCAAAGAGGGTGACGAATGATGAAGCTTTCGCATGAATCCAAGCTACGCCTGGGCATTGGCATCGGAGCGTTTGTGCTCATTATCGGGCTTGTTTTTGGCATTTCATGGACTTTGATTCATTTTGATGGCCCGTGGGATCTCGACGATGTTGTATCCGGCTTGTCTGGTATGGACGATGCGGTTGACGAGGACAATCTCTTGGACGACGGCAGCTATTCCGCTCGGCCTCAGCAACTTTCGAGCGAAACGTTTGATGCCGACGCGTTCACATCGCTTGACCTGGATGTGACGTCGGGCACGGTCGAGGTCAAACACGTCTCCGGCGGGCCGGTGCGCGTAATTGAAAGCGGTCGCGTGGCAACGGGGACCGTTGCCTTCGATGCGGCAACCCAGAACCTGGCCGAAATCAAGGGCTCTACGCTCAAGATTCGCCAGTTCGATTGCGATGACGAGCGCGCCATTGACCGCACGGTTACCGTCGAACTGCCGCGCGAAGTTGCCGATAACCTGGTCGGCATTACGGCGAAGGTGGGATCGGGTGATCTGACGGCCGCGGGCATTGCGTGCCATGACCTCAACCTGACTTTGGACTCGGGAGATGTTGAGTTTACTGGCACCGTGACCGATACCCTGAATGCCGAGGTCGGTTCGGGCGATGTGACGTTCGAGCTCTATCAGGCCCCCGCGAAGTCGATGGACGTGAGTGTGGGCTCGGGCGACGTGGAGATAACTGTTCCGAACTCGACGGGCTTTAAGGCGAGCCTCACCTTGGGCAGCGGCGACTTCGAGAGCGATTTCCTTCCGCTTGGCTACGACGGCGAGACCGTTTTGAATCTTGAATTCGATAACGGCGATAAGTCTGCCACGTATCGTTTTGAGGTCGGTTCGGGCGACATGTCGTTTGATCCGGAGTGACATGAGGTTTTCGGAGATCGGTACATATAGGCATGCTGTTTGATGAAGGCGCCGAAGCCGAGATTGGCTTCGGCGCCTTTGCCTTTACAATGGGGGCATGGAACAGATTATCTTGAACATACTCGAGGCTCTGCGTCGCGGCGAGACCGTGGACGACAAAGCGCTCGTCAAATTGATACATGCCGAGGCGCGCCGCGAGGGTGCCGACAAACGCGATTTGGCCAAGCGCCGTCTGCTGCCGTTCTACCAGCGGGTTAAACGTGAGGAGCCGGCTCGGTGGGCTGCGTGGAATGTCGATTCCGATCTGGAACGTCAACTGCTGCAGGTGCTGCGTATGAAGCCGCGCCGAACGGCCTCGGGCGTGGCGACCATTACCGTCATCACCAAGCCCTGGCCGTGCTCGGGCGATTGCCTGTTTTGCCCCAACGACCTGCGCATGCCCAAGAGCTATCTGCATGCTGAGCCGGCGTGTGCCCGTGCGGAGCAAAACTGCTTCGATCCGTATCTGCAGGTGAGTGCCCGTTTGACGGCGCTTTCGCAAATGGGGCATGCGACCGATAAGATCGAGCTCATTGTGCTCGGCGGTACCTGGAGCGACTATCCGGAAGGCTATCAGACATGGTTTATGTCGGAGCTCTTCCGCGCGCTCAATGACGATGCCGTGGCCGGCGTGGCGGCCAACCCCATGTTGGCGCGTCCGGGTATCAGCCGTGCCGAGGCGGGGCGCCTGCTCGACGATGCTCCTGCCAATGCGCTGCCGCCGGTGGTGGCGGAGCGACGCGAACGCTATCGCGCTGCCGGTATTGCGACCGATGAGGTTGAGCTTGCGAGCGGCGTTGCCGACGAGCAGGGGCGTGTGGATGCTACCGTGGGTGGCTATAACCGCGCGGTGCGTCGTCTGTACGGCCCCGGCACGCCGTGGGGCGAGGTCGCCGAGTGGCAGACGGCCACGATGGAGGAGCTTGAGCGTCAGCAGCGCATCAATGAGACGGCGAAGCATCGCGTGGTGGGGCTCGTTATCGAGACGCGCCCCGATGCTGTAACGCCGCAGGCCCTCACGCTTATCCGCCGCCTGGGCTGCACCAAGATCCAGATGGGTATCCAGAGTCTCGACCAGCACCTGCTCGATATCAACGAGCGTCGCATTTCGGTGGCGCAGATCGAGCGGGCGTTTTCGCTTGCGCGCCTGTTTGGCTTTAAGATCCACGCGCATTTTATGCTTAACTTGCTGGGCGCCACGCCCGAGGGGGACAAGCGCGACTACGAGTGCTTTATGACCGAGGGGGCCTTTATGCCCGACGAGGTCAAGGTCTACCCGTGTGCGCTCATCGAGGGCTCGCGTCTGGTGGGCTGCTATGAGCGCGGCGAATGGCGCCCCTATACCGAGGAAGAGCTGCTCGATGTGTTGGCCGACGATATCGTGGTGACGCCGACGTTCTGCCGCATCAGTCGCATGATCCGCGACTTTAGCTCCGACGACATCATGGTGGGCAACAAGAAGCCCAACCTGCGTCAGCTCGTCGAGAACCGCCTGACTGCTCGGGGGGATGGTGCGACGGTGCGCGAGATTCGCTATCGCGAGATCAGCACGGCTGGTGCCGACTTGGATGAGCTATCTCTTGATGAGGAGGTGGCATACGAGACGCCGGTGACTTACGAGCGCTTTTTGCAGTGGGTGACGCCGCAGGGCAAGATCGCGGGCTTTTTGCGGTTGTCGCTGCCCGACCATTCGTTTGTTGCCGCGCATGCAGACGAGTTGCCGACGACGCCGGACGAGGCGATGATTCGCGAGGTACACGTGTATGGCATGGCGGCACGCGTGGGGGATCAAGGCCAGGCGGCGCAGCATCACGGGTTGGGACGTTTGCTCGTAGAGCGTGCGTGCGAGATTGCCCGGGATGCTGGTTATGCACGTATCAACGTGATTAGCGCGATTGGCACACGCGAGTACTATCGCCATCTTGGATTTTATGACCATGGCCTTTATCTGCAAAAGGAGCTCTAGATGAACAAGCCGAGTGTTTCTGCCGGCGTCGTTGCCGGCGTTGCTCTGGGGGCCGCGGCGCTTGGTGCGGCCGCTGTCGCTGTTCGTGCTGCCTGTCTGCAGGTTGCGCGAACCCGCAATGGGTTGGCGCGTGTGAAACGCGTGCACGATGAGGGCGGCGACGAAGTCCGTGTATTGGTGCAAGGCGGCGTCTACCAAAGCGCGAGTTACGTTGGCGAACGCTGGGCGGAGCCCGTCTTTGCGTACTATCGCGCGTTTGACGACGTGTTTGAGGCTGAGGACGCAATGCGTGATGCTTACGGGCATGGTATCGACCGTATGCTCATGCTGGGCGGCGGCGGGTTTGCCTATCCCAAGTTCGCTCTGATGTCGCACGAGGACTTGCGCATGGATGTTATCGAGTATGACGGAGAGATTACGCGCCTGGCGCGCCGATGGTTCTACCTAGACGAGCTGGAGCGCGCGGCGGGCGATCGCCTGCGGGTGATAACCGCTGAGGCTCGCTCGTATCTGGGTGTGACGAGCGTGGGCCATCGTCGCTACGACGTAGTCGTGAGCGATTGCTTTGGCGGTGCCGAGCCCGTACGCGAGCTGGCGACGGTTGAAGCGTTGCGTTTGGTGCGGGGCAGCCTAAATGTCGGCGGCGTCTACGTTGCCAATATCGTGAGCGCAAGCGAGGGGAGCGATGTGACGTTCCTGCGCGATTGCGCCGCCACGGCACTCGAGGTATTCGCCCACGCCTGGGTGGTCCCATGTGGCGATGCGAAGTTCGGCGGCGAGGAAAACTACCTGCTCATCGCCAGCGACGGCAACTACGCCTTTGCCGAAGCCGTGCCCTTCGACACCGACTTCCTCGGCACCGTCCTTCACGACAAATAAGTCTCCCCGTCCCAAAAAGACTGGTCTTAGGCGTGGTCGCGCCAGCCGAGAACGCGCTGCTTCATACCCTCGATGTCGAGCACACCTTCGGCAAAGCCCTTGCGCACGAGCTCTTCTGGAACGAATTCGTCGTACCGATCAAAGTAAGGCACCTCGCCGGGATAGACGAGGTCGATGGGGTCGAAGTCTTTCTCGGCTTCGGCGGCGAGCACCTCAAAGAACGTCTCCTCGTCGGCCTTCATCTTGAACTGCATAAAGTACGGGCGTGATGGGTCGAGTCCGCGAAGGCCCAGCTCAGCGGCACATTTAATCTTGAGCATGCGCTCGAGCGCCAAAAAGGCGTAGCTGCCCAGCCAGGGGAAGAGCACCCAGGTATCGCCGCCCAGGTTGATGAGCGGTTTAGTTCCCGCACCCGAAAGCTTGGCCGTATGACGAGCCTGCGCTAAGCGGGCCCGTGCGTTACCCATGAGGTACGGATATGTCGCGTGCTCGTTGAGCGCCTTGCGCATGCGCTCGAGTACATGCGTGTTGATGTCACCGGGGCAGTCGCCAAAGTAGGCCGGCACACGGCCCTTGACCTGCGTGGCAAAGACGGTATGACGCTTCCAGTCCACTTCCTCGACAATCCAGCAATGGCCTGCGATGGCGATGCGCTCACCGGGCGGTGGGGGATTGACGATCGTGCCCAACTCGGCCGACTCGCTGCGAACAGTGAACTCCTCGTTTTCCTGGAACACGGCGTAGAACTTAAAGTTGTTGATGATGCGCTCGCCCGCGAGACCCACGATGAGCCCGCCGCCTTCGGTGACCTGGATATGGTCGATCTTAATGAGGTGACGCAGCAGCACGCGATAGTCATCGGCCGAGATACTATGGAAATAGCTCAGTGTGAGCACGCGCTGGGCAAGTTCGGCCGGCGTGAGCTCTCCGGTGTTGGCGAGGGTCGACATGGTCTGGTGATAGAGCAGACTGTAGGGGAGTCGATCGAGCTCAGGCGGCTCGACCCATTTTTCCTCGCGATAGAGTTGTACGAGCGCGATGCCCTGCAGGAGCTTCCAAGGAATGGTCTCGGGCATCATCGTGCGCGGCTCAGGCTCTTCCTCGCGCATGACAAACCACATCTCGGGCGGAAGGTCGCGGCGTCCCGTGCGGCCCATTCGCTGCAAAAAGGAACTGACGGTAAACGGCGCATCGATCTGAAACGCGCGCTCCAGACGGCCGATATCGATACCGAGCTCCAGCGTAGAGGTGGTGACGGTTGTCTGCGCCTGCTCCTCGTCGCGCATGAGCTCCTCGGCCGTCTCGCGCAGCGATGCCGAAAGGTTGCCGTGGTGGATGAGAAAGCGGTCGGGCTCGTGTCGACTTTCGCAGTAGCTGCGCAGCATGGAGCACACGGCCTCTGCCTCCTCGCGCGAGTTGGCAAAGACCAGGCACTTGCGGCCGCGCGTATGCTCAAAGATATAGCCCATACCGGGGTCGGCGTTGTCGGGCGCCGTGTCGGTGGGGTTGAGAAGCGCCTGCTCGGTCGCTCGTGGGATGTCGACTTCGCCCTCGGGGGCCGAGGAAGTGCGACGGTCTTTGGGAACGGCTTTGCCCCGTGCCCGCTCACGACGTTGACGGCGCTCCTCTTGCGTGAGCTGTCCGCTGTGACGCATGTCTTGGGCGCCGGCGGGCAGTGCCGCGGATGCCGCCTCGATGCGCTCGCACGCAAGCACTTCGGCCTCTTGAGGACCCGTGCTCTCGAATCCCCGTTGCTGTGCCTGGGGACCCGAGTTGTAGAAGTGCTCCATGGAGATGCGCCACACGCGACGCGGTTCCTCAAAACGGGGGATAACGCAGTCGCGTCCCGTTCCCTGCGAGAGAAAGGCGCCCGTGCGCTCGGGGTCGCCGATGGTGGCCGAAAGGCCAATGCGGCGGGGCTGCACGCCTGCCATGCGCGAGAGGCGCTCGATAAGACAGAGCGTCTGCCCGCCGCGGTCGCCGCGCATGAGCGAATGGACCTCGTCGATGACGATGTAGCGCAGGTCGCAGAACATGCGCGGGATCGCCATGTGCTTATGGATCAGGAGCGCCTCGAGCGACTCGGGCGTAATCTGTAGGATGCCACTTGGCTTTTTGATAAGCTTGGCCTTGTGCGATTGCGAGACGTCGCCATGCCAGTGCCAGACGGGGATGTCGGCCTCTTCGCACAGGTCATTGAGGCGGACGAATTGGTCGTTGATGAGCGCCTTGAGGGGGCCAATGTAGAGGGCGCCCACGCTTGCGGGCGGGTTTTCCCAAAACTCGGTCAGGATGGGAAAGAAGGCCGCTTCGGTTTTGCCGGAAGCTGTGGATGCCGTCAGGAGTACATTGTCTTGTGTGTTAAAGATGGCATCTGCCGCCGCAACCTGAATGGAGCGCAGGCTCTCCCAATCGTGGGAGTAGATGAAGTCTTGGATAAACGGGGCGTAGCGGTCAAAGGCGTTCACGAGGCCTCCTTTCAAAAGCGAATCTCTCAACGCGGTGGGCAGTGGCTTGCTGCATTAATGCCTCGACGTTTGTCCAGATAAAACCTGCCAAAATAAACCTGTCCCTTTTTGGCAGGTTAGATGGTGAATTCGGCGAAGTTACGGTCGCCGCCTGCGGTATCGGTGTCGCCTGTTGCGGTTGCTGGCGCCAGCGCGTCACCGCCGACGCTTTGCAGCAGCTCGGCTACGTTGGCGTCAGGGTTCTGGCATAGGATGTCGAGCAGCTCGATAAAGTCACGAATAACTTCACGCGGCGTCAGATGCGTGTCGGCTCCCACACGACCGAACTCGATCTTGAGGAAGTCCACCAAGTCGTTCTCGGTAAGCGTGGGCGTCCAGCCAAAGTAGCCGGCGTGAATTTGCATGAGTTTTTCGATCAGCACCAGCAACTCCTCATAGGTGAGTGGCTGCAGGCGGATGATGGGCGCGAGCATGTCCTTAAGGTCCTCGCGCGCAAAGCGGCCCTGAGCGAGTCGGCTGCGCAGGGCCTCGTAGGAGAACACGCCTCGGCGGCGGTCCTCGATGGAGGTCGGCGTGCCGCCCATGATCATGCCCAGGTACTGCGCCTTGCCCTGGAGCGTGTCGTTGTACATGGTCAGGATCTTCTCGTAGTTGTATTGGCGTGTGATGGCGTTGGGAATCTTATACAGATTCACGAGCTCGTCGATGAGCACCAGCATGCCCTTGTAGCCGCTGCAGACCAAAAAGCGCGCAATGAGCTTAATGTAGTCGTACCAGTCGTCATCGCTGATGATGGTCGAGGAGCCCAGTTCGGCGCGTGCCTCACTCTTGGTGCGGTACTCGCCACGAATCCATTTGGTCACGCGGCTCATAGCTTCTTCGTCGCCCTCGGATACGGCCATGCGATAGCGGCGGAGCATGCGGGTGAAGTCGAAGCCGTGGACCATCTCCTCGAGCGGGGCCAGTTGGGCATTGACGACCGACTCGTCGACGTCGGCACACGAGGCGACCCAGCGATCCAAAATAAGGTTGAGCGCACCGCCCTCGGGGCGCGTCTTGGTCGATATGTTGCGGATGAGCTCGCGGTAGGTGGCAAGGCCCTGCCCCTGACCGCCTTGCAGGCGGCGCTCGGGCGACAGGTCGGCATCAGCGACGACGAATCCCTCGCCCATGGCGTGCGTGCGGATGGTCTGGAGCAAAAAGCTTTTGCCGGCGCCGTAGCGACCGACCAGAAAGCGGAAGCTCGCGCCACCGTCGGCGATGAGACTCAGATCGGTGAGCAGGGCGCGGATCTCGACCTCGCGCCCTACGGTGATGTAGGGAAGGCCGATGCGCGGGACCACGCCGCCCTTGAGTGAGTTGAGAATGACGGCGGCGACGCGCTTGGGCACGCGGGGTGCTGCGGATGCGATATCACTCATAGTCTAGGTATCCTCTCACGTCTGCTTCGTAATCCTCGATAATTTGCGGTCCTGCCGCGCCGAATTCGATAACGGTGTCTCCCACCAGGTCAAAGAGCGCCTCGTTGATGCTGTCGACGAGCATGTCCTCGCTCTGCCCCGATTGCACTACCGCCGATTCCGCCTGTACTGCGTTGTGCTCGAGCAGCGCGCGGAGATAGGCGTCTGCGGCAGGCGTGAGTTCGTTCGTGGCGTCAGCGGGCGCAACGGCTGCGAACGCGGGCGTCGGCGCGAGAAGCGGTGCCACGACGCCAAACTCTTCGGTGGAGACGGTCGGCTCGTCGGGTTCGTCTTGCTGTATGGTCATCTCGCCAGGTTCGGCAGTCATGTCGGGCGCAGACTCGGTGTTCGGTTGCTCGATAAGCGTCGCCTCGGCTTCCACAGGTGCGCCGTCCTCGCGCTCTTCATCGATCAAAAGCGCTTCACGCGTTTGCGCGGCGGCGCTTCGAATGTGCCCCAGCTGACTCAGATCGATATCGATCTTGACGGGCTGGTGTGCGGCGTCCCACGAAAGCCATGCCACAATCTCGTCATCGATAATCTTGGCCAGATATTTGGGGACCTTTTCTTCCTTAAGGGGATGGGCGGGGTCCAGCGCCAGGCGCAGGCGTTGGTCGCAGGCGCGCATCATTTCACCGAGCTTGCTGCTCTTTTGCCTACTGCCATGGATACGCATGCATTCCCAAAAGCCGTTTTGGCAACGGTAGATATGGATAGGATCCAGGCGGTATTCGCAGTCCTCGTGGCGCTCGGGCGCAAAGAATACGGCCGAGGCAAACATGGTGTAGGGCATGGCCGTCTCCTCCCCAAATAAACTCGCCACGATGCCGGTCTTTCGGTGCGTGTCATAGTAGCGCGCCATGCGGACATACACGGCGCATGCCACGTGGCGCAGATCGCGGTGGTGGCTGTGGTCGAGCCGCGAGTTACTTAGGTTGTACGTGGAGAGGGCGTTGATGGCGGCCATGAGTCGCTCCTCGCGCACCTCATCGGGCGGAAGGGGGAGCGTGGGCTCGGAGGTTTTGCGACGCTTGGGGGTCTGGCCGGACGGCGCCGGTGCTGGTACAAGGTCTCGTGCCGCGCGCCGCAGCTCGATAAGGGCGTTATCGAACATGACGGTTTTAGAATCACGAAGCAGCTTGGGGTCAAGCCCGTGGAACACGGCGTAGTCCTGCAACCACACGCGTGCAAACCGGTCGATGCCGGGCTCGAAGGCGCGGTAGGCATCCCAAAAGGCCTTGATCTTGTTAAAACCATCGAGCGGGTCATCTACGCCAATGCCGCAAATCAGCTCATAGAGATACAGAAAGGCAAAGGACGTAGACGTTTCCTCGACGGTTCCGCGGCGCACTTGGGCACGCCAGGTAAAGTAGCCGCGCAGCTGCCGGTCGCTCATGGCGTTGTAGGTGGGAAAGTACGACTTAAAGGTGCCGTTGTAGGGGCAGTCGTCCTCAAAATCGGCCATCAGCAAGCCTTGGCGGTAGAAAAGCTCGGCCTCCGATAGCCAGCGGCCCGCGCCGCCCTTGGGGTCTTCTTGCCAGCGCGATATCTCACGCATTTTGCGGTACTGGTCGGGGAGGAAGTTCTGCATCTGTCGGCCGGTCTTGAGAATCGGCTCGTCTGCGTAGACTTCATGTGAGAAACGGGCGGACTGATGGGTCCGGGCCTCGGCCATAATGCGCTCGATGAGCATCTTGATGTCCTGGTCGGCCACCGCTTCTCCTCTCCTAACGCAGCTTCGGTGACCTCATATCATAGCACAGCATCAAACAGGTGTTCGAGATACTGCTGCGTAGATAGATTTAGAACAGGAGGGCGTAGATGACGGCGATGACGACGGAGGGGAGCATATTGGCCGTGCGGAAGGTCTGAGGACGGATGAGGTTGACGCCGACGCAGAAGATGAGCATGGAGCCTACGAGCGAAAGGCTGTCGAGGGCTGCCGTAGTCATGATGGGGGAGAGTGCGCCGGCAAACAGCGTGATCGTCCCCTGGAACACGGCGACGGGCAGGGCGGAGAAAATGCAGCCGCGGCCAAGCGACGCCGTCATGGTGCAGACGATGATGCAGTCCAGCGCGCCCTTGAGGGCAAGCGTGGACCAGTCGCCGAGCAGGCCGTCCTGGATCGATCCCACAATGGCCATGGCGCCGATACACACGGTGAGTGAAGTCGAGACGAAAGCGTTGGTGAACTCGTTATCGCCCTCACTGCCAGTCTTGCGCTTGAGCCATTCGCCAAGGTTTTCAATGGCGGCCTCCAAGTTGACGGCCTCGCCGATGAGCGAGCCGAGGGCGAACGAGACAATGAGCATGGTGGTACCAGTGGTCGCCAGCGCCTTTCCATCGATAAGGAGCATCTTTTGCATGGTGCCGCCAAGGCCGATAAACAGGACGCACAGCCCCGATGCTTTCATGAGCGTGTCTTGAATGCGCGGTGTAATGAAGCGGCCGCCCGCTAATCCCAAAAGACCGCCCGCAACTAAAAGCACAACGTTGATGATTGTTCCCAAGCCCGGCATGAGCCCTCCTGTATTGATGCCAACGTGGCAATCGTAGCAGAACGAAATGCGAGGCACATCGCGACTCATCTAATACGTTATATAAGTGGTATTAGGAATGGTGCGCAGCATTTAAGCCTCAGGTGGTTGTCGGGACATAGGGATAGTAGTCAAAGCGCAGCGTCATAAGCCGCTGTGGGGATTCAATAGCCGCGGCGATGATATTGGCATCGCGGGCACGATCAAACCCTACGAGTTCGATCTGATACGAGACGTCTTGCATAATGTCCAGACGTCGCCAGGCGAGGAGTGTGTCGCCATCGAATTCCAAGGTCTTGCCTCCGTCTGGGGCAACGGCGTATAGACGCAGCTTGGCGGTGGTTGCAGGTTCGACAACCGTGACCTTTTTAATTTCGTTTCGAGTATTCTTGGCGCCCAACAAGGTGAGCAGTGTTGGGGCCACGACCTCGCCCGATGGCAAAAAGACGACTTCGATGGATTCGGGAAATGCGATGATGGCCGACTTGCGGACGGGCTGATTGGCGGCGGCAACTTCGATGTTCGCAGCGTCGATGACCTCTGTGTGGTCGAGCGCGGCAAGCACGCAGCAGTTACCCTCATCAATTTCTTGAGGATCAGCAAGCCCCAGACTGTCCGCGAGCTCGGGGTCGTTTGGAACGGCAGCGGGCTCATTCGATGCTTCGAAAGAAGCTGGGACGCTGTTTGTCGGCGACGGCGTGTCGCCCGCACCTGCTTCTTTGTCCGCGCTCTCTTCTTGTATGGTTGCGTTGATGGGTTCGTCGTTTGAGGGGAGCGTCTTGGCGTCAAGCGCGGAGGGGAGAATTCCGATGGCTCCGGATCCGCTCCACTCCATTTCGAGAAGCGCCGGGTCGGCAAGAATGCGTTGCCTGCTTTGCGCGTGGACATCGATTTCAATAGGGCCTGCCTCTATCCCTCGTGTAAGGCTGAGTGATCCGGCTGGCTTCTCGAAATGAGCGTCTGTGTCTTTGGTGCTGACGGCGTAGAACAGCAGGGACGCTTCTCCCGCCGCGATGGCATCGGTGTCGGCTTTGGTCAGCCGCAACGATGCCGTGAATGAGAGGGTGGGCTGCGTGTCGTCTGCATTCGCGGCGGCGCAGCCCAGACATATACCGCCTCCTTTCTCAAAAAACGTACCGTCGAAGGCGACCTTCGCTCCGTTCGCCGAGTCATCGATCGAAGCGATGTCGATGCGCAGCTCTAAATTGCATGGATCGCCATCTGCGTCGAGCACAACCGAGCGCCACGTGCAGACGGCGTACCCCGCCTGGGAGCCGTTTGCCTTGTTCGAACGATTGATATCCACGACTATCGAACCGTCCGTATTACGACGAAGGCATCCCGAGGTTGAGATTGCAGCCTGTGCGATCGAAAAACGCTTGCACGCAATGGTACTCGACGGATTTGGGGCGGAACTTAGGGCTGCTGGTAAGGAGTCTGCCATGACGGGAGTCGCCCAAGCGGCGACAGGCGTTCCGGTTGCGAGCGCGCCGCAAAGTGCGACGACGGGCAAAAGGTTCTTCGATGCCATGGGGTCTCCTTAGCTAATTTAGTGCGGCCTGTCCGTGTTTTGTTTCTGGCTGCGTTTGATGTGTAGACCGAGGCCGGCGGTTCCCGCGCCTGCTGCTGTGGCGCCTGCTGCCAAGAGCCATCGTCTGTCGCCTGTCTGCGCCAACGGTTCCTCGCGGTCGCGGCGGTCGAGCTCCGAGAGGTCGACCGTCACTTGTGTGGCGGCCTGCGCCTGTTCTTGCTGGGCAAAGGCCATGGCTGGCCCAAACGCCAAGATGCCGATGGCGGCGGCCAGGGCGACGGCCTTATGCCGTGTGCGCACCGGGCTCGACCGTCCAGGTGATCGTTGCAACCTGATCGCCTTCGCCGGTTACGTGGAAGATGTCGCGCGTGACGCGGGCGACGTTTCCGCTTGTCTTGAGCTTGATTTTGTCCGTGCCGCCGGCAATGCCCTGGTAGCCCATGTCGAAGGCTGCATTCTTGGAAAGATCGAGGCCCGTCCCCTGCATTGCGGCGCTGGCGTTCTGGAGCGCGCCGTCGGGGCCGACCTTAAAGTCGATGGAGTTCTGCGCGGTTCCGGCCTTGGCGTCGGCGGCAATGGTCCAGGTGTTCATGGCGTCGATCTTCATGTTGGTGACATGGATGCCGTAGGCCGAATGATTGTCGATGGTGGTCGCGTCTTCTGAGGGGCCCTGAAGCGTGCCGTCGGCCTTGGCGACGAAGGGAATAACCGTCGGAACTTTGAACTCAACGTTGTCGATCTCGGTCCTGACCATTACTTTCGTGGTTCCAACGCGCCCGGCCGCCATAGCTGGCGTCGGGGCAGCGCCCATTGCGAGCGCGAGCGCGAGCCCTGCGCCCACGACGAGCGCTCTGGCTCCGTTCATGTTCCTGGTGATGTCCATGGTCGTTCCTTTCTATTCGCCGCGGGCCGTCCCCGCGATGATTGGACGAATGCTGGTGAATTGCGTGCGGTGCCGCGTCGGCCGGAAAAGCTAGTTCTCGGCTTGCTCAACCCGCACCTTGACACGTGTCGGATTGCCGTGGCTGTCGAGGGTCTTGGCATCGAGTGCCTGGATCTCGATGTACGCCTCGCCTTCTTTGATGTCGCCAGCGGGGCACGTCTCGATTGTCTTGCCGGTCTCGACCACACCGGATTCGTACATGGTCTCGTCGTTTTGGATGACGCGGAATCGCTGGGGAAATTTATTGTCTTGGACGTTTTGCACGTTGACGCGCAGCTTGCCGTCCTCCTGCAGCTGAGCGACCGGCGCGACCGAAATCGTCATCATGTTGTCGCGGACGATAGCGTCGAGCTCATCTTGGATTTCCTGACGCGTTTTGCCCTCGGCCGTCGTAACCGAAGCGCCCGCCTCGGGTACGGGCTGCGACTGCCAAGCGTATAGTCCTACGGCGACAAGGGCGCAGACGATGGCCAAACAGGCAACGATGAACTTCTTGCGACGACCCAGGCCTACAAAGTGGGGTGGCCTCTTCGCGCTCATGCGGCATCCTTGGTGGTATAGACGCGCGCAAAGGTGGACGGGTCCGCTCCAAAGAGCATGTGAAGCATCAGACGGCGCGAGTAGACGAGCTCGTCGAAGTCGGGAGGGAGCTCGATGTCGTGGATATGCGCGATGTGGTGGGCGAGCGCCGAGAACGACTCGGGGTCGCAGATCACATCGGTGGTAACGTGGTAGACCGTCGTATCGGGGAATGCCTCTTCGTCGAAAGGTAGGAGATGGGGATCGTCGTCGACTTCGATGGCGATGCCGTACTGGGGCCAGTAATATGCCATGGGAACCTCCCTGCTTCTGGGCCAAAACTTCTATCGGTTTTGGCTGTCGACGCCGACCGTATCAGCCGCTACTTGACCAATTTCTGACCAAATGCTTGACGGATTGGCGTCTCCGCAGGTAGAAGGCGGCAAAAAATACTCCAACTTTTTTCGAGCGTCAATCGCGCGGTCGGCGACGGCGGGGCCATAAGTGTCAAAAGCATCGTCTGCCGAGGAAATCAAGCCGCTCGCCGAATTGCACGAACGTAAAAATCGCCAATTATGGAGACGGTCTCGAACACGTCGACGAAACGATGCGGTAACATCTCCCTGCAAACACTGTAGTTAGCTAAAGGGGGAGTTCGCGTGTCTGCAACCATCAAACCCTTCACCGACGAGTTCGAAGAGTATGGTCGCGATGAGTCTCGCGCATCGGGCGAGGCCTCGAGCATCTCGTTTCCGACAACGGAAAACGAGGTCCGTGCCATTTTGGAAAAGCTCCATGCCGAGCGTGTTCCGGTAACGGTTCAGGGCGCCCGAACCGGCCTTGCCGCCGGCGCCGTGCCCCACGGCGGGCATATCCTCAATACTTCCCGTATGAATCGCTATTTGGGCCTTCGCCGCGATGAACAAGGCCAATTTCTGCTGCGCGTGGAGCCGGGCGTTGTGCTCTCGGAGCTGCGCAAGCAGCTGAGCAAGAAGGTGCTGCCGACCGCTGGTTGGGACCAGGCATCGCTTGAGGCCTACGAGGAGTTCCAAGAGGCTCCCGAGCAGTTTTTTCCCACCGATCCCACCGAGGCGTCTGCCTGTCTGGGCGGCATGGCGGCATGTAACGCCTCCGGTGCCCGCAGCTACGCCTACGGCCCCATGCGCCCACATATCACGGGACTCCACGTCGTGTTGGCTGATGGCGATTTGCTTGAGCTTCGGCGCGGCGAGGCTTTTGCCCAGGGCCGCCACCTGTCGCTCGTGACGGCAGCGGGCCGTACACTCGAGCTCGATCTTCCCGGCTATACCATGCCCAAGACAAAAAATGCTTCGGGCTATTTCGTTGCTGACGATATGGATGCCATCGATCTGTTTATCGGTGCGTGTGGCACAATCGGCGTCATCACCGAACTCGAGATTGCCCTGCAGGTGGCACCCGCGGTCGTTTGGGGCGTGAGCTGCTTCTTCGACAGCGAAGACAAGGCCGTGTCCTTCACCGATTCTGTGCGTCCCGTCCTGTCCCATGCGGCTGCCATCGAGTACTTCGATGCTGGCGCCCTGGATATTCTACGTCGCCAGCGCGAGCAGTCGACGGCGTTTGCCTCGCTGCCTGCGCTCGACAAAGACGCCAAGGTCTGTGTCTACGTGGAGCTCGACTGCGACGACGAAGCCCAGGCGACTGAGGAGCTGTATCACTTGGGGTGGGTACTGGAGCTTGCGGGCGGCAGTGACGATGCGACATGGGTCGCGCGCACCGAGGTCGATCGCGAGTGCCAGCGGTTCTTCCGCCATGCGGTCCCCGAGAGCGTCAATATGCTTATCGACGAGCGTCGCCGCACGGATCCCACCATCACCAAACTGGGTTCGGACATGTCGGTGCCCAATGCACGCCTTGCCGATGTCGTGGCCCTCTATCGCCGCACACTGGCCGAAAGCGGGCTTGAATCTGCTGCCTGGGGGCACATCGGTAACAACCATCTGCATGTGAACATCCTGCCGCGCGATGCGCAGGACTACCGTCGCGGTGGCGAGCTGTTTGCCCAGTGGGCTGCGGAGGTAACGGCTATGGGCGGTGCCGTTTCTGCCGAGCACGGCGTCGGCAAGATCAAGGCGGGCTTCTTGGAGACGATGTACGGTCACGAGGCCATGGTCGAATCGGCTCGACTCAAGCTCCAGCTCGATCCTGATGGGCAGCTGGGTCGCGGTAACCTGTTTTCGGAGAAGCTCTTGGATGAGCTCGTCCAGAAAGGGGGCGCGTGAAGATGAGCGATTTCCATATGGTGGTGTGCGTCAAGGCGGTGCCGGGCAGCACCGAGGTCAAGATGGACCCCAAGACCAATACCATCGTGCGCGATGGCAAGCAGGCGGTCATTAATCCCTTTGATGCGAGCGCTTTGGAATGCGCGCTGGCGCTGAAGGACGACTTTATCGGCTTTGGCATGGATGTGCGCGTGACGGTGGTGTCGATGGGCATCCCCGCGACCGAGTCGCTGCTGCGCGACTGCATCGCCCGAGGCGCCGACGACGCGCTGCTGCTGACCGATCGCGCCTTTGCAGGTGCCGATACCCTGGCAACCACCTATGCTCTCAAATGCGGCATCGAGGCGCTCGACGAGGACTTCGACCTGCTCATCTGCGGCAAGATGGCGGTGGATGGCGATACGGCCCAGATTGGTCCCGAGCTTGCCGGTGCCTTTGAGATTCCCTGCGTGACCGACGTGAGTTGCGTGCAGAGCGCGGGCTTTACGAACTGTGGCTCGCTGGCGCTCATTCACGGATGCGATGCCGGCGAGGAGACGGTGTATCTGGAGATGCCGTGCGCGATGACGACTGCCAAGGAGATTGGCCAGTTGCGTATGCCGAGTATTGCCGGTATTCGCGCGGCAGAGGAGGCGGACGTGCGCGTGGTCAGTGCCGCCGACGTGAACGCCGACCCCGCGCGTTGCGGCCTTGCCGGGTCGCCGACACAGGTCGTGCGCTCGTTTGTGCCCGACCGTGACCAAACGTGCGAGACCGTTGAGGGGACGGCGTCCGAGCAGGCGGCAAAGCTTGCCAAGATTATCGAGGGGATGGCATAGATGAGCGGACTGATTATCGATAGCGAGGCCTGTATCGGCTGCGGTCGCTGCGTTCGCGCCTGTGCCTCGGGCGGCATCGTAGTGGAAGGCGAGCGACCCAACCGATGCGCCCACGTAACCGACGGCTGCATCCTGTGCGGTGGGTGCGTCGACGCCTGCCCCTTCAACGCTATCTCGATCGAGCGTGACGAGGCCGCTGGTGCGGTGGACCTTGATGCATATCGAGACATTTGGGTCTTCGTGCAGACTGACGAGCACGACGCCGTGGCTCCCGTGGCCTACGAGCTCATGGGCAAGGGGCGCGAGCTTGCCGATGCTCGCGGCTGCCGTCTGGTGGCATTGGTCGGCATGAGCCCCGAGGGCTCGCTCGGAGACCTGGAGCATCTGGTTTGCGCCGGCGCGGACGAGGTCCTAGTCTGTCGCGACGAGCGTTTGCGTCAGAGCGATGCCGAAGTCTACGCTCGCCTGATCTGTGATTTGGTAGCCGAGCGCAAGCCCGAGGCAATTCTGTACGGCGCGACCGCCTTTGGTCGCGAACTGGCACCCGGCGTTGCCGTGCGTTTGCAGACGGGTCTTACGGCCGACTGCACCGTGCTTTCGATGGATGCGGAGACGGGCCTACTGCAGCAGACGCGCCCGGCGTTTGGCGGCAACTTGATGGCCACCATCATTTGCCCCAACCACCGTCCGCAGATGGCAACGGTGCGCTCCGGTATCTTTAAGGCTCCCGACTTCGACTACGGCCGCTCCGGCACGATCACCCAGATATCACTTGCGGATGATGCTAAGGCTCGTGTCGAGATCTCGATTCCCGCCGAGGAGTGGGGACAGCAGCCCTCGATCGCCAATGCCGAGCGCCTGGTCGTGGTGGGTCGCGGCATTGGTTCCAAGAAAAACCTGCCGTTGATGCGAAGGCTCGCCGGGGCTCTGGGAGCCGAGCTTGGCTGCACGCGACCCGTCGTGGAGGCCGGCTGGTTGAAGTATCGCCATCAGATTGGCCAGACGGGCGTATCGGTTTCGCCCAAGCTTCTCGTGAGTATCGGTGTTTCGGGCGCCATCCAGCATCTTGCCGGCATCGGTGGGGCGGAGTGCATTATCGCCATCAACGAGGACCCGGATGCCCCCATTTTCGGTGCTGCCCAGTACAAAGTTGTTGGGGACGCCGTCGAGGTCGTCGAGGAGCTGCTGGCCCAGCTTGAGCGCTAGGCGCGCGCCAGCCAGTCGCGCATCTCGTCCTTTAGGCGGCTCCAAGTTGCCTGCGTGGCGGGGTCGGTAAAGGGCCGCGTAATGCCAAAGGGCGCGTCGAGCAGGCGGTGGATATCGCCCTGTTCGCGCGCCAGCGCGCGGCTTGCTGGATAGACGAGCTCAAACATAAAGCAGATAAGCCCCACCAAGAAGTCGGCGGGCTCATCGCGCTCATCGCGTGCGACGCAGCGGTGCTCGTCAAAGGCGGCAAGTGTCGGCGACGAGAAACGGCTGCCGAGAAACGTCTTCTCGTCCACCTTGAGGATAGTGTCGACGGTGCTGTCGGCGATGGTGCGCATAATGTCGATCTTGTCACCATCGCGCACGATATCGCAGAAGCTCCGCGTGCGCACGTCGAGCTGCGCGGGTAGGCGGAAATCGCTGTGATAGGCAATGCTCGCTCGGATGAGCTCATCTTCTGCCGGGTCATCGATAAAGTCGCGGATGCTCGTTACGGCGGGTGCATCGGCGGGATTCTCGCCAAAGAGGACCTCGATGCCCAGCGCCGCATGGCTCATGCTCTCGGCGTCCTTAAAGGTGTCCCAGCGTCGCAGCTGCTCAAAGCGGCCCATATCGTGTAGGAGGCCGCAAAGCCATGCCAGGTCAATATCTTCTGACGACCAGCCCTGCTCGCGCGCTACGGCATCGCATGCCTCGGCCACGTGGTACGTATGCTCGATTTTGAGCGCGATGCGTGGGTTGGTGGCGTCGTAGGCATCGGTGTAGCTTTTGAAGGCCGCGCGAGCCCGGTCTCGATCGATAGCTGTCATAATGACTTCCTAAAAAGTTGTGTCTTTCGATCCGGTGGCAATTGTAGGTGAACTCGATTGCTGTCGGATGATGATTCTGCCGTATCGCTACATGCGGCTCGGAGACCTTGTCAGGATGAGAAGCGTATGGTGCTCAAAATCGTTAGAATCGTCTGGCCGGTGATGCTTACCTATGTTGCAATAGGCGCGCCGTGCGGAATGATCATGGGGCAGACGGGAATGGAGCCCTGGATGGTCTTTGCCCTGAGCAGCACGTTTGTGACGGGCAGCGGGCAGTTTATGATCTGCAACCTGTGGCTGGCGGGTGTGCCTGCAGTATCGATCGTCGCGAGCGTCGCCGCAATCTCCTCGCGTTTTGCGCTTTACTCGGCATCGATCGCGCCGCATCTGACGGGTGCCTCGAAGCGTCAGACGCTGGCTGTTGCCGCGACACTTACCGAGGAGGCATACGGCATCTCGCTTGCCAAGTTGGTTGAAGGGGAGGATTGGGGCCCGCGTGAGTCCTTCGTGCTCAACGTGATCCTTATCGCAACATGGGGCGTTTCGTGTACGACGGGCGCCATCGTCGGCGCCGTTGTCGATGTTCCCACCGCCATTGCGGCCTTTGTCTGCACCTCACTCTTTATCTGCCTGCTCTTTTCGCAGCGGCTGTCGCGCGGCAACGTTGTCGCGGCGGTTTCGGGCGCGGTGTCCGTCGCCGTATGCAAGTTTTTGGGCCTCACGAATATTGCCGTGCCGGCAAGCGTCGTGGCCGGCATTGCCATTGCGTTGGCGTGCGATGCTGTATTTGACGGAAGAGGTGCCCGCGATGCCCGTTAACGAGTTCTTGGTTCTGTGGCTGTCGTCGTGGGCTGCTATCGCGTTCTTTCGCATCGCGCCGGCGTTCGCCTTGCGCGGGCGGACCCTGTCGCCCCGCATTACCGAGGCCCTGGGCTATATCCCGCCCGCTGCCTTTGCCGCGCTGGTCGCCAACGACTTGGTGAGCTCCGGCGCGTTCGACGCGGGACTCTGGCCTGCCTTGGTTCCCTGGATTGCGGCCGTCGGCGTCGTGGTCGTGGCGGTCAAGACAAAATCGATGCTGTGGTGCTGCGTCTCGGGCATCGTACTCTATATTGTCTTGAGCCTTATATAGGGGTGGCGTCGCGGGCGCCGAATCTCGTTCCATCCCAACTTGTCGAATTTTTCACCGAGCTGGTCTATTTCTTCTGGTACCATGGTCAAACTTTACTGTAGCAAAGCATGACGTGGGCTTTTGTTCCGCGTCAGCGGAAATGGGGGTTTCATGGCACAGGAAGCGACTGCCAACGAGCAAAAGAAATTCAAGGTTCCGCGCATCCCGGGCGACATCATGATCTATCCGATGATCGTCGGTCTTTTGCTCAACACCTTCTGCCCGCAGGTTTTTGAGATCGGCGGCTTCTTTACGGCTGCCTGCCGCGGTGGGTCCAATACCATCGTCGCCGCGATCCTGCTGTTTGTGGGCGCCGGCATCAGCTTTAAGTCCACGCCGGGCGCCATCAAGACCGGTATCGTCGTGCTGATCCCCAAGCTGGTCGTCGCAGCGGCTCTCGGCCTAGGCGTGGCATATTTCTTTAACGACAACTTCCTGGGTCTGAGCTCCGTGTCTATCATCGGCGGCATTACGTTTTGCAACATGGCGCTCTATACGGGCATCATGGGCGAGTTCGGCGATGAGTCCGAGCAGGGCGCTGTCGGTATCCTGTTCTTTACGGCCGGCCCCGCCGTCACGATGATCATCCTTGGTGTTTCGGGTCTCGCCAATATCCCCGTCGGCACCATCATCGGATCCATCCTGCCGCTTGTTATCGGTATGGTCCTGGGCAACCTGTTCCCGTTTATCAAGAACCTGCTGGTTCCCGGCGCCAATCCCGCGATCGCTGTAATTGGTTTTCAGCTCGGTGCGTCCATGAGCCTTTCGAGCTTCATCGCCGGTGGCATTTCGGGCATCCTGCTGGGCCTCATCACGCTCTTTATCGTCGGTCCCATTACCTTTGCCTTCGAGCGCCTGTGTGGCGGCAACGGTAAGGCGGCTGTGGCTTGTTCCACCATTGCCGGCACGGCCATGACCACGCCGGTCGCCCTCGCCGAGGTCGCTCCGCGCTATGCCGAGCTTGCGCCCACCGCGTATGCGCAGATCGCCACCGCCGTCATCATCACGGCAATCATGGCCCCGATTCTGACCGGCTGGGTCGATAAGAAGTTCTGCCACGGCGAAGAAGATCTGTCGGTCGAAGGCGTCGAGGCTATTGAGGAGGCCGTCGCGACCGACATCGACGGCGAGTAACGGCCGTTAACCATAATTGATTCCGGCGTGCAATTCGCGCCGTCAGAGCGCCCGAACGAGAGCTGTCTTACAGCAACGTTCGGGCGCTCTGCTATTATTCCCTTTACCCCTGCGGAGTAAGGGGCGTTTATTGCCCAGACACGAATCGGGCGATTCTGACCACTTGGATATTGAAGGGAGGGCGTCTAGTGGTTAAGGCACTCAAGATCGAGATATTCCTGCTGTGCATGATTATTCTTATCGGGCTTGCCGTGCGAAGCCGTCGCTCCCTGTTCTCGAGCACCCAGCAGCTTTTGTTTAGCATGCTGGGCTACACGTCTGCTGCCTACATTTTCTTCGATATGATCTGGACGCTCTCGGACGGCGTGAGCACTCCTGTAGGCATCACGGCCAACTGGATTTCCAACGCGGTTTCGTTTTCGCTGTTCGCCATCGCGTGCCTCATTTGGTTTTTCTATTCCGAGACGATGCAGGGCTCACGGCTCCTGACCACGCCCTACAGGGTGGTACTTTTAACGTTGCCAACCGCATTGGTGGTCGTGCTGGCATTTACCAGCTACTGGACGCACGCTATGTTCTATATCGATGCGCAGGGCGTATATCGTCGCGGCTTTGCTTATATGATCCAGCCCATCGTGAGCTACTGCTACGTCATATATACGTCCTTGCAAGCCTTTATTCAGGCTCGAAAAGTCGAAAGCCTGCAAAAGAAGGCCATTTATCGCACCCTCGCCTTTTTTGCGGTTCCCGCTCTGGTGGGCGGTACCTTCCAGGTTTTGTTTTCGGTACCGGGCCTTTGCGTCGGTATAACGCTGAGCATCCTGCTGCTCTACATCATCTGCCAGGAGCAGCTGATCTCGACCGACCCGTTGACTGGCCTTAACAATCGCAACCGTTTTGAGACCTATATGCTGTCGCTGTTCTCGGGTACTGACCAGGCCGAGGGTGTGTATCTGCTTATGATGGACGCTGACGGCTTTAAGCAGATTAACGACCGGTATGGACATGTTGAGGGCGATCATGCCCTCCAGGTCATATCTGCTACGCTCAAAGAGGTCTGCTCGGCGTCTGGTGGCTTTATCGCACGTTATGGTGGCGATGAGTTCGTGGTGCTTCAAAAGGCGACGGCGGAGCAGGACATCATAGACCTGTGTTCGGTGATTAACGACGAGCTCGCTCGTGCCGAGGTGCCGTATGCATTGCGGATGTCCATCGGTTACGCGTGGGTCGGCGATAGCGTTGACACCTGGCAAGACTTACTTCGCGCTGCCGATGCGGAGCTCTACCGCGTCAAGGCCGAGAAAAAGAAAGCCGGCGTACAAATGCGCTAGAAAAAAGGGGCGCACGACCGTTGCGATGGTCGTGCGCCCCTTTTGCGTTTGTGGGGGCCACCGGCCATAATGCCCAGGCGCGGTGCGGCAAGACGGGCGTCTGCCGCCGCGACTCGGTACGAAATCAACGAGAACCAGTGTGCTCCATTAAGCTAAAGTATGCGAATGCCCTCCCTAAAAAGGTGAGCTCGCTAGGCTTTTTTGGGTTTGTTGACGATGATGATGCCGCCGCAGACCAACAGCAGGGCAACGATGACGGTAACGAGGCTCGTGCCAGCGCCCTCGCCGAGCAGCAGCGCGCTCAGCACCACACCAAAGACGGGGTTCATAAATCCAAAGACAGAGACGCGGCTGACGGGGTTGACGGCAAGCAGGCGCGACCACAGCGAGTAGGCGACCGCGGAGATAAGCGCCATGTAGATGATGAGCGCGATGGCGGGGACAATCGCTGTGGGGGAGAGCGCGCCACCCATCAAAAAGCCGATGGCGGTGAGGACCAGGCCGCCGACCAAGAACTGCCACCCGGCAAGCAAGACGCCGTCGTGCTTGCGCGAGAAGATGCCGATCAGGCAGGTCGAAAGAGCACCCGCGACAGTGGAGGCTAGGATAAAGCCCTCGCCGTCGAGCGTAAAGCCAAAGGTGCCGTCCGCGCCCGAAAGGTTGACGAGCGCGACGCCGGCAAAGCCCAGCGCACAGCCAAGCACCTTGGCCGTACTGAGCTTCTCGGTGTGAAATGCCAGGGCGGCAAAGAGGATTGCGAGGAAGTTGGCGCTGGCCTCGATGATGGAGCTCGACATGGCGCTGGCGCGCGAGAGGCCCAGATAGAAAAAGAAGTACTGACCGATGGTCTGAAAGAGCGACAAGATAAAGATGGGCTTGATATCGCGTGCCTGTGGGACGAGCGGGCGGCGCTGGGCTGCACTCATACCGGCGATAACCAGGATACCGGCAAGTGTGAAGCGCAAACCTGCAAAGAGTAGCTGCGAGGCGCTATCGTGCGCCGGGATACCAAACAGCTCGTAACCGATCTTGATGCAGGGGAAAGCCGACCCCCAGAGCGCGCAGCAGACGAGGCAACCCAGGATGAGTCCGGGCAGAGTGGCGAGATACGGCTTGCGGCTTTCCATGATGTTCTTCTCCCATACGCGCAAATAAAAAAGAACCCGCCACCGGGCGTGCCGGTGGCGGGTGTTGTTACCCGAGGGGATTGTACCCGATGGGAAAGGTTTAAGCGAAGTAGGCTACGCCGCTCTCAAAGATCGGCATGAACTTGTCGCCGGGGACATGCTCGGGCACGTTGCGGTACAGGTTGTCGCCGCGGCGCTCGGCATGGCCCATCTTGCCCAGGACACGGCCGTCGGGGCTCGTGATGCCCTCGATGGCGAGTGCGGAGCCGTTGGGGTTGACGGAGAGATCCATGCTGGGCTTGCCGTCCTCGCCCACGTACTGCGTGGCGACCTGGCCGTTGGCGATCAGCTGGGCGAGCACTTCGTCATTGGCGACAAAGCGGCCCTCGCCGTGGCTGATGGCGACGGTGTAGGGGTCGTCCAGGCTGCACTGCGACAGCCACGGGGACAAGTTGGACGAGATGCGGGTGCGCACCAGACGGCTCTGGTGGCGACCGATGGTGTTGAACGTCAACGTGGGCGCATCGGGCGTGGCGTCGACGATGTCGCCGTAGGGCACCAGGCCGAGCTTGATCAGGGCCTGGAAGCCGTTGCAGATGCCCAGCATCAGGCCATCGCGGGCCTTGAGCAGGTCGCGGACTGCCTCGGTGACCTCGGGAGCGCGGAAGAACGCCGTGATGAACTTGGCAGAGCCGTCGGGCTCGTCGCCGCCCGAGAAGCCGCCGGGGATCATAACGATCTGGCTTGCACGGATGCGGCGGGCAAGCTCGTGGGTGCTCTCGGCGACGGCCTCGGGCGTGAGGTTGTTGATCACGAAGGTGTCGGCCTCGGCACCGGCGGCACGGAAGGCGCGGGCGCTGTCGTACTCGCAGTTGTTGCCGGGGAACACGGGGATGATCACGCGCGGGCGGGCGATCTTGGCGCCGCCGTACACGTGGATATCCTTGGCGCGGAAGTCGATGGTCTCGACCTCGGGGGTCTCGCCGGCGCTGCGGTAGGTGAAGACGCCCTCGATGCCGCTCTCCCAGGCCTCCTGGAGCTCGGCGAGCTCGATGACCTCGGAGCCGGTGTCGATGACATAGCCCTCGACGGTGGTGCCCAGGGGCTCGACGACAACGCCGTCGGCGACCTCGGGCAGCTCGGCGTCCTCGGCGAGCTCGACGATAAAGCTGCCGTAGAGCGGGGTGAAGAGGCTCTCCACGTCTACATCCTCGGCAAGCTCGATACCGATCTGGTTACCGACGCACATCTTAAAGAGGCTCTCGGCGCCGCAGCCGTAGCCGGGCGTGGAGATGGCCAGGGCGTTGCCGGTAGCAGTGAGCGCCTCGACGGCGTCAAACGCGGCGAGCAGCTGCTGGGCGTCGGGACGGTAGTCCTCGCCATAGGTGGCGGGGGCGATGCGGACGACGCGGTGCGTGAGGCCCTTGAACTCGGGTGAGACGGCGCGGGCGGCCTTGCCCACGGCGACGGCGAAGCTGATCAGGGTCGGCGGAACGTTGAGCTCGCCGGTCTCGTCCTCAAACGAACCGCTCATGGAGTCCTTGCCGCCGATGGCGCCGGCACCCAGGTCGACTTGGGCCATGAGGGCGCCCAGGACGGCTGCCGTGGGCTTGCCCCAGCGCTCGGCCTCGGTGCGCAGACGCTCGAAGTACTCTTGGAAGGAGAGGTAGGCGCGCTTGTGCTCAAAGCCGGCGGCAACGAGCTTGGCGATGGACTCGACCACGGACAGGTAGGCGCCCGCAAACTGGTCGGCCTCCATCAGATAGGGGTTGAAGCCCCATGCCATGGCGCTCGCCGTGGTGGTCTCGCCGTCCACGGGGAACTTGGCGACCATGGCCGAGCTTGGGGTGAGCTGCGTCTTGCCGCCAAAGGGCATGAGCACGGTCGCGGCGCCGATGGTGGAGTCGAAGCGCTCGGAAAGGCCCTTGTTGGAAGCGACGTTGAGGTCGGTGACGAGCGAGGTCATGCGCTCGGCGAGCGTGGTGCCGGCCCAGCTGGGCTGCCACACGCTGCGGGCACAGACGTGGGCGACCTGGTGCTTGGGCGCACCGTTGGAGTTGAGGAACTCGCGGGACAGATCGACGATGGCGACGCCGTTCCATGCCATGCGCATGCGCGGCTCGGCGGTAACCTCGGCGATAACGGTCGCCTCCAGGTTCTCCTCGGCGGCGTAGCCCATGAACTCCTCGACGTCACCGTCGGCGACGGCGCAAGCCATGCGCTCCTGGGACTCGGAGATAGCGAGCTCGGTGCCGTCCAGGCCGTCGTACTTCTTGGTCACGGTGTCCAGGTCCACGTACAGGCCGTCGGCAAGCTCGCCCACGGCGACTGAGACGCCGCCGGCGCCAAAGTCGTTGCAGCGCTTGATCAGACGGCAGGCGTCGCCGCGGCGGAACAGGCGCTGCAGCTTGCGCTCGACCGGGGCGTTGCCCTTCTGGACCTCGGCACCCGAGGTCTCGATGGACTCGGTGTTCTGGGTCTTGGAGGAGCCGGTGGCGCCACCGATGCCATCGCGGCCGGTGCGGCCGCCCAGCAGGATGATCTTGTCGGTGGGGGCGGGGCACTCGCGGCGCACGTGGTTTGCCGGGGTAGCGCCCACGACGGCGCCGACCTCCATGCGCTTGGCCACGTAGCCGGGGTGATAGAGTTCGTTGACCTGGCCGGTGGCAAGGCCGATCTGGTTGCCGTAGCTGGAGTAGCCGGCGGCAGCGGTGGTCACGAGCTTGCGCTGCGGCAGCTTGCCCTCGAGCGTCTCGGAAACCGGGACGGTGGGGTCGCCGGCGCCGGTGACGCGCATGGCCTGGTACACATAGCTGCGGCCCGAGAGCGGGTCGCGGATAGCGCCGCCCACGCAGGTGGCGGCACCGCCGAAGGGCTCGATCTCGGTCGGGTGGTTGTGGGTCTCGTTCTTAAACAGGAACAGCCAGTCCTGGTCCTCGCCGTCGACATCGACCTTCACCTTGACGGTGCAGGCGTTGATCTCCTCGGACTCATCGACATCGGTCATGACGCCGGTCTTCTTAAGATACTTGGCGCCGATGGTGCCCATGTCCATGAGGCAGACGGGCTTGGCGTCGCGGCCGAGTTCGTGGCGCATCTCCATGTAGCGGTCGAAGGCTTGCTGCACCACGGCGTCGTCGATCGTCACGTCGTCCAGGACGGTGCCGAAGGTGGTGTGGCGGCAGTGATCGGACCAGTAGGTGTCGATCACGCGGATCTCGGTGATGGTGGGGTCGCGGTCCTCATCGCGGAAGTACTGCTGGCAGAAGGCGATGTCCGCCTCGTCCATGGCAAGGCCGCGATCGGCGATAAAGGCGGCAAGGCCGGCCTCGTCGAGCTCGCGGAAGCCGTCGAGCACCTCGACGGGCTGGGGCTCGGGGGTCTCCATGTACAGCGTCTCGGGCAGGTCGAGCGAGGCGATGCGCGCCTCGACGGGGTTCACCACGTAGTGCTTGATGGCCTCGATGGCGGCTTCGTCCAGAGCGCCCGAGATGATATAGACCTTGGCGGAGCGCACGGCGGGGCGCTCGCCCTGGCTGATGAGCTGCACGCACTCGCTGGCGGAGTCGGCGCGCTGGTCAAACTGGCCAGGCAGGAATTCGACGGCAAAGACGGCGCCATCGCTTGCGGGGAGCTCGTCGTAGGTCACATCGACCTGGGGCTCGCTAAAGACGGTCGGCACGCAGGAGCGGAAAAGCTCCTCGTCGATGCCCTCGACGTCGTAGCGGTTGATGATCCTCAGGGCCTCGATGCCCTTGATGCCGAGAATTTCGGTCAGCTCGCCCTTGAGCTGCTGAGCCTCGACGTCGAACCCGGGTTTCTTCTCCACGTAGATACGAGAGACCATTGGTTCCTGCCTTCCTGATCGGTTGGGCGTACGGTACGGTATGCGGCAGCGGTCGGTTTGCGGGGTCTGCCCTGCGGTCGCCTTGAGCCACATGTTTGTAAACCTCACTATGATACGACAGCTCGCGGCGCGTTGAGGACGGCGAGGGTGCTACAGTGAAGCGCAAACAAGAGAAAGGCATCACATGGCATTCGTTTCGCTCGCCATCATCGCACTCGTGGCCTTTGCGAGTCCTTTTATCGCCTCGGCGATTCCCGGAAAACCCGTTCCCGAGACGGTCTTTTTGCTCGTGCTCGGCGCGGTGCTGGGACCCCATATGCTCGGCGTCATCCATGTAGATGCTGAGGTCTCGCTTGTGTCCGAGCTGGGCCTGGCCTTCTTGTTCCTGCTTGCCGGCTTTGAGATCGACCCCAAGAGCATCACGGGCGTCGAGGGGCGCTACGGCTTGGCGACGTGGGTCGTCACGTTTGGTATCGCCTGGCTTGCCGTGCGCTTTACCCCGTGGTTCTCAGTCAGTCATTTCGACGGTATCGCCGTGACGCTTGCCCTCACTTCGACGGCGCTCGGCACGCTCGTGCCCATCATGCGTGAGCGCTCGCTCACTGGCACGCGTGTGGGCGACTCGATTCTCGCGTATGGCACCTGGGGTGAGCTCGGCCCTGTGCTCGCCATGTCGGTGCTGCTGTCTGCCCGCACTGGCATCCAAACGCTCGTAATCCTTGGCTTGTTTGCGGTGGTTTGCGTGTTGCTGGCTGTGGTCCCAAGCCGCTCCAAGCGTGTCGGCAGCCGCTTCTTTGCGTTTGTCGAGGAACGCGCCGATACCACGTCGCAGACCTTCGTGCGCCTGACGGTGCTCATCCTGGTCACACTCGTGGCGTTCTCGGCCGTCTTTGATCTCGACATCGTGTTGGGTTCTTTTGCCGCCGGCTTTGTCTTGCGCTATATCATCCCCGAGGGCAACCATACGCTCGAGACCAAGCTCGATGGCCTGGCCTACGGCTTTTTGATTCCGGTATTCTTTACCGTATCGGGCGCAAAGATCGATCTGACGGCCGTGGCGTCGCGCCCGGGTCTGCTCGTGGGCTTTATCGTGGCGTTGTTGATTATTCGTGCCGTGCCCATTCTTATTTCTATGAGCATTTGTCCTGCGACGCGCGATGTGTCGGCGTATGGTCGCATTACCGTGGCCCTGTACTGCACCACGGCCCTGCCGATCATCGTTGCCGTGACAAGCGTTGCCGTCAACGCGGGCGCGCTGTCGCAAGATATTGCGTCGGTCATGGTCGCTGCCGGTGCCATCACGGTGTTCTTGATGCCGTTGCTCGCGCAGCTCTTCTACCGCGTGGTCGACGCCGCGCCGGTCGCCGCCGTGGCAGAAGTTGCCGAGCATCCATCCGATGCGCTCGACATCCTGCGCGCCCATCACGATTTGGCGAGCCTGCTCGCACGTGAGCACGAGCTGCTGACTTCGCATGGCCATGGTCGCGTATTCGAGGGCTTGCCTACGCTCGATACGATTGCCGAGCGTCTTTCCGCCGAGGCGGCGAGCGGCCACATCGATGCCCGCATCGTGGACGCGGCGCATCTTCTTGCCGATAAGACCTATGGTGATGAGGTCGACCCGTCCGAGCTGACCCCGCGCGAGCGTCGCCGCCTGGAGCGCGCCAAGCTCGCCGTGCGCGAATACCGCCGCCGCATGTTGGAGCTCTATGCAAGAGAAGAAGCCGAGGACGACGACGGCAAGTAGTCGATACTCTCTCGGGGAAGCCGCGTCCCGCTTTGAAGGCTCGGAACGGGATGTGGTTTCCGAAACGGGGGCCGTTGGGAAACTGTGTCCCGGAATGGGCGCTCAGAGTGGGATGCAGTTTCCGCGAGAGATCCGTTGCGGAAACGGTATCCCAGAATCGGCGTTCAAAACGGGGCGCTCTTTCCGAAACATGGCCCTGAGGGAAGCTGCGTCCCGGTCTGAGTCGGAATTCCGGGACACAGCTTCCCTTTCAAACAGAAGAAGGCGCGCTGCCTGCAGTTGATGCAGACGGCGCGCCTTCTTTGTTGGACTATGTTGAGGCTGGGAGCTGAGGCTTGTGGTCCCTTAAGAGCGGGCGGCTCCGTCGACGGGGAGCACGGCGCCCGTGACGTAGGAGGACATGTCGCTCGCCAGGAAAACAAAGGCGTTGGCGACATCCTCGGGCTCGCCCATGCGACCCAGCGGAATGGTGGCGACGATGGGCTTAATAACCTCTTCAGGCAGGTTGGCGACCATGTCGGTTTTGGTTACACCGGGTGCTACGGCATTGACGCGAATGCCCATGGGGGCGAGCTCGCGCGAGAGCGACTGGACCATGCCGTTGACGGCAAACTTGGACGTTGGATAGCCGACGCCAGAGGGCTGGCCGTACTTGGCAACCATCGAGCTCGTGGTGGTGATGGTGCCGCCGTGGCCGGCCTCGGTCATGATCTTGGCGGCAGCTTGGTGGCCATTAAAGACGGCGACGACGTTAAGGTCCATGACCTTTGCGAACTCCTCGGCCGTGTAGTCCAAGAGGGGTGAACGCTGGGAGATACCGGCATTGTTGACGACCGTGTCCAAGCCGCCCATGTCGGCTGCAGCCTGGGTAAAGGCCTCGGTCACGGCTTCGAGTGAGGTGAGGTCGCAGGAGCGGCCCCAGACCTTGGCGTCGGGATAGGCGGCTGTCAGCTTCTCAACGGCCGCATCGGCGGTCTCCTGACGCGAGCCAAAGACGGTGACGGCGGCGCCTTCCTCGATAAAACGGCAGGCGATGGCATAGCCGATACCGCGCGTGCCTCCGGTGATGATTGCTTTCTTGCCCTCGAGCAACATGGTATTTCCTCTCATCGCGGGCGGACATTCGCAGCACAGCGTAGCCGTAACTGGAATCGGCCGTGTTTGCATATCGGTGAACGGTAGCCCGCGTTACCGATGAGCGGCTCGCGCAAATGTGCTCTGCCGTTGTGCTTAGGGCAGGAGACAAAAGGGCTCCCGTCCCGCATCGGACGGGAGCCCTCAAAGCGTGTATTGCTAGGCGAGCGTTGAGCTAGTTCGCCATGACGCCTTCGGTCCAAGCCTCAACGTCCTCGATGCGCAGGACGTTGGCGACCTCGGCTACGCAGTCGACGTTGGCAAGCTCGGCGGTGGCAGCCTGGACGTCCTTCTCGAGCGCGCGGTGCGTCAGGAAGATGACCGAGCAAGTATCGCTGGCGCCCGACTTGCCGTCCTCGACCTGGTTGATGAGCGAGATCGAGATGTTGTGCTTGGCAAAGATGTCGACCGTCTCGGACAGGGCACCCACGCGGTCGGCGACCTTCAGGCGCACATAGTACTTAGTCTGGAGCTCGTCCATGGGCTTAAAGGCGAGGTTGTGACCATAGGGCTCAATCTCGGGCAGCGGAGCCACGCCGCGGCTGATCTGCTCGGAGAGCGACAGGATATCGCCCACGACGGCGCTCGCGGTGGGGAAGGAGCCTGCGCCGGCACCGTAGAACATGGTCTCGCCCACGGCGTCGCCTACCACGTAGACGGCGTTCATGGCGCCGTTGACCTTGGCGAGCATATGGTCTGCCGGGATGAGCGTGGGATGCACGCGAACGTCGACGCCGGCGTTGGTGTTGCGGGCGATGCCCAGCAGCTTGATGGTGTAGCCGAGCTCGCGGGCCTGGGCGATATCCTCGGCACCGATGGTGCGGATGCCCTGCTGGTACACATCGTCGGTGGTAACGCGGGTGCCAAAGCCGATGGAGGCGAGGATGGCTGTCTTGCTGGCGGCATCGAAGCCGTCGACGTCGGCGGACGGGTCGGCCTCGGCATAGCCCTTTGCCTGTGCGTCGGCAAGTACGTCGGCGTAATCGGCGCCCTCGGCGTCCATGCGCGACAGGATGTAGTTGGTGGTGCCGTTGAGGATGCCGGCGATGGTCAGGATCTTGTTGCCTACCAGGTCGTGCTCAAGCGTGCTCACGATGGGGATGCCGCCGCCGCAGCTGGCCTCGCACTTAATCTGCACGCCGCACGCGCGCGCCTTCTCGGCAAGCGTCTCGACGTGACGGCCCAGCAGGGCCTTGTTGGCAGAGACGACGTGCTTGCCGTGCTCAAAGGCAGTGGTGAAGATCTCGGTTGCGGGATGCTCGCCGCCGATCAGCTCGACGACGATGTCGACGGCGGGGTCGGTTGCGACATCGTGCCAGTCACTCGTAAAGGCCTCGCGCTCAATGCCTGCTGCCTCGGCCTGCTCCCAAGCAAGCGCGCAGGCGCGGGTCAGCTTAAGGTCGATGCCGTAGGCTGCCAGGTACTCATCGTGGTGGCTCTTGATCAGACGGGCCACGCCGCCGCCGACGGTTCCCAGACCGATCAGACCGACGTTCACGGTGCGCATGGGTTCGCTCATAGATAGCTCCTTCGTGCATCTTATGGATGGATTAACCGCTTAAAGGTTGAGTGCATTCTAGCGTGAAGTGCGGGCGCGTGCTTGCCTGGCAGCGGGAGCAGCACAAAACGCCACCCCCGAAACGCTGCGGAAACATTGGAAACACGCTCGCTACAAACGGAACTCCGTAACAAACTGTCAACGTTTGCACCATAAGGTTTGCTTCACCGACCCCACCATGGGCACCAGCGCCGCGAAGTTCTTGGCCGAGAAGTATACGGACGCCAAGGTCGCCCTGTTCTACAACTCCGGCGATACGTACAGCTCGGGCGTTGCCGACGCCTTTGCCGAGCAGGCCAAGGCGTCCAAGCTTGATATCGTTGATACCGAGACCTTTAAGGACGATTCTTCCACGAGCTTTACCAACCAGCTCACCAAGGCCATGCGCAAGATCAAGATCGAGGGCCTGACGGGCGAGCTGACGTGGAACGATGAGGGCCAAGTCGAAAAGCCCGCTACGGCCTATGTGATTCAGGACGGCAAGTACATCGCCGCCTAAGTGCATATAACGAGACCGGTGGGGCCGTTTTATTCAGGGCGGGGACGCCTGTAACAGAACGGAAACATTACTTTCACACAATAAAGTGGCTAAACTGCATAAACCGACAGAAATACGCATGATTATGGATAAATGAACAAATCAAAAGAAAAGTTGAAATAATCGCCACTTTCCTTAACTAAAGCGTCTAGTATTTTGCGAACGCCGAACACGGCGAAGGATGGCCTGTCGGGTAACCGAAACCCGACGAGATTTGAGAGGAGAGCCGCATGTCGAGCCTCACCGGTAAGTCATTGAACCCTGTTATGAATCGCAGGAGCGTTATCGCGAGCGCAGCAGGTCTGGGGGCGATGTCCATTCTAGCTGGCTGCTCCTCCAACGGCGGCGACAGCGGTTCCGCGTCGGGCGACGCTTCGTTTAAGATCGGCACCATCGGCCCGCTGACCGGCGCCAACGCGTCCTACGGCAAGTCCGTTACACAGGCTGTCGAGCTTGGCTGCAAGGATTTCTCGACCAAGGAGCTGCCGCTTGTCAGCAAGGCCGAGGACGACCAGGCTGACGGCGAGAAGGCCGTCAACGCCTTCAACACCCTGCTCGACTGGGGCATGCAGGCCCTCGTCGGTCCGACCACCACGGGTGCGTCGGTTGCCGTTGCCGCAGAGTGCGGTAACGACCCCAAGACGTTCATGATCACCCCGTCCGCGTCCTCCGAGGACGTTACCAAGGGCAAGGATTGCGTCTTCCAGGTTTGCTTCACCGACCCCAACCAGGGTGTCAACGCTGCCAAGTTCCTGGCGCAGAAGTATGCGGACGAGAAGTTCGTGCTCTTCTATAACTCCGGCGACGCCTATTCTTCGGGCATCGCAGATTCCTTTAAGGCCCAGGCCGCTGAGTCTAAGCTCGAGATTGTTGACGAGGAGACCTTTAAGGACGACTCCGCCACGAGCTTTACCAACCAGCTGACCAAGGCCAAGCAGGCCGGCGCCACCATGATCTTCGCGCCGATCTACTACACGCCGGCGTCCGTCCTGCTCAAGAACGCCAAGGACATGGGCTACGATGTCAAGATGATGGGCTGCGATGGCATGGACGGCATCCTGGGCGTTGAGGGCTTCGACACCTCTCTTGCCGAGGGTCTGCTGCTCATGACCCCGTTCTCAGCCGACGACGAGAAGAACGCCGACTTCGTCAACGCTTACAAAGATAAGTACGGCGATACCCCCGACCAGTTTGCCGCCGACGCCTACGACGGCGTGCATACGGTGGTCGAGGCTCTCAAGGAGGCCGGCCTGGGTGTCGACGCCGACCCCACCGAGGTTGCCGAGAAACTTCCCGAGGCTATGCGCAACATTACTGTTGACGGTCTGACTGGCAAGCTCTCCTGGAACGACAAGGGCCAGGTCCAGAAGGAGCCCACGGCGTACGTCATCACCGACGGCAAGTACGTACAGGCCTAATTGGCCGCCTTACATAGAGCGGTTTTGATCCCAAGCAGGGGAGGTTTTGGCCTTCCCTGCTTGCTTGGTATCTAGGGACGATGTAACGTCCCTGTTTCATACATCAACTGGAAACCTATTCGAAAGGGGGATGTGGAACATGACGGTCTTTATCCAATACCTGGTCAACGGCCTGTCCATGGGCAGCGTCTACGCCATCATCGCGTTGGGCTACACCATGGTCTACGGTATCGCCAAGATGCTGAACTTCGCTCACGGCGATGTCATCATGGTCGGTGCCTATGTCTCGTTCTGCGCCACGTCGTATCTCGGCCTCCCGGGCTGGGCATCTGTAGTTCTCTCTTGCGTGGCCTGCACGGTTCTCGGTGTTCTCATTGAGGGTCTGGCCTATAAGCCGCTGCGCCAAGCAGGCCCGCTGGCCGTTCTGATCACGGCTATCGGCGTGTCTTACTTCCTGCAGAACGCCGCGCAGCTTCTGTGGGGCGCCACGCCCAAGAACTTCACTTCGCTCGTCACCTTCCAGGTGCCGGAGTTCTTGGCCAAGTTCAACGTAAGCGCCGTCTCGCTCGTCACCATCGTCGCCTGCCTGGTTATCATGGCCGGCCTGATGTTCTTTACAGGAAAGACCAAGATGGGCAAAGCCATGCGCGCCGTGTCCGAGGACAAGGCCGCCGCTCAGCTCATGGGCATCAACGTCAACCGCACCATCTCGATGACGTTTGCCATCGGCTCTGCCCTTGCCGCCATCGCCGGCGTGCTGCTGTGCTCCTACTCGCCGGTGCTGCAACCCACGACGGGTGCCATGCCTGGCATCAAGGCCTTCGACGCCGCAGTCTTCGGTGGCATCGGCTCCATCCCCGGCGCTTTTGTCGGTGGCATTCTCATCGGTATCATCGAGGCGATGGCGCAGGCTTACATTTCCACGAGCCTTGCCAACTCCATCGTCTTTGGTGTTCTGATCATCGTCCTGCTCGTCAAGCCTGCCGGCCTCTTGGGCAAGTACGTCCCCGAGAAGGTGTAGGTGAGCGTTATGAAGTTTCTTAAAGACAAGCAGACGCGTCACGACTTTGTCACGTACGCCATGTGCCTTGTGGCGTTCGCCATCGTGTTCTTTATGCAGTCTAACCACATGATTCCGCGCATGATCGCCGGTCAGCTGGTTCCCATCACGGCCTATATCGTCATGGCCATTTCCCTTAACCTCGTCGTCGGCATCGCGGGCGACCTGTCGCTGGGCCACGCGGGCTTTATGAGCGTCGGCGCCTATACGGGAATCGTCATCGCCGTCGCGCTGGAGAGCGCCGTTCCGTCCGACCCGATGCGCCTGATCATCAGCATTGTGGTCGGCGCTATCGCCGCAGCCATCTTGGGCTTCTTGATTGGTATCCCGGTCTTGCGCCTGAGCGGCGACTATCTGGCCATCGTGACCCTGGCTTTTGGCGAGATCATCAAAGAAATCGTCACCTGCCTTATCGTGGGCGTCGACTCCCGCGGCCTGCACGTGATCTTTAACATCACGGGCAACTCTACGATCGACGACCTGCATCTGCTCGAGGACGGCACCGCCATCATCAAGGGCGCGCAGGGCGCATCGGGTGTGTCGACGTACTCGACCTTCCTCGCCGGTGCCATCCTGGTCATGGTCGCACTCGTGATCGTGCTCAACCTGGTTCGCAGCCGTACCGGTCGTGCCATTATGGCCGTGCGCGACAACAAGATTGCAGCCGAGTCCGTGGGCATCTCCGTCACCCAGTACCGCATGATCGCCTTCGTGGTTTCCGCTGCCCTCGCCGGTGCTGCCGGAGCCCTCTTCGGCGGTAACTTCTCGCAGCTCTCCGCCACTAAGTTCGACTTCAACACGTCGATTCTCATTCTGGTGTTCGTGGTCTTGGGTGGCCTGGGCAACATGCGCGGTTCCGTCATCGCGGCGGCACTGCTCACGGTGCTTCCCGAGCTGCTCCGCCAGTTCTCGGACTACCGTATGCTCATCTACGCCATTGTACTGATTCTGGTCATGGTCTTTACCAACAACCCGCAGCTTAAAGCGTTCTTCGGCCGCATTAAGGACCGCTTTACTTCTAAGAAGGAGGTGGCAGCCGATGCCCAGTAAGTTTGAATTCAACAAGGGCAAGATGGTCCCGTATCCTTCTGGCGCCATCGTTCCCGATCGCGACCTGGGCGAGCGCCCGGCGCTCGAGTGCATCCACCTGGGCATTGAATTCGGCGGCCTTAAGGCAGTCGACGATTTTAGCCTGACCATCGGTAAGACCGAGATCGCCGGTCTCATCGGCCCCAACGGCGCCGGCAAGACTACGGTCTTCAACCTGCTCACCAAGGTGTACCAGCCCACGCACGGCACCATCCTGCTCGACGGTGAGGACACTTCGGGCAAGTCGGTCTACCAGGTCAACCGCATGGGTATTGCCCGTACGTTCCAGAACATCCGCCTGTTCAACACCATGACGGTGGAGGACAACGTTAAGGTCGGCCTGCACAACCAGGAGCGCTACTCCGGCTTTGAGGGCGTGCTGCGCCTGCCGACGTACTGGAAGCACGAGAAGGCCGCCCATGAACGCGCCATGGAGTTGCTGTCCATCTTTGATATGGAGCACCTGGCAAACGAGCAGGCCGGCTCGCTGCCTTACGGCGCTCAGCGTCGTCTGGAGATCGTTCGCGCTCTTGCCACCAACCCCAAGTTGCTGCTGCTCGACGAGCCTGCCGCCGGCATGAACCCGTCCGAGACCGCAGAGCTCATGGAGAACATCGTTAAGATTCGCGACACTTTTGGTATCGCCATCATGCTTATCGAGCACGATATGTCGCTCGTCATGAACATTTGCGAGGGCATCTGCGTGCTTAACTTTGGTAAGGTCATCGCCAAGGGCACGGCCGAGGAAATCCAGAACAACGATGCCGTTATCGAGGCGTATCTGGGCAAGCAGGATAAGGGGGAGAACTAAATGGCAGAGTCGATGCTTTCCGTCTACAACATCAACGTCTGGTACGGCGCTATCCACGCCATCAAGGACATCTCCTTTAACGTCAACGAGGGCGAGATCGTGGCTCTGATCGGTGCCAACGGCGCCGGCAAGTCCACGACGCTTAAAACCGTCTCGGGCCTGCTACGTTCCAAGACCGGCTCCATCAAGTTTATGGGCGAGGACATTACCCATACGCCTGCCGATAAACTGGTGGGCAAGGGCCTGGCTCAGGTTCCCGAGGGTCGTCGTGCCTTTTTGCAGATGACGGTCGAGGAGAACCTGGAAATGGGTGCCTATACGCAGCCCAAGTCAACGGTGGCTCCGGGTCTCGAGCGCGTCTACGAGCAGTTCCCGCGCCTTAAGGAGCGCCGTCGCCAAGTCGCCGGCACCCTTTCGGGCGGCGAGCAGCAGATGCTCGTTATGGGCCGCGCTCTTATGAGCAACCCTAAGCTGCTCATGCTCGATGAGCCCTCCATGGGTCTGGCGCCGATTCTGATTGAGCAGATCTTCCAGATCGTCGAGGACCTGCACAAGGCCGGCACCACGGTGCTTTTGGTCGAGCAGAACGCGCAGATGGCACTTTCCATCGCTACACGCGGCTATGTACTCGAGACCGGCAAGATCACCATGACCGGCACCGGTCAAGAGCTGCTGCACGACGATAACGTCCGCAAGGCCTATCTGGGCGGTTAATCCATTCAACAAAGGGGGCGCTGACCAACCCGGTCAGCGCCCCCTTTTAAGTTGCGGTGAAATAGGGACTAAATGGGGGCGCTAGACGCCAAAACAGTCCCTATTCCACCGCAACTTCATGGGGATGTGTGACAATGCCCGTCGGAAAACATCTGCTGTCTTTGGGGGTCTATCTATGCTGTACGAGTTTTGTGCCGAGAACTTTGAGCGGGTGCCGGCGGCTATCGAGGCCGGTGCGGGGCGCATTGAGCTGTGTGACAACCTCGCCGTCGGTGGCACCACGCCTTCCGCCGGCGTTATTAGCGCTACAGTCAGCTACGCTCACGAGCATGACGCGCGAGTGATGTGCATGATCCGTCCGCGTGGTGGCGACTTTCATTACAACCAGGACGAGCTGCGCATGATGGAGATGGACCTGGGCCTTGCTGTGAGCGCCGGCGTTGACGGCCTGGTCTTTGGCTGCTGCAAGCCCTTTGCCGGCGGATGGGCGCTCGACGAGCTTACGCTTGGCGCCCTCGTGATGGCTGCGGGCTGCGCGACCGAGGAATGTAAGCGTGAGCCCATCGACATCACCTTCCACATGGCATTTGACCAGCTCTCGCCCGAGGCTCAGCTCGATGCGATTGATACACTTGCCGACTGCGGCGTTACGCGCATCCTCACGCATGGCGGCGCTGCCGGTACGTCGATCGAGGATAATTTCGATCACCTGACTCGTTTAATCGAGTATGCGGGCGATCGTTTGACCATCCTTCCCGGCGGCGGCATCACTACGGCAAATCGCGACGCGGTCGCGGCGGCGCTAGGCGTCTCCGAGCTCCATGGCACCAAGATCGTGCCGCTAGAGGTATAACCCGTGGCGCTGGTATTTGACGTTCAGCAGGCGAGCGGTAAGCCCGACGATAATCGTCGCCCTGGCACCGCGTGCCCCTTTTGCGACACGGAGGGGCTTGCCAACATCATCCAGCGCGATGGTGACTGCATCTGGCTCGAGAATAAGTTCAAGACATTGCGGGCCACACGTCAGACCGTATTGATCGAGTCTGCCAATCACGACGCCGACCTGGTGACCTATGAACCGGATGAGCTGCATCATGTGATGCGGTTTGCCCTGGGCTGTTGGCAGCAGATGATCGATTCCCAACAGTACTGCAGTGTGCTCATGTACAAGAACAAAGGCCCGCTTTCGGGCGGCAGCCTCGTCCATCCGCACATGCAGATTGTGGGTTTGGAGCAGGAAGACGGCTATGCTTCGCTGACTTCTGCCAATTTCGAAGGCATCAATGTCTGGCGACAGGGGAGAATCGCGGTCAACATCTCAACCGAACCGATCATGGGGTTCTTTGAGATCAACGTTTCAGCCCCGCAGGGAATCGCCGCCAGCGATGACACGAGAGACCAAGCCGAGGCGGATCTCTTCGCCGACGCAATCCAGGTAGCTCTGCGCTATATCTTGCACGAGCACCATGGCGGTCGTGCAGAGTCGTACAACCTGTTCTTCTATCACATGAGCGGCCGGACCATTGCCAAGGCGCTTCCACGTTGGGTGGTTTCACCCTACTTTGTCGGGTATCGGCTGGCTCAGGTCAATGCTGAGACCACGCTCGATGTCGATGCGGAGCGACTCCGCGCACATCTGGAGGCGCTCACATCGTAAAGTGAGCGCCCGCACACTGCGGACGGTTTAGCGCGCCATTGCATCGCGGCCGGCCTCGACCCGCTTGCGCTGGGCGGCGCGCTCCTCGCCGGTCAGACGTTCAAAGAGATGTCCGATAAGCGAGGCGAGCACCTGCTGAAACAACGTTCCACACATGACGGGAAACACAACTTCGCCCGGAAAGTATTGCGTGGCGATGACGGCGCCCGAAGAGATATTGCGCATGCCGCAGGTAAAGCACATGGTGGTCGTCTCGCTATACGGCAGGTGCAACGCGCGGGCGACCAGAATGCCCACGACAAAACCGCTGATGGCGAACGCCAGAATAAAGAGGGCGACTTCCAGGCGCACCGCGTTCATGTGTAGCACGTACTCGCTCATGGCGGTGGAGTTGGAGGCAATAACGCCCATCATCATGAACTTGCAGGCGGGCGAGAGCGCGGGGGAGAGTTTCTCGTGTCCCCAGCCGTGCGTGAGCTCGTTGATCACGATGCCGAGCACGGCGGGGATGGCAATCATAAAGGCCATGTTCTGCATCATGCTCGGAACATCGATTGCGACGGTGGCGCCCAACAGGAGCTTGAGCGTGAGCGGAATCGTTACGGGCGATATAACCGAGGACGTCAGGATGATGGTGAGCGCGAGCGGGCCGTTGCCGCCGAACATGCTGATCCACATAAAAGCGGTGACTGCCACGGGCACACTGTATTCGAGCACGATGCCGCAGACAAGGTTGGGGTTGGAACCAAAGAACAACGATCCCATGGCATAGGCCGCGATGGGAATAAGCGCCGCCGAGACCAACAATGCCACAATCAGGTGCAGCGGACGGTGGAACACCTCGGCTACCTGGTGAAAGGTGTTGCTGAGCGCACCTTGGAACGTCATAAAGGCAAACAAGGTGGGAACGATGGGCTTGAGAACGCCGATCTGTTGAGGAAAGAGCACGCCGAGCGCCACGCAAATCGGAACGATGATTTGCATGTGCCCCGCGAGAAACTTGCCCAGTCCAACCCATTGCTTCATATGCTCTTGTGACTCCCTTTGCTCGTGAATCCGTTTTGACTGGATATGCTAGACGCTCACATGTGTCCGTGCGTCAGAAACGCTCGATTATTTCGAGGGTATTACCGGCATCGTTTACCGAAACCGCGGCGTGCTGCGGCGATTTGCGTCCGCGCCGCACGGTATAATAAATCCGTTCAACAGATCTGCCTGCCGAAGCGGGCATACACAGAGGACTCATCGCTATGAACCGTGAGAGGTATTGCGGCGACCTGCCCCTATCGGGGGTGGGCGCCTATGTCATCGCTTAAGACGACGCATCGCTGGGCGGTCGCTCAGCAAAATCCCGAGCTCGAAAAGGAGCTTTCGGCTGGTCTGGGCATACCCGGGCTGGTGGCGCGCATTATGGTTGCGCACGGCATTACATCCATCGAGGAAGGCCAGCTATTTTTGACGCCTTCGCTCGACCGTGATTGGGCCGATCCACTCATTATCCCGGGCATGTCGGTCGTTGCCGACCGCGTCGAGCGTGCTATTCGCAACCGCGAACGCATCGCCGTCTTTGGTGATTTCGACGTCGACGGTATTACATCGACCTGTCTGTTGACCGAGGCACTGCGCACGTTTGGCGCCGATGTTACGCCGTTTATTCCACATCGCTTTGACGAGGGCTACGGTCTTTCGCGCGCGGCGCTCGACCGCGTTAACGAGCTCGCTCGTCCCCAGCTGATCGTGACCGTCGATAACGGCATTGCCGCCAAAGAAGAGGTTTCCTATCTGGAGAGCCTGGGGATCGATTTGGTGGTCACGGACCATCACGAGCCCTCCGATCAGGTGCCGCAGGGCGTGCCCCTGACCGACCCTAAACTCGAGGATAAGGGCCCCTCGCGTGAACTTGCCGGTGCCGGTGTGGCGCTCAAGCTGGTGCAGGTTTTGGGCGAGCGTCTGGGCAAGCCGTCGTATTGGCGTTCGCTGATTGAGGTCGCGGCACTGGGCACCGTGTCCGACATGATGCCGCTCACGCCCGAGAATCGCGCACTGGTCGCCGAGGGCATCCAGCAGATGCGCGTGACGGCTCGTCCCGGTTACATCGCGCTTGCAGCGCTCGCCAAGGCCGATCTGGCTACCATTACGGCGGACGGTCTATCGTTCTCGCTCATTCCCCGCTTAAACGCCGCCGGCCGCATGGCCGATCCCAAGCTGGCGCTCGACCTGCTGCTTGCCCGCGATCCTATCGAGGCAAGTGCACTGGCGGCCGAGCTCGAGGAGATCAACCGTCAGCGTCGCGAGATTGAGGCGGAGCTCACGCGTGATGCCATGGCAAAGGTCGAGGAGACCTATGATGGCGGTCGCGCAATCGTCGTGGGTGGCGAGGGCTGGCACGAGGGCGTTAAAGGCATCGTGGCGAGCCGCCTTACCAACCGCTATCACGTGCCGGCGTTGCTCTTCTCTATCGAGGACGGTATAGCACGTGGCTCGGGCCGCTCGGTGGGCAAGGTCAACCTGTTCGAAGCCGTCGAGCGCTGTTCCGACCTGCTGATTCGCCGCGGCGGGCATGCCGGTGCGGTGGGCGTGACCATCGAGGCGTCCAAGCTCGACGAGTTCCGTCGTCGCCTTTCCGCTGTGCTGTCCGAGCTTCCCGCCGAGGACTTTGAGGACACCGATGAGGTTGCCGCCACGGTCGACCTTTCCGAATTGAATATCGAGACCATCGAGCAGATTTCCCGCCTTGAGCCGTTTGGCCAGGGTAATAAGGTGCCGCTGCTGGCTGCCGAGGGCGTGACGATGTGTGATCGTGCCGTGGTGGGTAAGACCGGCGAGCATATGCGCTTTGTGGCGACGGATGGAGCCGCGAGTGTGCCTGCCATTATGTTCCGCGTACCGCAGATCGATAGGCTTATCAATTGCGACAGCGCCGTCGACTTGGTATTCGAGGCCGTTGCCGAGCATTGGCAGGGACGTGTGAAGCCCAAGCTCATGATCAAAGATGTCTTGGTCCGCGATACCACGGCACCCAGCGTTGACGACCCGGCATGTGAGCTTCGCCGCGGCGTACAACCGGCGGATTCTGGACTGCGCCTGGAGTCGCGTAAACGCGAGACGCTTGCCCAGCTTTCCTATACCGAGCTCACGCGCTCGCTCATTCACAGCTTTATCGGATCGAACCAGCCGCACCGCGCGCAGGTCGAGGCGCTCGATGCCCTGGCCGATCACCAAAGTGTTCTGGCCGTTATGGGAACGGGGCGCGGCAAGTCTCTTATCTTCCATGTGCATGCCGCGCGCGAGGCGGTTCTTCGCGGGCGTGCGAGTATCTTTGTCTATCCGCTGCGCGCGCTCGTTGCCGACCAGGCCTATCACCTTTCCTCGACGATGGCCGCGCTCGGCATTGGCGTAGGCGTGCTGACCGGCGAGACCGTGGAAGCGGCGCGCGATGACGTGTTTGCCGGCTTGGCTTCGGGCCGCACCGGCATCGTGCTCACGACGCCCGAGTTTCTGTCCATTCACCGCGATCGCTTTGCGCGTTCGGGGCGCATCGGTTTTGTCGTTATCGATGAGGCGCATCATGCCGGTCTTGCCAAGGGCGGCGACCGCAGCGCCTATCTCGACATGCCCGATATCCTCAAGGCCCTGGGCGACCCCGTTGTCATGGCGGCAACGGCTACCGCGACGGCTCCGGTTGTGGCGGAGCTTGCTCGTGTATTACCGATTACCAGGACGGTGGTCGACGAGACCGTTCGCGAGAACCTGCAGCTCGAGGACGACCGTGACCTTGCGAGCCGCGAAAATCGCCTGGTGTCGATCGTGGCGACGGGGGAGAAGACCGTCATTTACGTGAACTCGCGCGACCAGTCCGTGGCGCTTGCCAAGACGTTGCGCAAACGCGTGCCTGACTGTGCGACCCATATCGCGTTCTATAACGCCGGGCTTGCGCGCTCCGATCGCCGCCGTGTTGAAGAAGCCTTTAGAGACGGAAGTCTCAGCTGCATCGTTTCAACCTCGGCTTTTGGTGAGGGCGTCAACCTGCCCGATATCCGCCATGTCGTGCTCTACCACATGCCGTTTGGTACGATTGAGTTTAACCAGATGAGTGGCCGTGCCGGCCGCGATGGCCAGCCCGCCGTGATTCACCTGCTCTATTCGTCGCGCGACGCCCGAATTAACGAGCGCCTGCTCGATTGTTACGCGCCCGAGCGCGATGAGCTTGTCACGCTCTATCGAGCGCTGCAGACCATGTGGCGCTCCAACCGCGGCAAGACGGGGGACGATTCATTCTGCGCGAGCGATATCGACATCGCTCAGATGTGTCTTGCCATCGATGCTCGCACGCCGGTCGACGAGCGCTCGGTGGAAAGCGGCCTGGGAATCTTCGAAGAGCTTGGTTTCTGTCGCGTTTCGGGGTTTGACGATACGCGTCGCATCGCGATGGCCGAAAATCCCGGTCGCGTGCAATTAAGCAGGTCAATTCGCTATTTGGAGGGCTTGCGCTCGCGCATGGAGTTCTCGGCTTTCCGGAGCTGGGCGCTCGATTCGTGCGCTTCTGATATGCTAGCCAAAGTTAACCGCCCGATCGTACCGCGGGCCTAGGGGAAGGGGACCTCGATGGATGCCGCAGCCCGTACCGCCCATGATTCCACCCTCCAGCCGTTCTCGGAGATGGAGCACTATAAGCATGCTGATGAGCTGCCGCCCGAGATTATGGCGGACAGCTACGACAAGCTGGAGCGCCTGTGCCTCAAATATATGAATGAGGATGACTTCTCCAAGGTGGAGCAGGCCTACTGCTTTGCTGCCGAGAAGCACTGCAACCAAAAGCGGCGCTCGGGCGAGATGTACATTAACCATCCCGTCGAGGTTGCCATCATTTTGGCCGATCTTAAGATGGACTGCGATGTGGTGTGCGCCGCGCTGCTGCACGATACCGTCGAGGATACCGAGACCTCGCTTACCGATGTTTCGGGTCTGTTTGGTGATACGGTGGCCGAGCTCGTCGATGGCGTGACCAAGCTCACCAACATCGAAGTCGACAGCATGGACGAGAAGCAGGCCCTCACGCTGCGCAAGATGTTCCTCGCCATGTCCAAGGACATTCGCGTCATCATCGTCAAGCTCGCCGACCGCCTGCATAACATGCGCACGCTTGCCGCCCTGCGCGAGGACCGCCGTCTGTTTAAGGCGCGCGAGACCATGGACGTGTACGCGCCCTTGGCCGACCGCCTGGGCATGAGCTCTATTAAGTGGGAGCTCGAGGACCTGTCCTTCTTCTACCTGGAGCCCGATGCCTACCAGCGCATCGCGCGCATGGTAGCCGAATCGCGCGAGGTTCGCGAGCGCTATCTTGCCGAGACCATCAAGACGCTCACCGATGAGCTCAATCGCATTGGTCTTGAGGGCTTTCAGATCAACGGTCGTTCCAAGCACTATTGGTCCATCTATCAAAAGATGAAGCGCAAGGGCAAGGAGTTCTCCGAGATTTACGACCTGGTGGCGCTGCGCGTCATCACTCATTCGGTGCGCGATTGCTATTCCACGCTTGGTGCCGTGCATACCTTGTGGCATCCCATGCCCGGTCGCTTTAAAGACTATATCGCCATGCCCAAGGTCAATAACTACCAGTCACTCCATACGACGGTTATCGGCCCCACGGCCCGCCCGCTTGAGATTCAGATTCGAACCTATGAGATGCACGAGCAGGCAGAGTACGGCATCGCCGCCCACTGGCTGTACAAGAAGTCGGGCGGATCGTCTGCCTCTAAGACCAACGATGCGCAGCGTCTGGACGACCAGATCAACTGGCTTAAGCACTCACTCGACTGGGCGGCGTCTGACGAGATCACCGATGCCAAGGAATACCTGCACTCACTGAAGGTCGACTTGTTCGACCAGGAAATTTTTGTCTTTACGCCCAAAGGCGAGGTCATGGCGCTTCGTGCCGGCTCTACACCGCTCGACTTTGCCTACGCCGTTCATACCGAGGTCGGTAACCACTGCGTCGGCGCCAAGATCAACGGTGCGGTGGCGCCGCTCACGCACGAAATCAAGACGGGTGACCGTGTCGAGATTCTGACTAACAAGAGCTCTAAGCCGTCGCGCGATTGGCTTAAGATCGTCAAGACACCTTCGGCCAAATCAAAGATTCGCCGTTACTTCGCCGCCGCGACCAAAGACGATGACGCTGCTGCCGGCCGCGATATACTGGCCAAGGACCTGCGCAAGCGCGGGTATGGCATCTCTACGCCGCGATCAACGCGTGCGCTCAACGCCGTAGCGGAGCAGTTTAACTTCAAGCAGCTCGAGGACCTGTTTGCCGCCGTCGGCGCCGGCAAGGTTGCCCCGCGCGCTGTGGGCAATAAGGTCGAGCAAATCTTGGACCCCAAGCCCGAGGAACAGCTCACCAAGGCCGAGGCTATCGCCGAGGTCGTGAAACAGCCTGCTCGCGGCTCCAACCGCAAGCCGCAAAAGCGCGGCAAGAGCGCAAGTAACGGCATTATCGTCAAGGGCGAGAGCAACAGCGGCCTGCTGGTCCGTCTGGCTCATTGCTGCAACCCCGTGACGGGCGACGACATCGTCGGCTTCATCACGCGCGGTCGTGGCGTTTCGGTACATCGCGCCAACTGCCCCAACGTCAAGGGTCTTATGGAACATCCCGAGCGCATGATCGATGTGGAGTGGGACGGCGCTGCCGACACCCTCTTCCAGGTCGAGATCGTGGTCGAGTGCTTGGACCGTATGGGCCTGCTCAAGGATGTCACCATTGCCATTGGCGATGCGGGCGGCAATATCCTTTCTGCCGCCACGTCGACCAACCGCGAGGGTATTGCAACCCTGCGCTTTATGGTCGAGATCTCGGACGCGAGTGGTCTGGATCCGCTGCTGGCTTCCATCAGCAGTGTCGATTCGGTCTACGACGCTCGCCGTCTTATGCCCGGCGAAGGCGGAGCTCAGCTCAAGCGCCGTGTGTAGGTGCGAGAGCCTCTCAGCATCATAGATATTGGTTACGTTCGAGGCATCGTTTGGTGCCTCGAACGTATTTTAGAAGGAGGGTATGCGCATGGGCGATATGACTTTGGACCTGACACCCCGAGGTGCGGCTTCGATTGAGGCGCTCGTCAACGGCCCCATTCAGACCAACAGTTACGCCGTGATTTCGAATGACGAGTGCTTAATCGTCGATCCGGCGTGGGAGGGCGAGTGTCTTGTGGAGCATATCCGCACCGCGCATCCTGAGGTGCGCGTACTCGGCTCTGTCTGCACGCACGGTCATGCCGACCATGTTGGCGGGGTTGCCGGGGTTCGAGCTGTCGTTGGCGACAGCGCGCTATATGAGTTGTGCGCTAAGGACGTGACGGTACCTCGCGCAAATATCGAGGAGCAGCGCGCCATGTGGGGTATCGAGACACCCGATCCGGGTGAGCCGACGCGTTTGCTTGCCGAGGGCGATACAATCGAGGTGGGCGACGTCTGCCTGCAGGTGATCGAGACGCCGGGGCATACGCCGGGCGGCATCGTCCTGTTCGCCGCGACCGAGCGGGGGAACATCGCCTTTGTGGGCGACACGCTTTTCCCGGGCAGCCACGGTCGTACCGATCTTTCCGGCGGTGACGAGGCGGCGATTATGCGCTCGCTCTCCAAACTTGCCAAGATGCTTCCGCCCGATACCGTTTGCTTGACGGGCCATGGCGATTCGACCACGATGGCGCGCGAACTTATGCAGAACCCGTTTATGCAGATGTAGGCTCGAAGCCGTCGTCCGAACCACGAAGACCGCTCAATCGTCAAGCTATTTTCCCCAGTGGGTCGATTCTGTGGGGCAAACGGTCAAAATTTGTCCAATCGGATGGTATTCGTGAACAAACGAACGTTTATGCTCGGGTATGTCGTGGTAAAATCTCAGGCGTTATCGGAGCAACCTTACAGGAGGTTTCTTTTATGCTCGTCAACGCAGCAGACATGCTCAAGAAGGCCGAGGCCGGCAAGTACGGTCTCGGTGCCTTCAACACCAACAACCTCGAGTGGACCCTGGCTATTCTCCAGGCCGCCGAGGAGGCCAAGTCTCCGCTGATCCTTCAGTGCACCGCTGGTGCCGCTAAGTGGATGGGCGGTTTCAAGGTCTGCGCCGACATGGTCAAGGCTGCCGTCGAGGCCACGGGCGTTACCGTTCCCGTCGCCCTTCACCTCGATCACGGTTCTTACGAGGACTGCTTCAAGTGCATCGAGGCCGGCTTCACGTCCATCATGTATGACGGCTCTCACGAGGAGACCTTCCAGCTTAACCTCGACCGCACCAAGGAGCTCGTTGAGCTTGCCCACTCCAAGGGCATGTCCATCGAGGCCGAGGTCGGCGGCATCGGCGGCACCGAGGACGGCGTGACCTCCAGCGGCGAGCTCGCTGATCCTGCTGAGTGCAAGCAGATTGCTGACCTGGGCGTCGACTTCCTCGCCTGCGGTATCGGCAACATCCACGGCGTGTACCCTGCCGACTGGGCTGGCCTTTCCTTCGAGCGCCTGGGCGAGATTAAGGCTCAGACCGGCGACCTGCCCCTCGTCCTGCACGGTGGCACCGGCATCCCCGAGGATCAGATCAAGAAGGCCATCTCCCTGGGTATCTCCAAGATCAACGTCAACACCGATCTGCAGCTCGTCTTCGCCAAGGGCGTTCGCGAGTATATCGAGGCTGGCAAGGATCAGCAGGGCAAGGGCTTTGACCCCCGCAAGCTCCTCAAGCCTGGTCGCGAGAACATCGTTGCCCGCACCAAGGAGCTCATGGAGGAGTTTGGCTCCGTCAACAAGGCGTAAGCGTCGCTAAACTTCCCGCCGGAAGCCCCGTCTCCCTACACTGTTTCCTTTGCGCTCACCTGGCTTCGCCAGAAGTCGCGCCAAGGAAACAGTTCCGGGGGACGGGGCTTCCTTCGTTTAACGCCGCAGGGTTACGAGTCTGAATTAAGGTGGCTACTGGCTTCGCTAGGAGTCGCGCGACGGAATCAGCTCCGGGGAAACGGGGCCCCTTTGTTAACTCGCTACAGGGTTACTGGGCTGAATTCATTTTTTATAGGTACCGTTTATCGGTGTTGAGGGTTCCTTTATTGGGGCTTTCTTTTTTATCTCGCTACAATGGGCTTCAAGAGTTCTAATGACTTGGAGTTTGGTATGGCTGTTATTAATGTGCTGCCTTCGGATGGGAAGGTTATTGACGAGGGTCCTGTTGGTTGCTCTGTTGATGTTTGCAATGATGACTTCCGTTTTCTAGATGTTGGCTTGCCACCCGAGATCCTGCGTTTAAAGGATGCGGGGTATCTTTCGCAGGCTATTGAGGCTTGCGACCGCCTACTTGCCCAAAATCCCGATCCCTCGCTTGCTGCCTGCGTTCGTGCCGAGCGGTATCGCATGATCGAGACGCCGCTTCATTTTTCGGTGTCGCGCGATCGAGCTATTGCGATGATTCGCGAGGAGTGGCCTGAGTTTACCGAGGGGCAGTTTGACGATCTGATTGACCGTAAGCGTATTGACTGGCGCTTTATCGATGGCGAGCTGTTCGTTCTCGACAACTTCCTCGATTCGCTTCGCGTATATCCCAAAGAGGTCCCCGGCATGCGTCCCGATCCTACGGACGGAATTGCACTGCGCAACGAGATGCTCAAGGAGATGGAGTTGCAAAATGGATTGGCTCGCGTCATTACGCTTAAAGCATCTGTGTCTGTCCCCGGCGCTCTAGAGGGGGAGACCGTTCGCGCTTGGCTTCCCGTTGCCGCCACCTGCCACCAGCAGTCTCGGGTCGAGATTCTCGACATGACGCCGGAGGGTGCTGTTGCTTCCGCGAACGCTTCGGCGCGTACCGCCTCGTGGTCTTCTTCGAGTGAACGCTCATTCTCGGTGACCTATCGTTATCACATCGATGCTGCTTATTGTGATGTCTACGGTGGCACACTTCCGGTTCATCCGCGTATGGACGCGCCTCTGCCCGAGGATATTTCCGAGGATCGTCCGCACATTGCATTTACGCCGTATCTGCAGCAGCTGACGGCCGGTGTTGTTGACGGACTCGAGGATCCGCTCGATCGCGCCCGTGCTATCTATGATTATCTGACGCAGTATGTCGACTATCGCTATCAACCGCCGTACTTGCTTTTGGGATCTATTGCCGATGACTGCGCGCATTCGCTCCGCGGCGATTGCGGCGTTATGGCGCTCACGTTTATCACCATGTGCCGTATCGCGGGCGTGCCTGCCCGTTGGCAGAGCGGCCTGTACGTTGCGCCCGATTCGGTGGGGTCGCACGACTGGGCAGAGTTCTATACGCCGCAGACCGGTTGGCTCAACGCCGACGTGTCATTTGGATCTTCTGCTCGCAGGATGGGGGAGGAGTGGCGCCGCCGTCACTACTTTGGCAATCTCGACCCGTGGCGTATGGTGGCCAACAATCGATTCCAGGCAGAGTTTGAGCCCTCTTTCGACGGCATGCGCGAGGACCCTTACGATAACCAGATGGGTGAGGCTTCGGTCGACGGTCGCGGATGCCGTCAGCGCGAGATGCTCCGCACGGTCGAACTCATCGAAATGCTCGAAGTTCCATTTTCGGACTAATCGGTAGAAAGCTGTGATAAACTAACTCACGCATTGCGTGCCCGAGTGGCGGAATTGGCAGACGCAGTGGACTCAAAATCCACCGTTGGCAACAACGTGCGAGTTCGAGTCTCGCCTCGGGCACCATACATGCAAGTGAGCGTTCAGGGGGGGTTGCGGCCCCCTTTTTCGTGCCGAACTCGCGTGAGCGCGCGAAGCGTTAAGCAAACAGGCCTGTGGCCTGTCTGTAGCGGAGCGTGGCGAGGGCGCCACGCGCCCGAAGCCCGGGGCTTCGCGAAGCGAAGGCCCTTCGAGTCTCGCCTCGGGCACCATACATGCAAGCGAGCGTTCAAGGGGGTCAAGGCCCCTTTTTCGTGTACGTAATGTGATAACGCGCTGTACGTGTTATTATTCGCAAGGCGTTGTCCCCGCAATGCCCTAAAGAGGAACCCGAGGGTTCCCACCTTTTGGCGCCAATGAGCAGCTGACTGGTCATACAACTTAGATTCTCATCCTCAAATCGAGGATGTCTATGTGTACGACCTGGTTGCTGAGAAGCGCCGGGTTATTTTTTTATGAATGGAGGTAGGGAAAATAGCTAAGTCTGATGACACCCGCATCAACGACGAGATTACTGCATCTTCGTGCCGTTTGATTGGCGTCGATGGCTCTCAGCTCGGCCTGTTCGCCATCCGCGATGCCCAGCGCGTCGCCGACGATCAGGGTCTCGACCTGGTCGAGATCGCTCCCAACGCGGAGCCGCCGGTCTGCAAGGTCATGGACTACGGTAAGTTCAAGTACCAGCAGGCCATGAAGGCCAAGGCTGCTCGTAAGAACCAGTCCAAGGTCGAGGTCAAGGAAATGAAGTTCCGACCCAAGATCGACGTTGGCGACTACGAGACCAAGAAGGGCCACGTTCTGCGTTTCCTCAAGAAGGGCGCACGCGTTAAGATCACCATCATGTTCCGCGGCCGTGAGATGGCTCACCCGGAGCAGGGCCTTAACGTTCTCGAGCGTCTCGCCGAGGATCTCAAGCCTTACGCTACGGTCGAGTCCAAGCCTAAGATGGAAGGCCGTAACATGCTTATGCTGCTCGCCCCGATTAAGGGCGCCTTCGATGAGGATAAAGCGGCAAGCGATACCAAGTAACTAGTGTTCTGTAACCGATTAAGGAGTATTTCATGCCTAAGATGAAGTCCCACAGCGGCACCAAGAAGCGTTTCCGCAAGACTGGTACCGGCAAGCTTATGCGCGCCAAGGCTTTCAAGAGCCACATCCTGAGCAAGAAGTCCACCAAGCGTAAGCGTGGCTTCCGTCAGGAGACCGAGATCGCCGCTGCCGACCGCAAGGTCATCAAGTCGCGTCTCGCCTAAGTTCGCGTTCCCGTTTTTCGTTTTACCGTCTAGGAGTTGATAGAACATGGCACGTATTAAGCGCGCTGTTGCCGCCAAGAAGAAGCGCCGTACCGTTATGCACCGTGCGAAGGGTTACTACGGTGCCGCTTCGCGTACTTACAAGCATGCTAAAGAGCAGGTCCAGCACTCCCTGCAGTATCAGTATCGTGATCGCCGCAACAAGAAGCGCGAGATCCGTTCTCTCTGGATCACTCGTATCAACGCTGCTGCTCGCCTGAACGACATCTCTTACTCTCAGTTCATGCACGGCCTGAAGGTTGCCGGCATCGAGCTCGACCGCAAGGTCCTGGCTCAGATGGCTTACGAGGACATCGAGTCCTTCAACGAGCTGGCTACCATCGCCAAGAAGGCTCTCGAGGCCTAATAGATTCTCTTGAATCGCTAGGGGAGTGTCGCGTTGTGCGCGGCGCTCCCTCTTTTTATCTGAAGCGCGGTTTACATTGCTAAAAGCGCGGGTAGATAAACACTTACAGGTGACCGATCTCTATATATTCCTGAACCAAAGGGTCATCATCTGATACGTGCGGAAGATCCGCACCAGTCTTTCTATTATCTATAGAAAGCAATATGTTGTGTAGGACTTGTGAAGAGTGGAATTGACGTCCCACAGGGCTTCGCGGTCTGGCAATATATCTCCTTGCCGCGCGGCCCGGTCGGACCGGATGAGCCGCAAAGCGTGCACCTTGAGAACCGG
>NZ_JBCJBG010000014.1:0-54874 GCF_039062315.1 Collinsella aerofaciens
CGGCCCGTTCTGGGCGCGCCTCAATCGTAGCCCGAGACGGTCCCGGGCTGACAATTTCGACTGTAATGGACGTTCTTTAATGACTAGCTGTTTAAGAACGTCGCATGCGACTAGTTCACCTCGACAGGCTTGGCGCCGGGATAGCGGTCCTCAAAGTCCTGACGGTACTTGTTGTCATTGGTGCCCGCCACGTTGTCGCGCGACAGCGGCGCCACGATTTCGTCCTTATGGTCCGCGGGCTTTGCGTACTTTAGGCTGATCTCCCAGGCATCGCAGATCGCGTCGATGCGGTGGTCCAGGTCGTCATACAGGGCGACGATGTCTTTCCAGGAGCTGTAGTTCTTAGAGCTCATGGGGACGTCCAGGTCCTCGACGATATCGTAGTACTGTTCGATGGTGTCTTCCGTGCGCTCGGCGACATCAGCGAGATTTTGACGGGTGGTACGGTCCTCTTCCAGATAACCGCCATTGAACGCCTCTGCGCAGGCACGGACCTGGCTATCGAGATCTTCGAGCAGGTCGTAGTATTCGCTCAGGCGACGGTAGAGGTTTTGCTCGGAGAGGGTTGCTTCGCCGTCATCATCGTCGTCGTCATCGTAGAGGCTATTGGGGTCGTCGAGAGGCTTAAGGTCGTCGGCGTCGACATCATGGTGCAGCTTGGTAACCTCAGCTGTCGTTTGCGTAGCGGCGTTGTCGAAAGGCTTGATCACAAAGAAAATGACCAGGGCGATGATGATTGCCACCAGCACAACGATAACGGCGATAAGCGCCCTGGTGGCGCTCTTTTTTGCGGCGGGGGCCTGCGGTGAATCAGACGCGTACGCAGACGCCGGTTGCTGTTGGGCTGGGGTGCCCGCGACGGGTATGCGCTGCGTCGTCTCGACCGCTGCGGGGTCGGCAGCGGGGTCGGGGCGATAGGCGAGGGGGTCGTCCGGTTTGGTTTGTGGCGTATCGAGGGAGCCGGTCTGTTCAAACGCGGGTTGGCCATTGCTTGCAGTTGTTTGCTCAACGGGTGCACCGCATGAGGTGCAGAACTTGGCATCGTCTGCAAGAAGCTTGCCGCACGAGGCGCAATACCGAGACATTGCCGCTCCTTTCGTCACATTTCAAATCAATACGACGATTATACCCACCGCCCAAAAAAGCCGGTGGTTAGGGACGTTCCTTTTCGGACGGCATTTTAGGAACGTCCCTAACTGTCGCCTGGTCATTCAAGAGCGTCCCCAATGGCTAGGTGGGATTTGGGACGCGCCGAGCACTGGGGTATCATGGCTTGGTTGATATATCTGCATTTACGCGCCTTGTAGGAAGGGGCTGCGCCCATGGCTTTTGAGCCCGCTCAACATAGCTTTATCACGCTCGAGGGCGTCGACGGTGCCGGCAAGTCCACGCAGGCGCGCCTGCTTGCCCGCGCGCTCGAGCTCGCTGGCCACCAGGTTGTGAGCCTGCGCGAACCGGGCGGCACCGCCATCAGCGAAAAGATCCGTGCTCTGCTGCTCGACCCCGCCAATACGGCGATGGGCGACACCTGCGAGTTGCTGCTCTATGAGGCGGCGCGCGCCCAGTTGGTGCACGAGGTCATCGCGCCCGCCCTCGCGGCCGGCAAGGTGGTCCTGTGCGACCGCTTCTACGATTCCACAACCTGCTACCAGGCATTTGCCGACGGCCTCGATCGCCAGATGGTGCGCGATGCCAACAGCCTGGCCGTCGCGGGGACGCACCCGGCGCTCACGCTCGTCTACCACATCACGCCCGAGCAGGCGGCGTTGCGCATGGCCGCCCGTGGCGCGGCGGATCGCATGGAGGCAAAAGGCATGGCATTCCAGGAGCGTGTCTACCAGGGCTTTTGCGCAATTGCCGCCGAGGAGCCAAATCGCGTAAAGCTTATCGACGCCACCGCGCCCATCGAGGAGGTCTTCGGGAAGACGGTCGAGCAGGTTCGCGCGTACGGTCTCGACATTCCGCAAGACGCCGTCGTCGCCGCGCTTGCCAAGGAGGCCGAGTAACATGGCCCCCGCTCAGGCAAGCCTGCTGGCCAAGCTCGACACCCAACAGCGCGTGCGCGATTTTTTGACCAACGCCGTCGCCAGCGGCCGTGCATCGCACGCCTACCTGTTTTTGGGCGCTCCCGGCGCCGGCAAGCTCGATGCCGCATGGGCGCTCGCCCAGGCCTTCCTGTGCGAGCAGGACGGCTGCGGCGCATGCGACAGCTGCGTGCGCGTTGCGCGGCACACACACCCCGACGTGCACTATTACACGCCTGAGAGCGCCACGGGCTACCTCATTGCCCAGACCCGCGAGCTGCTCGACGACGTGCCGCTGGCGCCCATCCGCGCTAAGGCCAAGGTCTACATCATCGACCGTGCCGAGCAGCTGCGCGCTAACACCGCCAACGCACTGCTCAAGACACTCGAGGAGCCGCCCGAGGGCGTTATGTTTATCTTGCTGGGCACCTCGGCAGACGTGATGCTGCCCACCATCGTGAGCCGCTGCCAGTGCGTGCCGTTTCGGCTGGTGTCGCCCGCCGTGGCCGCGCGTGCCGTGAGTCGCGCGACGGGTCAGGACCTCGCGCGTTGCCGCATGGCGGTCGCCGTGGCGGGGAGCCCCACGCGCGGCATCGAGTTCCTTAAGAGTGCCGAGCGCCAGGATGCTCGCCGCCAGATGGTCCGCGCCATCGATTCTCTCATCGCTGCCGACGAGGCCGATGTGCTCAGTCGCGCCAAGTCGCTCATCGTCGCCGTCAAGGCGCCGCTCGCCGAGGTCAAGTCCACGCAGGAAAAGGTGCTCGAGCAAAACGCCGATTACCTGTCGCGTGGAGCATTGAAGCAGCTTGAGGACCGTAACAAGCGCGAACTCAACGCGCGCGAGCGTTCGGGTATCATGGAAGCGCTGGCGAGCGCACGGACGCTCATGCACGACGTGCTGCTGACACTTCAGGACGAGGCGGCCGACGTCGTGAACGAAGACGTGCGCGACACGATCGGTCGGCTTGCCGCCGCGACGAATGTTGCGGGTGCCACCCGGGCGCTCGAGGCGGTCGCGACCGCCGAGCGCAACATCGCCAGAAACGTTACTCCCCAGCTGGCTATCGAGGTCATGCTGTTCGATATCAGGAAGGCACTGAAATGCCGTTAGTCGTACCCGTTAAGTTTACCTACGCCTCGCGCGACCTGTGGTTTGACCCGCAGGATCTGGATATCCTCGAGGCCGATTATGCCATTTGCTCCACCGAGCGCGGAACCGAGATCGGCCTGGTCACGGCCGATCCCTTTGAGGTGCCGCAAGATGAGATCGGCCAGCCGCTCAAGCCCGTGCTGCGCGTGGCGAGCGACATCGACCTGCAGCTTGCCGACGACCTAGCCATCCAGGGCGACGAGGCGATGGTTGATTTCCGCCGTCTCGTCAAAGAGCTCGACCTCGAGATGAAGCCGGTCGGCGTCGAGTACCTGTTTGGCGGCGAGAAGGCCGTGTTCTACTTTGCGGCCGAGGAGCGCGTCGATTTTCGTCAGCTCGTCAAGGACCTGTCCTCGACGCTGCACATTCGCGTCGACATGCGCCAGATTGGCGTGCGCGACGAGACTCGCCTGGTGGGCGGCTATGCTCAGTGCGGACAGGAGCTCTGCTGCACGCGCTTTGGCGGACAGTTTGAGCCCGTCTCGATTCGCATGGCAAAAGAGCAGGACCTGCCGCTCAACTCGTCCAAGATCAGCGGCGTGTGCGGTCGCCTGATGTGCTGCCTGCGCTATGAGTTCGAGGCGTACAAGGACTTTAAGAGCCGTGCGCCCAAAAAGAAGACGCTCATCGATACGCCGCTCGGCAAGGCGCGCATTCAGGAATATGACACGCCGCGTGAGCAGCTGGTGCTGCGCCTGGAGAACGGCAAAGTCTTTAAGGTCAACCTAGCCGATATGACGTGCTCGGAGGGCTGCAAAAAGAAGGCCGCCGAGCAGGGCTGCAACTGCCGCCCCGACTGCGTGACGCGTGACGTGCTCGAGCGCATCGAGTCGCCCGAGATGCGCCTGGCGCTCATGGAGCTCGATCGCGAGAACGGCGTCGATGTGGGCGATGGCCTGTCGAGTGCCGATCGTCTGGCCGGCACGTCGATGCCCAAGCGCCGTCGTCGCGATGCCGATTCCGATACCCGCGCTGCTCAGAGCCAGGGCGAGGGTCGTGGCCGCGGAAAGAGCCGCGGCAAGGCCGAGGCGCCCGAGGCCGAGGGGGCGGCCGATGGCCGTCGCCGCCGCAAGCGCGCGGCGTCCGTCGACAATGGCGAGACCGCGGGCAAGAACGCTTCCCGCGAGCGCGAGGCTCAGCAGCCCCAGCAACAAAACCGCGGCGGTGGCATGAATCCCACGCGCCGTCGTCGCCGTCACCTGTCGAGCGAGGAGCGCGAGGACGCCTTCCGCGCCGCAGCCGCTCGCGAGGCCGGTGCCGCTCCCAAGGGCGCCTCGGCCTCCGATGCGCCTGCCGACAAGGCTGGCAAGCCGCGTGGCGAGGAGGAGCGCGCGCCACGTCCGCGTCGTCGCCATTCCTCGGGCGCGCAACAGAAGCCCTCAGTGCCCTCCGTGGCCGATCAGGTCTCGGATGGCGAGGTCAAGGTCACGCGCCGTCGTCCCGGAGATGGCGGGGGAGCGGCTGCTAAGGCTTCGCGTGGCGCCGCTCGCGACGAGCACGAGCCGCGCGAGGATCGCGGTGGCGAGGGCTCGGCCGACCAGGGTCAAAAGCGCCGTCGCCGTCGCCGTTCCCGCAAGCCGCGCCAGGATGGTGGCGAGGGCTCGACCCCGTCTTCGTCCGCACCACAACCGCCCGCCGGCGAATAACGCCCGCGAGCGGATTTAGCTCGCCTTGCCCCGAGCGCATCGGGGTATCATAGCGCCGAATCAACAACCCTCCCTGCGACCGAACGTAGGGAGGGTTGTGTCTTGAAGAGCCATCTGAACATATTGAGCCGTCTGCAGGGTGCCGGTGCCCTACCGTTTGCGGACGAATTACTACCGTTTGCCGAGCGGGCGGCACGCGAGGCGCTCGAGGCATTGTCGCCAACACGATGTGCTGGCTGCGAGCGCGCCGGTGCGCTTATTTGCCAAGACTGCCTGGCCGCGCTCACGCTCATCGACCCGCGGCATAGCTGCACTCGATGCGGCGCCCCGTTTGGAGACTTGCTGTGCACCGAGTGCTCGGTCGAGGGCACGTCCTCGGCAATGGCGGAGGCACTCGACCGCTGCCTGGCGTGCGCCGTCTATGCGCATCCGCTGCCGCGCATCATTAAAGCGTACAAGGATGCGGGCGAGCGACGTCTGGCTCCGTATCTGGCGGAGCTGCTCTACGACACCGCCCTGCATGCCCAGGTCGTAGCGCCCGAACGCTTAGGAGGTGTGCTGTCCGGTGCGGATGCGGTGGTGTTTGTACCCGCGACGGCGACAGCGTTTCGGCGGCGTGGTTTTGATCATATGGAGGCTATTGCGCGCCCATTTTGCGAGCTGTCGGGTGTTCCCCTGCTCGATGCTCTCGTCAAGTACGGGCATGGCGACCAGCGCGAACTCGGTCGTGAGGAGCGCCGCGAGCGTGCCCAAGGCATGTACGAGACGGTTGAGGACGTGCACGGCCGCCGCCTGCTGCTTATCGATGACGTTATCACCACGGGCGCGACGATGGCCGCGGCTTCGGCGGAACTCAAGCGCGCCGGCGCCGCAGCAGTCGATGGCCTCGCTATCGCACGCGTTTGGTAGGGGTGGTTTTGTGGCAGTAAAGATTGAGCGGTGCAACGAGCCGACAGGCGAACAGCTAGCGGCTTCCGTAATCCTAACAGGCGCCTCGGCGCTACGCATGATGCGCGCCGAGCGCCGACAAATGGGTTACATCAGCTGGAGGGACCTCGATCCCGATGAAGAGCGCCGCGTGCTGCGCACGTCGTCGCCCTCGACCGAGGACATCTATCTTCCCGACTTGGTGCGGATTGGGGCCGCAAGCGGCGAGGTGCAAGAGGATTTGTGCTTGCTGGTAGGGTCTGCAGCGCAGCGCCGCCGCATTCTTGGCGTGAGCTGGTCCGTATGCTCCGGGTTGCCCGCCGGCTCGATTCTAGAGGTGGAACCGGGGGTGTACAGTCTATCTCCCGAGGCCCTTTGCGTAGCCGTCGCACGCGAGGTCGGCTGCATCCAGGCATTTGCCCTGGCTCAGGAGCTGTGCTCTAAGATTTCGCTGAGTGACCGCGGGAAGTATCTGCCTCCCTACACCTCGCCTGTTACGAATAAACTTGCAAAGGACAAGGACCAGCCAGCAGATGTGGGCTACTTTGAGGTTGAACCGGTGCTGATGCCCGATCGTCTGGCAGATTACCTCGCGGTATGCAAGGGGAACGCGGCCAAACAACTGCAGCGTCTGTGTCCCTATCTTTCGGAAAACCTGCGCTCACCCATGGAGTGCATCATGCTCGCCCTGTTTTCGCTTCCGTTTTCCTATGGCGGATTTGCCTGCGGTCCCTTTAAGACCGACTACAAGATTGAGTTCGATGACCGCGCGCAGGCAATCTCGGGGATGCCGCATGCAGTTTGCGATGCGTATCAGGAAGCAGCCCGGTTTGACCTGGAATACAACGGTGAGCCGGGTCATTCCTCTCGAAGGGGACGCATCCACGACGAAAAACGGAACACGGGCTTGATTACTATGGGAATCGAGGTTGCGACGGTCAACAACGAAATGCTCTGTGACATGGAAGCGGTGGAGGCGCTCGCATGGCGCATGCACCAGCGTATGCGAAAGCGGTACCGGAATCGTGTCGATGCCCGCAGGAAGAAGCAAGAGGCGTTGCTTAACACGCTGCGGGCGTGTTTTGGGCTTAAACCCGCCTAACAATGCTCTGAAACAGGGGGTTGGATATATGCTCTGGCCAAAATATAGCAAATATGAGTACTGCTACAAATTCAGTAACAGTAAAATCAGGGATTTTGGGACTTGAAGATGGCGTAAATTAGAAAATTATTAAACAAATGTGGAATATCCTGGCATCAATCTGACGTTATAGAGCGTGAAAACAGCTTGCAGAGCCAAAAACTCCTGCTACTAAATTGGTAACAGTACTCATATTTGCTATTTTTTGGCCACGGCGCCCTAAGACGGGTGTGTTGGGGCTTTCCATGGGGGAGCGACGGGCTTAATCAGAGCGCGTGCGGCCCGTCCTGACCCGCAAAATCTGTGCGCACGATGCGAATGACGCCCTTAACCTTAAACTTTAGCTTGAACTTAGCTATAATGCGCTACGTTCCTACCAGGCTGTGGTTGCGGACGGACGAAATGCCCGTCCTAGTCCAAGACAGACGCGGTCAAAGGGATCCACGTAAGCGACCGCGTGCGCGCGGCGCGATCATGGCGCGTCCTAGATGTAAGCCGCACCGTCCGTTCTACTTTCTTTGGGGCAATACCGCCTCGCGGGCGAGCGGGCCAGTCGTGAAGGTGGCTGCGGCCTCCCGAGCAAACACCCCGGTGCGCAAGTGTGGGGTCAAATACCAGGTCAGCTGGTGGGAACAACCTGATATTCCGCGCAACGCACGGATCGTATACGACACAGAAGGCAGGGTAGTGGACATGGTGAGGGGCAGCTTGATGCACGCGGCTCGGTTAGGTGCTGGGACCGCAGCGGTCATCGCCGTTTTGGGCCTGAGCGGATGCGCGTTCAACCCGCTGTCTACGTTCACGACTCCCACGATCGACCAGATCGAGTACGAGACGGTCACGCCGGCGGTGTCGGACGATGCCCTGGTCACTCCCGGAACCCTGACGGTTGCCCTCGATACTTCCGATGCGCCGCAGGCCATGCAGGGCGCCGACGGCGAGCTCACGGGATATGCGGTCGACGCCGCCCGCGCCCTCGCAAGCCGCATGGGCCTTAAGGTCGCCTTTGTCGATGCGTCCTCGGCGGGTTCCGCGCTCGGCGACAAAAAGGCTGATATCTTTATCGGCGAGATCAACTCCACAGACGGGGACGTTAGCTCGCTCGGCACCTGCCTGTACGATGCCGCTTCTGTGTTCGGTAAAACCAGCGATGGTGGGTCGCTAAGCGTTTCCACCGATACCCTTAACACGTCTACCCTGGGTGTCCAGATGTCCTCGGCCTCGCAGGAGGCGCTTGCCAAGCAGAGCATTACTGCCAACCAAAAGACCTACTCCAACATCAACGAGTGCTTTGAGGCGCTCGAGTCCGGCGAGGTCGACTATGTGATCTGCGACTCCACGGTCGGCGGCTACCTTGCACGCTTGATGAGCGAGATCTCCTTTGTCGGTGCGCTCGAGGCGCCCTCGACGCTTGGTGTTGCGGGCCTCTCGTCCAATGACGAACTGTGCCGTGCCGTGAGCGATGCCCTCGACGGCATCACGGTCGACGGTACGCTCGAGGCAGTCCACTGCGTCTGGTACGGCCAGATGCCCTACGACCTCACCACTAAGGCGGTTTCGGGCGCTAACGTGCAGCCGGGCGACTCTAAGTCCAGCGAGACCACGTCCTCCGTCAGCGAGTCCTCCGATTCCAACAATGAGACCGCATCCTCCGAGGACAAATCGTCCAGTCAGGAAGGCACCATCGCTGACGACGACATTAACAAACTCAATAGCTAGTTATTGCTAGGGGTGGTGTCTCCTATACGTTGGAAATAACACCTCTTCACGGTTTCAACACGCACTGCCGGGCTTCCCCAATAGGGGAGCCCGGCTTTTTCATCCCTATAAAACCAGCAGGTCAAAGCCAATTTTCGGGATCAAATACAAATCTGTCGGCTCCCTCCTATAGCGCACTTTGCCATGGAAAAGTACGAGACTTCGGTATGCGGTATCAAGCAATCGTTATTCGGGTCTTTAGGAATCCGCGTGATTAAATGCACGGCAATGGGTACATAGCCAGTACAGTAAGTCCCCGAGGCAGATTGGAGCCACGTATGGATATCAAGGTTTCTGGACGCAAGACGACGGTAACCGATGCTCTGCGTGCGCATGTGGATGAGAAGATCGGCGAGGCGCTCAAGGTTTTCGATATCGAGCCCATGACGGTCGACGTTGTACTTCGCTATGAGAAGAACCCCTCGAACCCCAACCCGGCAATCGTTGAGGTCACGGTTCGTGCCCGCGGTTCGGTGATTCGCGTTGCCGAGCACGGTGCAGATATGTACGCCGCCATCGACCTCTCCGCCGATAAGGTCACCCGCCAGCTGCGCAAGTTCAAGACCAAGGTCGTGGACAACCGCCAGGGCGGTGCCAGCGCCGCGGATGTCGCGCCGGTCGAGCGCGTCGAGGATCTGGCCGACCTGCTGCTGCCCGAGGAGGAGGACGACCTGCTCGTCCGCGAGAAGGTTATTGACGTCACCCCGATGACCGAGGAACAGGCGCTGGTGCAGACCGATCTGCTGGGTCACGACTTCTACGTGTTTGAGAACGCGACGACCGGTCTCATCAATGTGGTGTATCACCGTAAGAATGGTGGATATGGCATCATCAAGCCCCGCATCGAAACACTTGACGAGTAAAATACGTTAACTTGCATGAGTTAACGGTTGGCGGCCATCCCATGCGGGTGGCCGCCTTTTTACGTAAGGAGTCGCTTTGATGGACAAGGCCGCATCCGCCGGTCATTCGAACCGTTGCCGCATCGTCGTCGATACCTGCTGCGACTTTAGCCCCGAGGTCGCCGCGAACCTCGATGTCGATATCCTGGGTTTTCCCTTTATTATCGATGGCGAGGAGCGCACAGACGACATCTGGTCGAGCATGAGCCCTAAGGAGTTCTACGACCGCATGCGCGCTGGTGCCCGCGTGTCCACCTCGGCTGTGTCGCTCGGTCGCTATATCGAGTTCTTTACCGAGTGCGCCAAAGAGGGTACGCCCACGGTCTACCTGTGCTTTACCTCGGCGCTGTCGTCGAGCTACAACTCCGCGTGCCAGGCGGCAGATGCCGTGCGCGCCGAGTATCCCAACTTTGAGCTCTACGTGGTCGACAACGCTCTGCCCTGCGCGACCGGCGCGCTCTTGGCGCTCGAGGCCGTGCGCCAGCGTTCGGCGGGACTGACCGCCAAACAGCTGGTCGATTGGGCAAACGAGGCAAAAACCTACGTGCACGGCTACTTTACGCTCGAGAGCTTCGACGCACTGGCTGCCGGCGGCCGCATTCCTCCCGCGGCGGCGCAGCTCACGGCAAAGCTCGACGTCAAGCCCGAGCTCTCCTACGACCTGGCCGGCTCGCTGTCGCTGATCGGCGTCAACCGCGGCCGCAAGAAGGCGCTCAAGTCCATCCTCAAGTCGTTCCGCGAGAACTACGTGCCCGATCGCACCATGCCCATCGCCATCATGACGGCCGATGCCGAAAAGGATGGTGACTGGCTCGAAGCCGCCATCCGCAAGGAGGAGGGTTGCGCCGACGTCACGATCATTCGCGGCTCCGTGGGTCCCACCATCGGCTCGCACGTGGGCCCCGGCATGGTGGGCTGCGCGTTTTGGGGTAAGAACCGCGCCGACAAGGCGTCGCTTTCCGACCGTATCGCCCGCCGCGTGCGCGGTCAGTAGGCAAGCGCTGCGTCCGTAATCGCCCTCGACTCACAGCCCAAACGCTGGCACCGAGTATTCAACCTGGTAACAACACCCAACCCAAAAGGAAAGGTTTCATGGCAAACAAGCTCTCCGTCGCATTCATTGGCACCGGAATTATGGGTGCCCCCATCGCCGGCCACATTCTGGACGCCGGCTATCCCGTCACGGTCAACAACCGCACCAAGTCCAAGGCCGCAGCGCTCGTTGAGCGCGGTGCCGTCTGGGCCGATACGCCGGCAGATGCCGCGGCGAACGCCGACGTCGTCTTTACCATGGTGGGTTATCCCTCCGAGGTCGAGGAGCTCTACCTGGCGGGCGACGGTCTGCTCGCGTGCACTAAGCCCGGCGCGGTCCTGATCGACCTCACCACGAGCTCGCCCGAGCTGGCGCGCGACATTGCCGAGGCCGCCCAGGTCTCCGGCCGCATGGCGTTTGACTGCCCCGTCACCGGCGGCGAGTCGGGAGCTATCGCCGGCACGCTTACGGCTATCGTGGGCGCCACCGAGAACGACATCGCGCCGGTCCGCGACATCCTTTCCACCTTTGCGGCAACCATCTGCTGCTTTGATGGCGCCGGCAAGGGCCAGGCTGCCAAGCTCGCCAACCAGGTGTCGCTGGGCGCCTGCATGGTCGGCATGGCAGACGCCATGGCGTTTGCCGAGCTGAGCGGCCTTGATCTTGAGAAGACCCGTCAGATGATCCTGGGCGGCACCGGTAAGTCCGGTGCCATGGAGAGCCTGGCGCCCAAGGCGCTCGACGGCGACTACAAGCCCGGCTTCATGGTCGAGCACTTCATTAAGGACCTGCGCTTGGCGCTCGCCTATGCCGACGACCGTGAGCTTGCGCTGCCCGGCGCCGACGTGGCCTTTACGCTTTACGACATGCTCGATGCCATCGGTGGCGCCAAGCTGGGCACCCAGGCCGTCACGGTCCTCTATAAGGAGGAGGCCGACGCCATCGCCGCCGGTCTGGACTGGTCGCAGTATCGTCCCGAGGAGCATGGTGCTCACGAGGAAGGCTGCGGTTGCGGCGAACATGGCGACGATCACGAGTGCGGTTGTGGCCACCACCACGACGAGGGCCACGAGTGCTGCGGCGGCCACGGCCATGATGATGGCCACGAGTGCTGCTGCGGCCACCATCACGGGGAGTAGCGCCCATGAGCTGGACGTTCGTGGTGCTTGCGCTGGCGCTCTTTCTCTTCGCGATCTACATCGGCTTTTTGTGCGGCCAGTGGGCGTGCGAAAAGCGCGTCATCACCAAGCGCGACTACTGGATTGCCAACTTTGCGGGAGCGGCGGCAGTCGTCCTGCTGACCTGGGTGTTCTCGCTGTTCCCGCTGGTGCAGTTTGCGCCGATCGGCTGGCTCGGCGGCTTTATCGCCGGCCTTAAGATGAGCTTTGGCGAGTCCGTCGGTCCGTGGCGCAAGCACGACGAGGTCTTTAACGTCAACAAGGCACACCGCGCCGCCGCCGACGCGGGCGATGCCGAGGAACGCCGCCGTGCGCGTCGTAATGGCGCTGCCGACCGACAGCTCATCTCGGTCACCGATGACAGCAAGGGTGCTGGCAAGCACGCTAAGAAATAGTAAAAAGAGGTAACTATGGCAGAAAACAAAGACGAACAGCTCACCGACGAGGAGCTGGCGCAGCTTCAGTTGGCAGAGGAGAACGAGAATGCCGTCGACCGTCTGGTCCAGGAGCTCGGCTGCCCCACGCGCCGCATCCGCCAGTTTGCCGCCCGCGTGCTGCACCTGCTCGCCGAGCGCGATCCGCAGCGCGTCGTGCCCTGCGTCACCGCGCTGATCGAGGCGCTCGACCGCCCCGAGGCTCAGACCCGCTGGGAGGCCCTCGATGCCCTGACGGCGCTTGCCACCACCTGTCCCGAGCAGCTGGGCGATGCCTTTGAGGGCGCCGAGACCGCGCTGTTCGACGAGATTTCCTCCACGCTGCGCTATGCCGCCTTCCGCCTGCTGTGCGTGTGGGGCGCCACGAGCGTCGAGCGTTCGCGCGAGGCTTGGCCCATCCTGGACGAGGCTATCCAGTGCTACCACGGCGACCTCGAGTATCGCGACATGCTCGGTTGCCTGTACGAGTTTGGCCAGGGCGAGATCGACGCCGAGGTCGCCGAGAAGCTTGCGCTGCGCCTTAAGTTCGATGCCGAGAACGGCAAGGGCAGCTATCTCAAAGCCCGTTCGAGCGAGATTTGCGAAATGCTTGTTAAACGCTTTGACCTTGATCTCTCCAAAAAGAAGAAGCGTGCTAGCGTTAAAAAATCTGACGACGCCGAAAACGAGGAGTAACAGATTATGGCGCACGATGTAGTCCTGATTCCCGGTGACGGTATCGGTCCCGAGATTACGCAGGCCATGCGCCGCGTGGTCGAGGCCACCGGTGTCCAGATCAATTGGAATGTCCAGGAGGCCTGTGCCGGCGTCATGGACGAGTTTGGCACGCCACTGCCCCAGCACGTGCTCGATGCGGTCGCCGAGACCAAGGTTGCCATCAAGGGTCCCATCACCACGCCGGTCGGCACGGGTTTCCGCAGCGTTAACGTCGCCCTGCGCAAGCACTTCGACCTGTACGCCTGCGTGCGCCCCTGCCTGTCGCAGCCGGGCGACGGATCGCGCTTTCGCGATGTCGACCTGGTCATCGTGCGCGAGAACACCGAGGACCTCTACGCTGGCATCGAGTTCGATGAGGGGGCTGCCGAGGTCGAGGAGCTCTCGCAGCTTGTCGAGCGCTCGGGTCAGAAGACCTTCGCCGCCGATTCCGCCATCTCGATCAAGCCCATCTCCATCGCCAAGAGCCGCCGCATTGTGGAGTATGCCTTTGAGTATGCCCGCCGCTGCGGCCGCAAAAAGGTGACGGCCGTGCATAAGGCCAACATCATGAAGGCGACCGACGGCCTGTTCCTGCGCGTTGCGCGCGAGGTGGCCGCCAACTATCCCGATATCGAGTTCAACGACAAGATTGTCGACGCCACTTGCATGGGCCTGGTCCAGAACCCCAACGACTTCGATGTCCTGGTGCTGCCCAACCTGTACGGCGACATCGTGAGCGACCTGTGCGCCGGCCTGGTGGGTGGCTTAGGGATGGCCCCCGGCTCCAACATCGGTGCCGACTGCGCCATCTTTGAGGCTACGCACGGCTCCGCGCCCGATATCGCTGGTCAGGATATCGCCAACCCCACGGCCGAGATCCTTTCTGCTGCGATGATGCTCGATCACCTGGGCGAGAACGACGCTGCCAATCGCATTCGCGCCGCCGTATCTGCCACGCTCGACGAGGGCGAGCAGGTTACCGGTGACGTGCGTCGTGCCCAGACCGGCTCCGTCGAGGGGGCCGTGGGCACGCAGGCCTTTGCCGATGCCGTTATCGCGCACCTGGCCTAAGGCATGCGTGCTGCAAACGCCTAAATAGTACTTAAGTGTTTGCGTATAACCTAAGAATCAATACGCCCGGCGCTCTGTCGGGCGTATTCTATTGAGGACTATGTTTCCTAACAAGGAGTAACCGATATGGGTCTGATTCAAAAGAAGGACGAGAAGGACGAGATCGACGGCATCCAGATCATCGAGCGCGGCGAAGGCCCCGACGGTGACGAGGATGAGAAGATCGATCTGGTCGCCGGTACGTCTGCCGAGCACATTGCCGCCGGTACGACGGCCGAAGAGGAGGACGCCCGACTGGAGGCTCAGATTGCCGCGGATGCCGCTGACGAGAATCTGATGCCCGAGGCCCAGGATGAGGACGACGACTCCGACTTGGACGACCACGCTTGCAAGCACAAGAAGACGATGATTGCCGCCTTTGTGGTCGCCGTCGTGATCGCTGCCGTGGTCGGCTTCTTTATCGGCAATGGCGGTTTTGGCGGCAAGGGCGTCGGCTCGGCGACCCTCACCGAGGACCAGCTCGATTCGACCGTGGCAAGCTACAGCTACAACGGCAAGAAGAGCGACATCACCGCGCGCGAGGCCATCGAGAGCCAGTACAGCCTCGACACCGTCAAGGATAGCGATGGCAACTACACCGCTCCGTCTGCCGACGTTATCCTGTCCTACGTGCGCAACAAGATCCTGCTCGATGCTGCCGAGGACGAGGGCATTACCGTCTCTTCCAAGGAGATGAAGAAGTACGCCGAGGATTCCATCGGCACCTCCGACTACAAGACCATGGCCACGCAGTACGGCGTGTCCAAGGATCAGGCCAAGCAGATTGTCCGTCAGTCCGCGACGCTGCAGAAGCTCTACAAGAAGAAGGTCGGCGACAGCTCCGCAAGCATGCCGACCGCCCCGACCGAGCCTGCTGACGGCAACGAGGAGACCGCGAGCAAGGACTACGCTGACTACATCATCAACCTTGCCGGTGACGAGTGGGATAGCGAGAAGGGCGCCTGGAAGGATGCCGACAGCACCTATGCCAAGGCCTTCGCTGACGATGCCTTTACGGCCGATAGCGCTACCTATAAGCAAGCCATGACCGCCTATTACACTGCTTATCAGCAGTATTCCTCGCAGGCTTCGAGCGCCAGCTCCAAGTGGACCGAGTATGCGAACGGCCTCTACGCCAAGGCCAACATCAGCATCTACGGCCTGTTTGCGTAAGGTTTGCCTGCACTACTGCGCGCTAACCGATCTACCTGATTGAGCCCGCTAGAACGGACAACGTTCTAGCGGGCTTTTTGCGTTGAGGGCGTGATTGACGGCTTAATTATGACTATTCATCTTTAAGCCCAAAAAGGCTATCGGCTTCATCGTCGGATATATATTCCAGTACATCGCCTGGTTGGCAGTCGAGTGCCCGGCATATCGCGTCAAGAGTTGAAAAACGTATGGCAGAAACCTTGCCCGTCTTAATGCGTGACATATTGACCTGGGAGATGCCCACGCGTTCCGCAAGCTCTTTGGATGAGATCTTGCGTTCGGCGAGCATGCGGTCAAGCCGCAGAATAATCATGGATTTCCCCTAGAGCAACTCGTCATCTTGCTTTTGCAGGATATACCCGTAGCGGAAGATGCTGGCAATCAGGCAAATAATCAGGCCTGCAAAGAGCATGGAGGGCTCGAATAACTGGCCGACGAACGCATCCGTAAAGCTGCCGCCAAATCCTGAGAGTATCATTCCCGTGATTACGGCGCCAAGAAGCCTCACGGCAACGCCGCCGATAAGGAATAAATGTCCTACTCGACGAAGTGTCTGGTTACATTCAAGGTCAAAGGGCCTGCCTTCCTTTTCAATGTTGAGGAAAAGCCTGCGCACGCTTATCGCGATGGTAAGCGCGAGGCATGTCATCAAGAGGCTCCCTATGGCAGTGTGACCATCGTGTGCGACGAGCATAAGTGGGGCCTGCGCATCGGTACCGACGATAGCAAGGCACGGCCCTTCGCCGGCTTGAAGTTCTACGGATTGGAGACACGAGCCTTGGGAGAGGCCAGGCAATATGAGTAGAAGGTCAATCGCAATGACTGCGAGGAGCCCCAGAGCGAGCGCGGTGGTAATGCAGATCGTGGCCCATTTGCAGATGCGAGCGAGCTTCCTCAGTTTGGCTACCGTCTGTTCGCGGCTGATGGTTTCATTCGATATAGATGCGTTTCGATGGACCATAACCCCTCCAATCGGCGTTTTGGATGATACTTGTATCTTATCAGAATTAATGACAAACGATAAATAATTACGGATACTGAGTATGTAATGATTGAAAACGATTAGCGTGAGCTATTAGCTCATTTTGGATGCCGGAGTTTGGCGCGTGGGGGATAAGGACAAATGCCAAAATTTCCTGTGATCGCGCAAGCGCTCCATCGGGTTCCCCTAATTCATATGGGAAAACAGCTGCAAACGATTGCAAGTAACCGGTGAACGGTCGAAAACTACCGTTCACCGATAATCTCAAAACTGGTTCTAACTGGTATTAAGTCAAAAAGACCAATTCACATATCTTCACAATGACCTGCAATTTTTCTACACGCTATTTTTAGCCGCCCTACGTTGTTTAGACACAGGAAAAGATCAGATTTTTTGCCAAAGCATTTCGAAACGGTTTCAAAACCGCAGGTAGAAGTGTTAACGACCGGTAAACGGTCGATTTATCACCGTGAGCGGTGCAAAAACGTTTTACCGTATGAATCAACGAAAGCGACCTCTTCTGGGGTGATATAGTGACAACAACACGTCACGTGGTTACTACCAGTTTAGAAACCACTGGTCTTCAAAGAACGCTTTCTAAGAAGCTTTAAGGGCGAGCGCCCGCTGGCTTCCGAAAATCATCGGACTCAGATCGTACACACCTTCGGAAGGGAAATTTGAATGGTTGGCTTTATTCTTACCGGTCATGGACAGTTCGCACCCGGTCTTGCAAGCGCTATCGCTATGGTTGCCGGCGACCAGCCTGCTTTTACCGTCGTTCCTTTTGAGGGCGACCAGGCCGCATCCTACGGTGAGGATCTCCGCGCCGCTATTACCGCCATGCGCGAGGAGTGCGATGGCGTGCTTGTCTTTACCGACCTGCTTGGCGGCACCCCGTTCAACCAGTCGATGATGATTGCCCAGGATGTCGACAACGTCGAGGTTCTGACTGGCACCAACCTTCCCATGGTTATTGAGCTTCTGTTCCTCCGCGGCAATGCCACGCTCGCCGAGCTTGGCGAGCAGGCCGTGACCGTTGGCCAGACGGGCGTCACCGCCCAGACGGTCGCATCCGTTGCCGGCTCCGAGGAAGAGGATATCTTCGGCGACGAGGACGGCATTTAATGGCCGATTTCGGAGCCAACGTCCTGAGCTCCTCGGTCGCCCTTTTAGGCCTGCTTGTCATCATGGGCTTGATTTACACCATCTGGTCGCAAATCAACATGAAGAAGAAGCAGAAGTACTTCAAGGAGCTGCACACCGAGCTCAAGCCGGGTCAGGAGGTTCTTTTCGCCGGCGGTATCTACGGAACCGTCAAAGGCTTCGAAGGCGAGAAGGTCCAGATCAAAGTCCGATCCGGAGCCGTCGTAGATGTTTCGCGTTACGCGATTCAGGAGATCAAGTAACTGTCGTCAGCAAATATCGAAAGGAAGCTGATCAACATGGCAGAACCCAACATTCTTCTTACCCGCATCGATAACCGACTGGTTCATGGTCAGGTTGCCACCCAGTGGAACTCCACTCTGGGCTCCAACCTCATCCTCGTCGCCAACGACGACGTGGCGTCCAACACCATGCGCCAGAACCTCATGAAGATGGCCGCTCCCGCCGGCGTCGCTACGCGTTTCTTCTCTCTGCAGAAGACCATCGACGTCATTGGCAAGGCGAGCCCGCGCCAGAAGATCTTCATCGTGGCCGAAACACCGGAAGACGTGCTTACGCTCGTCAAGGGCGGTGTGCCTATAAAGAAGGTAAACATCGGCAACATGCACATGTCGGAAGGAAAGCGCCAAGTCGCCACCTCCGTCGCAGTTAACGACGAGGATGTCGCTGCGTTTAAAGAGCTGCAGGAATTGGGGGTGGAGTTGGAGATCAGGCGCGTTCCGAGCACGCCTGTTGAGGACACGAGCAAGCTCTTCTCGTAATCCTCGTGATCCACGTTGTCAGGAGTGAAACCCTGACGTTCTGTACGTGATATCCAAAGTGCGTACATTCATTTTGAAAGGAGGAGCAAGATGGAATACTCGATCATCCAGATCGCTCTGGTCTTCGTCGTCACGTTCATCGCGGCAATCGACCAGTTTGACTTCCTCGAGTCTCTCTATCAGCCCATCGTCACCGGCGCCGTCATCGGTCTTATCCTTGGCGACCTCAACACCGGTCTTCTCGTGGGTGGTACTTATCAGCTCATGACGATCGGCAACATGCCGATCGGAGGCGCTCAGCCGCCTAACGCCGTCATTGGCGGCATCATGGCAGCCATTCTCGCTATCGCTACGGGTCTCGAGCCCAACGCGGCAGTCGGCCTTGCCATTCCGTTCGCTCTGCTTGGTCAGCTCGGCGTTACCCTGGTCTTCACGCTTATGTCCCCGCTTATGTCCACGGCCGATAACATGGCTCATAACGCGGACACCAAGGGCATCGAGCGCCTGAACTACTTCGCCATGGCTCTGCTCGGCCTGATCTTCGCTGTCGTCGTCACCCTGTTCTTCATCGCTGGCGCTACCATCGGTCAGACCATCGCTTCCGCCATCCCGACTTGGCTGCAGACCGGTCTGTCCGCTGCAGGCGGCATGATGCGCTTCGTCGGCTTCGCCGTCCTGCTCAAGGTTATGATGAACCGCGATATGTGGGGCTTCTTCCTCATGGGCTTTGGCCTCGCGCTCATCACCGTTGCCAACGATTCTCTGGCAACCCCTGCTCTGCTCATCCTCGCTCTCATCGGCTTCGGCATCGCTTTCTGGGACTTCCAGCAGCAGACCGAGCTGAAGGGTGCAGCTGTTTCTGACGGAGGTGACTTCGAAGATGGCATCTAATGAGTATGTGATCCCGGAGCACTACGAGGATCTCACTCCTGCTCCGCAGCTCGACCAGAAGACCCTCAACAAGATGGCTTGGCGCTCCTGCTTCCTGCAGGCCTCGTTCAACTACGAGCGTATGCAGGCCGCCGGTTGGCTCTACTCCATCATCCCCGGTCTGGAGAAGATCCACACCAACAAGAACGACCTCGCGGCTTCCATGAGCCACAACCTGGAGTTTTTCAACACCCACCCGTTCCTCGTCACCTTTGTTATGGGCATCGTGCTTTCGCTCGAGCAGAACAAGGTTGACATCCCCACGATCCGCGCCGTCCGCGTCGCCGCAATGGGCCCGCTCGGTGGTATCGGTGACGCTCTGTTCTGGCTGACGCTCGTGCCTATCACGGCCGGCATCACCTCCAACATGGCCATCAACGGCAACGCCGCTGCGCCGATCATCTTCCTGGTGATCTTCAACGTCGTCCAGTTCGCTCTGCGTTTCTGGCTCATGAACTGGTCCTACAAGCTTGGCACCAGCGCTATTGACGCTCTGACCGCCAACATGCAGGCCTTCACGCGTGCCGCTTCCATCATGGGCGTCTTCGTCGTCGGTTGCCTGGTCGTCACCATGGGTGGCACCCAGATCAACCTCCAGATCCCCAACGGCACCACCCGTGGTCTCTCCGCTACTACCGTGATCGTCTCCGAGAAGGAGGCCGAGAACTTCACCGGTATGGAGGGCATCGATACCGAGACCGCTGAGGCCGGTACCATCGCCATGACCGATAAGGACGGCAACGCCCTTACCGCTTCCGATGCCGACGGCAACGCTGTCGAGTGCGGCGTCACCGATCTGGGCAACGGCATGGAGTCCGTTACCTACGGCACCGTTACCGAGGATCCGGTCAACTTCTCTGTTGCCGACACCCTCAACACCATCGTCCCGAAGCTCGTCCCGCTTATGCTTACGCTGCTGCTTTACTACATGTTCGCTAAGCACAGCTGGACCCCGACCAAGGGCATTCTCCTGCTCTTCGTCCTTGGCATCCTGGGCGCTGGCCCGCTTGGTCTCTGGCCGAGCATCTGGTAAGGCTCTAGCTTGAGGGGTGTGTCCCTACGCGGCTCACACCCCGACCCCTTAAGCCATGTGTATGTTAAAAGCCGCGTGCTCGAAAGAGCGCGCGGCTTTTGTTTTCTTGTTGATTCGGGTGTGGCAGACAGATAATGCATAACACCCTAGGTAGTTAGCCGAATTCGAGCAAAAGGGAGGATAGGATGGCGATCGGAGCGCGTAAGCAACCGCTGTACGATCAGCTGGTCGATATTCTGACCGAAAAGATTGACCATGAATATCGCGCCGGTGACATGATTCCTTCCGAGCGCGAACTTTCGGAGCGCTATGGTCTCTCGCGCACTACGGTACGCCTGGCTCTGCAGGAACTGGAGCGTTTAGGACTGGTGGTTCGGCAGCACGGTCGCGGTACCTTTGTGACCGACCGTTCGGCAAAAGCAACCAATCTTATGCAGTCCTACAGCTTTACCGAGCAGATGCGCGCGATGGGTCGAGAACCCGAGACCACGATTCTCGAGTTTTGCGAGATGGAGGCCGATAAGAATCTGGCCGAGCATATGGGATTGCGCATCGGTGATCGCATTTTTAAGCTCAAGCGCCTTCGTTCTGCCGACAACATGCCCATGATGGTCGAACGCAGCTATCTACCGGTTCGTCAATTTCTGTCCCTAAAGCGACCGCTGCTGGAGCGTAAGCCGCTTTACGATGTGATTGAGCAGGACTTTCAGCAAAAGATTCGCGTGGCCGAAGAGGAGTTCTATGCGAGCATAGCCCGTCCCACCGATGCCCACCTTTTGGGAATTGTCGAGGGCTCGCCTGTGCTCGATTTGGTCAGGACTACGTATAACGAGTCAAACGAGGTAGTGGAGTACACACTCTCGGTTGCTCGTGCCGATCAGTTTAAATACAAGGTTTACCACCAGCGCAGTAACTAGTGCTCGCATCGTTTCCATATGGTGATTCTTTGCATTTAACTGGTTACTACCAGATAACCAACCGAAGTGTATAATTGCACGTCAGAGGATTACTTCTAGAGAGAGGTATTAGAAATGTTCGAGAAGAGTGTCGAGGAGCTCACCGAGCTCGGCGCCCAGATCACCACGGCCGAGATTGCTCAGCAGCCCGAGCTTTGGCGTGATACGCTCAACATCTATCGCGAGAATAAGGAGGCCATCGAGGCCTTCCTGGCCGAGGCTCGCGCTATGGGCGAGGGTCGTCTGTCCGTTGTCTTCACCGGTGCCGGTACGTCCGACTACGTTGGCGATACCTGCGCCCCGTACCTGCGTCACGCTGGCAACACTGATCTCTACGACTTTAAGCCCATCGCCACGACCGACATCGTGAGCGCCCCGCGCGACTTCCTGCGCGCCGAGGATCCCACGCTCGTGGTTTCCTTTGCCCGCTCTGGCAACAGCCCCGAGAGCCTTGCCGCCGTTGCCGTTGCCAAGGAGCTCGTCCACAACGTCAAGTTCCTCAACATCACCTGCGCTCCCGAGGGCAAGCTTGCCGTCGAGTCTGCCGATGATCCCAATGCGCTGACGCTGCTCATTCCGCGCGCCAACGACAAGGGCTTCGCCATGACCGGTTCTTATTCCTGCATGACCCTGCTCTCCACCCTTATTTTCGACACTGCCTCTGACGAGCAGAAGGCCGAGTGGGTCGAGACCATCGCCAAGATGGGCGAGGAGGTCATCTCCCGTGAGCCTGAGATCGCCGATTACCTGGCTGGCGATTTCAACCGCGTGACCTACTTGGGTTCTGGCTCCTTCGGTGGCCTTGCTCAGGAGAGCCAGCTCAAGATCCTCGAGCTCGCTCACGGTCTGGTCGCTACTTCCTACGACACCTCCATGGGCTATCGTCACGGACCTAAGTCCTTCGTCGACGATAAGACGCTCGTCTTCGTGTTCGTCAACAACGACGCCTACACCCGTCAGTACGACATCGACATCCTCAACGAGATCGGTGGCGACGAGATCGCTCAGCACACCATCGCCGTTCAGCAGGAAGGTGCCACCGTCTATGAGGGTGAGTCCTTCACCTTTAAGGGCTACGAGGCACTTCCCGAGGGTTACCTTGCTCTGCCGTTCGTGATGTTTGCCCAGGCTATCAGCCTGCTCAACTCCGTCCGCGTGGGCAACACGCCCGATACGCCGAGCCCCACCGGCACGGTCAACCGCGTGGTTAAGGGCGTGACGATTCACCCCTTCACCGCTTAATCGCGTCCCCCTGTAAGGGCGCCCGTCCGCTCATAACGGCGGGCGGGCGCTTTTTGTTTTACGTGAGCTGGGTATAAGCATTACCACAGTCAACTGCTTTAGAAGCGAGGAGTGCATATGAGCACGTACGCAATTAAGGCTGACAAGTTCTTCTTGCCGGCAGGCCCGCAACTGGGCGGCTATCTTATGGTCGAGGATGGCGTTTTTGGCGCCTGGCAGGCCGACGAGCCCTCTTGCGAGATTAAGGACTACACGGGATCGTGGATCGCACCGGGTATGGTCGATACTCACATCCATGGCTTCTACAACCACTCAACTACCGATAACGATCCCGAGGGCATCGATATCAGCTCAACCGAGCTCGCCCGTCGCGGTACCACCAGCTGGCTGCCCACGACGTTCACCGATGGCGTCGAACAGATCAAGGACGCCTGCGCTGCTATCGCCAAGGCGGACGAGGGCCGCGGCCCCGACTTCTGCGGTGCCCGCATTCAGGGCATCTACCTGGAGGGCCCCTTCTTTACCATGAAGCACGTGGGCGCGCAGAACCCCGCTTACCTGATTGACCCCTCCGAGGAGGTTTTCGACCAGTGGCAGGAGGCTGCGGGCGGTCGCATCGTTAAGAGCGCCATGGCCGCCGAGCGCGACGGTGCCGCTGCTTATGCGGCTGCTCTGAACGCCAAGGGCGTGGTGACCAGCATCGGTCACTCCGACGCCACCTACGATGAGTGCATCGCCGCTATCAATGCCGGTGCCAGCTGCTTTACGCATACCTATAACGGCCAGCGCGGTCTGCATCACCGTGAGCCCGGTGTCGTGGGTGCTGCCATGTCTACGCCCGAGACCTACGCCGAGATCATCTGTGACGGCAAGCACGTAAACCCTGCCGCCATCAAGGCGCTGCTGCAGGCAAAGGGCTGGCAGCACACGGTACTCATCACCGACTGCCTGGGTTGCGGCGGCATGCCCGAGGGCAGCTACACCAGTGGCGGCATGGACGTCATCATGAAGGACAACCTGTGCTGGCTCGCCGACGGCAAGAGCATTGCCGGCTCGGTGCTCACGCTTGCCCAGGGCGTCAAGAACATCGTCGACTGGGGCATCGCCAGCGCCGATATCGCCATTCGCATGGCAACCGAGGTGCCGGCACGCTCCGCGCACATCGAGGATAAGTGCGGCAGCATCATGCCGGGTCGCGACGCCGACTTTGTCGTGTTCGACCATGAGCTCACCCTCGTCGAGACGTATGTTGGCGGCCAGAGCGTCGGCAACGCCTTTACCGAGTAACGATAGAAAAAGACGGCGGGCCCGAATCTGCTCGGACCCGCCGTATGAGTTAAACGCTCAAAAGCACCTTCACAGTTACAGCTTGTTAGCGATCTTCTTTGCCGTGCGCTTGACGCCGGCCACAAGACCTCCCGCAGGATGCTCCTTTTCGTATGCTAGACGCTTCTCGCGCTTGGCGTACTCTTCGACGATGATATCGCCATACTCGTCTTCGATCTTGTCGAAGAAGTCGACGGCGCCCTTAATTTCCTCAGCGGTCGGGTGTCCCTTTTGGACACCGCCGGTGAGCTTGAACGGCCCCCACGTATCAAAGCCGGGGCAGCCGTAGACACCCATAAAGATGGCCTGCCTCATGCGGCAGATGCCATCGATATCCTTGCCGTACCACTTGTTTTTGCCACCGTAGGTCATAAGGCCAAACACCTTGTCCTGCGGCTGCAGCACGTTAGTGAGCACGCGTGCCATGTCCTTGTCGATCTCGGAGTAATAGATGCCCGTGGCGACACCGATCAGATGATATTCGTGCAGGTTGGGATACTCGTTTTTACCGAGTGACTTCACGTCGAGGGTATCGATCTCGGGGTGTGCCTCGACGATGGCGTCCACGAGCTTTTTCGTATTGCCGTGATGGCGCGAGGCGTAGAGGATGATGGTTCGCATAAGAAGGCCTTTCAGCTGTAATTGCATCAATGTCTGTATGGTACCCCGTTGTATGGCTGGGATATCGGACGCATCGATGAACGTGCGGGTTTGTCCTTTGGTCAGGGCCGAGACGGGTTCTTGCGAGCAAAAAAAGCAGTTGTTCGAAAGGATGGGCAATGGAATACGCTCTCTCCAACGATTCGATTTCTATTAAGGTGTCCACGGCTGGTGGTTCGTTTACCTCGATTGAGGCCGGAGGCCGTGAGTATCTGTGGCAGGGCGATCCCGCCGTGTGGTCCGGCCAGGCACCGATTTGCTTCCCAATTTGCGGAGGCTTGCGCGATAACAGCGCCATGACGTTTGCCGGGCATCATGTAAAGCTCGCTCGCCACGGCTTTGCGCGCAAGCAGGAATGGAAGCTGTTGAGCCAAAGCGCGAACGAGCTGGCGATGTGCCTGGCTTCGGAGGATAACGCTGCATTGCTGAGCGATTACCCATATCCGTTTAAGCTTGTCGCTCGTTATGCGCTCGAGGACGCTGCCGTGCGCGTTTCCTATGAGGTGACCAACGAGGGTACCGAGGACATGCCTTTCTTTATCGGTGGGCACCCCGGCTTTAGGTGCCCGCTCGACGAGGGCGAGGCCTATACGGACTACGAGTTGCGCTTTGAGAAAGACGAGGCTGCGGAGCTTTGCACCGCTGTCCCTTCGACTGGCTTGATTGACGTGGCAAACCGCTCCAAGAACCCCATGGCGGGAAAGACGCTGCCCCTGTCGCACGAGCTCTTCGATTTTGCGGAGACCATCTTTGACGTGCTCGAGAGCCGTCAGGTCACGCTTTCCAAAAAGGGCGAGGACAAGGGCGTCCGCCTGAGCTTTGAGGGCTTCCCATATCTCATTGTGTGGAGCAAGCCCGAGGGCGATTTTGTGGCGGTTGAGCCTTGGGGCGGCCTCTCGACCTGCTCCGATGAGGACGACGTGCTTGAGCATAAGCGCGGCTGCCTTGTCGCCAAGCCCAAGGAGACCGTCGTTCGCTCGTTCACGATTGAGATTCTGTAATTCCGTTTTGTCGACTCGTATCGCGAGGCATAAGGAGCCTGCGAGATAAGGAGCTAAAAATGATCCTCACCGTTACGATGAACCCGTCTGTCGATACGCGCTATCAGCTCGATGAGCTCATTATCGACGACGTCAACCGCGTGACGCCCGAAAAGACCGCCGGCGGCAAGGGCCTTAACGTGGCCCGTGTGCTGGGTCAGCTGGGCGACGACGTTGTGGCAACCGGTCTGCTCGGCGGCCACATGGGCGCTTACATGGCTGAGCTCATGGACGCCAACGGTATTAACAACGACTTTGTGCCCATCAAGGGAGAGACTCGCATTTGCCTCAACATCCTCCACGCCGGCAACCAGACCGAGCTGCTCGAGAGCGGCCCGACGATTGCTCCTGAGGAACTCGATGCCTTTACCGCCAAGTTTACCGAGCTTGCGGGAAAGGCCGACGTCGTCACCATCTCGGGTTCGCTGCCTCGCGGTGTCGAGGCAGACTACTATGCCAAGATCACGGGCATTGCCGAGAACGCCGGCGCCAAGGTGTTGCTCGATACCTCGGGTGCTTCGCTCGAGGCTGCGCTCAAGTCCGATATTAAGCCCGAACTGGTCAAGCCGAATCTGACCGAGATCAACGGCCTTCTGGGCACGAGCTTTACCACCGATGATGTGGACGAGCTCCGCGCCGCGCTTGCCTCTGATGCCCGCTTCTCCGATATCCCCTGGGTCGTCGTATCCATGGGCGCTGCCGGCTCCGTTGGCTTCCACAATGGCCGTGCGTTCCGCGCAAAGACGCCCGATATCCCTGCCGTTAACGCTACGGGCTCTGGTGACTCCACTATCGCAGGCTTCGCACATGCTATCGCTGCTGGCGCGGATGACGAGACGGTGCTGCGTACCGCCAACACCTGCGGCAAGCTCAATGCCATGGATCCCATGACCGGCCATCTGGTCATGGACCGTTGGGACGAGGTCTACAACGGCGTTGTCGTGACCGAGCTGTAAGAGCTTGGGCGTCGGCCCCGGCATTGCTTGCTAGCTCATGTCGACGACAAGTGCAGTAGCATTATGCCGGGGCGCGACGCCGGCTTTGTCGTGTTCAGTCCCGACCTTACCCTGGTCGAGACGTAGACGTATGTGGGCGGCAACAGCTTTGGTAATGCGTTTGCCGAGTAGCCGCCACGGAAACGATCCGAGAGGGGATTTAGATGATTTACGGTGCACTGGGCGATATCGAGGAGTATCGCGGAATGCTCAAGGGCCTCGATGTACTGATCGACTGGCTCGAGGAGAACGACCCGGCGGAGCTCGAGGTCGGCAGCCATCCGATTCTGGGCGACAAGGTCTATGCGAACGTCATGGCTCCCACAACGCGTCCCGAGGCTCACTATGAGACGCATCAGCGCTATCACGACTTGCAGATCGACGTCGAGGGTCGCGAGGCCTTTAAGGTTGCCACGGGCAGCCTGACGCTGGTTCAGGAGTTTGACGAGAAGGATGACTACGATCTGGTCGATTCCGACGCCTCGATCGCCGGCGACCTTGCTGACGACAAGTTTGCACTGTTCGTTGCCGGTGAGCCTCACATGCCCACGCTCGAGTTCCCGGGCGATGGCGCACAGCCGGTCAAGAAGATCTGCTTTAAGCTGCTTGCAGATGCTTACTGGGAAGAGTAGCGCGCTGCTCGGTTGAGCTGTTCGTATGTTGGCGTGATTCCCCTAGGGGAATCACGCTAGGACCCCGCCAAGCGTGTTTCCCTAGGGGAATCACGTTTGGCGGGGTTTTCTGTTTTTGAATAGGGAAGCTGTTTATTTGCGAAGAACATCGGCTAGCCGCAGGATTGAAATCATTGACCGATAAGTGAGTTCCACTTTTTCGCCCGCAAGCAGTCGTTTCGAGCCAATCTCATCTAGCCCCACAAGCCGAGAAAACAGTGGGCCGCTCATCGTGCCCTCGTCAATTGACTCCCTTATGGTTTTCAAAACGTCCGTATCATGAAACGATGCCGAGCTGTAGGGGACAACACGAGCGGAACTCTCAATTAACGACGAGACAAAAGGATGGAGATGCTTTGGACATAATCCATCAAACACCACATCCCCATTGTCGTTCGAGCCGACCAGGCGCCAAGTATAATGATCGACCCAGTCATCTCCGTCATATATGGCGTCCATGAGCAACTTCCCGCCTAGAGAGAGAAACCTATTTGGACATCGGGGCGCAAGACCGCAATCCATATCGGGCCTGCAGCAGCTCCAACCCAACGCACCACATAGGTTCCCTTTCGTACATGTGTATCAATCTGCCCCGAAATGCCGGTGAATGCAATTCCAGACCCGTTTGTCGGATAGCAATCGACGTATTTTTGTATTCCGCTCACAACCTTGTATAGATATATCGTTCCAGCAAAAGAGAAGGGATCGTGACTATTTTAGATCTATATGGCCAATTCGAGCCCTCACCATGGCAATTGTTGCAGCTGGGTTTCTATTCATTAATATTTCACTTCGGTAAATCCCCGCCCCTAAGCATTAAACCCGAAGTCCACCGAGTGGGCGAATTGGCAACAAAAAAGCCGCCCGAAGGCGGCTATCTTGTGCAATGGAGCCAGCGACCGGGCTCGAACCGGTGACCCCCGCTTTACGAGAGCGGTGCTCTACCAACTGAGCTACGCTGGCGACCATGTGGTGACGCAACTGAGGCGTCAACGGCTGTCTATGATACGGGACATTGCACATCCGCGCAAGTGTTCTGACGGCTTTTCTCACTTTAAATGCACTAATATTGGAGACGCGATGTCTTGCTCTTACGGGTCTCAAGCAGAATGGGGCAGCGATGGCTCAACCCAAGATTCTTCTCACACGCATTGATGACCGTTTCATTTACGGGCAAGACGTTGAGCTGTGGAACGAGGCTGTGGGTTCCAACCTCGTCATAATCGTCAACGATGAGATCGCGGCGGATTCGCGCCAATGGGCACCCATGAGGGTGGCGGCGCCAGAAGGCGTTTGGACGCGGTTTTTCTCGGTGCAAAGGACCATCGACATCATTCATACCGCAACGCCGCGTCAATGGATTCTGATTATGGTGGCCTCACCCGCCGATGCGCTCGCGCTGGTTAAGGGTGGTGTGCCAATAACCAAGATCAGCATTGGCCATATGCGGGCAGGGGAGGGCAAGCGTCCCGCAACGCCCGCAGTCGCCATAGACGATGCGGACGTCGCTGCTCTGAGAGAGCTGCAAAAGCTCGGAATAGAACTAGAAATCCGCTACCTCCCCAACTCCAATCCCGACCCCATTCAACTAGTCATTTAAGAACGTCCCCAATGACTAGGCAGCAAAGCGCCCGTCGGCGGTGGTGCCGGCGGGCGTTGCTGTGCGATATGTCGCGTTGTGGGCCTAGTGCCTCATAAAGTGGTATTCAATCACATTGCTGTAGGGATGACCGGGGCCCACGATGCCCTGGGGGAACAGCGCATGGTGCGGCGTGTCAGGATACATTTCGGCCTCGAGGGCAAAGCCGGCGCCCCAACCATAGTTGGCATCGTCTTTGGCGTGTTCGTCGCCCAGCCAGTTGCCGGTGTAGAGCTGCACGCCCGGGGCAGTGGTGTAATAGTCCAGCTCACGGCCGGTCCACATCTCCTCGACGTGCATCGCGCGGCGCAGATTACGGCCGTACTGATAGCCATCGATGCACAGGCAGTGGTCGTAGCCACGGGCCTGCTTAATCTGCGGGTCGTCGGCTTCCATGCCGGGCGCGACGGGGCGCAGCTCACGGAAGTCAAACGGCGTGCCCTCGACCGGAGCGATCTCTCCGGTGGGGATATTCTGCTCGTTGATGGGCAGGTAGTGGGCAGCGTTAGCAACAAAGAAGTGCTCACAGTCCATGCCGGCGTTGTGACCGGCAAGGTTAAAGTACGTGTGGTTGGTCATGGACACGTACGTGGCGCGGTCGCTCTCACAGCCATATTCGATACGGAAGCAGCCGGTGCGCGTCACGGTAAACACGGCCGTAAAGGTGCGGTTGCCGGGAAGGCCCAGCTCACCGTCCTCAAGCGAGGTGGTCATGCGCACGGCATTGTGGACCTCGTCGAGCTCAACGTCCCATACGCGCTTGTGCAGACCATGCTCAAGATCGCTGTGCAGGTTGTTGGTGCCCTCGTTGGCGGGCATATGCCAGTCCGTGCCGGCGATGGTGATCGTGGCACCTGCAGTGCGGTTGGCCACAGGTCCGATGGTCGCGCCAAAGCAGGCGGGGTTGTCAAAGTAATCCTCGAGCTTATCGAAGCCTAGCACCACATCACGCGCGTTGCCGGGGATGTCGGGCACGTCGATGCCCAACACGGTGGCGCCATAGTCCATAATGCGAACGCAGATCTCGGGCCCGTTGAGGGTGTAACGATGAACGGGGGTACCGCACGGCGCGGTGCCGAAAAGCTCGGAAGTGATCATTTGGTTCCTAACATCGAGGTATTTCGGACAAACTGTAGCGCGAACAGGCGAGATTATCACTACACCCCACTAAAGCAGGGGGTATTTTTCTCAAAAAAGTGATGATTGGAGCTGTGCGGGCGTTCATTTTTGACGCGCGCGAGTCTGATACAATTTGTTCGTTACTGTTTGAATGATATGCGCGCAAAGAACGGCGAGGATTCATCGTGATTAAGGCAGAGCGACAGGATAAGGTTCGTCAGCTGCTCGAAGAGCAGGGCACGGTCTCGGTCAAGGAGATTTCGGATGCGTTAGGTGTCTCGGATATGACGATCCGCCGCGACCTCGAAGAACTTGCGAGCCTGGGCGAGATTGAACGCGTGCACGGAGGAGCCCGTAGTGCACAGGGCCGTCCCCACGCTATGTTGCGCCACGAGTATTCGCACAGCGAAAAGCGCACCAAGCATGCCGAGGAAAAGCTGCAGATCGCGCGCCGCGCTGTGGAGCTCATCGAGGAAGGCTCGACCATCTTTTTGGGCACGGGCACTACGGTGGAGCAGATGGCCTCGATGCTGCCGGCGTTTCGCCTGCGCATCGTGACTAATTCGCTTTCGGTGTTTAACCTGCTCGAGGCGCGCGAAGACTGCGACCTGTGCCTCGTGGGCGGTATGTACCGTCGCCGCACCGCCGCTTTTGTGGGGCCAACGGCCGAGGATACTCTGCGTGCGCTGGGTATCGATGCGGCGTTTATCGGCGCCAACGGCATTCTGGATGGCGACGTGTCTACGTCTAATATGGATGAGGGTCGTATCCAGCAGCTCGCCTTTAGCAAGGCCGACTCGCGCTATCTGATCGCCGACTCCAGCAAGATCGGCAAGCGCGACTTCTACACCTTCTGCCGTCTGGACAGCCTGGACGCCGTGGTGTGCGAGCCGGGCATCGCCGCCGAGGATCGCGCCGCCATCGAGGAACTCACGCAGGTCATTTGCTAGCTAGCGCTGCAAGCGATACATCTGCCCCCTGCCGGCGCGGGGGTACCGCTTTACAATGACGCGTAAATAACTTTGGGCAACAAGGATGAGGCTATTCTGGGATATGACTAGACTCCGTATTTCGTCTTTATGTCCCTTGAGAATGAATCGTAGTCTGCATAGAGCCCCTCTCTGCTTTCATCCTCGGCGTGGTTTACACGTTCAAGGAGCTTATCCTTTGGAGCCTCTTTTGTTATTGCGGCCTCGCTATCGGGTAATGTGGATTGCAAGAATAGTTCTAGAGCATGGACGTCTTTGAGTATGTAGCCCGTCGAACGACCCGCTCCTGTTTTTTCGATTGCGCTGCAACTAACAAGCTGACCGAGGGTTCGTTTAACGGTAACCTCGCTGATATCGGGGCAGTTGGATCGGATGTCGGATTTCTTAATGACACCGGGTCTCTGTTGAAATAGAACGGCGATGCGCGCTTGCTTCGACATGGGACGAGTGCTTGATTCAATTAAGGTACGCTGCTCGAGCTGTCGGTAGGCGGCCAGGGTTGTTCCGAGCATGAAACGGATAAAGGGTGCTTCGGTGTTTTGATTTTCATTCCATCCAGCGGAGCTTGCAGCGAGGGCGTTGTAGTAGAGCGCCTTGTTGTCTTCAATAAGTCGTTCGATGCTGATGTAACGCGCAACGTCGTATCCAGTCTTTTCGAGTAGCAGCGTTGTAAGGAGCCGGCTCATCCTGCCATTGCCATCGTTGAAGGGATGAATGCTGACAAAATCGAAGATGAAGCGGAATGATATAAGGAGGGGGTCGCAAACTTGACGAGATAAGGCGTCGTTGAGGGACCGACAGGCTTCTTCGATAAGTCCGGGGGTTGCTAGGGCCGAAGGCGGCCTAAAGCGCACAAATCGATTGCCTTGATCGTCGATGGAGATGATTTCGTTATCGCTATCTTTCCAATGGCCCCCATACGAGATTGCTGTGTGTACCATGAGGTCACGATGCAACTGCAGAATGACCGATGGCGTTACGGGAATGGAATCGTGTTGCTCGTGAATAAGCGACAGCACATCTCGGTATCCAGCGATTTCTTCCTCTGCGCGGGAGCTTGGCTTGGCGGAATACGCCATGATCGCTTTGAGTCTTTTTTGGGTGGTAACAATTCCTTCAAGTCCGTTGGAGGATTGGGTGCTTTGGATCTTAGCTTCCTCCATAAGGGACGATAGAAGTTCGGGTTTGACTTGACTCAGAGCAAGCTGTCGGCCTTTATGCTCGCGTATCGAGAGGAGGAGGTTGGTGATTGGAGTTGCTTCGAGTTCCGCTGGGACTGTGGTGTAATCGAACTGGTGCATGCGGCTCCTTTCGGTATCACGAACACACTTTCGATATCATAATACCATTAAATGATACCGAAAGTATGTTCGTGATACCGAAAACTAGAAACCATGCTTCATAACTGCTTGGAAAGTTTGGATTTGACTATCTTATTGTCTTGATCTGTAACATCTAGACGGTCAAAAGTGGTCTACATGTTACAGATCGAGATTGTTCGGCCCGGGCCACCCGTTCGTCTAAATCTGTAACAGCTAGGGCCGAAATACTCGACTAGATGTTACAGATCGAGACGAATGATCCGCTCGGGCCCACCAAAACAAAAAAGCCGCATGCGAACCCATGGAGGGATTCGTATGCGGCCGACAGGGGGTATGCGGCAAAAGTTAGGCCATAAGCAGGCCGGTCTCCGAGACGTTCTTGTACCAGTACGCGCTCGCCTTGGGATAGCGCTTCTGAGTCTCAAAGTCGATGTAGAACAGGCCATAGCGCTTGTTATAGCCGTTGGTCCAGGAGAACTGGTCCTGCAGCGACCACACAAAGTAACCGTCGACGTTCACGCCGCCGTCGATTGCCTTGAGGATCCATGCGAGATGCTGGCGCATATAGTCGATGCGAGGGGCGTCGTCGATAAAGCCATCCTCGAAGTCGTCCTTATAGCCCATGCCGTTCTCGGTGATGTAGATCTTCTTGTAGTTGGGGTAATCGTTCTTAATACGCAGCAGCAGGTCGTAGAGGCCCTCGGGATAGATGATCCAGTCCCAATCGGTGGTGGGTACGCCTTCGCGCACGCATGACTCGCCCACGCCCTTGAGGAACCAGCGCGAGGAGCCCTTGTCACCGGTGCCATTGTGGTTGATGTCATTTTCGCCCTCGGCGGCACGCAGGAACTGGCACTTGTAGGTGTTGACGCCCAGGCAATCGTTGTAGGGGAGCGCGGCGGTCAGCGCGGCGATGTCCTCGTCGCGGACGTCGAGCTCGCCGCCGGCGATATGGGACAGCTTGGTCGCAGCCTCCATCGTGTCGGCGGCATAGTGGCCGCGGAAGGTGGCGTCGAGTACCCAGCGGTTGTTGATGACGTCGGCCATGCGAGCTGCCTCGCAGTCGGCGGCGTTGTTGGGGTCGAGGGGATACTTGGGCTCCAGGTTCTGGACAATGCCGATCTCGCCCTCAAAGCCACCCTCATGGAAGGCGACGACGGCCTTGGCGTGGGCCACCATCATGTTGTGCATGAGCTGGAAGGCCTTGTCCAGGCGATACTTCTCGCCGTGCGGCCAGTTGCCGACGATAAAGCTGCCCTCGGCGGTCGCGGGAATCTCGTTAAAGGTAAACCAGTGCTTGACCTCGGTGAACTCGGCAAAGCAGAACTTGGCGTACTCGACAAAGGCATCGATGGTCGTACGCGTCAGGAAGCCCTCGCCGCCGTCCTGGTAGAAGGCCTCGGGCGTGTCAAAGTGATCGAGCGTGACATAGGGGATAACGCCAGCTTTGTTGCAGGTGGCGAAAAGCTCGTGATAGAAAGCGACGCCCTCGGGGTTAATCTCGCCGGTGCCACTGGGGAAGATACGGCTCCAAGCGATGGAGACGCGAATACCGTTGATGCCAAAGCGCTGGCACAAGTCGATATCGACCGGATACTTGTTGTAGAAATCGCTTGCGGGGTCGGGGGAGAAGCGACCCTGAGCAGCCAGGAAATCGTCCCAGGGCACTTTGCCCTTGCCGTGCGTGCGGGTCTCGCCCTCAACCTGGTAAGCGGCGGTGGCGCCGCCAAACACAAAGCCGTCGGGGAACTGCATGGGGTTGGTCATGAGTCATCCTTTCTGTGGGATACGAATAGGGAGAGGTGCCCGAACTGGGGATCCGGGCACCAACAGAGGGAGGAACTAGTCGAGGTTCTCGCGGAGCCACTTGATGGCGCCAGCGGGGTCGCGAGTAAGGTCGATATATTCCTTGCCGCGGGGAGCGAGCAGCTTAATGCCCAGACGATCGGTGTCGGCCTTCATGTCGTTGTAGTAGCTACGAACCTGCGGGGCGAGCACGATGACATCGTACTGATCCATGATGGCAGTGTGCTGGCCATAGGCGCCTGCGGAGGAAGCGATGTTCTCTCCGGTCTGCGCGGCACCTTCCTTGATGGCATTGGCAAGCATGGCAGAGGTGCCGGCGCCGGCGCACAGGACGAGGACCTTCAGGCCGTCGACATCCTTCTTGGCGGATGCATCGGCAGCGGGCTCGGGCTGATCGGCGACAGGCTCGCTGCCGGCGGCGGCAGCGGTCGTCTCGACGGAAGCGGTGGTCTGCTCGACAGCGGGCGCAGGGGCGTTGGCGGCGATGGCAGCGGCACCATCGGACTCGAGACCCAGCTCGGCGGCGCGCTCGGCCTCCTGGTCGCAGAGCAGCTTATCGTATGCCTTCAAGAACGGCAGGTAGATGATGGCGTCCAGCAAGATGATGATTGCAACAAATACCAGGGCGATAAGCTGGAAGTTCGTGGTGATGAAGATGCCGATGGGGGCAGGGGTGGCCCAAGGCACCACGAAGGAGAAGCCGTTCATGCCCACATTGTCGATAAAGAACTTGGCAACGCTTACGTTGACGCAGCCGGCGGCAACAAAGGGGATGAGCATGTAAGGGTTAAGGATCATCGGCGCGCCAAAGAGCAGCGGTTCGTTGACGGCGAAGGCAACAGGAACAATCGAGGCCTTACCGACGGCTTTGAGCTGCTTGGACTTCATAAAGAGAATCAGCAGAAGCGGCACGATGAACGTGGCGCCGGTGCCGCCGAACTCACCCACGAGCGACATGTTAAAGGTGAGGGAGTGTGCGGGGTGGCCGCCTGCCAGCAGAACCTGCAGGTTCTCGGCCTGGTTGGCAAGACGGATGGGGTCGATGCCCGGCTGGACAATCGAGGGGCCGTGGACGCCGATGAACCAGAAGAACGCGGTGGCCGCCTGGATGAGGATGAGGCCAGGATAGGTTTCTGCAGCGGTAAAGAGCGGGGAAAGCAGTTTAATAAGCAGCTCAGAGAACGGAACGCCCATGAGGTTACGCACGACGACATCGATGATGCCGCAGATGATGACGGCGCCGCCAAAGGGGATGATGTCGCGGAAGTTCTGAGCGATGGCGCCCGGGACCTCCTTGGGCAGCTTAATGGTCAGATCGCGCGAGACGCAGAATTTGTAGACCCACACGGTGATGAACGCGGCGATATAGGCCGAGAACAGACCGCGCGTGCCCATGCTGGTGCAGTCGAAGACCGAAAGCTCGGAGCCGTTGAACTTGGTGGTGAACTGCGTAACGGCGAGCAAAAGCATACTGCACTGGGCGGCCACCATGGTGGAGCCGTCGTTGAGCACCTTGCCGGCGGGCATGCGACGGTTCATGGAAGCCGTAAAGTTCTTGGCAGTGGTGCCGGCAACCATGATGCCCATGACGCCCATGGTGAAGTTGTACAGCTTGTTGCACCAGTCGATGAGCGGCTGGGGCAGCGTGATGCCAACGACGCCGGGAAGGGTGGCGATCAACAGGAAGATCGAAGAGGTGAGGACAATGGGCATGCACCCAAGGAATCCGTCTTTGATGGCCTGGAGGTAAATGTTCCTCGAGATCTTCTCAAAGAACGGCTGATGCTTTTCGAGCATCTTTACGATGGCGTCCATAGAGCTCCTTTGCTACTTGATGCGCGATGCATGTGGATGGAACTGGTCGTCGATGGATGGTCAGGACTGCCCGGAAACCTTCCGCTTAAGGAAGGCATTGCGAAATGACAACGTTGTCATTTCGTTAATGATAACGTAAGACATTTTTGGAAGAGCAACAAGGATATACGGGTGAGCGGTCGATATTGTCCGGTAAACGGTTGATTTGTCAGTCGGGCAGGTAGTGTATGCTAGAACGCAAAAAGCAAGCGATGCAAAACCGACTGGAGAAGTAGTGGCAACGATGGACAAGAAAAATGTCTCAATGAACGATGTGGCGATTGCTGCGGGTGTTTCTCTCAAGACGGTTTCGCGTGTGATCAACGAGCCCGATAGCGTGCGAGAGTCGACACGCGATAAGGTTCATTCCGCAATGGAGGCGCTCGGGTTTCGAGCCAACTTTGCCGCGCGTTCACTCAAGTTGGGCCGTTACGGGTGCATCGGCGTGGTGCTGTTCCACTTGTCAGGCGGTGCCGTGGACATGATTGACGGTATCGCCGATGCCGCCGAAGAACGCGGCTTTGCGCTCACGATGATCAAAAAGCGGGCGGGGGAGAAGATGACCCTTGCCGAAGCGGCGCGTAGGATGTCGCAGCTTCCCGTCGACGGCATGATCTTCAATCTGCGCCAGATGGTCGATGACTTTGATACCTTTGAGGCGCCGAAAGACCTCAAGACGGTGATTATCACGCCGATGGAGCATCCTGCCTGCTCTACCGTTAGTGACGATCAAGAGGGTGGTGCGCGCATGGCGTGCGAGTACTTCTTAAATCGCGGGCACAAGAACGTGTACTTCGTCTCTGGTAAGAAAGAAGCGCTGTCGAGCCAGTGCCGTATGAAAGGTTGGCGAGCGGCGCTCGAGGCGCGTGGCATTGAGCCGCCCGAGCCTCTGCAAGGCGATTGGAATGCGGATAGTGGCTATGCCGCGGGCCTTGTGCTTGCCGATAAACCCGATTGCACGGCGGTCCTCGCTGCTAACGACTGCATGGCAAACGGCGTGATGATGGCTCTACGTGACAAGGGTCTGAGTGTGCCCGACGACGTGTCCGTGATCGGCTTCGACGATGAGCTCTACAAGACGATTCCCAACTCGATTCTGACGTCGATGAAGTTCCGTCACCGCGAACTGGGCATCCGTGCGCTTAATGAGGTCGTCGCAGGTCTGGAAGCCCCGAGCTCCAGAAGCCGTACGCTCGTCTCGGGCGTGTTGGTCGAGCGCTCCAGCGTAAAGGACCTGCGGTCGTAGACGTGCTCAGCCTGTTCGTCTAAATCTGTAACAGGTAGGGCCGAAAAACTCGGCTAGATGTTACAGATCGAGACAAACGTGCGATACGGTCCGCCCAAAAAAGGCCGGGGGCGGCGCGCCGTGTGACGTGCCGCCCCCGGCTGAGAAATGGGGACAGGTTATGTGGGCGGGCAACCCCGCCAGTCACTAGTCCAGACGACGGGTCTGCGCCACGTGCTTATACCAGTATGCGCTTGCCTTGGGCGTGCGCTTCTGGGTTTCAAAGTCAACGTAGAAGAAGCCGTAACGCTTGTTGTAGCCATTAGTCCAGGAGAACTGATCCTGCAGGCTCCACAGGAAGTAGCCGCCCACGTTGACGCCCACCTCCATGGCCTTGAGCAACCAGCGCAGGTGCTGCTCGATGTAGTCGATGCGCGGCTGGTCGTCCACAAAACCGTCCTTGTAGGGGTCCTTGTAGCCCATGCCGTTCTCGGTGATGAAGATCTGCTTGTAGTTGGGGTAGCGCTGCTTAATGTAGACGAGCAGATCGAACAGACCCTCGGGATAGATAATCCAGTCCCAGTCGGTGGTGGGGATGCCAGGCTTGTTCACATGCTCGCCAATACCCTTGACGCGCCAGCGGCCGGTGCCCTTCTCGCCCGTACCGTTGTGGTGCAGGTCGTTCTCGCCGTCGTAAGCCTTGAGGAAGCGGCACTGGTAGTTGTTGACGCCCAGGTAGTCGTTGTAGAGCGCGGCCTCGCGCATAATCTCGAGGTCTTCGTCCGGGATCTCGATGGTGCCGCCCGAGATGGCCGCCAGGCGGTTAGCGCACTCGAGCGTATCGGGCGCATAGTCGCCGCGGAAGGTGGCGTCGAGCAAAAACTGGTTCTGCAGCACGTGCTCGTTGTTGGCGGCTTTGATGTCGGCGGGGTCGTTCTCGTTGAGCGGATACTTAAATTCCAGCGACTGAATGACGCCGATCTTGCCCTTAAAACCGCCGTTGTGGAAGGCCAGTACTGCCTTGGCGTGGGCGAGCATCATGTTGTGCTCGCACTGGAAGGCCTCGGCCAGATGTGCCTTAACGCCACCGGGGAAGGTGCCCTCGATGTAGGTGTTGGAGGCGTCGGCCCAGATCTCGTTAAAGGTGAACCAGTAGGTCACCTGGTCGGCGTACTCCTTAAAGCAGAAGGTGGCAAAGTCCACAAAGGCGTCGATGGTCTCGCGGTTGAGGAAGTCGCCCTTCTCAAAGAGGGGCAGCGGCGTATCGAAGTGATGCAGCGTGACAAACGGCTCAACGTGGTGCTTGTGGCACTCGGCGAAGAGGTCGTGGTAGAACTGGACACCCTCGGGGTTGATTTCGCCGGTGCCGTTGGGGAAGATGCGGCTCCAGGCGATGGAGAGGCGGATGCCGTTGATACCGAACTCCTCGCACAGCTCCAAGTCGACGGGGTACTGGTTGTAGAAGTCCGAAGCGGGATCGGGGGAGAAGCGCCCCTGGGCCTCCAGGAAGTCGTCCCAGGCAACCTTGCCCTTACCGTGGGTGCGGGTCTCGCCCTCTACCTGGTAGGCAGCGGTGGCGCCGCCAAAGACAAAGTCCTCGGGAAACTGCGCAGGCGGGTTGGTGACGCTAGCGGGGTTAACGGACATGATGATCCAATCGTCTAAATCGAAGGGCCAGCCGGTCTTGGATGGTCGGCTGGCCCTGAGCGTTACTTACTTCGAGAGTTGCTCGCTTACGAAGGCGAGAGACTTGTCGCCGTTCTGGGAGAGCTCGATGTACTGCTTACCGCGGCAGGCGACGCATTTGTTGCCCACGCGCTCGCAGTCCTTCTGCAGGTCGGCCAGGTAGCTTGCGGCCTGCGGGGCCAGGACGACCAGGTCAAAGTCGGGGAGCATGTCAACGTGGTTGCCATAGGCCTCGGCAGCGGTCTCAAGATTGATGCCGCGCTCTTTGGCAGCCTTGGCCAGCGCGTTGGCGAGAAGGCCCGAGGTACCGCCGCCCTGGCAGAGCACGAGCACGCGCTTGCCGTTGAGGTCGCTGGCGGTCGTTGCCTCGGTGGCGACAGCGGCGGGGGCGTCGGCCTTCACGGCCTCGGCAGCAGCGCCGGCGGCAACGCTCTTGGCGTCAGCCTTGCCCTGGAAGGCATCGTTGAGCTTGGCGGCCTTCTCGGCGTTCTTGGCGGCGAGCTCCTCCTCGGAAATCTCGGCCTCCTCGGCGCACTTCTGGGCGTCGTAGGCACGGAAGAACGGGTAGTACAGAACGAAGTCGACGACCAGGATAAGGGCGAGCATCACAAAGGCGAGCGGCTGGAAGCCCAGGCCCATGATGGTGCCGATGGGGCCGGGGACGGTCCAAGGCAGAGTGTACATAAAGCCGTTCATGCCCAAGAAGTCGATAAAGATCTTGAGGATCCAGATGTTGGCGATCGGTGCAAAGACAAACGGGACAAAGAAGACGGGGTTGAGCACGATGGGCGCGGCGAACAGCAGCGGCTCGTTGACGGCAAAGCAGACAGGGACGATGGCGGCCTTACCGACGGCGCGCATCTCCTGGGACTTAGCCAGGAAGCAGAACATAAAGACCAGGACGAGTGTGGCGCCGGTGCCGCCCATGCAGACGACGAAGTACTGGGCACCCTGGGTCAGGACAGCGGAAGCGTGCTGGCCAGCCTGGAACGCAGCTAGGTTGTCGGTCATGTTGGCAACGAGAGCGGCGGCGATGGCGGGCTCGACGATCGAGGGGCCGTGGACGCCGACGAACCAGAAGAGGCTCATGGCGCCGTAAATCACAGCGAGGCCGATATAGCCGTCGGCAGCGGTGAACAGGGGCTGGAACACCTGGATGACGCCCTGGGCAAAGCAGAAGCCAAAAGCAGCGCGGAAGACGATGTCAAAGACCCAAAAGACGGTAATGCAGACGGAGAAGGGGATGATGTCCTTAAAGGTCTGCGAGATGTTGGGCGGAACCTGCTCGGGCATCTTGACGGTGATGTTGCGCTTAATGAAGAACTTGTAGATGATGCCGGTCACAAACGCAGCGATAAAGGCGGTCAGCAGGCCCTTGGAACCAAGGTAGGTGGTGTTGAAGCCGCTGGCGGCGTCCGTGGCGATGGTGTCGCTCGAAAGGAGCAAGAAGCCGATGATGGCCGCGCACATGCATGAGATAAAGTTAATCTGGTTATTCTTGGGCAGGTCGCGGTTCTGAGCGTCGGCGAAGTGCTTGGCCGTGGTGGCGGCGCAGGCGATGGCCAGGATGCCCATGGAGTAGTTGTAGCACTTCCACAGAGCGTTGTTGATGTCATCGGGCCAGTAGAAACCCCAGATGTTGGGGACCGAGGCTACCAGGCAGAAGATGGACGAAAAGATGATGATGGGGATGACGGAGATAAAGCCGTCGCGGATCGCCTTGAGGTACTTGTTGCGGGCGATCGCGTTGAAAAGGGGCTGGCCCTTTTCGATGATGGCGATGAGTTGCTCCATGCAATGCTCCTAAGAGTCGGTGGGTTAGCAACGATGGTAGCTTTTGACGTTCGGTTGCTAAAATGTTGACGTTGCCATTTTGTGACACAAAAAAGGACGCGAACCGGTGGTTCCTGTGCCTGCGAACCGTCGATTCCTTACGCGTAAACGTTTGAGCCGCCCGGTGGCTCTGTGTTTGCACAATGGCAACGTTAACATTTGGGCGACAAAAGCCGTTCGGGGAAGCAAAAATGTCGGTGAACGGTAGGTTTTGGGTGGTGAGCGTATGGTGGGGGAGGCGTTAGATATACTTGAAGACGTTTCATTTGACTGCGTAGGGTGCCACTAATGGCATCGTTGACATAGAAAGATCGACCTATGGCCGCTGTTAAAAAATCGGTATCCGTCAAAGACGTGGCGCGCCTCGCGGGCGTCTCGGAGCAGACGGTCTCGCGCACCGTGCACGATTCGCCCAGTGTGCGCCCCGAGACCAAGGAACGCGTGCGTGCCGCCATGCGCGAGCTGGGGTATCGCTCCAATTTTGCCGGTCGATCGCTGCGCCGTGGCAAGTTTAAGACCGTCGGCGTCGCCATGTTCAACATTACCGGTACCGGCAACCTCGACCGTATGGAGGGCTTTGCCGCCGCGGCCGACAAACATGGCTATGCCATCACCCTCACTAAAGTAGATGGACATCCCTATACCCTCGAGAGCGCATCGTCGCGTATGAGCGCGCTGCCGGTAGACGGCATGGTCGTGATCATGAATCGCATGCCAGCGGACTTTGGCACCTTCGAGCCGCTGCCCGGCATGCAGACGGTGCTCGTTACGATGCTGGAGCACCCGCTCTGTTCAACGGTCGATAACGACCAGTTCGATTGCTCGCGCCAGGTGGTCGAGTACTTGCTGGGGCGGGGGCACAAAACCGTGCACTTTATCTCGTGTCCCGAGCGCTCGCTTTCGGGCATGCGGCGCGAGGAAGGCTGGCGCGAGACATTGCGCGCGCATGGAATTGAGCCGCCGCGACTCGTCCGTGGGGATTGGACGGCACAGAGCGGATATGCTGCCGGTCAGGCTCTGGCGGAAGATCCGACCTGTACGGCCATTTATGCTTCCAACGATGCCATGGCATACGGCTGCATTCGCGGGCTCGAGTCATGCGGAAGGCGTGTGCCCGAGGACGTGAGTGTGGTGGGTGTTGATGACAGCCTGGGCGATATCGTGCCCGACCGTCGCCTGACCACGGTGCGCTTTGACAACAAGCGCGTCGGCATGTGGGCGGTCGACAAGATTGCCGACGCCGATGGGGGTGCGTCTGGCGTGGAGCACATGCTGATCCCCGGTGTGCTCGTAGAGGGCGATACGGTGCGCGATTTGTGTTAGGGTGCGGTCCTGTTTTGGTTGCCGATAATTGTGTTTGATATTGTTCAGATTGGTTTAAAAACCGTTCACGGGCGAAAAGTGACCGTTCATAGCTCGAAATTACGTTTTGAGCTGTTCTTTTTTGTTTGAATGTTATTGTTTCTGTCATACACAACGCAGCGCGTATGCCCGGACGCGATGCTCTCCATTGGTTCATATGTGAAAGGAACGCAACATGGCAACCAAAGAAGAAATCTCGATGGTTGGATTCGAGATTGTCGCATACGCAGGTGACGCCCAGACCGATCTGCTTGCAGCGCTCGATGCTGCTCGCGAGGGTGACTTTGAGAAGGCCGAACAGCTGCACAAGGATGCCAGCGATGCACTTATCGGCGCCCACGACACGCAGACCAAGCTGCTTTCGCAGGAGGCCGGCGGTGGCGAGATGGAGATGACCTTCATCATGGCTCACGCTCAGGACACTCTCATGACCACTATGATCCTGGAGAAGCAGACCCGCTTTACCATCGATGCCTACAAGCGCATCGCCGAGCTCGAGGCCAAGCTCGCCTAACGAGCCCTCACAACCAAGTCCCCTTCCAAAAGCTCTGCCGCTACCCGCGGCAGAGCTTTTTCTGTCCTCCTCCAAGTTGCGGTGAAATGGGGACTGAATAGGGGCCGGCGGGCGCAAAACAATCCCTATTCCACCGCAACTCATCCCGAGATAGTCATTGAGGACGTTCTTAAACGACTAGTCGTTGGGGGCAGTCTTGGAGCTTCTGCACGCCCTCCCGTTCGGTTTTTCGATGGGTGGGTATACTTCCATCCGCAATGCAGGCCGGAATGAGGAGGTGTCCAAATGCCGGACAACGGATTGATTCAAAAGACAGATGCGCACGAGATGGCTCATGGGCGTCCTGTCCAGATAACCGAGCATACGACGGTAACCGAGCTGCAGCCCAGCCTGTCCGATGTCGTGTGCGCAAACAAAAAGCTGCAGATTGGCTTTATCGTTGCGCTCGTGGTACTGGCGCTGTTGTCGGGCTTTGTAGCTCGTCCGCATTTTGCCGATACCAAGACTTGGGACTCCACCATCGAGGTCATCGATCAAAAGAAGGGCAATGTTTTGGCGCTCACAACCTCGTGCGTCGCCCTATCTGCGGGTATCACTGCGCTGCCGGGCGATACAGGAACGCCAGTTGCCGAGCAGCTCGCGCAGCTTTCGGGAAACTTGGGTATCGTGCTTGCCGTGCTCTACCTTGAAAAATATCTGCTGACCATTTTATGGTCGGTCGGGCTGGGCATCCTGATTCCGTTCTCGCTCGTACTCTTCGCGGTGTCGCTTGGCATTCACGGACGCTGGAGCACGAGCGCAGTCATTCGCCGCGTGGCAACGCGTGTGCTGGTGGTCGCCATGATCGGCATGGCGCTTGTACCCGCGAGCGTGTGGGTATCGCAAAAGGTCGATGAGACGTATCAGGTGAGTATCGAGCAGACAGAGCAAAAGGCGACTGAAGCGAGCAAGACGAGCTCCACAAAGAGCGAAAAGAAGTCTGAGACTACGGAAAACAAGAATGTACTTGAGCAGCTGACCGATGGGGCATCGAGTCTACTTACATCGGTGACCGACAGTGCCAAGCAGATGACCGACGAGATCGTGCAGCAGGTGACCGATCTGATTGAAGGCGTCATCGTGATGATCGTGACTTCGTGCGTTATCCCGCTGCCGGTGCTCGTGGCGTTCCTGTGGCTGGGCCACGTGCTGCTGGGGATCGATATTTCCGGCCCGGCGAACTATTTGACGGGTCGTTTCTTGAGCGCTCCGTCCAAGCACGCCAAAAAGGGCGGGCAGTCCGAGTAGCTAAAACAGCTGTATATACCGGGGAATACCGCCGAAGGGCGGCGAGACACGTTCTCGGCCGCCCTTTTGTTTGTTGAATACGCGGTCGCTACGTCCGCGCCGGGCTCAAACGGCCAGCAATCATCCGTAAACGGTATTTGTCAAAAAAGAACAAAGATAAACAAATAATTCTTGCAGTTGATGTTCGAATGTGTTCAAATAAACATGAACAGTGAAGAACCGCACATTCAGATGCCCGGACCTGAACGCGATTCAACACTTCCAAACAGAAACTACGCACCTGCGTATCTCTCAAGGAGGATGTCATGAGGGTTGTAATCGCTTCCGATGCCGACGGTATGTCGATGAAGGAGTCCATCAAGGAGATGCTCATCGCTGACGGTCACGAGGTCGTCGACTATTCCGAGACCCCTGCCGCGGACTTTGTCGATTCCGCGACCGCCGTTGCCAAGGACCTGCTGGAGCACAAGGATTCCCAGGGCTTCGCATTCGATAAGTACGGCGTCGGCTCCTATATGGCCGCCGTCAAGATCAAGGGCATGGTCGTCGCCAACATTTCCGACGAGCGTTCCGCCTACATGACCCGCGAGCACAACGGCTCGCGCATGGTCACCATGGGCCCGGGCGTTGTGGGCACCGAGGTCGCCAAGAAGATCGCCCGCGAGTTCCTGCGCGCCCAGTACGCCGGCGGCCGTCACCAGATCCGTGTCGACATGCTCAACAAGATGGCCTAACGAGAGCCACCGAGAACTCGAACTTCTACCTCAACTTGTGAATTCAGACGAAAGGACGTTCTGATGAAGAAGACCATCGCAATCGGTTGCGACCATATCGTTACGGACGAGAAGATCTATCTGGCCGACCGCCTGGAGCAGGCTGGCTACAAGGTGCTCGACTGCGGCACCTACAGCCACACCCGTACGCACTATCCCATCTACGGTAAGGCCGTGGGCGAGGCTGTTGCCAGCGGCAAGGCCGACTTTGGCGTGGCCCTGTGCGGCACCGGCATCGGCATCACCAACGCCGTCAACAAGGTTCCCGGCGCCCGCTGCGCCCTGGTCCGCGACATGACCTCTGCCCTGTATGCCCGTCGCGAGCTCAACGCCAACATCGTGGGCTTTGGCGGCAAGATCACCGGCGAGTTCCTGATGGCCGATATCATGCTTGCCTTCCTGGAGGAGCCCTACGAGAAGACTCCCGAGCACGATGCCCTGATCGCCAAGATCGATGCCTGCAACAAGGCCGACGCCGAGGCTCAGGCTGACCCGCACTTCTTTGACGAGTTCCTGGAGAAGTGGGACCGCGGCGAGTATCACGACTAAGGAGGTTACGCGGTTTTACCAAACCGCGTAACGGGTCGACGCTGCGAAGCCATCTGGCGGGCTAGCTGCTCCGATAACACGTTTGCTTGCTTGGCTTGAGTGCTTCGCTCTTGGCGGTACCCGGCATTCTGCAGCTTTTCAATTGACGGCTCGCGTTTCTGTGAGGGGGCGCGGGCCGGTTTTCTAAACAGGAGTTCAACATGATTCTGACCGTTACCATGAACCCGTCGATTGATACGCGCTATCAGCTCGACAAGTTGATCATCGACGACGTGAACCGTGTGACGCCCGAAAAGACCGCTGGCGGCAAGGGCCTCAACGTGAGCCGTGTGCTGCTGCAGTTGGGCGACGATGTGCTCGCGACCGGTCTGCTCGGCGGACACATGGGTGCCTATATGGCCGAGCTTATGGATGCCGACGGCGTCAAGAACGACTTTGTGCCCATCGCCGGTGAGACGCGCATTTGCCTGAATATTCTGCACGAGGGTAATCAGACCGAGCTGCTGGAGAGCGGCCCGCAGATCGCTCCGGCCGAGCTCGAGGCCTTTACGGCCAAGTTTGCCGAGCTTGCAGCGAAGGCGGACGTTGTGACGCTTTCGGGCTCGCTGCCGCGTGGCGTCGATGCCGGCTACTATGCCGAGCTCGTCAAGATCGCCGAGGAGGCGGGCGCCAAGGTGCTGCTCGACACTTCGGGTGCATCGCTGGAGGCCGCGCTGGAGTCCGACGCTAAGCCTGAGCTCGTAAAGCCCAACCTGACCGAGATTAACGGCCTACTGGGCACGTCCTTTACGACCGATGATGTCGATGCCCTGCGCGAGGCGCTTGCCGCCGATGACCGTTTTGCCGGTATCCCCTGGGTTGTCGTTTCGATGGGCGCTGCCGGTTCGGTGGGCTTCCATGAGGGTCGCGCGTTCCGCGCCAAGACGCCCGCGATTGCGGCTGTGAACGCAACGGGTTCCGGCGACTCGACCATCGCCGGCTTTGCACATGCCATTGCTGCTGGCGCCGACGACGTCACGGTGCTCAAGACCGCCAATACCTGCGGCAAGCTCAACGCCATGGATCCCAAGACCGGCCACCTGGTCATGGACCGCTGGGACGAGATCTACAACAACGTTGAAGTAACGGAGCTTTAGGGTTACGGCGTCGAGTTACGGCGTTTTACCAAACGCCGTAACCTGCCGACGCTGCGCGGGCCGCATTTGGATAATCTGACGTTCAACTTCAAGGGCGCGACCAGAAGGTCAGCGCCCTTTCGTTTCACGTCACCTTGTCTCAAATGCGACCCGCTCGCTGTCCGTCCTCTACCTGCGGCGTTGCCTTGCTCCGGATGCGGCAGTTAGGGACGTTCCTTTTCTGCCGGCAGTCTGGGACATTCCTTGGGGTAGTCATTGGGGACGTTCTTTAATGACTAGTCGTTTAAGAACGTCCCCGATGACTACACTCAAAAAACGGTGCCCGTCGGCGATATTGCCGGCGGGCACCGTTGTCGTGTAGGTGGCTATGTCGTGTGGGCTGCTGTTGAACGTTCGGGCCCGTGCTCTACAGCGAGTCGATAAAGCGCTGTTGGGCGGCGCGTCCTGCTTCGTCCCACTTAAAGACGCCGGCGTTGTCGAGCACGTGGCCAAACACCACGCCGACCTCCTCGTGCAGGATATCGATGGCGTTGTCGGCCGTAAGCTCGTCGGCGCGGCGGGCAAAGACGTCCTCAGCCCATGCGGCGTGGCTGCGGCAAAGATCATCGCCCTCGAGCGCACCGGCAAGGTCGTAGCTGGCATCGACCTTGGCTGCCAGCAGATGCTCACGGACAGCGCCAAGCTCGGGAACCAGGCGCGGCGGCAGAATGGCCAGGCCCATGACCTCGATCAGGCCGATGTTCTCCTTCTTAATGTGGTGGTACTCGGCATGCGGATGGAAAACGCCCAGCGGATGCTCGTCGGTCGTGATATTGCAGCGAAGCGCCAGGTAGGCCTCGTAAATCTCGCCGCCGGCATTGCCGCGGGAATCGACGCGGCGGATGACGGGCGTCACGGTGTTGTGGGCCACGCCGTCGGCCGTGTGTGCGATAACGCCCACCGACTCATCGGTCCACTCGCGCCAGGCGAGGATAATCTTCTCAGCAGCGTCGAGCAGCTGAGCGCGGTCATGCGAGCGCAGACGCAGCACCGAGAGCGGCCATTGCAGCACAGTGCCGGTGACCTGGTCAAATCCGGGCACGCTAAACTGCGAGACCTCGGCGGCATGCATCATGGGGAACTCGTGCGCACCGCCCTGGAAGTGGTCGTGCGACAAGATCGAGCCGCCCACGATAGGCAGGTCGGCGTTGGAGCCAATAAAGTAGTGCGGGAACAGGTCGACAAAGTCGAGCAGGCAGGTCAGACCCTTGCGGTCGACGTGCATCGGACGATGCTCGGAGCTCATGGCAATGCAGTGCTCATTAAAGTACGCGTACGGGCTGTACTGGAAGCCCCAGCGCTCGCCGTTGAGCTGAATGGGGATAATGCGCAGGTTCTGTCGAGCGGGATGGGCGCCGCCGTCGGCTGCGGCGGAGCGTCCAGGATAGCCCTCGTTTTCGATGCACAGCTGGCAGGCGGGATACTTCTCGCCCGTGTTCATGGCTGCACCTGCCGCGGCGATATCGCGCGGGTCCTTCTCGGGCTTGGACAGGTTGATGGTGATCTCCAGGTCACCCCAGTTGGTGGAAGTGCTCCATTTAATGTTGCGCGCGATGGCGGCGCGGCGCACGTAACCGGCGTCACAGCACAGGCCGTAGAACCAGTCGGTCGCGGCGCGGGGCTCGTTGACGCCCATGCGGCCGTTGAATTCCTCGTTTACAACCGAAGGCCTCGGCATGAGCGCGCCCATGATGCGCATGGCGATGCGGTCGCGGCCCGACGCCGTGTCCTCGGCGGCGCCGTTGGCAACGGCGGTCTCGGAAAGCGCGGCAAGCGTGCCTTCAAGGTCAAAGTCGGGCAAGGTATCGGGGTGCAAGAGCGAGAGTTTCTCAACCTGGAGCGCCCAGGCCATATCGAGCGCGGGCCCCGTAGCGCCGATGCACTCCAAAATGGTGTTGTATGCCCAGATGCGGTCGTCCTGGCCGATCATCGATCGGTGGATGGCGTACTCGATCAGGTTCTGTGCGGCCTCGCGCACGTCAGTCATTACAGCCATGCCGCGTAAGCCCCCTTGTCAGAGATGGCGTAGTGACGGGCAGAGCCCTCGCCCAGCCAGCCGTTCATCTTGGCAATGAAGGTGTCGACCAGGTCGAGCGGCACGAAGGCCTGGATGGTGCCACCAAAGCCGCCACCGTGGATACGGACGGCGCCGCGGCCGTCGAGCACGTGCTCGGCCAGCGCCAGGGCATACATGGAAGGCTGCTCGGAACCCAGCTTGGCAACAACATTCTGCAGGTACATGGCAGAGCTGGCGCCGGACTCGCGCGTCAGGACCAGGAACTGGTCGATGTCGCCGGCGTTCAGAGCTGCCCAGCGCTTGTCGACCAGGCCGTTCTCGTACCAGTAGTGAACGGCGCGCAGGCAGGCACGGTCGCCCAGTTTGGCGCGCAGCTCGGGGAGCCTGGCGTCAAAATCGGCAACGTCGACCTCGCACAGGCGTGCCTTGCCAAACTCGGCGGCAACGTCCTGCATCTCGCGCGGAACGGCGGCGTAGTCGTCGGTGGCGGCCACGTGGTCGGCACCGACCTTAACGAGCACGAGCGCATAGCCGTGATCCTCAAAGTTGAGCTCGAGCTTCTGGGTTTTAGGCTGAGCCTGGTCCTCAAAGTCCATGTAGGCAAGGCCGCCCAGGCACACGGCGGCCTGGTCCATCAGACCGCAGGGCTTGCCGTAATAGTTGTTCTCGGTGCGCTGGCTCATCTGCGCGAGCGCGACGGGCTCAATGGCGGGTGCGCCCCAGAGGGTTTCCATGGCGCGACCGTACGCGGCCTCGACGGCGGCAGAGCTGGAAAGACCGCCGCCCGAGGGGACGGAGCAGGTAAAGGCAAAGTCGAAGCCGTGGGGCTCAACGCCCAGAGCAGCGATTTCGTGGGCCATGCCGCGGACGAGGCTTGCGGACGTGCCCTTCTCGGACTCCTGAACGTCTAGCGTGTCGAGCGCGATTTCAAACGTGGGATAGCCCTCGTCGGCTACGCGAACCTTGTTGGAATCGGTTGCCACGGCGATGCCGTCGACGGCGACATCGAGCGAGCCGGCGATAACGTGGCCACCCTCGTGGTCGGTGTGGTTGCCGCTGATCTCGGAACGGCCGGGCGCGTGCACGTAGAGCACCTGGCGGTCGCCGATGGGGCCAAACTCCTCCTCGAACAGCTTGGTGAGCGTGGCGAATGTCTTTTCGTCGGGGGTGGTCATGGGAGTCCTTTCCTTGGCGCGCCCGGGTGGGTTTTGCGTCGTTATGAGTACGTTAACAACTTGAAGCGGCGTGAACCAAGTATTCACGATACCGCACGCTACGGGCTATGTTAACGTACTCATAACACAACGCTTGTCACTTTTTGAGAATCTGGTAATCGGTAGAAATTCAGCCGTGAACGGTACTGCCGTATGGACTTATAAAGCAGAAGAGATGCAGATAGAAAAAGTAGAGTACGTTAACATGCGTCCGACGATAGCGGGCCTTGGCGCGGGATGTATTTCTGCCCGGGCCGGCATTCACGCTATTCAAATCTCGCAAGGGTGAAGGTGATCCTGTGGCAAGGCGCCCGTCCAACGATACCAGTTCGCGTCCGGTCTCCATGGCCGACGTCGCCCGCGCTGCCGGCGTTTCGCAGCAGACGGTTTCGCGCGTCGCCAACGGCTTGCCCAACGTTAACGAGCAGACGCGCCAGCGCGTGCAGGCCGCTATGCAAGAGCTCGGCTTTCGTCCGAGTTATGCCGGTCGCTCGCTGCGCGACGGTCGCTACCATTCGGTCGGCCTGTGCGTCAACGATGTCACCAAGTTTGGCAACCTCTCAATGATCGACGGCATCGCCAGCGCTGCTCGCGAGCATAATTGCGCCATCACGTTGGTCGAGATGTCCAAGACCGAGGAGTTTTCGCTTGCCGAGGCCACGCGTCGTATGGCCGCATTGCCGGTGGACGGCATCATCATCGGCATGAGCCGCATGGCGCCCGATTTTGAGACGTTTGATCCACTGCCGGGCATTGGCACGGTCATCGTTACCATGTACGCGCACCCGCGGGTGACCACGGTCGACTCCGATCATTACGGCTGCTCGCTCTTGCTTATGGATCACCTGTTTGAGCTGGGGCACGAGCAGATTCGCTATATTGGCGGCCCGTCGTTCTCGGTCGACGAGCAATTTCGCCGCGCTGGCTGGCAGGATGCGCTCGAGCGTAAACACATCGAGCCGGCAGAGCCGCTCGAGGGCGACTGGTCTGCCAACAGCGGCTACGAGGCCGGCAGATATCTGGCCGAGCACGACCGCACCATGACGGCGATTTACGCGGCAAACGACCAGATGGCAAATGGCGCGATTGCCGCGCTGCGCGATAGCGGTCTGCGCGTGCCCGAGGACGTGAGCGTGGTGGGTGTCGACGATTCGCTCGATGATTTTGTCGCGCATAACGAGCTTACGACCGTTCGATTCGACTTGCATCAACGTGGGCGCGAGGTGTTTGAGCATGCGGTTCCCGAGGCGGGTACGGCGGGCAAAACCGTTGCCATTCGTATTCCCGGCCAGCTCATTATTCGACATAGCACGGCGATACCGCGCACATAGTTTTTGCAGGTAAACGGAGGTATATTCCGCCTCAATAACAATCGATAAGGATGCTGACAGATAGCCGTGGCTATGAAGGCGAGTGCTATGATAGACGGGTTCTTTTGTCTATCTAGGAGGCTTTGCCTGATGGAGATCACCAAGGATATCCGCTACATCGGTGTCGACGATCACGACATTGACCTGTTCGAGGGCCAGTACGACGTGTCCGAGAACGGCATGGCATACAACAGCTATGTTATCTTGGGCGATAAAATCGCTGTCGCCGATTCGGTTGACGCTGGCTTTGTCGACGAATGGCTCGGCAACCTCGAGGCCGCGCTCGACGGCCGTACGCCCGACTACCTGGTCGTCCATCACATGGAGCCCGATCACTCCGCCGGTATCGCCGCCTTTATGGAGCGCTATCCCCAGGCACAGATTGTGGCCAGCATGGGCGCCTTCCGCATGATGGTCAACTACTTTGGCACCGACTACCCCGATCGCAAGATGGTCGTCAAAGAGGGCGACGTGCTCGACCTGGGTGGCCACAGCCTAACGTTTGTCGGCGCCCCCAACGTGCACTGGCCCGAGGTGATCTTCTCCTACGAGTCCACCGACAAGGTGCTCTTTAGTGCCGACGGCTTTGGCAAGTTCGGCGCCAACGACATCGAGGACCCGGAAGGCTGGGCTTGCGAAGCGCGCCGCTACTACTTTGGCATCGTCGGTAAGTTCGGCAAATTCGTTCAGACCGTGCTCAAGAAGGCCGCCGATCTGGATATCCAGATCATCTGTCCGCTCCACGGCCCCGTACTGACCGAGAACCTGGGCTATTACCTCGACACCTATAACACCTGGTCGAGCTATCAGCCCGAGGACGAGGGCATCACGATTGCCTATGCGAGCGTGTACGGCCATCTGAAGGCTGCCGTTGAGGAGCTCGCATCTGCTCTCGAGGCCCGCGGCCAGAAGGTCTCCGTCTTTGACCTGGCTCGCGATGATATGGCCGAGGCCGTTGAGGATGCGTTCCGCTATGACCGTCTGGTGCTCGCCTCCATCACCTATCAGGGCGAGATCTTCCCGTTCATGAGCACCTTTATCCACACGCTTGCCGAACACGCCTATCAGAACCGTACGGTAGCGCTCGTTGAGGCTGGCTCCTGGGCGCCCACCGCTGCCAAGGTTATGACCAAGGAGCTCGAGGGCATGAAGGACATCACCCTGGCGCAGAACAAGGTGACCGTGCTGGGTTCGCTCAACGACGCCTCGCGCGCTCAGATCGAGGTTCTCGCCGACGAGCTTTCCAAGTAGCGATATTTCGCTTTTAACGAGCAAAACCACCACAAAGGCATCTTTGTGGTGGTTTTTATTTCAAGACTTTAGTCTGCTGGCCGCGCAGCGGCCAGCTTTAAACCACCCGCTACGCGGGTGGAGACAAACGGCTTTACAAAGCCACCCCTCCGACCGATATTGACGATTGTTCAGGCCGTCAAGAATTCGAGTCGAAGGGGTGGTCGCCATGGCCCAGAAGGCCTACAGCCTTTCCCACACGAAGTGGATGTGCAAGTACCACATCGTGTTCACGCCGAAGTATAGGCGCAAAGTGATCTACAACCAAATCAGGAGCGACATAGGGGAGATCCTCAGGAAGCTGTGCGAGTACAAGGGGATCGAGATAATCGAGGGGCACCTGATGCCCGACCACGTGCACGTGCTGCTGGCGATCCCGCCGAAGTACAGCGTCGCGAGCGTCATGGGCTACCTGAAGGGGAAGAGCTCGCTGATGATATTCGACAGGCACGCCAACCTCAAGTACAAGTTCGGCAACAGGAAGTTCTGGGCGGAGGGCTACTACGTGTCCACCGTCGGCCTGAACGAGGCGACGATCGCCAAGTACATCAGGGAGCAGGAGTCCCACGACATCGCGCTGGACAAGCTGAGCGTGAAGGAGTACGAGGACCCCTTCAAGAGGGGGTGATCCCGCCGGTTCGACCGGCGCGCCACGGGTCAAGATGCACTAGGCCTGGACGAAGTCCGGGCCCGCGCCTTTAGACGCGAGCCCGGGGCCCGTGGGTTATACCCTAAGAGCAAACCACCCTTTTTAAGGGTGGTTTTGATTTTAGCTGGTGGCGATGATGAGGGCCGGACGCGCGCTGCCGGTGGTCTCGGCGATTGATGTGGCGACGGCATGATCGGGGTCGCGGTCCATCACGATGGTGTTGACATCGGTCAGTTCGGCAAAGCGGTACATGCCTCGTCCGTTAACCTTGCTGTTGTCCATGAGGGCGACGCTTTGACGGGCGGCGGAGATCATGGCTGTTTTGGTCTCGGCCATCTGCGGAAAGTCGGTCGTAAAGCCGCAGCCGGGAACAAAAGCGCCGGGGCACATGACGGCAAGGTCGGCGTGGACCGTTTGAAGCGCCTGCATAGTGAGCGGTCCGTACAGATAACGATGGCCTTTGCGCAGCGCCCCGCCCAGCATGACGACATCGACCGAGGGCATGCTCTCGTCGATATAATCGGCAATGGTAATGTCCGCCGTGATGACGGTGATGCCATCGCGCTGGTCGAGGAGCCGGACAAATTCGAGAGCGGTGGTGCCCGAGTCTACGAGCAGCGTGTCGCCGTCATTGACGAGCTCGATGGCGCTTTGCGCGATGGCCTGCTTGGCGGCGACATTGACGTTGATGCGGCGATCCTGGGTGGATACGGTCAACCGCTTCTGGAGCGACACGGCGCCGCCATGCGTGCGACGCAGCTTGCCGGACTCGGCGAGCGCGTCTAGGTCGGCACGGGCGGTAACGGAGGACACGCCAAAGGTCTGGGCGATTTCTGCCACCTGCACCGAGGCGTTATGCTCGAGCATCTCCATGATGGCGGAACGACGCTCATCGGCGAAAGCTCGGGTTGTTGCATGGGCCATATCCGCTCCATCATCGTCTGAAATTTGCAGGAATTGTGTTGACTCTATTTTCGTTCATTTTCTTTTTAAGTAAGAAAACGCCTTTCGAATACTTATCTTTTCTATAAAAGAAAGACGATCAAGGCGCAAAACTCAATATCGAACACGCGCGCTCGGGTTCGATCTCTTCCGTTTGCTTTTCAAAAATGAAGGTTGAACCTCGCGCGATGACAATATCTCGCACGTGCAAAGCCGCTGAATTTCATACAATGAGCGCAGCAAAACGCAAGGTAAAACGCCTTGCGGACACGTACGCCCGATGTCCAGATGCGGGCGAGGGAGAGGAGCAAACGCTCATGGCACTTGTTACCACCGAAAAGATGCTCAAGGACGCTCAGGCCGGCCACTACGCCGTTGGCGCGTTCAACGTCGAGAACCTCGAGTTTGTTATGGCCGTTCTGGCCGCTGCCGAGGAGACCAAGTCCCCCGTCATCATGCAGACCACCCCGGGCACCATCAAGACCGCTGGTCTGGACTACTTCTACGGCATGGTCAAGGCTGCCGCCGAGCGCGCTTCCGTGCCCGTCGCTCTGCACCTCGATCACGGCGATGGCTATGACCGCTGCATGCAGGCTTTCCGCACGGGCTACACCTCTGTCATGATCGACGGTTCGCACGAGTCCTTCGAGGACAACATCGCCCTGACCAAGTCCGTTGCCGACGCTGGCCGCGCCATGGGCGTGCCCGTCGAGGCCGAGCTCGGCAAGGTTGGCGGCAAGGAGGACGACGGTCCCGCGGTTGAGGGCGAGAGCCCCTACACCGATCCTGCCGAGGCCAAGGAGTTCGTCGAGCGTACCGGCTGCACCTCCCTCGCAATTGGCGTTGGCACCAGCCACGGTGTGTACACGAGCGATCCGCACATCGAGCAGTCCGTGGTCAAGGCTATCCGCGACGCCGTCGACGTGCCGCTGGTTCTGCACGGCACCTCCGGTGTGCCCGATGAGCAGGTTGCCGAGGCTGTGAAGAACGGCATCTGCAAGGTTAACTACGCCACCGAGCTGCGTCAGGCCTACACCAAGGGCTTCATGGCCTACATGGCCGAGAACCCTGCCTGCTTCGATCCCAAGAAGCCGGCCAAGGAGGGTATGCGTGAGATCACCGAGCTGGTTAAGATCCGCATGACCAACCTCAACTCCGTGGGCAAAGCAGAGTAACAGCAAGGGTACTCTGATCCCACCGGACGGCTTGGGCGGGTCCCCGTACTTAGTTTCCAAAACGTCCTCGCGCATGAAGGCCCCCGTTGCCTCGCTTCTACGAAGCGTTGGCA
>NZ_JBCJBG010000015.1:0-48764 GCF_039062315.1 Collinsella aerofaciens
TTCTTAAACGACTAGTCATTCAAGAACGTCCCCAACGACTACATGAAAGCGCCCCCAAGCGGATGTGCTTGAGGGCGCTTCTTGCTTGCGAGGTTAAGACTCAATGTAGTCTTTGAGCTTGCTGCTGCGGCTCGGGTGACGGAGCTTGGCCAGGGTCTTGGACTCGATCTGGCGGATACGCTCGCGCGTGACGCCAAACTCGCGACCGACTTCCTCGAGCGTGCGGGGATGTCCGTCAACGAGACCAAAGCGCAGCTCGATAACCTTGCGCTCACGATCGGCAAGCGAATCGAGCACCTGGGTGAGCTGCTCCTGCAGCATGGAGAAGCTGGCGGCATCGGGCGGAACGATAGCCTGGGAGTCCTCGATGAAGTCGCCCAGCTGGGAATCCTCTTCCTCACCGATCGGGGTCTCGAGCGACACAGGCTCCTGCGAAATCTTCTGGATCTCGCGGACGCGGTCGGCGCTCATGTCCATCTCAGCACCGATCTCCTCAGGGGTCGGGTCGCGACCCAGGTCCTGGAGGAGCTGGCGCTGCACGCGTACGAGCTTGTTGATGGTCTCAACCATGTGCACGGGAATACGAATGGTACGGGCCTGGTCGGCAATAGCGCGCGTAATGGCCTGACGGATCCACCACGTGGCGTACGTGGAGAACTTAAAGCCCTTCTGGTAGTCGAACTTCTCGACGGCGCGGATCAGACCGAGGTTGCCCTCCTGGATCAGATCCAGGAACAGCATGCCACGGCCGACATAGCGCTTGGCGATGGAGACGACCAGACGCAGGTTTGCGCTGATGAGCGCCTGCTTGGCCTCAAGACCAACATTCTCAATACGCGTAAGTCGACGCATCTCGGAGCGCGTGAGTTCAATCTCGCCTGCATCGGCAGCCTCGAGCTTCTCGGTAGCCTCGAGACCGGCCTCGATCTTCATGGCCAGATCGACCTCTTCAGATGCGGTCAGCAGGTCGACCTTACCGATCTCCTTGAGGTACATACGAACCGGGTCGCCGGTCAGCATCACCGTGGAGGCATCGATGCCGCGCACGCGCGAACGCGAACGGGACGTGCGCACGGTGCGCTTCTTCTTGCTCTTGGAAGAGCCCATCTCGGCATCGGCCTGGCGGGCCATCTTAAGCTCGTGATCGTCAAGCGAGCCGGAATCGTGCTCGTCATCATCGAAATCGTCGGTATCGTTATCGTCATCGTCGACGCCCATCGGGGCGTCGTCGTTTCCGCTCGCGGAGATAATCTGGATGCCGCTGTTGCGCAGCCCGGAATACACCGCGTTGAGCTGCTCATCAGAGACATCGATATCCTTCAGGGCGACCTGAATCTCGTCCTCGGTTACCGAAGTCCTGTTTGAGCCGTTGCCCATGAGCTTTGCAACGTAGGATTCCAGCCCAGTACCCGTGCTCTCAGTCTTTTTTGGCACAGATTCTCCCTTCGTAGTCCACAGGACTCAATACTTTAGCACACACGTAGACCTCTATACCCAAAATAAAGACAGGACATAGGCGAGAATACGCTGGTTGACCACAACATCTAGGCCTGATCGGCACCTGCGGTCTCCAAACCGATCAAACGGAACGGGTCGGCCACGCCACCGATCGACTTTTGGAGCTCGCGCTGGCGCTGTGAATCTTGCACCGCCTGCATCGTCAGCACGCGACGGGCCTCATCGTCGAGTGAACGGTCCTGACGCAACTTGGCCTGCGCGGCTCGCATGCGACGTTTGATGGTGAAGAGCTCGAGCGTATCGAGCATAAAGACGATGTTCGTCTCGGTCGGGTGCTTGCTCGTCGCCGAGATGCGCCCGGCGCTGACAAGCGACGCCGCCTCGGGACACACCGCGCGCGCCGCATCCATGCAGGCAGCAGGATCGGTGCCCGACGGCGTCGCCAGCACGGCCCACGCAATGGACTCGTGACGCGGGTCGACCCACTCGATAGAACAAATGCGATCGGCATAGGTGCGGAACAGATCGGGGTAGCTCGTGAGCATCGTCAGCAGCTCGCGCTCCCCCGCCAGGGATTTCCGCTCCAGATCGGTCAAAACGATCGGCATCGACGGAGCTGCCGCCGCGCTTGAACCATCGGCAACGGGCGCCGCGCTTTCCATCCCCGCCGGCACATCGATTGGCGGCAGATCCTCGTCGGCCTCCACCGGCGCGGCCCCATAGGCATCAAGCGGAACGTAGTCGTACGGGTCCTCCTCGACCGGTGCGGACACCGGCGGCGTCGCACCCGCGGCCCAGGCACCGCGACCGGCACTGCGCGCACCAGCCACACCGCCGCCCGAGCTTCGTCCCTGCGAGCTGCCCGCGCGCTCACCTTGCGCGCGTTGACGCTCGTAGTTCTGCTCACGCCGGCGCTCGGCATCCTCACGCTTGGCGACATCGCGAAACACACGGCCCGAGCTCGCGCGCACGGTCTCCAGGTCCAAACCCAACAGATCGGCAATCTGGATAAAGTACGTGTCGATCATATAGCTGTCGCGCAGCGGATAGATGAGCGTCAACGCATCCTCGAGCGCTTTGGCGCGACCGCCCGGCGTGGTAATGTCGCTCGACTCCTGAAGCGAGCGGTACACAAAGTCCATGAGGGGCTCGGCGGCATCGATGCGCGCCTGCAGCGCCTCGCCGCCATGCGCCGTGATGAACTCCATGGGGTCGTTGCCGTCGGGCAGCACCACGCAGCGCAGGTCCATCGAATCCTGCTCGATAAACTGAATCGCGCGGCGAGCGGCCTTTTGACCGGCGGCGTCGCCATCGAACATATATACAATGCGCTTGGCAAAACGGGTGAGCGTCTTGACGTGATGCTCCGTGAGCGCGGTGCCCAGCGTGGCGACAACGTTTTTAATCCCCGCCTCCCAGCAGGCGATGCAGTCGGTATACCCCTCCACCACGATGGCGGTATCCTGCGCAACGATAAACTCCTTGGCCCAGTTAAAGCCGTAGAGGTTTCGCTTTTTATGAAACACGCTCGTCTCGGCGGTGTTGAGGTACTTAGGCTGACCATCGCCCATGATGCGCCCGCCAAAGGCGATATTGTGACCCTGCTCATCAAAGATGGGAAACATCACACGGTCGTAAAAACGGTCGGCAAGCTGTCCGCGCCCACGGCTCACGGCCACGTTGGCGTCAATCATCTCCTGCGGGGTAAAGCCCGCTTGAGACAGATGCGAAACCAGTGCGTTGCGACCCGGCGCAAAGCCCAGGCAGTAGCGGCGACAGACGTCTCCACCCATGCCACGGCTGGCAAAGTACTCGCGCGGACGGCTGTCCTTACCGCGCATAAGCATGGTGTGGTAGAACTGAGCCGTCTCGGCGCACAGGTCATAGATGCGGGCACGCTTGGTGCCGCGATCGCGCTGCGCACCGGTATCGTGCAGTTCAATGCCCGCACGATCAGCCAAATAACGGATCGACTCGGGAAAACTCAGGTTCTCGCGCTTCATGATATAGGTAAAGACGTCGCCGCCCTCGCCGCAGCCAAAGCAATGCCACACCTGCGTAGCAGGGATAATGTGAAACGATGGGGTCTTTTCGCCATGAAACGGGCAGCAGCCCCAAAACTCATGGCCGCGGGGCTTGAGCTCAACCGTTTCCTGCACGATGGCAACCAAGTCTGACGCCGCGCGTACCTGATCTTTTTCCTCATCGCTAATCACGGATACTCACCCCCTGCTCACCCAAGTTATGACGGATATCGTCGATATTACCCTCGACGGTCGCGATAAGCTCGTCCAGGGAATCGAACACGCGAGACGGACGCAGCCAGCGCGTAAACGCCAGCGACACGGAAGCGCCATACAGGTCGCCCGCATAGCCGATCAAGTTGGCCTCGAGATGCGCCGAGGCGGCATCATCGGCATAGGTCGGCGGCAGGCCGACGTTAACGGCAGCAGGCCATACGGTATCGTCGACCAGCACCAGGCCCTCATAGACGCCATCGGCAGGCACTTGGATGCCGTCGGGCACCTGGATGTTTGCCGTGGGAAAGCCCATGTCGGAGCCCTCGTGACGGCCAGCCGCCACAACGCCGCGCAGCATATAGGGACGGCCGAGAAGCTCGGCAGCCAGCTCCACATGACCCTGGCCCAGCTCATGGCGGACGCGCGTGGCGCAGACGGTCTGCCCGTTAACGCAGAGCAGGTCGTGACCGTAAACGTCAACCCCACGCTCAGTGCCCCAGGCGCGCATCTCGGCAACGCCCGAAGCGCCGCCGCAGCCGAGCCTAAAGTCGCTGCCTACACGAATGGAGCGAATATCGACAACGCGCGACAACAGCGCCAGAAACCCGACATGGTCGAGTGCCGCCACGGCGGGCGTAAAGGGAACGGCCACCACCGCATCGACCCCGGTTTGAGCCAGGGCATGCAGGCGGTCGGCCGTCGTCATCAATTTTTGGGCGGGCGACGGACTCACCACGACGTCCGGATCAGGATCGAAGGTGATCACGACCGCTTTGCTGCCGCGATCATGTGCATCGCGAATAACCGCTTCGATCAGCTCTTGGTGCCCACGATGCACGCCATCAAACACGCCAATAGCGATCGACGCGGCACCCAAGAACTCGCACCCATCAAAAGCATCGGCAGAAACGATACGGGCCTCATCCAACTCACCCGCGAAAAAGATACGCGCGAGCTCGTGGGGCGTCAGCATCATCGAACACCGCCGATCGCCTGCGGAAAGACGTGCTCCATCACAAAGCGGCCGCCCTCGATACGAGCAAGCGCCTTCAATCCTCCATCGAGTACGAGCGCGAACGGCGCCTTCGCCGTATCGAAGTCCGCAAGCGCGCGTTCAACGGGAATGCGGCGGCCACAAAGCAGGTCGTCTGCAAGATTACCCGGCAAATCGACTCGCGTGGCACCTAGGGCGGCGATGGGATCCAGAGCGAAACCGGCAGCGGTCTCGGCAGAGAGCTCCTCTACCGCATGACAGGCGCCAATGGAAACCACGCCGGAGGCCGTACGGCGCAGCGCGGAAATATGCGCAGCACTATCGCAGGCGCGACCCAGATCGCGAGCGAGCGCACGAATGTAGGTGCCTTTGCTTACCGAAAAGGCCACGGTCCAGACGCACGTTTCGCCCTCGCCGCTCGCGGCGATCAGGTCGGCGGCATAGACCTCGACGGGGCGCGGAGGCAAGTCTACCGCATTGCCCTCGCGAGCACTCTTATAGGCGCGAACGCCATTGACCGAGATGGCCGAAAAAGCTGGCGGCACCTGCAACTGCGGGCCAAGCATAGCGGCCAGCTGCTCACGAGCGTAAGCGAGATCGTGCAGCTCGGGGGCAACGGGCACCGTGCGAACGGCCTCGCCCTCCGCGTCATCGGTATTGGTCTCGACGCCAAACGAAATGTCGGCGACATAACTTTTGGTATCGAGTGTTAGCATGCCCAGCAGACGGGTCGCCTGGCCCACGCCCACCACCATGACACCCGAGGCCATGGGGTCGAGCGTACCGGCATGGCCGACGCGTCGCTCATGGAGGGCGCGTCGGCACTGCGATACCACGTCGTGGGACGTACAGCCCACCGGCTTATCGACGGCGAGCAGCATATTCAATTGAGAAGGCGTACGACGAGCCATGTACCATCCAAAATGTTAGAGCTCGACGGTCACCGAAGCGGGATCCTCCCCTACCAGCTCGGCCAGCATGGGAAGTGCCACGGCGAGCGTCTCGCGAATCGTTCCGTTGTTGGAAAAGCCGGCGGCGGCATGATGCCCGCCACCGCCAAAGTTGGCAGCGATCTCGGACACATCGAGGTCACCTTTGGAGCGCAGGTTGCCGCGCACCTTGGTATCGCCGTCGATGCCCTTTAGGAACAGACAGACCTCAACGCCCATCACCGAACGCACCACATCGACCAGGCCGTCGCACTCATCCGAAGTGACGCCGCAAGCCTCGAGGTCGCTCTGGTACGCATAGCTATATGCCACGCGACCGTGCGCCACGGTCTTGATACGACCCATAACGATGGACTTGAGATGCAAGAACTCTACGCGCATGCTCTGGTAGACCTCGAGCGCGACGCGCGCCGGATCGGCACCGTGCGCGACCAGGCGCGAGGCGGCATGGAACGCAGCGGCATCGGCGTTTTGGTACTGAAAACGACCGGTATCGGTCACCAGGCCGCACAGCAGGCAGGTCGCGACACCATCGCGAGCCACAATGCCGCAATTGTCCAAAAAGCGGTCGATAATCATGGCGCAGGCCGCGGCGCCGACGCACCTCAGGCTCAGCTCGGCAAATTCCTCGCGCGCCGGATGGTGATCGAAACACACGACATGCGACGAGCGGCGGAGCACCTCGGCTGAGTTGTTCAGACGCTCGACGACCGGCACGTCCACTGAGATGAACAGGTCCGGATTGCCGGTATACGCAGATGCCGGCACCAGACGGTCGGCACCCTCCATAAAGCGGTAAATGCGCGGAACCGGGTCATCGTCTGCAAGCAGCAGGGCAATGTCCTTGTTGGGGAAAAACTTCATAAGCGACAAGCCCAGACCCAGCACGGAGCCCAGGGCGTCGCCATCGGGAGACGTATGTCCCGAAATCGCAATGGAGGACGCACCCTCGATGAGCTCGAGGATGCGTCGCTGAATATCTGCAGACTCGCACGATGCGAGGTCGGCGGAATTACTCATCTAAAGCTGCCTCCTGGGCGGCATCCGCTATGGGATAGCCGTCCTCGTCCTTTTCGATCGCAAGCGTGGCGGGAACGTTTTCCAGCGCGCGCGTGATGCGCTCGGCCTCATCGGTCGAGCGATCGATGCGAAAATCGAGCTCGGGCGTAACACGCCAATCGAGCGAGCGGGCCAACAGGCTACGGATGCGGCCCTTGGCGCTGGCGAGCGCCTCCATGACCTCGTCGTAGCGGCTCGTGTCGCACGACACGTACACGCGCGCGAACGAGCGGTCCACCGCGACCTCGACCGCGGTCAAGGTGACCAGGTCGAGACGCGGATCGGAAACCTCAAAGAGCAGGATATAACCGAGCTTCTCGCGAAGCTGCTCGCCCAGACGGCGGGTTGCCTGCGTTTGCTTCATAGCGCTACCCCCTACTCGGTACGGGCAACCTGGTCGATGCGGTAGCCCTCAATGGTGTCGCCAGGCTTGATGTCCTGGAAGTTCTCCAGGCCAATACCGCCCTCGGAGCCGCTCTTGAGGCTCTTGGCCTCATCCTTGTAGTGGCGCATCGAGGCGATCTTGCCATTGAAGACCACGATGCCGTCGCGCACCAGGCGCACGGAATCGGTCGCGGCGATCTCGCCCTCTTCGACGCGGACACCGGCGGCGATGCCGACTTTGGGCACCTTGAAGGTGTCCAGGACGGTCGCAGTACCCGTGGAGACCTCAACCTCGGTGGGCTTGAGCATGCCGATACGGGCAGCGTCGAGCTCCTCGAGGCACTTGTAGATGACGTCGTAGCAACGGATCTCGACGCCCTCGCGCTCGGCGGCGGAGCGGGCCTTGCCGTCGGGACGAACGCCAAAGCCGATGATGATGGCGTTGGAGGCGTCGGCCAGGACCACGTCGGTCTCGTTGATGGCACCAACGGCGGAGTGGATCGTGTTGATGCGCACCTCGGACTGATCCATCTTGTCGAGGGAGTCCTGAAGGGCCTCGATGGAGCCCTGGACGTCGGCCTTGATGATCAGGTTGAGCTCCTTGACCTCGGCGTCGGCGATGGTCTCGAAGAGGTTCTCGAGCGTCACGTGCTTCACGCGGCTCTGCTCCTCGATACGGGCCTTGAGCGAACGCTCGTCGGCCAGCGCACGTGCCTCGCGCTCGTCCTCGAACACGCGGAACTCATCGCCGGCGTTGGGGACGGACTGCAGGCCCAGGATCTCGACGGCGTCGGAAGGACCGGCCTCGGTGACGGCGTTGCCCTTGGGGTCGAGCATGGCGCGGACGCGGCCATAGGTGAGGCCGGCGACCAGCGTGTCGCCCACGCGCAGGGTGCCGCGGGTCACGAGCACGGTGGCAACCGAGCCGCGGCCCTTATCGAGCTTAGCCTCGAGGACGTTGCCCGAAGCGAACGTATCGGGGTTGGCCTTGAGCTCGAGCACGTCGGCCTGGAGCAGCACGGTCTCCAGAAGGTCGTCGATACCGATCTTCTGCTTGGCCGAGATGTTGACGAACATGTTCTGTCCGCCCCACTCCTCGGGGATGATGCCGTACTCGGTGAGCTCCTGGCGCACGCGGTCAGGGTTGGCACCCGGCTTATCGATCTTGTTGACGGCGACGACGATGGGAACGCCGGCGGCCTTGGCGTGGTTGATCGACTCGATGGTCTGGGGCATGACGCCGTCGTCGGCAGCCACGATCAGGATGACGATATCGGTCACCTTGGCGCCGCGGGCACGCATGGCCGTAAAGGTGGCGTGACCAGGGGTATCGATGAAGGTGATCTTGCGGTCGTTGATCATGACCTGCGAAGCGCCGATGGCCTGGGTAATGCCGCCCGCCTCGCCGGCAGCGACGCCGGTGTGACGGATGGCGTCGAGCAGGCTCGTCTTGCCGTGGTCGACGTGACCCATGACGGTGACGACCGGGGCACGCGGCTTAAGGTCGGCGGGATCGTCGTAGAACGAGAAGGTGTTCTCCTCCTCGGGGGTGATGATCTTGATCTGGCGACCCAGGTCGTCGGCAACGAGCTCGACGAGGTCGTCGGACATGGACTGCGTCATGGTAAGCGGCGTACCCAGCAGGAACAGGCGCTTGATGATGTCGTTGGCCGGAACGTCGAGCGCCTCGGCGAGCTCCTGGACGGTAACGCCCTGGGAGACCTTGATGGCGTCGAGGTCCTCGGGGTTCACGCCCTGGGCCAGCGCCTCCTCAATCTTGCGCTCTTCCTGAGCCTTTGCGGCCTCGCGCTCGCGCTTCTCCTTACGCTTTTTGCGGCGACCGGTGGACTCGCGAGAGGCCTCCTCGACGGCGGCACGAGCCTCCTCGAGCACCTTCTCGCGACTGTACTCCTCGGCCTCGCGAGCCATGCGGCTGTAGTGGTCCTCTTCGTTGTTGTGACCGCCCTTGCGCTTCTTGCCCTTGCCCTGCTTGTCGGGGTTGGGGAAGTCCATGCCGGCAGCAACGTTGTTGATGGCATTGGTGCGATGGCTGTGTGGACGGCTCTCGGAGGCGTTGCGCTCGGAGTTGCTGTCGGAGGCGTTGCGATCGTTACGACGGCCACCGCGACGGTCGTTGTTGCCGCCACGACGGTTGCCGCGCTCGGCAGCGCGCTCGGCCTTGGCCTTCTCCTCGGCGTCCTTCTTCTCCTTGAGCACGGTCTCCTGTGCGGCGATCTGGTCGAGCAGCGAACGGAAGCGCGAACCGGAGTCGGAAGCGGGAACGGCGCGGCGCTGAGCCTCGCGGGCAGCCTCCTCCTTCTCGCGGGCAAGGCGCTCCTGCTCGGCCTTCTTCTTGGCCTCGGCCTCGGCGCGGGCGGCCTCCTCGGCAGCCTGGGCCGCGGCGAACTGGCGGCGCTCCTCCTCGCGTGCCTTCTCGGCGGCGATGCGCTCGCGCTCGGCCTCGGCAGCGCGTGCTGCCTCCTCGGCGGCGGCTGCCTGCTCCTCGGCCTGCTTGGCGGCCTCGACTTCCTGGGCGCGGGCCTCGATCACCGAGGCGAGCTGCTTGCGGACCATAGCGACGTAGGCGTCCTCCAGGGTGGAGGAAGCGGACTTAGCGGGAATCTTCATTTCGGCGAGATGACCCATCAGTTCCTTGGAGGTCATGCCGAACTCTTTGGCCAGGGTGGACACACGGACTTTTGCCATATGACTTCACCTACCCTTTCTGGCACCTTGGGTGCCTAGAGACTGAACGAGCGTGGGAGACGCGCCGGGACCCACCCGGCGCGACCGCGCGCTAGATCAGGTCCTCCGCATCATCGAAGGCGTCGGTGTCGTGGACACCGCAGAAACGGGAGCCGGGACGAGCCTGGTTGCGGCACTGGATGCCGTCCTCGGACACGTACTCGCAGCGGCGGACGTCCTCGTCCTCCTCGTCACCGATCAGGTCGGCGGCGGGCTCCTCGTGAACGGGAACGTTCTTGAGGATATCGGCGGCAAGCGTCTCGGACTTGATGTCGATGTGCCAGCCGGTCAGGCGCGCGGCGAGGCGGGCGTTCTGGCCCTCCTTGCCGATGGCGAGGGACAGCTGGTCGTCGGGCACGATGACGCCGGCGTAGGCCTTCTCCTCGTCGATGAGGACGCGGGTGACCTTAGCGGGCGACAGGGCGTTGGCGACGTAGACGGCAGGATCGGCATCCCACAGGATGACGTCGACGCGCTCGCCACGGAGCTCGCCCACGACAGCGCGAACACGGCTGCCCTTGGGGCCGACGCAGGCGCCCACGGGATCCAGACGGTCGTCGAGCGAGTGGACGGCGACCTTGGAGCGCTGGCCGGGCTCGCGCGCGATCGACTTGATCTGGACGGTGCCTTCATAGATCTCGGGCACCTCCTGCTCAAACAGACGACGCATGAGCTCGGGGTGGGTACGGGAGATGACAATCGGCGGACGGCTGTGCTCGCCACGAACCGGCTGCAGGTTGGAGTTGGGGTCGCGAACGTCGATGATCACGGCCTTGATGTGCTGATTGTGCAGGTAGCGCTCGCCCATCGGACGCTCATTGCGCTCGTTCTCGTAACGACGCTGATCGAAGTGCGGCAGCTCGGCCTCGACGCCCTCGCGGATCTTGACGATCGTGAAGTCGGGCGTGGACTGCAGCACGGTGCCGCTGATGAGGTCACCGATGCGGCCGGAGAACTCCTCGTAGATCTGCTCGCGGGCGGAGTTACGCACGATGGCGTTGATCTCTGCCTTGGCGTGCTGGGCGGCGATGCGGCTCGTGTTCTTGGGGGTGACGTCGATCTCCTCGAACTCGGTGAAGTTGCCCTCCTCGTCCATGGAATCGTCGATCGGCTCCAGGCGGTAGACGTAGATCTTGCCGGTGGTGCGGTCGATGGTCACCTTGGCGCCCCACTCAAGGTGCAGGATCTCGGCATAGCTCTTGGCGAGCGACTGCTCCAGGCGGTCGATCAGGTAGAGCTGGTCGATGTGCTTCTCCTGGCAAAGCTCCATCAGGGCGGACATCATGTCGGATGCTGCCATCTTACTTTCCTTCCTTCGCGGGCTTGAAGTCGTAGGTGGGCTTCAACTTGCACTTTTTAACATCAGAAAAATCGAGGGTAACAGACTCGCCGTCCTCGAGCTCGAGGGTCACGTTCGTCTCGGTAGCGGCGGCAATCTTGCCGGCGTACTTGCGACGGCCCTCGGTGGCGGTGGAGGTGAGCTCACAGTTTTCGCCCACAAAGCGGGCAAAGTCACTCGGGCGGCGCAGCGGGCGCGCCATACCCGGGCTCGACACCTCGAGCGTATAGCTCGAAGAGATGGGGTCGAGCTCCTCAATTACATCGCCGACCCACTTGGTGTTGGCCGTGACGTCGTTGAGCGACAGGCTCTGACCCTCGGCACCCTCGATACGCACGCGCACGCAGGGGGCCTTGGTGGCACCCACGAGCTCGACGTCGACGATGTCGACATCGTGCTGGGGGGCGACGGCCTCGAGCGCGTCGATGATCGCCTGCTCGGTCTTGGTCTTGACCATTGCGGCACCTCCATCCATACAAAAAAGAAGCGGGGCCGAAACCCCACTTCTTTCAATTACAACTTCATTTGCAAGCAAACTATACCAATAGCTGCGGAAACGTGCAAGCACAGTACGAACCTGCAGGTCAGCGTGCGCACAGCTTCTCCACAAGAATAGGACAATTGGACTAAAGACTCCATGAGGCAAGCGCCCGATGGTCCAAGAACGGGCCATGCGTCCCAATCCACAGGCCCGTTCGAACCCCAAGGGCATTCCTTCCCGAGCCCCTATCGACCAGACTTAGCTAAGGGCATTCTGCAACAAGCCAGCCAGCAAGTCGCGCAACGACGAACCTTTCCAAATCCTCTACGGCAAGGAGGCACCCATGAAACGCCTAGGCACCCTCTGCATGACTGCGCTCGCCATCGCAACGTGCTCGCTGGCCCTCTTGGGCTGCGGCAACGCGAATGGCAAAACCGGAACATGCGAACCGAACCCTGGCAGCACCAAAGCCATCGAGAAAACGGCACCATCGGAGAGCTTCGACAAAATAAACGAAGACATCGTCGATCCCCAGGGCCTGGGTCCCGACCCTCAAGAACAGTTCCCCATCGACCTTGAGGTAGACGAGAACGTCCATGTTACCTGCGTGGGCAAGGACACCGACGGCTACGGGGACGCCGCGCTCGTCTTTACGGTGACCAACAACACCGGTGTCGACATGATGTTTGGCGATGTGGACTCATATGCCTACGTCAACGGCGTGGTCCGCGACGTACGCATGCGCCAACCGGTCGCCGCTGGAGAGGAAACGCGCGCCATGCTCACCTTTGTGGGCACCTTCGACGATCCGGACTTTGATGTGAACAACGACCTCAACGACATCTACCTCAACATTTGGATGTTCGAAGAGGCAACGGGCAACGTTTACTTTAGGGACCTGGTACACATCCCATAGAAGACGTTGCGACGCACTGACTAAGCAGGGCTTAAAACATAAGACGAGGGACGACCCAATCGGATCGCCCCTCGTTTGTTGCATGTCAGCTATGCGCGCAGCGCTTACTTGACCACCAGGTTGACCAGCTTACCGGGCACGCAGATGGCCTTGACGACCGTCTTGCCCTCGAGCCACTTGGCGACGGCGGCCTCGGCGGCAGCCTGCATATCCTCATTAGAGGCATCGCGGGCAACGTCGACGCGGCCGCGGACCTTGCCGAGCACCTGGACCACGATCTGCACCGTGTCCTCAACGGACTCGGCCAGATCGAACTCGGGCCAGGCGGCGGTATAGGCGTTGCCCTCGCAGCCGAGCGCCTCGTGCCACAGCTCGTCGGCCCAGAACGGGCAGATGGGGGCAAGGACGCTCACGATGTCCTTGGCCACGCCGTAGCACAGCGCCTTGTCGCGGGCGGTACCCTCGGTGGCGTTGAGGTAGGCGCTCGCCGCGTTGACGAGCTCCATGACGGCCGAGATGGCGGTGTTGAACTGGCCGCGATCGAAGTCCTCGGTGCACTTGGCGATGGTGCGGTGACGCTCGCGATAGAGCTTCATCGCAACCTCATCGAGCGCGGACTTGTCGAAGGCCACGTTGGCATCGCCGGACTGGACGAGCTGCCAAACGATACGCCAGGCGCGCTTGATAAAGCGGTTGGCGCCCTCGACGGCCTTGGGATCCCAGTCGAAGTCCTTCTCGGGCGGGGCGATAAACAGGATCGCCAAACGCATGGTGTCGGCGCCGTAAGGTTCGATGACCGAGCTCGGGGGCACGACGTTACCCTTGGACTTGGACATGGTGTCGCCGTTCTCGTCCTTGACCATGCCCTGGCACAGCAGGTTAGTGAAGGGCTCGTCCACGCTCAGCAGGCCCAGGTCGCGCAGTGCCTTGGTAAAGAAGCGGCTGTAGAGCAGGTGCAGAATGGCGTGCTCGATGCCGCCGATGTAGTTATCGACGGGCATCCAACGGTCGGCGGCCTCGCGGGAGAAGGGCAGCTCGGTGTTGTGCGGATCGGTATAGCGCAGGTAATACCAGCTGGAGCAGGTGAAGGTGTCCATGGTATCGGTCTCGCGCTTGGCCGGGCGGCCGCAGACCGGGCAGGTGGTCTCGTAGAAGTCCTTGCACTCGGCAAGGGTTTCGCCGGCGCCCAGGTCCAGGTTCTCGGGCAGCGTCACCGGCAGCTGATCCTCGGGCACGGGCACGATACCGCAGTGCTCGCAGTGGATGGCCGGGATGGGGTTGCCCCAATAGCGCTGACGGGAAATGAGCCAGTCGCGCAGACGGAACTCGACCTTGCGACGACCGCAGCCCATGGCCTCGAGGTCGGCCACGATCGCAGCCTCGCCCTCGGAGTGCTTACCGCCGCGCATGCCGGTGTACTTGCCGGACTGGACGAGCGTGCCCTCGGCAGCGTGGGCGCAATCCCAGTCGACAGTCTCGGCATGGAAGGTATCGATGGTCTCGCCGCTGGCCTCGACGGCGGCGCGGTCGTCATCGTCCAGGATGATCGGTACGATCGGCAGGTCGTACTTGCGGGCGAACTCAAAGTCGCGCTGGTCGCCACAGGGAACGGCCATGACGGCACCGGTACCGTAGTCGGCAACGACATAATCGGCAACCCACACGGGGACCTTCTCGCCGTTGACGGGGTTTACCACATAGCGGCCCGTGAAGGCACCGTGCTTCTCGAGGGTGCCCTGGGCACGCTCGACGGCAGAGATATGCTTGGAGTCCTCGACAATCTTGGTGACGGCCTCCTCGTACTCCGTACCCTCGACGAGCTCGTGCAGACCGGCGTACTCGGGAGCCAGGACAAAGAAGGAAACACCAAAGAGCGTATCGGCACGCGTGGTGAAGACGGTGATCTTGCCCTCGTCGCCCTCGATGGGCTCGCCATCCTGGTCGCAAAGGGTAAAGTCGACCTCGGCGCCCTCGGAGCGACCGATCCAGTTAGCCTGCATCTGCTTGACGCGCTCGGGCCAGCCGGGGAGCTTCTCCAGGTCGTCGAGCAGCTCCTGAGAGTACTCGGTAATCTTGTAGTACCACTGCTCCAGGTCGCGCTTCTCGGGCTCGGTGCCGCAGCGCCAGCACTTGCCCTCGGTAACCTGCTCGTTGGCCAGAACGGTCTTGCAGGTGGGGCACCAGTTGACCGGGTTCTTCTTACGGTAGACCAGGCCCTTTTCCCACATCTTCTCAAAGATCCACTGGCCCCAGCGGTAGTAGTCGGGGCTGCAGGTCTTGACCATGCGATCCAGATCGTAGGAGAAGCCCATGCGCTTCATCGTGGCGAGCGCCTGGTCCATGTTCTTATACGTCCAGGCGGCAGCCTGTGTGTTGTGCTTGATGGCAGCGTTCTCGGCGGGCAGGCCAAAGGCGTCAAAGCCGATGGGGTGCAGCACGTCAAAGCCGCGCATACGAGCCTGACGGGCCATGGCATCGCCGATGGTGTAGTTGCGCGCGTGGCCCATGTGCAGGTCGCCCGACGGATACGGGAACATCTCGAGCACGTACTTCTTGGGCTTGCTGTCGTCGGTGTCGACGGCAAAGAGGTTGGAATCCTCCCAGGCCTTCATCCACCGGGACTCGATGGCCTGCGCGTCGTAGGCAGGAATCTCGTCCTTATGATCTGTGCAATCGCACATATCAGCTCCTTTAATCTTAGCTGGGGTCGGTCGGCTTAGCTTTGTTCGCTACTGCGGACAGTCCTGCGCAAGACGAAGAGCACATTTAGTGCTCTTCTTTGCGTGCGGAACTTGTAGCGAACAAAGCTAAGCCGACCGACCCTAAGGTTAACTTGACTGATGATAGCAAATACGACAAGCGAGATGCCTGCGACTTGCACGCATCTCGCTTTATCTAAATAACGTGGTTTTGAATCAACCACTAATTGTTACCCGCCCAAGCATGGTCGGGTTTTCCAAGTGCCGCAGATTGCCATGAAAGAGGAGCGACGCGTACTTTGGTACGCGAGCGACGGTTTGAACGGCAAGGTGCGGTGCTTGGGAAAGCCGCTTAGCGGTAGCTGACGCTTTGCTGGGAGTCCTTGACGACTACGTCGTGGGCGCCGCCTTCGACGATGGAGGTGGAGCTGACCAGCGTTAGACGTGCCTTTTCCTGGAGCTCGGGAATCGAGAGAGCACCGCAGTTGCACATCGTGGACTTAACCTTGTAGAGCGTGCCGCCCACGCCGTCCTTGAGGGAACCGGCGTAGGGAACGTAGGAGTCGACGCCCTCGACGAAGCTGAGCTTCGCGGCGCCGCCCAGGTCGTAGCGCTGCCAGTTGCGGGCACGCGCAGAACCCTCGCCCCAGTACTCCTTCATGTACTGGCCGTTCACGTTGACGCGCTCGGTCGGGCTCTCATCGAAGCGGGCGAAGTAGCGGCCCAGCATCATGAAGTCGGCACCCATGGCAAGGGCGAGCGTCATGTGGTAGTCGTAGACGATGCCGCCGTCGGAGCACACGGGCACGTAGACACCGGTCTCCTCGTAGTACTCGTCACGAGCGCGGCAGACGTCGATCAGCGCGGTGGCCTGGCCGCGGCCAATGCCCTTGGTCTCGCGGGTAATGCAGATGGAACCGCCGCCGATACCGACCTTGATGAAGTCGGCACCGCAGTCGGCAAGGAAGCGGAAGCCCTCGGCGTCGACGACGTTACCGGCGCCGACCTTAACGTCCTCGCCATAGTTGGCGCGGATCCACTCGATGGTGCGCTTCTGCCACTCGCTGAAGCCCTCGGAGGAGTCAATGCACAGAACGTCGGCACCGGCCTCGATGAGCAGCGGCACGCGCTCGGCATAGTCGCGGGTGTTGATACCGGCGCCGACCATGTAGCGCTTGTCGCCATCGAGCAGCTCGTTGGGGTTGGTCTTGTGGCTGTCGTAGTCCTTGCGGAAGACAATACCCATCAGGTGATCGTTGTCGTCGACGATCGGCAGGGCGTTGAGCTTGTTGTCCCAGATGACGTCGTTGGCAACCTTGAGGCTGATGTTCTTGTCGCCCACGATGAGCTGCTCACGCGGGGTCATGAACTCGGAGACCTTCGTCTGGTGGTCATCGCGGCTGGGGCGATAGTCACGGCTGGTGACGATGCCCAGGAGCTTACCCTTGGGAGTGCCGTCGTCGGTGACCGGCATAGTGGAGTGACCGGTCTTCTCCTTGAGCTCGATGACCTGCTCCATGGTCATGTCGGGGGTCAGCGTAGAATCGGACTGAACGAAGCCGGCCTTGTGATCCTTGACGGCCTTGACCATAGCGGCCTCGGACTCGGCGCTCTGGGAACCGTAAATGAAGGACAGGCCACCCTCGGTAGCGAGCGCGACACCCATATCGACGCCCGAGACGGACTGCATGATGGCGGAAACCATGGGGATGTTCAGGGTGATTGCCGGCTTCTCACCGCGCTTAAAGCGGGTTAGCGGCGTCTTAAGAGAGACGTTGTTGGGGATGCACTGCGAGGACGAGTAACCAGGAACCAGCAGATACTCCGAAAACGTGTGGGACTCACCGGGAAAGAACGTAGCCATGTTTCTCCTTTTTCCATGCGACCGGTCGGCTGCAGGCCTCGTAGGACCCAGCCCAACCTTGGGCGCCCAATACTGGGGAAGTATCTTAACGCACTTTGACTGCTACAATGCATGATTTAAGAAGAGCACACGAGGGTTTGACGCAGGCTATGCGTTTGCCCAGCAAACACTTTAGCGGGGAGACGTGGAGCACATGGAGTACAAGACGACGGCAAAGTTGGTCATTCAAGCGTGCGACAAGGATCTGCCGGGCGTGTTCGGCCACGGCTGCGTCTTGCTGCTGCAGGGTATTGCCCGCGAGCACTCGCTCAACCGCGCCGCCAAGAGCATGGGCATGGCGTATTCCAAGGCCTGGCGCATTGTAAACGAGGCCGAAGGTCAGCTGGGCTGCAAGCTCATCGAGCGCGACGGCGCCCGCGGATCCACCCTCACCCCCGCCGGCGAGCGAGCCATAGCGGTCTACGAAGAGCTGCAGGCCGACATTAACAACGTCATCGCCACCAAAGCCAACGCCCTCATCGCCAGCATCAAAGAGTAGCCAATTTGGGACGGGGCTTTTTTAGCTGGTCGGTCACCATAGATGATTATTCTGGGACGGGGATTAAAAAATCATTAGGTACACAATGATTTTTTAATCCCCGTCCCAGAATAATCATCGGAGGGCATTGTCTAGGGTGGCGGCCACGATCAAGGGGTCGTCGGTACCGGCGAAGAGGCGGATGGTGCTCCCCTGCTTGCCGCGTGGGGCCGAAAGGCGCGTCGTTGCGCCGCCGGCGGGCGATGTGCGAAACTCCCCGGGCAAAGCATCGAACAGCTCGCCCGCGCTACGTTCGATAAGATCAAACTCAACTGCCGGTCCAAAGCCGTGCTCGAGGATTCCCGTTGCAGCCGCATGGTCGGGATGCGAACTCAGCCCGGGATAGCGAACGTTGCGCACCATCTCGTTGGCGGCCAGATACTCGGCCAGCGCACGGGCGCGGTCGAAATGCGCCTGCATGCGGACGTTAAGCGAGGAAAGCCCACGCTCCAGCACGTCGGTCTCCTCGGCAGAAAGGTCGAGCGCCGACGCACCGCAGCCTGCAAACAATACGTGCGCGCACTCGGCAGCGGCATCCACACGATGGCGCTTGAGCTGCGAGCGCGCCACCGAAGCAGCAACGAGCTTGCGTGGAGCCTCACCGGCGCACACACGGTCAAGCGCTTCGAACGACAGCGCAGCACCCAGCCGCAGCGGATCGCAGCCAAAAGCCGACGCCACGGTGTTGTCAACAACCAGCAGCGCATGGGCCTCACGCGCCGCCCGACCCAGCGCACGCAGATCGGGCACACGCAGACCAAACCCGCCGATGGAGTTGACGAACCACCACAGGTGCGGACCCTCGGCATCAAACGAAGCATCAAAGCCCTCGGATGCGGCGGCAAACGCCTCGGCGGACGGCGAGCCCACGAGCACAACATCGCAGTCATCAAAGCCGCTCGCAAACGCATCGGCAAAGTCATCCGCAAAGGCCACCAGACGATCGCCGGGCCGTACAATCCCCAGCAACGACAGCGCTGCCGGCACATGCGACGCCGCAAGCAACCGCGCCTCACGCGCGCTGGCCCTCAAAGCCCAGGCCTCTTCTAGCTGCTGTACGCCCATACGGCACCTTCCCTCCATAACAAAAACCCACGATGCGGATGTTTCCCGCATCGTGGGCTACGGCTGCAGTATAGCGCCGATATGCGACGAATCGCTTAGATGTTGAGCGCGTGGTAGGTCACATTCGCGCCCGGAGCGTCAACGGTCACGCCATAGGCCTCGGGATAGATGCGCGTCGAGAACACGAGCGCACCATCGTTCACAAACACCTCGACCGAGGAAACATCGCCAACAATGCGCACGTTACTAACCTCGTCGACTGACTCCCAACGCACGGTACGACCGCAGCCGGCAGAAGCGCGACTCTCATCGGTAAATCGCATCTCAAAGCGCGAGGGCAGTTCGCCCTCGGCGGGAACAAGCACCAGCTTTAGCTCGCCATCAACGGTCGCGGTAAACGCGCCGTCGACACCGTCAACAACAACGTCAAAACAGGTATCGCCGGCAACCTCCAACGAGCCCTCCCCCACACGCACCGAGGCATAATGGCGCTCGATCTCGCGCGCCGGCTGCTGCAGTACCACGCCGCCAGCACCGGCTGTAAGCTCACGCGGCACCGTCATGCAGTGCTGCCAGCCGCACGCCACGGTGGGGTCGTTGCCATAGGTCGGCTCATCGGGCATGCCCATCCAGCCGATTAGAATATGGCGACCGTCCTCGGCCGTGAACTCCTGCGGAGCATAGAAGTCAAAACCGGCGTCCCACAGGCGGAACTCGCCCAGCTCATAAGCGTCATTGCCGCCCGTAATGTCGCCCGTTACAGGCATGTAGCCCGCTGCATATACATTGCCGCGGTCCCAACGACCGCCCTTGAGGCCCTGGGGCGAGAAGGACAGCCACTTCGCCGGTACACCGCCATCCGCCTCAAGCTCAAGGTATCCCGGGCACTCCCACATAAAGCCAAAGCGCTCGGGCGTAGACACACGGCTCTCGAGCTCCCAACTCAGCATATCGGCCGAGCCATACACCAGGATCTCACCCACATCGCGCCCGGCACCCTCGCCGTGCATGGCGCAAAATCGACTATCGACATGCGGACCGTCCACGCGACGACGCGCGCCCAGCACCATGTGGTAACGCCCATCATCATCGCGCCACACCTTGGGGTCACGCACGTGGCAGGTCAAATCCTCGGGATAATCCTCGGACGCCAGCACCACGCGCTTTTGGCTGAACTCCCGACCGGCAAGGCCATCAACGCTCTCGACATAAACAGTATCGGCGCGGCGGCCGGTATTGACGTAGTCGTACGTGCCGTCCGCATCGGGAAGCTTAACGTTGCCCGTATAGAGCACGCGAATGCGACCGTCCTCGGCAAGCGCGGAGCCCGAATACACACCGTGGCAATCGAACGGCTCGTCGGGCAGCAACGGAGCGCCAACATAGTCCCACGTCATAAGGTCGCGGCTCGTCGCATGGCCCCAGGCCTTAACGCCACCCTCGACATCAAACGGCGCATACTGAAAATAGGCATGGAACACGCCGCCTGCCTGGCAAAGACCGTTGGGGTCGTTGAGCCAGCCCGCCGGCGGCATTATATGGAAGCGCTGGCCATACGCGCCATGGCCGCACTCAGAGGCGGCGGCGTCAACAGCGGCGACCAGCTTTGCAAGGTCGCGACCAAGTGCATTAGACATATCAAAGTCCTAACGGATCGAAAGCAACAAGGCACCAGAGATCGGCACCAGATACGAGAAACGCCCGCGAGCATACGACCCGCGGGCATCCCCTCAATCAAAAGCTCTTAGGCCTGCTCGGAAGCCTTGGGCTCGTCCTTGTACAGGACAAACGAGATAGCAAAGGAAACCAGCGCGGCGACCGCAAACATGATCGCGTACTGCACGGGCTGGGCCAGGCACAGCAGGATACCGAAGATACCGGTAACGCCCGTGCCGGAGGCAGCCAGCGAAGTGAGCGCGCAGACCAGGGCACCGCAACCGCCGCCGATGCAGCCGGCGATGAAGGGCTTAAAGAAGCGCAGGTTCACACCAAAGATGGCAGGCTCGGTAATGCCCATGAAGGCGGACAGGGCCGAAGGAAGCGCCAGTCCCTTGATCTTGGCATCGCGGGTCTTAAAGGCAACGGCGAGCGCGGCACCACCCTGAGCGATGTTGGCGGCGCTGGCGATGGGCAGCCAATAGGTCACGCCGTACTGGGCGAGCTGGCCCAGGTCGATGGCGGTGTACATCTGGTGGATACCGGTAACGACCGTGGGGGCATAGAACAGGCCGACGATAAAGGAACCGATGCCGAAGGGCAGGGTCAGCAGGGCCTGGATCAGACCGAGGATGGCGTTCTCGGCCCAGACAAAGATGGGGCCGACGGCAACGAACGTCACGAGCACGGTCACGAACACCGAGACGAGCGGGGTCACAAAGAGGTCAAACATCTCGGGAACGATCTTGTGCAGACGCTTCTCGAGGAAGGCGAGAATGGCGCAGGCGATAACGATGGGGATCACATGCCCCTGATAGCCGACCCACTCAAAGCTGTACACGCCGGGAATGACGGTGACCATGGTCTGCACGCCCTCGGAGGCAACCGTGTAGGCGCTCTGCAGCGAGGAGTTGATGAACGCACCGCCGACGACGGCACCCAGATACGGGTTGGCGCCAAAGGCCTTTGCGGCGGAGTAGCCGATCAGGATCTGCAGAATGCCGAAGGACGTGCCCGAGACCAGGTCGGCGATCTTGTAGATAAAGTTATTGGTGTCGAGCGCGATAAAGCCGTTGGAGGCCATAAAGTTGAGGGCGCTCATAATGCCCAGCAGCAAGCCCGAAGCCACGATGGCGGGGATGATGGGGACAAAGACGTCGCCGAGCACCTTAATGGCACGCATAAAGATGTTCTGCTGCTGCGCCGCGGCCTCCTTGACCTCGGCCTTGGTGGCAGCCTCGACGCCGCTGACCGCAATGAACTCGTCGTAGACCTTGTTGACGGTGCCAGTGCCAAAAATAATCTGGAGCTGGCCTTGGGCCTCAAAGACGCCCTTGGCGCCGTCGATATTCTCGAGGGCCTCCGTGTCGACCTTGGCGTTATCGGCAATCACCAGGCGCAGACGCGTGGCGCAGTGTGCGGCCGAAACAACGTTGCCGGCGCCTCCGACGTTGTCGAGCACCTCTTGGGCTGATTTACGGTAGTCCATGACTTCCCTTTCCTCCAACGGGCGCATGTACACCCGGCCATCTTTGATACTTACACTGTAAACGATTTCAGTTTCATATGTCTGTAATCGTTTTCACTTTAGGGTGAACGGTAGGAATAGGCCGGCGAATGGTAGTTTTAAGGCAAAAACAGACGACTCAGAGGCAGGCAGACGTCCAAGGCCTAGACATTCATAAGCTGATGGCCGAGCTTGAGCGTCTTTAGACCGCTCTCCCCCTCCACGCCATCGAGCGTGTTGATCAGCATATTGGTCGCCTCGACGCCACTGGTCAGGTAGCCATAATGCACGGTGGGAATGCCGCCCGTCAGCGCGCGCAAAAACGCGTTGTCGCCAAAACCGCTTACGCGATGCATGCCCTCGCCCACGCCGCGAACCTCATCGATGGCACGAAGCGCGCCCGCCGCCATGGTATCGGTCGCGCACGCGATAAACGAAACATCGGGAGCGGCAGAAAGCAGTTCACGCGCCGCACCATAGCCCGAGTCGAGCGTAAACGAGCCCAGACGAATCAAGGCGGCATCGAGCGGGTTACCCGCGGCGCGCAAGCCGGCCTCAAAACCGCGACGGCGGTCATAACCAGCCGCGCGGTCCTCCTCGGTAACCCCAATGTAAGCGATCTTGCCGTCCACGCGACCCGCAAGCGCATGGCCCAGCTCAAAAGCGGCCTCGTAATCGTCGTGATACACGCACGCCGCGCCCTCGACATGTTGACCGATCAGCACAATGGGCACACGGCACGAGTCAATCGCGCGACGGTGCTCGTCGGTGATCATGGTTGCCACCAGCACAATGCCGTCAACCGGATGGTTTTGGAATAAATCGAGGTATTCGAGCTCGCGATCGGCCGCATTATCGGTATTGGCAAGCAGCATCTGGTAGCCACGGCGACCGAGCACCTGGCCAATGCCGGCGGTAATGCGGCTCACGGATTCCGAGTTGATCTTGGGCACGATGACGCCGATGAGCTTGGTGGAGCCGGTGCGCAGCGCGCGAGCCTGACTGGACCGCACGTATCCGGTCAGTTCAATCGCCTGCTTAATGCGCTGGGCCTTGTCCGCCGAGATATATCCGCCGTTGAGGTAGCGCGAGACGGCGGCGCTCGAAACGCCGGCCAACTCGGCCACATCTTTCATCTTTACCACGAGCACCCCTGTCATTGAAATCGCTTTCACCATAATACCCGTGAAGACGGCATCCGAACAAAATCGGCCCACCCAGGTCGAGCAAACGTCAGCGAGCGGGCAACTGCCGTGGCGAGGTGCCGCGAAAGAGGAGCGAAGCGTACTTTATGTACGCGAGCGACGGTTTGAGCGGCAGATCGCCCGGCAGATGCCCGCGCAGCGTCGAGCGGTCCGGCGTTTGTTAAAACGCCGGAACATAATTAGCCGTGGTATTCGCCGTTGTACTGGATGAGTGTGAGGTCCTCCACGCCGTCAAGCGCGCGAATAGCGTCCGCATAGGGCATGTCAACGCCGTCCGAGAAGAGCTCGACGGCCATCTCGACTTTGTCGCCGCGCATCGTCTTAGACTTGACGGTGAACTTGGTGCGCCCAAACGCGCGCACGATATCGTCGCCGGTGGTCTGGCCCGTGTAGTGGATGACCATCATGTACACGCGCGCCTTGTCCTGGTGGCTCGCAAAGCCGGCGATCATCACCACGATCACCACTGCCGTAAGCCCCACGAGCGCATACATGCCGGCGCCTGCCGTAATGCCCGTGGTAATGGCCCAAAACAGATACAGCAGGTCGAGCGGGTCCTTGACCGCCGTACGGTAGCGGACGATGGACAGAGCACCGACCATACCGAGCGAGATGACCACGTTGGTCGAGATCGCGAGCGTGACCATGCAGGTGAGCACGCACATGCCCACGAGCGTCACGGCAAAGCTACGCGAATACACCACGCCGGTAAAAAAGCGCTTGTACACGTAATAGATCAGGATGCCCATGGCGAGCGCCACGAGCAGCGAAAGGCCAATCTTGGCAGGGTCGACCTGACCGAACGCCTCCAAGACGGAGTTCTTAAAAAAGTCCCTGGTGCTCATGGTCTAAATATCCCCTCGGTTCCCAAAATCCGATTCCCAGTAATTAAATCCGCGCAGGTAGGCGGTCTTGTCATAACACAGGCAGTACTTAGAGACCGCCGTGAGTTCGGCCGCGCCCGGCGGCACCATATCGCGCACCAGCTGCGGGCAAAACTCCGTAAACTTGACCTCCATCACCAGCTTACCGGGCTCCAGGACCGGCAACGCGGGCAGCGTCACGTCAAAGATATCGAAGCTTCCCACCGCGGCACGCACATTCATGTCAAACGTAATGCGCACGGTGCCCTCGTCCATCACCCACGGCTCGCGCTCGTAGTCCACAATGGTCCGTGGGCGCATCATGTTGCAGATGCACTCGATGTAGAACTCGCGACAGAGCGGATAAGGGCTCCTCAGCAAAAAGCCGTAGTCGCCAGCCAGAATCTGCTCAAACTCGCCACGTGTGAGCGGCGCGTCCTCCTTATAGATCCAGCTACCGTACTTCTTTTTGCGCTCGAGCTTAATCACCTTGTCGCTGCCGTTATAGATGCGTACGCGATACTTTTTGCGCATGAGAATGCCGGCGTCTTTTTCCTCGTAGGCCGAGTTGCAGTAGTCGTCAAAATACAGGCTGCGAATGGTGTAACCGCCCGCCCGCGCATGTTTGTCTAGCTTAAATACAGGCGCCATGCGACAGGCAAGCGCGGCGTGCTCGCCCTCGTTAATGAGATATTTGAGCTCGTGGCGGTAACGCTCCTGCGTGGCACGCACAGGCGGTGCCGCCAGGCGCTCAAGCAGCGCGCTAGCCCTCCTCATACGTATCCTCCACGACCTTACCGCCGTCTTGCACGTAAAAACACTTCATGCCGTAGTGCTTGCCGTCGTCGGTCGCATAGTAGTCAAACGCATCTTGCGTATAGCCGTCGGAGTTGGTGGCACGCACGCGCACAAAATACTGGCCGGTATCGGGCGCATCGCAGGTCACCTCGGGAAGCAGCACATCCTCGGCCTTAAAGACCACGTCGCTTATGGCATAGTCGCGCGCAAGCTCAACGGTGTAGCGAATGTCGCGCGCCTCAAAATCGTAGGACGCATCCCAGTTAATGCGCAGCTTGCCGTTATCGATCTGCGGCACGCCGATGTAGAAAGGCATGGGCTTTTTAAAACTCTCGCGAAAGCTCTTGTAGTTCTCCTCGATCTCGGAGGGAATCGCCGCGGCGATCTGCTCATATTGGTCCTTGGTGACAGGCAGATTATCGATATCGGGCGAAGCAAAGACTAGCGATTCGGTAACCTCGCGATAATGCTTGATCATCTTGGTCAGGCGCGTCTCGGTCAAATACGTACGCAGGTCCTTGACGGCGCGATCGAGCTCACCGCGGAACGCCTTGCTGCGCAACGCGCGGTTAAACAGCACGTTGCCCCAGTAGTTGCTTGCGCCGCGCTCCCAGCTCGCGTAGTCCGAAAACCCGGTAAGAGAAAGTTCCAGCTTGCGCAGCATGCCGTCGTTGTCCCAATCCAAAAAGTACCAGGTATTTGAGTTGAGCGGGCTGTACAGATAACAGTTGCGGTTCTGCGTATCGCAGTTGCCCGTAAGGATCTGAAACGCCAGCCAATAGACCAGGTTCTCGGTATCAAAGTAGGTGTCGAGCACGTTATCTATCTTTTGCGATTCGTCGTTGAGCGCATCGAGCATCTCGATGAGCTTGGTGTGGTCCGTATCGCCCTTAATCTCGAGCATGCCCTCAAAGTTTGCCTGGTTATAGTCGGGATCATCGGCAAGCTTAATGGTGTCCTCGTAGCGATGGAAATCAAAGCTGTTCACCTTGTACAGGTGCCCGCTCTTATCCAAGCCGTGCGCCTTAAGCGCCGTCTTATTGAGCTGCTCCACCTGCGTAAACAGGCCGTAGTCCTCAAAGGTATCGTTGGACTTTTCGGTCTGGTCGCACACCCACAGATGCACAAACTGCGTGCGCAGGCCCATCATCTGGGGAATCCCGCGGATAAGGTCATAGGCCATCTTGTTGCGAAAACGCATACCCTCGCCCATGTGCTTGTTGAGCGCAATCGCGCGCTGTTGGCGCCAGGTACCCTTGCCCTTTTTGAGCTCCACCTTGTAATTCTTTTGCGAGTTCATGCTCGACGTCTGGCCGCGCACCTGCACGGTAGCATTGGGCGCTTCCTCGCCATAACCAACCTCGCCGGCCACCGGGCCGTCTTCGTCGCCCGCCTGCAAAAGCCCCATTACCTGATAGCGCGTCACGCCCATGTCGGCGTAGTCATACACCGAGTACGTATTGATCTCGGCCCAGCTATGATCGGTGTTCTCGGAGCTGTTACCGCGCGAGACCGTCAGGTACATGGTCACAATGCCCGAGTCGTCGTAGACCTCGTACAGCTCGTCCTTATCGCGAAGGTGCTTGGTCTCGCCCGAGGCCTCAGCCTTTTTAATCTTGTCCTGCTTTTTGACCTTTTTGGTCGAGGATTCGTCCTGAGACGAGCAGCCCGAAAGCAACAGCGCACCGGCAGCCGCCTCGATCAGGCAGCGGCGAGACATCAACTTATCGATCATCAGAACCTCCCCAATGTTTTTGGTACAGGCGAACCACCATACGTTCAAACGCACTGCGCGGCTCACCGCCCACGCGCTTGGCCTCGTAGCGTTGCTCAACACGGTCGAGCACCCGGCCAAGTTCGGTAAACCAGCCCGTCTTGTCAGTCGCCACCATGGGCTGCTGGCTCAGGATACGATACGGCAAGTTGGCGGTATAGGTATCGAGCCGCAGCAGCGCCACGATAAAAAACACCGCTGCACCCAACAAAAAGCCAAAGCCGTAAAACTGCTGCGGCAAGAGCAGAGAAACGGCATTCGCTAGCCCGGCCACACCAGCAAACAGCCCCGAGGCCAGCACGGCCCCCTTGTAGTCGGTAAAGTACAGCAAGATGAGCAACACCGTATTGCCCACGGCATACAGGCCATAGCCCACGCACAGCGTGCGAAAATACCCGTGCATCAGGTTATTAAAGCCCAACGGTAGGGCCGAGAGCACCGTGGTCTCGAGCGAAATGACCGCCGCGGTCACAAACAACTGTTTGAGCGCACAAAACCGCAGTTCTCGGTTGAGCGTGGAGAGCATTTCCTCCTCGGCCACCACAATGTCGCCCACCACGCCACCGTCGTTGAACAGGCTGTAGTAGTCGCGGTAGCGCGGATAGAAATTGACCTCGACCGAGACCACAAAGTTGACGGACGTGACCAGGATTGTCAAAAACGCGATAAGCGCCGGCACATCGTGGTAGGGCGCACCATAAAACAAGCCCTTGACCTGCACGCCAATGGGACCGGCCCAAATTATCACCAAATGCGCAAAGAGGCCCAGGTTGGTGAACAGGCCCGTAAGCGCCAGCGGCATAAACTGATCGAGCCACTGCAAAAAGAGCCAGGGGCTGCGGTCGCTCTGAGGAAAATACCGGTATAGCAGCACCACGTCCCAGGCGAGCATAACGCCGTAGCCCAGAGCAATTGATGCCAACAGGCCCTCGACCGGCGGCAGCCCCAGCGCCAGCGCGGCCAGGGCGCACAGGCACGCCACGCCAATGGCGGCCGCAAAGCTGCACAGGATGCCGCGGTAGTCTTTGATGGCCGTGAGGTAACTCATGCCGTTCCAGTTGACGATCATAATGTTGAACAGCCACAGGCACAGCAGCCCCTGCAGCAGCGTGGCGCCCGAGAACAGCAAAAAGACGCCGTAGAGCACCGTGCCCACAACGAGCATGATGGCATTAGATCCCCAAAACGAAGGCAGGATCTCATCCTCGCGCTCAGCAAAAAGCATGTCGGCCAAAAAGCGCGTGACCGGCATGGAGAAAAAGCTCGTGAGCAAAAGCGAGGCCAGCAGTGTGTAGGTCACCATGCACACCAGCAGATCCTGGTTGGCACGCCCTACGCCCCACAGACCGCACAGCACCAAGATACCCACCTGGAGCAGCACGCCCAACAGCATGGGACCCGTGCACACAATGCCGGCGTAGCCGTAAGCGCGCATCGTGGCAAAAAGGCCCTTGCGCCTAAACAGGCGCTTAAGCTCAAAACCGATTCCGGCCACCGGCTACTCCCCCTCTCTGGGCAGGTCAAACGCACGCGCCGTCTCGTCGTACAGCGCGCGATAGTTGGCGAGCATCTGCTCGTGCAAAAAGTACGTGGCAACGCGACGCTGCCCGCGCTCCCCCATCTCAATGCGACGGGCGCGGCTCACGCACATGCGCTCCATGGCATCGGCCAAGCCCTTGCGATACATGGGCGGCGTCACAAAACCCGCCACGCCAAAGTCGTCGCCCGGGGCGCCTTCGAGCAACTCGCGGCAGCAGCCCACCTCGGTCGTCACGCAGGGACGGCGCGCTGCAAGCGACTCCAGCACGCTGAGCGGCTGGCCCTCGGAGATGCTCGTCAAAATGGTAAAGTCGAGCTTTTCCATGTACTCGACCACGTTGACGCGGCCGGTAAAGATCAGGTCGCGCACGCCTAGGGTATCGACCAGCGCGTGGCACTCGGCGCCGTACTCCTCGTCGTCCACGCCGCCCATAATGTGCAGGCGCACCTTGGGCAGGCGCTCGTGCAGCTCAAAGAAGGCATAAATCATTGTCTTGACGTCCTTGATGGGCGCCAAGCGCACCACCGCGCCAATGTCCACCCAGCCGTCATCGGGCTTTAAGGGAATATCCTTAAAGCGGTCGAACTGGATGCCGTTGGGGATAACCAGGCATTTGTCCGCATCGCAGCCCATATAGACCTGCGTCTTGCGGGCGTTATGGAACAAACTCGTCACGCGGAAGGCGCGGCGGTAGATTTCCTCCGAAAGCAGGTAGAAAAAGCGGATCCAGCGGTCCTTGAACGACGGCACCACCCAATCGGCGCGAATGATCTCTTCCTCGCGCTCGCGGGTGTAGATGCCATGCTCGGTCAACAGCACCGGCGCATGGTGAACGCTTGAGCCCAGGCAGGCGAGCAGACCACCGTAGCCGGTCGAGATGGCATGGTACACATCGGCCACCGGCACCTCGCTGCCCAACAGGTAGAGCACGGGCAGCAACATGGAGCGCATGGTGTGGAATGCATCGGCAAAGGGCGTGTAGGGATACTCGGCCAGGCACACGTCGCGAAAGATATCCATAAACGTGCGGCTCTGCAAAAACGAGAGCGGATGCACGCGACGGCGGTAGAAGATATCGAATAACACGTCCCAGTCCGGATTGGAGAGCGACACCAGACGGCGTAACGCCTCGCGCTCACGGTCGTTAAAACTGGCTTCATGTTGCTCACCCGAAAGCCGCAGGGCATCGTCCAGGAACACCTCGTGCACCTCGACCACGTTGCCGGGCAGCTCGTAGACAAACTTGCCACGGTCGGCAGCATGCGCGCCGATCACCCACAGCACAAACTCGTGCTCGGGCATGGCCGTAATGTAGCCATGCATCCAGGTAGATACGCCGCCGTGCACATAGGGGTAGCAACCCTCGAGTACCAAGCAGATTCTCATTTATCGCCACCCTCCTTGCGCTCGATCGTCACGGTCTTATCATTTGCCTTGAGCAGATACAGATTGCCCGTAAGGTGCGTCAGTTCGCCACCCGTCACCGCACCCGGCTCGCCATTATTGGCGCGGAACATGAGCCACGCCTCGTCGTGGAAATTGCCCAGGCTGAGCGTCCAGGCATCCGCGCTGGTATCCACGCTCACCGTCACGGACGAAAAGCGCTGGATGGCACCGGAGCACTCCGACGCCGTCTGGTGCCGCAGGTCGGGCGCGGATTTGGTAAGCCACTCCAGGTAGTCGACCAGGCCGCCCTTGTAGACCTCCCAGCCCTCCTTGGCACCACGATCGGGATCGAGCGAGTCGTCCGGGTGCATAAAATGCGTGCTCACGTAGTGCATGTTGAGCTCGGACACGGCTGCCAGGCGCATATAGGAATCGTCGACCATGCCGCCCGAGACAATACGTGGCTGCTCCACAATGCCGTCGCTCGCCACGCCAAACTCCTGCACGTAGGGCAGGTCGGTGCCATCCTCAAAATACGTGCTGGCGATGGTCTTAATGCGCGGAACGTCGGTGCCGATGAGCTTGCGCGCTCGGGCCGAAAGGATATTCGACGGCGGTGCGTAAACCGAGCCATGAGCGTTGGGCAGAACCTCGTCCTGAAACGCGATAAGTTCGTTGAGCGAAGCGACGAGCGTCTCTTTGTTCTTCCAGGTCTTGTAGACGTACAGCGTGCCGTAGTCGGTGTCCCAGAGCGCGAGCGGCTGATGGTTGTAGCCGTGAAAGCCCAGCTCGCCGCCCATCTGCAGCAGCATGCCGCCAAAATATCGAAACTGCGTGGTATCGGGTTGGCGCGCGGGCTCGGTCTGGTTGACCGCGTCCTCGTAGTTTTCGATCATCACGCCGGTATAGCGAATGCCATATTTTTGCGCGAGCTTTTGCAGATCGGGCCACCAGACCTTGGTGTAAAAATCCGCAATGGAAAGGCCGTAGTCACGCTTGATATAAGTACCATCGCCCGAGGGCACGGGGCTAGGAAAGTCGTCCAAATAGAACACGGCGCTGTTGATGACCGGATAGGCCGTAGCATCGCCCAGCAGACTGATCGCCGCGGCGAAAAAGCCGCGCATGACCTTGTCGTAGATACCGATATTGCACACCACGGTGCGCCCGCTACCGCAGTCATTAGACCAAATGAGCGGGGCGCCCGCATCGCCAGTCTTAGCCCACTCACGCGCCGTCTCGCGCAGCGATACTGAAAGCGACGAATCAAAGGGGTCCGAGAGCTCGTAGCGCTCTCCCCCGCCCAGCATAAAGTCCTCACTCGGCACAATGCTTTCGGCTTTTACATAGTCATATCCGGCCGATTCAATGCCAAGCTTGGAGGCAATCACTTGCAGATAGCTCGAGTTATCCGGCGGCATGGCGAGCATAAGCGAACCGCCGGCACTCACCCAACTCATAATGTCGCTCAGGTGCGTACCGAGCCCATCGAGCGACGGCATGAGCAAAATCACGCGATCGAAGGAGGTCAGCGAGGGAATGGCATCCGCACCATCCAGGGCAAGATCCACGTCGCGATGGGCGATCTTCATGTCCAGCAAAATCTGGTCGAACTGGTCTTTGACGTCGTCGACGCCATCTTGGTCCGAGTCTGTAATGACCAGGCACGTGGGCTTTTGGCCAAAGATTGCCGAGGAGGCCGGCACCGCGTCGTTGGCGGCAAGCATCCCCAGCCTATGCTGGCCCGCACTGTACTGCACGCCGGCACGCTCCACCAGCAGCACGGCGGCCATGGCAATAAAGACCGCCCACACCACGAGGAGTCCCATCCAACGAAAGCGGCCCACACGGTCTCGGATATGTTGCGCCACGCTCATCGGGCCTCCTCCCCATCGCGCCAAAACGCCAACTTTTCGCGGTTGTCGGCGCTCAAATACACATGTTGCTTGTCAATCGCATCGATCACACAGTGGACCTCGTCACCGTCGCGGCGCATCACGGCCAGGCGCAGGCAAAGCATCCAAACCTCCTGCTCCTCGGGCACGTCGAGTACCAGCTGGTCGGTCACGGCCTGCGCCTCGTCGATCTGTCCGACATCGGCCAGCGCCGTCGCGTATCGAATGCGCAGCTCAAGGGTATCCTCGCGCTCGCAGCGACGCGCAAGCAGGCGCGCGTACTGTTGGCGCTGAATCTGAGCAACGCGCCCCTCAGCCAAGCCCGAGCCCAAGTATTCACCAAGAAAATCACAGTATTCGTTGAGGTTTTGCGCGCTCGGGTCCGTCTTAAAGGCACGCTCCAGCTGCTGCAGTTTAAGGTCGGACTCCTTGGAGATCTGCGCCACCGCCGTCGCGGCATAGTGCGCCACCTCAACGTCGTCGTTAAGCTTAGCCGCCTGCAGCTGCGCCAGGTACGCGTCGGGCTCCTCGGTGAGCATGGAGAGCATTAGGCGGCGCCGGTATGCCGGGTCGTTGACGATAAGCGCCTCCTCGAGCGGCACTACGCCTGCATCGTCCTCGCCGCTCGGTACCGACATACTACGATGCAGGTCGTCGTTGAAGCGCAGCGACTCCAGCGCAGACTCTTTCAGCCACTCGCCAAGCACCGCGCTGCGCACCGATAGCAAAACCACCAGCAACGGGCCCCACAGCGGCACCAGCACTATTACAGCCAGCATGTGCCCGCGCACCGGCAGCAGGCCCAGCTTCATGAGCGTCCACAGCATCAGGCAAACCAGCGAATGAATCAGCAGCAAGACGGCAGCAACGACAAGCGAGATCAAGCGGCACCCCCCTCACCGTCACCGGTGTAAGCGATGCGCTGCAGCAGCGCCACGATGCCCTCGCCGTCGACGGGCTCCACCGCAATATGCTTTGCGCTCAGGCGCTTACGGATAATGGGAAGATCGCACGCCTTTGCCTGGCGCATAAGCAGGTAGAGCACGTTGCCGTCGACCAAGCCCGCCGCGTCGCTCTCGCGGATTGCCGACCCAATTGCGCCCACCAGCTCGCCGACAGGCTCCATGCCCGGTACCACGCGCAGGAGCAAAAAACTCCCCATCTTGCTATCTGCCAGCGCCTGCTCCGCCGCGAGCTCTTGGCCAAAGGCCGCCTGCTTGAGCACGCAAGTGCCGTCAACGCAGCGTTTATCCTGCGCCACCGCCTCGTAGTCAAAGGCACGGCCCAGCGCGCTTTCGACCAGCCCGCACAAGATGCGGAACAGGTTTTGATAATAGAGGGTCATTTGGTTTTCGGCCGCACTACGCACAAAGATCAACACGGCGGGTGCCCCGTCGCGCTCGATCGCGTATCCAAACATGGGAAACCCCGGCGTCAGCTCACGGTTCACCCACAGGTTCGAACGACCCCCGTCGCCCAAAAGAGGTGCAAGCTGCTCAAGCGTGAGCGAGCGTGCGGCATTTTCGGCAATCGCGGGACTTGCTGCCACCAGGCGTGCAAATGCCCCGCCCGAAACATGGTAGATCGCCACCGAATCGTTCTCGAGGATCTCGCCCAGAAGCTCGCAGCACTTGCGATAGATGTCGCGTGGGTTGAGTACGTCGAGCTCCTGCGTCACGGCAAAGATCTTGCCAAAGCTGTCGTGGCGACCCACAATCTGGCGCCTGTACGCGCGCTTGTCCTCGATCGCGTCGTGGTAAAGCTGTGTGAGGAACGTATTGCGATTACGCACGAGCTCGTTTTGATCGCGCTCCGCCCTAATGGCTTCGCTGTTGCGCAGCTGCACATAGCCGCACACGGCACCCACCACAAAGTACGCAATAAACGGCAGCCAGTTGGACGGCTCGTAAAAGAGACCCTGGAAGGTATAACCGTACTGAGTAAAGTAGCTCGCGGCCAAACCCACCGACGCCAGCAGCGCCGCAACCAGGCCAAAATCGAGCCCATACAGCGTGCCGATCAGTACCACGTACAGCAGGCGGTAGTCGAGCACGTTAAGCTGAGCAGACTGCGAAAACACCAGCTCCAGGCCCTCAAAGAGCACCCAGGCCAGCGCGGTCTCCAGGCATTTGATGGGCAGTGTCCGCCCGCGCATGCGGTCGATGGCGGCACGCAGCGGATGGCGCTTGCCCGCGAGGGTCTGCTCCCAGCGGGCGTGTATGGTCGAAAGATCGCGCAGCACGTCATAGCGCTGGAACCACCCGTAGCGCGTGCGGACGGTATCGCTCGGAGCAATGGAGACGACGGCGTCCCCGTCGTAGGTAATGTCGAGCCCCGGGAACAAGCCCTTGAGCGCCTCGCCCAGGTCTCCCACGGTGTGGGCAAAGCTATCCGGAACCTCGAGTTCCTCGAATGTGGCATCCCAGCTGTCGAAGATGCGACGCACCAGAACGGCCAGCTCCTCGGCGCAGAGGGCACCGAGCGGTGAGTCCGCCCCAGCCCTCATGACAGCAGAGCCTTGCGAGCACGCCTCGAACAGCGGGGTCAAAATCGGGTCTTCCAGCGTGGGCGAGGCGGTGTACAGATACGGCACGCGCAAGATCTTGGCCTGAATGCCGTCGCGGACCGCATAGTAGCGGCACAGGTCGTTGGCCGCACGGGCAATGATGCCCTTGCCGTTTTGCCCCGCAACGTCCACCGCACCGTCCGCTCCCATGGGACCAGTCACAAACAGCAGCTGAATCTGGCGACCCATGCAAGCTCGAAAGACGGAGCGCAGCAGCTCGATGTCGCCAACGGCCTCGGTATGCGGCGTGAGATAGGTAGAGAGGTAGACCACACGGTCGAATTCGTAAGCCTGGTCCAGGTGCTGCAGCAGCTCTTTCCAAGACGCATGGAGCGACGACCCGTCGCGGCGCGCCTCGTTGGCCGCCACGACCTGAACATGGTCACCGGGAAACGCCTTGGCACAAAAGTCGTCATCGACATACGCGGTATTGCCAACAACCAGCACTTCCACCGTGCGCTCCCCCTCCCCAAATTTAGCTTTTGCCATGGTAAACATGCGTATTGTACGCTGTCAATGTAGGCCAAAGGCAATTTTAAAGCTGTTTTAAGAACTTTTTCAGACGGGAAGCGACTCGCGCCTGAGCCAGAGAGCCCTACACGTGCCGCTGCACGGCGGAGAAAGGCGAATCCACTACCCCTCAGGCATAATTCCTGAGCAAAATCAAGCAGAGCACACGGCTTTTTGCGCCACTTTAAGACGTAATCGGGATGTGGCGAGAGGCCAAATTCGGAAGTGCGGGGAAAACCAAAGGAATGCTGACCAGACCCCCGTTTTAGGCTTCCGCGACCTGCGGTTTTGATACAAAAAAACCGCGTTGTGCTCGAAGGTTTTCGATTTTTCCCCGCACTTCTGTAATTACATCTCTGGATCGAGGGCGCAGGCAATGGTGACGACATCCACGATAGCGCCCCCCTATGCCTGATACCAAAATCGTTCCATAGGGACCCGTTTCCCAATGGGACGATTCTTCACAAAGGGCATTAAGGCGCATGAGAACATGGTAGAGGCAAGCAAGCGCGCTTCCACGTTTTCGCCCATGGTGACCACGGTATAATCCAACGAGACAAGCAACGAACGGGAAAGGCAGCGCGGATGAACCTGGGCAGCGAGAGCGAGACCGTCGAGTTCAAGAAGTCCACTGGCGAGCATAAAGAAGCACTGCAAGCCATCAGCGCCATGCTGAACAAGCACGGCCGCGGCGAGCTCTACTTCGGCGTGAAGGACAACGGCGATGTCATCGGCCAGGATGTCAGCGACGCAACGCTGCGCCAGGTGACGTCGTGGGTGTCCGACAAGATCGAGCCCGCGGTGTTCCCGACGGTCGAGTGCCTCGACGCCGATGATGGGCTGCGATACATCAAAATTGCCTTCTCAGGTGCCGACGCCCCCTACTCCGCCGACGGACGCTACTTCACCCGCGTGGGGACTTCGAACAAAGCGCTGTCGGCCTCGGAGCTGAGCGCCATGGTCGTCAAGCGTGAGCGCGCCCGTAGCCCGTGGGACTCGCTGCCGTCCGGCAGGCCCGTCTCCGACGCCGACGAGCAGGCGGTGCGTGACTTCGTCGCGCGCGGCGGCAGGGCCGGACGCGTGGGCGGCGGGTTCGCCGGCGTGGAGGACACCTTGGCAAGGCTCGACCTCGTCGCGCCCGACGGCAGCCTAAGAAACGCCGCGGTGGAGCTGTTCTGCGAGGGATCCGACACCTACCCCAGGATGAAGCTGGGGCTTCTGGGCGGCAACACCAAGGCCAAGATCCTCGACCTGCGCCGCGAGTGCGGCACCATGCTCAAGCTGCTCGACTTCGCCGAGTACTTCGTGACGTCGAACATCAGGCGCGAGTTCGTCATCGGCGAGACGGGCATGTACCGCAAGGAGATCCCCGAGATCCCGGCCGAGGCCATCCGCGAGGCGGTTGCCAACGCGCTGTGCCACCGCGACTACACCACCGGCACCGCCGTCGAGGTCAACGTGTTCATGGACACCGTCCAGATCGTGAGCCCGGGCCTGTTCCCCGAGGGCGACTCGCCGCAAGAGCACCTAGACGGTACCGCGAGCGAGTTCGGCCTCCGAAACCCCGCGATCGCGCGCACCCTGTTCCGCGCCGGCGTCATCGAGCAGTACGGCACGGGCATACCGCGCATCAAGGAGGCCTGCGAGGCAGCCGGCGTGAGGTTCCGCTTCGAGCAGACCGTCAACAGCACCGTCGTCGTCTTCGAGCGTCCTGGGTTACAGAAAGCGGCCTTCAGGAGAACCGCGGCCGACAACCGACCGCTCCTCAGCGAGCGCGAACGAGCAGCGATGGCAATTGCCGCCGCTCAGGGGAAAATCACGACCTCCGACCTCGCGCGGGAGTCCAATGTCGGTAGGAAAACGGCCTCGAAGACTCTGAAAGACCTTGCCGGGCGAGGCCTGTTGGAATGGGTAGGGAAAAGCCCGAAAGACCCGCACCAGTTCTACAGGATGCCAAGCGAAGTTTGAGGCTGCAGGTCCTAGCCGGGAAACAGGCCCATTGCGTTTGCTGCCCTCCCCCTGCTGGGCACTACTGAGTAATCTACTGGGCACTGCTGAGTAATCTACTGAGTAGTGCCCAAGCGCGAGTTGGCAAGTCCGCCGAAGCCCAGAGAAACGGCTCCGAAGAATATACTGACCGCTACTGACCGCTACTGATCGCGGCATTCGGCAGGCCCGCCGAATGCCGCGGTCTCCCGAGACTAGCAGAGCCGCCCTTATTGTTAGCGCTGCCGAAGCAAGCCCTACTTCAGCAGCAACTTGAATTTTCGTGCGATGAGCCTCCCCGGAGCCAAGAGCCTTTTGCCCTAATCACAACACCGCAATTCAAGCACCGCAGAAAACTCCATTAGCGATGAACCAGCCACTTGAAGACGTGATCAAGGTGCGGCAAGGGGTCAAATTCGGAAGTGCGGGGAAAATCGAAGAAATGCTAACCAGGCCCCAGTTTTCGCTTCCGCGAACTGCGGTTTTGGTGCTAAAAATCGCGTTGTGCTCGAAGGTTCTCGATTTTCCCCGCACTTCCGTAATTACATCCTTGGATCGAGAGTGCAGGCAACAATGACGTCATCCGCGATAGCACCCAACAGTCACGGACGTACAAAAGGCCGTTGCCGGAAGCCTCCATACAACGACTCTTCTTTGCGCGCGCCACGCTCGCAATGCTCCATTAAATGTAACTAATTGATTTGCTATATACCATTCATAATGGCACATAGCAAATCAATTAGTTACATGTGGAGGCAGAACATGAGGGAGTACGTCGAGAAGCAGCTGCACACTAGAGTCGATTGCGAGCCCAACGACGCCTCGGAAATAACGACGCAAAACTCTTTCCGAAAGTGTAGGTGAGCGAAATGGCGACTCATGCATACGATGACCTTTATTCTTATCTAGCCGCATTCAAGAACAGCTCTCTTGCCGAAATAATTGCGTACCTAGAAGAACTGGGGCAAAGGAGGTTCGACGCCTTTATTAGGGGCCTTGCACCCCTTATCCCAATCGAAAAAATCGAAAATCAATCCCTGTTCAATTTTTCTGTTGACTCCACCCTTGAAGGAGGCAAATTCCCCTGCACTGACTATGCCTGTCGAGAGCAAAACATTTACCATTTGGCAAAGTTCTCAGCATTGTATGCAGATAAAACACTGATTCATTGCCCTATAGAATCGGCATTCGAAATGGGGCACGATGATTATGTCTCAGTCGATGAACTTGCATTCGGGATCTATTTGACCATGCGAGTCGAAGACATAGTCAAAGCTGGAATACTCGGATTTTCGAGCAATTACATTCCTCTTTGCAAAGATTGCCTAGCGCGACAAATCGGAAGAGAATCAAAAGCAAAAGGATTGATATCGAGTTATTGGGATGAACTCGTACGACAATTCTGTTCCTCTACCTCGTGCACTTTAAAACAAGCACCAGATGGGAATCTGTATGTAGCGATTGAGGGAATGGATGCATATGGGTCCCATGATGAGATGGATGTCGATTTCCTGGTAATCCCGTCTGAATACGAATCGCTCTATGCAAGCCAAGGCGAAACGCGATTGGATAGAGACATGCTGGAGAAAGGCGGCATCTTGACTATCCTACTGCCATTGTTGGACGATTGCTTTCAAGCCCTCGTCAATCCCTATTTTTCGAATAGCTCGTATTTAACCACTCGTCCAGCTCAGATTGAGTTCCTCGAGTCCGCAACTTCCACCCTTTATCCTCGAAAAGATCAGACCATACCCATTCGCCGGTTATCTTGCCCCCTCCCCATTGCTGAAAATGCAACGTTGCGTAGCATCCTTGATTGCCGCATTAGAAACGAAGAGTCGTTTCTTGTGTTTAGGGATACCTTGTCCAAAGGCCTGAGCGAAAGGCCCATCGACACCTCGACATTAGCTGACCTGAAGAACGACCTAATTGAGCCCGAGCTTCACAAGATATCTTTAGTGATGAAAAACGAGCGATCCCGATTAGTCACCTCCGCAGGCATTGAAGCCGCTATCGGAATTGCGAGCTTTACATTGGGGCAATACGGAATCGCATCACCTTCTGATGCCATGGCCTTCCTCGGGGCTGCCGGCATAGGGGCCGTTGCATCTCAATCCGCAGATTTTTTGCGAGAAGCCAAGGCAAAAGAGAACCCCATGTATTTCCTCTGGAAGCTCAATAGAAACAACCGTCTGTAACCTAAGGGGCAGAACACCGCAGTCGCCGAGCATATCTCGATCATTAAATAAAGGCAGCACTAGAAAGGATGCGAATCGTGAAGAACCGATTCCCTTTACGAATGCCTAATGCAGTAAAAATCACTGGTAGATCCGAGCAGTTTAACCAAGACGACAAGAGCGCGCTCAGATTGCTGTCTGCAGTAGCTAGCCAAGTATAGATACCATCCTGTTTCCAAATTCGGTCCTACGATAAACCCTTTCTTCTTTCTCAATTTCGTCGGGATCGTCGAAGATGAGCGTCGTATCTACTACGTCCCACTGCTGCCGATGGATATCCTCAATCAGCAATCCCAGTCCGGTTAATCGAAGAAGAACTTCTGCATCTCTGCCTCTGAGCGTCTGAAAAGTTTCCTTTTCTCGAAGCATTTCGTAGTCTCCAGGTAGAAATCTGTCCAAAGTCTCTGCAAACAAACGAAGATCGTCCCAGCTAATTTCTTTATCTAGGTAGGCCTCATAAATCTTTGCTAGTCGCCGCGCTTTGTCCTCCTCAATGTATCTTTCGAGCAGGATAAGCAGGTACTCAATATCGCGCTTCCTATTTGACTCTTCAAAGTATTGCTTGTACTTGTTCCATGAGCCATTTTCAAAAGAGTCGCGGTTGAACTCATCGAGGAAACACGCATACTTCTTCAGCAGATGCGCATTGTGGATATTGTTTCCGATTTTGTAGATGCTCACTAGGCTTGAGATGACGGGGATGTCCTTCAAGAACTCGTTTTGGAGAATTTCGTCCAGGCCAACCTCTGCGATATTCGAAATAAGTTCGAGAGAGTCGCTGCAAATAGTCGGCCTTGCGTCGTCTTGCAAGCGCGATAGACCGGCCTTAGTTGATTCCTCTGCGTTTGCCATAAGATTACCTTTCATAATAATTTGCCAGTTTTGGCATGCGTTTGCAGCGCCGCTTTTCTGAAAGTGGCTCCGATTTAAATGCCATCCCCCGAATAAGCGCTCAGGTTCGATTCAACAAGTGCATTGGTTGAAAAGAGCTTTAGACCCCCTTCGAGGTAAAAGTCGCTTGTGCAGAGCAACCAAATCATCTTGTCGAGCTTGTAGGCAGTGGCCTCGGGGTCCACGCCGCCCTTCCGCGCCGCGCGCGCGGCTTCGAAATAGCAACGAGCCACTTCGACCTCGCTGTCAGTGGTAGCGTAAAACTGAACAGTATTCAGTAGGCCGTTGACACAAACATCGACGAGCGGCTGCTGAACAAGCCCGAGGACCTGTTCAGGGCGATGCAGCTCGAGCTCATGGAGCTGCACCACGGTTCGCCCTCGACCGTCTTCTGCACGCAGTGCAGGTCGAAGGGCTAGGCAGGAGCCCCGAGGCTTTTCCTAATTCTAGGTGTTAAAGTCGATTACTGCCTGCCGTGGAATAGCCTCCACTTTTCGTCTTCGATGTCTCTTTCAATTGATGACTTCACTTTTGACAGCCATTCTCTGTGTTTTAAATATGCAACACCTGCGGGCAGCTGAGCAGCAATCGAGTCAATCGCCTCAATCTCCTTGAGCTTTGCTGGAATAAAGCCTTTTTCAGGGGACCCGCTCATTGAAGATCGACGGAGATCCAAATGGTTGATCGATATCCCGTCTTTATCGAGCGTCAGAATGAGGGTGATAGCCCTAACCCTCGCCTCGTCATTGCAATCGGACAAGGCCCAGCTTATTCTATCGAGACTATTTGCGTCGGCGATCCTTTCGCGGATGGTATATTCCAGGCGCTCCCAAAAAATATCGATCGAGAGCGCGTTTGCATCATGAACGGGAAACAAAAAGGCTATTTCATACCTGCCGAGTGGTTTGCTCAGCGCTTCATCGATCATTGCTTTCAGCAGATTCCAAGCGTGATCGTCCTGGACGGTCCAAAACGAGCTGATTCTTCGCAGGAGATCGTGCCTTTGTCGGTAGTCGAGGTTGGCAGCGTATTCCAAAAAACGGTCAATCATTGAACTGTCAAGGCGTAAAAGGCAGCGTAGGAAAGCGAGGTTATAGTCGAAAGTAGGATATCCTTCAAGTGCGAGAAAATACAGGTTGACAGCCGGTGAGGGATTGGATCCGAAGTACGAATCTAGAGCGGAGACGCGCTTTTCGTCTCCGCAGTTGCCGAAAAACCGCCAAACCTCATCATTGTGTGTATGTTCGGAAAACCTAAAAGCATATTTGAGCATATAGCCAGGATGCTTTGGCTCGACTATCTCCAAATCTTCCAAGCAGAGATGCGTTCTGCCGTCATCGAGTCTTGCGAGGATCTCGTCGAGCTCCTCCTTGTCGGGCCCGCTCTTTATTGCTAGCAAATCAAGATAGTCAAACAGGGCCGGATGGTCACTCACGTCGAGCACCGCGCCCAGCTCGTTTCTAAGGACCCTCCTGCCGATGGCTTCAGCAAGGTAATCAAGTGCTTCATACGGAACGGGGATCGTCGAGGGCAACGATGCGATATTGCGTGCGATTATGCTTGAAGCGGTATCTGGGGTCCTTTTGGCAATTTCCAGAAGGACTTTTCCGATAGCCCTGCCCGACTCCCACTCTTTACCGGAAATCTCATAATCTTCGGCCAGCTTTCCCAGGGCTTCGGTCAGTCGTTCTAGCGGTAACTCTTCCGCGGATATTCTAGGTTCTTTCTCTTCGAGAGACCAAGAGTTCTCCAAGCCAAGCGCGTCGAATGTGCTCTGGCGGAACCCATCGAGGCTCAGAGGGGAGTTCTGCGCGCATGTTTCGTAAATCTGGTTGATGCTTAAGCCGCATGAAAGATCGGTTGTCGAGTCTTCGCTTATATATTTGGGGAATAGCTCTTCGATCCTCGAGAGCACCGAATGCATGTTTTCTGCGTGCTCCGCTTCAGGTTCTTTGCCATAGAACGAGAAGTGCTGCCGAAAGGTGGATTTAACTTGCCTGCTGAATTCGGTTTCGACTAGAACGGAGAGCGCCCGGAAGCAATGGGCGTGGAGCTCGGCCAACTCTGATGTGAAACTGAAGGTCAGGGTGTTGTATGTGTACGTTATGCCATTTTGCCAAACGCGCTGGGCCCTTGAAGAGAGGTATGAACTCGTCAAGACGATCAGACATGCTGCAACATTACGGGAATGCGATTGTTGATATTTTTGAGCGAGGGCATCGAGTTTGCTGTTTTCCAAATCGAATCCCGTACGATCGAGATCATAAGCGAAAGCACCGTCTGGTCCGCATGCCCAGTTGTACTCGGCCGCTCGCTCGGTGCCTCTTTCTACACACGTCACGAACAACTCTAAGGCTGTTTGCGAATACTCGCTCGAGCTCATCAGGGATACGGAAATATGCAGGGGCATAGATCCGTCGGATGTCGAATTCATGCCGAGAATATCTTCCGATACGTCAGCGCAAGCAGCGCTTTCGATGCGGTTTGAGGCAAAGGCGAGCGCCTGTATGGGAAGGAGTTGATTGAATGTGATTATGAACTGATCGGCAATTCGCGCATCCCGATTCTTAATTTCATCCCAAGCTTTCCCGCATTCCCTTCGAAGGTAGTCGTACACGCTCGCACTTCCGCACACTTCAGCCATTGACTTGGCGGCTTTGAGATACGGCGCGTTCGGCATTTCTGCGGTATGCAGAATGAAATCCGCAAAACTGCCGTTCCCTTCTTTTGCGAAGTGGCGGCATATCAAGAAGTCACGAAGATTCTGCTCTTCCATTCTTATGGCTAGCACGCCACCAGCGGAGGTAAGGATCGTGACGATTTCCTGGTCGTTCAATCTGGATGCAAAATCCCGAATCTCGGCATCGTCGTACTCCAGGCCCAAGAGTTCCTCGTAACAAGGGTCTCCTTCAATAAGATCGCAGCAATCGTAGATTGCAAGGACCTCTGCGAGACGCTGCTCCCTGCTGGAGTACCCAGCTAAGGCGGAATTCATATAGATGTTCAGAAGATCGTATGGCTCTTGGATGGCTTCGAAATTGCCGTCTGCTATGGGGCTTGCTGCCATGATAGCCAAGCGCAGGTTTCCGTTTGCGATTGCCGATACTCTCTCCCTCAGTGCTAGGTTTATTATGTTGTATTCGGTCTCGAGTATCGCTTCAATGTTTTCCGCGGTTAGAGGCTCCAGCTCTATTTCTTTGAAATTTAGATAGCTACCGATTTTCGCGGTCAACTCGCTTCGGTGCATCTTCCTGCAGGTGAGGACAATCTTTAGCTTTTTGTTTTCCAAGCAGATTCCCAGCAAGTGCTCAAGTGACAGGTTGCCGTTTGCATCATCGACCAGAAGGATAATGTTTTCCGACTCCGACAAAATCAGCTCAATATCATCGTCGAGATGCGACGAATACCTAGAGTCCAAGATCAGAAGATCCCAGTGATGCCGATTGCTGAATGAGAGGCATGCGTCGAGGGCGATCTTGGTTTTCCCCGATCCAGACTGCCCCTGAATCACTACTGCCCTACTTTGCTCTATCGATTCGATGATGCCTGAAAACTCGGAATCCCTGTGCATGAGGGGCTTCGACAGGTCGGTTGTGAAACGGCCGTTCAGGCTTCGCTCGATGAAGCGGTCTGGGGCGATGAATGACCCCTTTCCGAGCGGAATGCCCAAAACCGTATGCGCTAGCGCAGGGAATTTTCTATCAAGGTCGCTCGCAATTGTCTCTGGCCCGATTATTTCTATCCGTGGATCGATGGCGCGGACTTCCTCGAGTACCAGAGGTGAAAGGCGAAAGTATGTGTGGCACAGGATGATTCGATCTATGAGTTGCGGATCGATGCCGGTTTTGCTCCTGTCGAGGCAGTCTATAGCATCATTTAGCAGCTTATTGCGGATGTCGGATTTAGAGGTTGTGTATGCCGCGAAGATGTAGTGTCCATTCTCTCCTACGGAGTACATATCTGGCACACCGGTCGTAGTTTTATCCGTGCCGCATTGGGATCCCAATTCAATGATGTTGTTAAGCGAATATCTCCTATATAGATACTGATTTGCTAGTGTTTGAAAACGCCCGCCTTCGATCTGCCTTAGCTCTTCTTGGATCTGATTTATATGGGACATTTTGCTCCTCGCGGTAAATTCGCCTTTTGATTTCTCTTTTCTTACTCTAGTCCACCTAGCTCAGCAAGTCTTGCACGCTCGAGGGCCGAGTCGACGACGTCCTCGAAGTCGAGCCCCGCCGCATAGGGAGATCCGGCGACAATGACTGGGATAAAAAACTCTAATCAAGGCCAGAATCTTTAATAGCATGCTGTTTTACCACAGACGGCAGAATCTGGCTTGAACGGTTAATTATAGCCCCCGACAGAAAGAGCGGTGCTTCCTCGCTATCGTCTCCGCGCTCGGGAAGCAGAATCGCAAGGCAATCGAGGTGGTCGAGGAGTGCGGTGGGTTGTTACCGTCAATGGGAATTCGGTCAACGCCAACCATCAATCATGCCGTATTATTCAGAGTTAGAATTTTCGCCCCACGATACTAAGCCGGTGACCATCCAATGATTTTTGGCATCGATATAGACACCGCCAATCTGATTGTCCAAGCATTCATCGGAGCCGCTACCTTGGGGACCTTGATTGCCGCATTCTGTCAAAACAACCAGACCAAAAGAAACAGGGAGGACGATTTCAAGCGGCATCAGCCATCCCGCATATCGGCATGGTACGAAGAAGGTCGAAACCGAATCGATCAGCCCGATGACAACCGATTCTTCTGGCAGTTCGTCGTGCTTCGAAACGAAAGCGAGTCCCCCGTCTACGACGCAATCGTCACCTGCGTCGGGATTAGCGGAGCCGGCCCTTCTTTCAAAGGAGAGGACAACGGTCCCGCTTTTCCCGACCGCGTCTGCGTCGGCACGCTTCCTCCTGGAGCATGGTACATATGGCTCCCAACGGGAGGGCACGGAATGGGAGTGCGCACGGCGCCCGAAACGGCTTTCGTCGACGCGAATGGGATTCCATGGGTTCGGCGAGGCAACGGAAGGCTCGAGGAGATCTCTATGGAGCCGACCTCGTTCTACAGGCTGCCCCTCCCCTTGTCTTGGCACGGATGCAAGAAGCTGACCGAGTAGAAGTCGTCGACGCCGTACGCGTAGCCCTCGAAGGGCGCCTCGTCCAGGCCGCGCCAGCCGGCGGCGGCGCGATAGTCCGCGATCTCGTCGGCAAGGGCCCTCGCCATAAGCACGACGTGCTCGACCGCAAACCCGTTATTCGACTTCTCTGGGTGCTTCTTGACGTGGTCGCTGGAAAAGTAGCCCAACGAGATTTCGCTCACGGGTCCGTCGCCGTTGGCGAACGCGGCCACATTGACCGTCTTGCGCCCGAAGATGGTATCGAGTGCCTTGGTGAGGGGCTCGGCGGTGGACAGCATGGCGGGGCCTCCCTACGTACGAGGGAGATTGAATTGAGGGTTTGATGCTACTGTCCGCTACTGCCCGCGGCACTCAGCAAGCCAGCCGAATGCCGCGGTCTCCCGAGACTAGCGGAGCCGCCCTTATTGCTAACACTGCCAAAGCAAGCCCCACTTCGTCAGTAACTTGGACGGGTGTCCCAGCAGCAGCGCGTGGCACCTAGAAGCGCTGTTCCCAGCAGGAATAGCGCTAAGGAGGCGGCGATCCAGTTGCTGTCGGCGGTCTTGGGGAGCGTGGCGGCGGCGCTAGCAGTCTTGGCCCTGGATGGCGTGGGCGCCGTGGTCTTGGTAACTGTCGTCTTGCTTGTCGTGGTCGTCTTGGGCGTCGCAGTCGCGGGCCTAGGGACGGGATCCGTCGCGGACCCGGCGCCGGGCCGCTCAACGGTTGGGCCGGCGCCACCGGCCGGCTCGCCCGCGCCACCGGGCACCTCGCGCCCGTCGGCCTCCCCCGCCGGCGCCGCGGCGCCCTCGGACTCGATCACCACATGCGGCGCCATGGCCCCTGGGGCATCCACCACCCCGCCGGCGCCGAAGGCCCCGCCCACTGGCGTCACAAATCGCGCGGACATAAGCGACCCGCCCGTGCATGCGACGCCGCCATCGGCACCGGCCGCATCGAGCCGCGAGGCGTCGACGGACAGCCCGCGCCCGGCCGGGCCGACGCGCTTCGATCGCGCCGCCAAGAAGGCGATACGGGAGTCGGGCCGGGTGGCCGGTAACGCCTATCGTTAGATGCTGCGCGACCGGTTCCTCTGCCGCGTGTTCGCCGGCGTCGGGGAGCGGTTCGTGCTCAAAGGCGGCAGCGGCCCTCTGGCCCGCATACCCGACGCGAGAAAGACGCGCGACCTTTTGACCAGGGAGCAAATTGCGATTCACTTGTCGCCTTCCGGTCTAGGAACACCGAGGTCAGAGTTGTAGAGCACCTCGCCCAGCCTTTGGCTCTCGGCGGCGTAGCCCCCGACAAGGGACGCGAGCTCGGACTTGAAGGAGCTGATCGTCTCGGAGTCGAGGATGAGAGCCAGCTTGGCCACCATTGTCGAGAAGTCCTCGTCCCTCACGGGCCCGACCCTGGCGCACCAAAGCCGCTCGTCGCGGGCGCAGATGTTGCGGAAGTCCACGAGGGTGCGCAGGACGATGAGCCCGGCCAGGTCCTCGTCGTAATGGCTCGGCCCCCACCATGTAGTCCTTGGCATCGGTGTAGTTGGCGATTTTCAGGTAGGCATCGAGCTCCCGATAGGCCTCCGAAAAGGTGTAGGCGGCGACCGAGCGCACGCGGGCCTCCGCCTTGAGGAGGTACTTGAAGGTAAGGTTGCGCAGGTCGCGGTCGAAGAGGAAAAGGCCGTAGAGGTCTCCGAATCCCGTTCCCTCGGCGTAGACGTCGTGACCCGCCTCGGCGCTGGCCTCCTTGTCGAGGAACGGCTCCTTGTACCCGTTGACAACGCAATAGTAGTCCTCGCCGAGGAGGGCGTAGGCGGCGTACTCCGGCATGGAGAGCCCCCTGGACTCGAGGATGGCCACCTGCTCTTCGAGGGTCTTGAACGGCTTGCGGGCCATGCCGGCTCCTCTCTGAAATGAGAGAAGGCCGCCCGCCTCGTGGCGAACGACCTTCCTCAGTCTTGGGCTCCGTAGAGTACCCAAGCCGTATCAGTGCATTCGTGAAAGTACCACATGCTCGGCCGTCCGTCAAGCTTGCCGGGGCTTTCTCGCCTTTCTTGTGCGCCGCGTGCGCCCCTACTTTGCGGCATACACGTCGCAATTGCCCCTACCTAGAAAGTGCATGGCAGCTCGGTCAATCGCCCTTGCGCTTTGGCCTACCTAGAATCGCTGTTCCCAGCAGGAATAGCGCTAATGAGGCGGCGGGCCAGTTGCTGTCGGCGGTCTTGGGGAGCGTGGCGGTGGCGGCGCTAGCAGTCTTGGCCTTGGATGGCGTGGGCGCCGTGGCCTTGGTCACGGTCGTCTTGCTTGTCGTGGTCGTCTTGGGCGTTGTGGTCGCGGGCTTCGGGACGGGGCCCGTCGCGGGCCCGGCACCGGGCTGCTCAACGGTGGGGCCGGCACCACCAGCCGGCTCGCCCGCGCCACCAGCCGGCTCGCCCGCGCCGTCGGTCTCCCCCGCCGGCGCCGTGGCGCCCTCGGGCTCAACCACCACATGCGGAGCCATGCCCCCGGAGGCGTCCACCACGCCGCCGGCACCGAAGGCCCCGCCCACGGGCGTCACAAACCGCGCGGACACAAGAGACCCGCCCGTGCATGCGACACCGCCATCGGTACCGGTCGCATCGAGCCACGAGGCGTCGACGGAAAGCGTGCACCCGGCCGAGCCAACTCCCGCGCCCGCCGCCGCGCACGGCCATGCCGCCGGCGATCAAGCCGGCCACGGCCTCGTCCGTGACGTTTGCCCCGTCCGCCCGGGCATCTACGGCGCAGCCCTCCACCGCGAGCGCCTGCGAGACGTGGATCGCGCACTGCGAGCCCGATGCCGCCAGGGACCCGGTGCCGCGGAGCGTCAGGTCGCCCCACACCTCCATGCCGCACTGCGTGATGTCCGCATCGGGCGCATGCGACTCCGTCACCGAGTTCTGCCCCACAAGCGTCACGACCAGGTCGCCGCCGGCGCCGATAGCATCGCCCGCGTAGCCGTCGAGCTCCAGATGGCCGGCATCGGTCCAGGACCAACCGGGGCCCGACACGCCCGGCTCGCGGTACGTCGCGCCCGCGATGAACAGGCTCTCCGCGCCCGCGGCACAGGAAGGCCCGCCCAGCAAGACGCATAGGCAGGCCATAGCGACGATCGCAATGTAATGACGGCTGATGTAGGACTCGGCGGCAAACATACCCGCTCCGATCTTCGCAGGAGCCAATAGAATGTGCACCAGAAAATGCCCTGGTGGCAGCGACTATTAGTTTAGCGAGATCGATGAGGGGGCAAAGAGAAATCGCGTGGACGATGTCCACAATTAGGTGTAAATCGTTTTGCCAGTCGGTGAAAGGAAGGATCAATAATTCCAGACGAAAAAAGCACAGCGTTCATCTGCTGTTTCTTTCAGCGAAATAATCGAACGACATGCCAAGCTTTTGAGCGATAACCAGGTGAGCGGCGATCCATGCACGCTTCTGCCTAAGTCAACAACGACGAACCCAGCATGCGAAGCGGACTGCAGCGCAAGCGGAGGAGCGCCGAGCCCTTGAGTTCAGGCGCTACCGAACATAACGTCCCCCGGTGCCCCCGCTGACGAGGATTGTCGTTGGCACGGTTTCATTGAAGATGGAACCTCTATCGCTTCTTGATCACCTTCGCAGGCACGCCCGCGACGACCACGCCCTCGGGTACGTCGCGCGTGATGACCGCGCCTGCGCCCACGATGGAGTTCGACGCCACCGTGACCCCGCTCATGACCTGCGCACCGTAGCCCACCCACACGTTGTCGCCGAGTACGATGTCCGCCTCGTCGTGCCCTTGGCGGTTCACGGGGACGTCGGGGTCGGAGTGGCGGTGCATGTCGGTGCGCAGGTGCACGGCGTAGGACACGAGGCAGTCGTCGCCGATGACGATCTTAGCCCCGGGCGAGGCGCACAGCATGCCACCGTTCACGTAGGAATTGCGTCCAATTGTTATGTTCTCAGGATGGCTCAGCGAGACACCCATTACAGTCTGAAATAGGCCATCGATAAATTTCGATGGCGAGCATTCGGCGCATTGCCTACGATACGGGCAAGC
>NZ_JBCJBG010000016.1:0-41970 GCF_039062315.1 Collinsella aerofaciens
CCCCGGAGGAGTTCCGGAGACAGTCCCTTGCGGCGTAGCTTTTATTTAAGCCGTCCAAGTTTTGGGGTGCAGTTCAAAGTGCGCAGCGGGGGTTTCTTGCATGTCCGAGGACGTTCTGAAAAGTAACACCAGGGCGGGCCCGGACGAAAACAACCGACTACAGGTCGATGTGCGATTCCTTGATCGGGAACGGCTCCGCGAAGTGGCAGGCGCAGCAGTGACCCGGTGCAACTTCCTTAAACTCGGGCAGCTTCTCGGAGCAGATACCCTGAGCGATCGGGCAGCGCGTGTGGAAACGGCAGCCGGTCGGCGGATCCAGCGGCGACGGCGGATCGCCAGCGAGGATGATGCGCTTACGGGTCTTCTGGATATCCGGATCGGGAACCGGCACGGCAGACAGCAGCGACTGCGTGTACGGATGGTGAGGCTCGCTATAGAGCGTCTTCCAGTCCGAAACCTCGACCATCTTACCCAGATACATAACGGCAACGCGATCGGAGATGTGCTGTACGACGGACAGGTCGTGTGCGATAAACAGATACGCGGTACCGAACTTGTCCTGCAGTTCCTTGAGCAGGTTCAGAACCTGGGCCTGAATGGACACATCCAGAGCGGATACCGGCTCGTCACAGATAATCAGCTTGGGCTTCAGCGCAAAAGCGCGGGCAATACCGACACGCTGACGCTGGCCGCCCGAGAACTCATGCGGATAGCGGTTGATGTGCTCGGGGTTCAGTCCAACGACGTCGAGAAGCTCACGGACGCGCTCAATGCGCTCCTCCTTGGTACCCACACCATGAATGGTCATGGGCTCGGAGACAATCTCGCCGATGGTCATACGAGGGTTGAGCGAAGCATAAGGATCCTGGAAGATAAACTGCATCTCGCGACGCATGTCCTTGATCTCATGCTTGCTCATCTCGGCAACATCTTTGCCCTGGAAAAATACCTTACCGGCAGTCGGCTTGGTCAGACGCATGATAGTGCGGCCCGTGGTGGACTTACCGCAACCAGACTCGCCAACCAGACCAAAGGTCTCGCCAGGATAAATCTCAAAAGAGATGTCGTTTACAGCAGAGACGACGCGCTTGGAAAAACGCTTGGCGAACATGCCGGACTCTGCGGGGAACTCCTTGGAGAGGTGCTCGACCTTCAGCAGCGGAGTGCGCTCGTTATTGTCTGCCATTTACGCCTCGCCTCCCTTCTTGGAATCCTTGCGCGTACGAGACGTCTCGGGAGCGTTCTTAAGGAACTCGGGGTCACCGGAATAATGGCACGCAGAATAGTGGCCGGACTCGGTGACAACACGCTCGGGGCGCTGTTTGCGGCACTTATCGGTTGCATAGGGGCAACGAGGCGAGAACACGCAGCCCTCGGGCAGGTTCATGAGCGAAGGCGGGTTGCCGTGAATCGGCGTAAGCGGCTTCTTCTCATCGATGGCCTGCTCCGGGATGGAGCGGATAAGGCCCCAGGTATAGGGGTGGCGGCTCTCGTAGAAGATTTCCTCAGCAGTACCGAACTCGACGGGACGGCCGGCGTACATAACCATGATCTTATCGGCCATATCGGCGACGACGCCCAGGTCATGGGTAATCATGATGATGGCGTTGCCGTTCTTCTCCTGCATTTCCTGCATAAGCTCAATAATCTGAGCCTGAATGGTAACGTCCAGGGCAGTCGTGGGCTCGTCGGCAATCAGAATATCGGGATCGCAGGCAAGGGCCATGGCAATCATGACGCGCTGACGCATACCGCCAGAGAACTGATGTGGATACTCATTGACGCGCTTCTCGGGCTCGGGAATGCCAACGAGGTCCAAAAGCTCGGTGGCGCGCTTGAGCGCCTCCTGCTTGGAGTAACCACGGTGCAGACGAAGACCCTCGCCCACCTGCTTGCCGATCTTATAGACCGGGTTCAAGGAGGTCATAGGATCCTGGAAGATCATCGCGATGTCGTTACCGCGAATGTGCTGCATCTCTTCCTCGGTCATCTCGAGGATGGAGCGACCGCGATAGCGAACGTCGCCGCCCTCGATCTTTCCCGGAGGCATCGAGATAAGACCCATGATGGTCATGGCGGTCACGGACTTACCGGAGCCGGACTCACCGACGACGCCAAGGGTCTCGCCGCGATCGAGCGTGTAGGACACACCGTCGACAGCGCGAACGACGCCATCCTCGGTATGGAAATACATCTTAAGGTCATCGACCTCGAGCAGATGCTGGCCCTCGGGAACCGGCTGGTCCTTCAGGTCCACATAGTTCTTGTTCTTCTTCATCCTTATGCGTCCTTCATCTTGACGTCGAGGGCGTCGCGCAGACCGTCACCCAGCAGGGTGAAGGCGAGCACCGTCGAGAGAATTGCCAGACCGGGCATGATCATCATCCAGGGAGCGGTCAGAAGATACTGCTGACCGTCCTGAATCATGGAGCCCCACGAAGGCGTAGGCGGAATAACGCCCATGCCGAGGAAGGACAGAGCGGACTCGGTCAGAATGGCGCCACCAATGTTCATGGTTGCGTAGACCACGATAGAGGCGACGGAGTTCGGGAAGATGTGACGCACGACGATACGAGCATCGGATGCACCCATCGCGCGCGCAGCGTCAACATAGTCGTTTTCCTTGACCGTCAAGATTGCAGAGCGGAAGACGCGCGCAATCGAAGGCCAGCCGAGAATACCGATGGCGATAAAGACGTTCTGAAGGCCACGGCCGATAACGGCGATCATGGCAACAACGAACAGCACGTACGGGAACGCCAGGAAGATGTCCGCACAGCGCATGATGATCGTATCCCAGATGCCGCCGTAGAAACCCGCCAGAGCACCCATGACCAGACCGATCATCGTGGAGATCGCGGTGGCCATAATGCCGACGGACAGCGAAACGCGCGCACCGTAGATAACGCGGACGAGAATGTCACGACCAAGGGCGTCGGTGCCAAACGGGTGCTCTGCACACGGAGCCAGCAGCGACGTCTCGGCCATGGTGGTCGAGTCGGAAGCCGTCGGCGAACCGAGCCAGGGCTTAGCCCACAGATCTGCGGTCAGGGCAACCACAACGACGATGATGATCCAGCAGACACCGATAACGGCGAGCTTGTTCTTACGAAGACGCTTAAAAGCGTCGCCCCACAGCGTGCGGGACTTGGCGGGAGCAGATGCGGCCTTGGTGGCGGTAGCCTGCTCCTGAGACTGAGAATCAGTTTCCTGCATGAGACGTACCTCCCTTAGGCCTTATCCGACGGACCGCCAAGGCGGATGCGCGGGTCGAGGAATGCATAGCTAATGTCGACGAGCAGGTTGATCACCATAACGACGACGACGATGAGCGTAACGCCGCCCATAACGATGGGCCAGTCACGCATGCTAATGGCGCGATAGACCTCATAGCCGATACCGGGCCAGTTAAAGACCGTCTCGGTCAGGATGGCGCCCGAAAGCATGCCACCAAAGTCGACACCAATATAGGTAACGACGGGGATGAGTGCATTCTTAAGCGCATGCTTGACGATGATCGCGCGATTGGAGAGACCCTTCGCCTTTGCCGTACGGATGTAATCCTGGTTCATGACGTCAAGCAGCTGCGAGCGCATAATGCGGGCAGCATAAGCGGTCGAAACCGAAGCCAGCGTAATGGTCGGAAGCACATAGTGCATCCAATCCTGATACTGAGAGCTGGAACCGCCGGCACCCGAGATCGGCATGGAGATTGCACCGCCCGTGGCGTCCTTGAGAATGACGCCAAAGAACAGTTGCAGCAACATACCGAGCCAGAAGGCCGGTACGGCAACGAGGATCGACGTGGTGAGCGTTACCAAAATATCCCAGAAGGAATAACGCTTTACCGCCGAAATGATACCCGCACCGATACCCATGATCGCCTCGAGCACGATGGCGCACGCGGCAAGTTTGACCGTATACGGATACTTCTGGGCAAAGATTTCCGTAACCGGCAGTTTGCGCTGATACGAATTGCCCAGATCGCCATGAAGCAGGCCGTTCATGTAATACAAGTAACGGTCCACGAGCGACGTTTGAACGGGGTCGCCGTTCTCGTCAAGGATCGCGTTGCCGTCCTCGTCCGACTGGACCAGGTGATAGCGAACGCGAAGCTGAAGCTCCACCTCGGGGGACAGAGCCTTGTCTCCACCGATCAGCTTGATCGGATCTCCCGGCACGATATTCTGGAGGGCGAACAGAATCAGCGTAACGCCCAAAAATACCGGGATGAACTGAAGCACACGTTTAACGATGTACTTACCCATACCACTCCCCTATCTAGGGATTAACCTAAATGGGATGCCGATCGCCAGACCGGCATCCCAAAATTACCATCAGCCAGTTTACCCCAGGTTAGGGAGAACTGTATGTTTCCCATGAGGTCTACGTAAATACTTGACCCTCACGGAAGCTGCAAACTCTTAGGCGAGCTCAGCGGTACCCAGCTCGGCGTGCTTCTGCGGATCGACATAGAGGTGCTTGATGCGATCGGAGCCAACGATGGTGTGCGTGTAGAACATCACCGGGATGACCGGGCAGTCGGCAGCGACCATTGCGTCGGCCTCCTGCATCTTAGCGACGCGCTCTTCGTCGTCAACCGTGGTGCGAGCCTCGTCGACCTTGGCGTCGAACTCGGGGTTGTTGTAACCGGAGCGGTTGTCGCCACCGAGGGAGTCGGAGTGGAACAGCGGATACAGGAAGTTATCCATGATCGGGTAGTCGGCAATCCAGCCCAGACGACCGAACTGATAGTCGAAGTTCTGGTACTGCTCGAGCAGGGCAGACCACTCGGGGGTATCGGAGACAGCGGTAACGCCAACCTTGGCGAGGTCGCCGATGATGGACTCCATGATCTCCTTGTGACCACCATCCTGGTTGTAGGAAAGGGTCACGTTAATGCCACGGTCACCGTTGGCATCGGCAGGAGCAACCTTATCGAGGTACTCGTTAGCCTTGTCGACGTCGTAGGCGCAGAACTCCCATGCGCCCTCCTTGTAGCCATCGATGCCCGGAGGAACAATGCCGTCGGCGGGGGTACGGGTACCCTTGTAGATGGTCTTGCAGATAGCCTCACGGTTGATGGCCAGGGAGATGCCCCTACGCAGGTCGGCGTTGTTGAACGGCTCGGCCGTGTTGTTGCAGGTCAGGTAGTAGGTGGAAGGCTCGGCACCGAGCAGCATGCGCTCGCCGTCGCCCATGGTGTAGCCGTCCTTGGACACGCCACGATCCTTCTTGGCAGCATCGATCTGAGCAACGGGAACGTCGCAGACATCGAGGTTACCGGCCTGGAACTCCTTGTAAGCGGTCTCCATATCCTTGATGACCTGGAAGTGGATGCCATCGATCTTGGCCTTATCGCCATAGTAATCGTCGAACTTCTTGAGGTTGATCTCCTGACCATCCTCCCACTTGCCGTCCATCATGAACGGGCCGTTACCAATCGGCGCAAGATAGAAGCTCTTGGCATCGGACTCGGCGCACTCGGGAACCGGGGCCAGAGCCGGGTGAGAGGCGACGAAGGGGAAGTCGGCGTAAGCGGAAGTCAGCTTGACGACGAGGGTCTCATCGTCGGGGCAAGTAACACCGCTGAGCTCGGTAGCGTTACCGGCAAGCAGGTCGTCATAGCCCTCGACCATGGAAAGGTGATAGGAGACCTCGGAAGGGCCGTACTCGGTAGCGATGGCCGACTTGGTGTTGACCAGACGCTCCCAACCGAGCTTGAAGGACTTGGAGGTAACGTCGTCACCGTTGTGGAACTTGGCCTTCTTGATCTTGAAGGTAAACTCGGTGGCGTCGTCGTTGGCCTCGAAGGACTCGCAAGCCAGCGGAACGATCTCGCCCTTCTCGGCGTCATAAGAGGTCAGAGCGTCAAAGAGCTGGTACTCGACCTGAGTGCCCTGGTCCTCCTGGACATTGTAGGGGTCGATGCAAACCGGGTTGTTGATGTAGAAGTTCAGCGTCGAACCGGACTCAGAACCGGAAGCGTCGCCGCCCTTCTTGCCGCATGCGGCAAGAAAAGCCATGGAGCTCGCAGCGAGGGTGCCGCCAACAAAGGCGCGACGACCCATAACGGGCTGGTGGAACATAGAATCAGCCATGCCATCCTCCTTATGAGATAGGACAAAGAAATGTTCAGTCGGACACATGTCGAGACAATCCGATCCGAACCATCAAAACGCCGTCCGCCGCTATGGCTGGTTATGCACAGCGGACCAACGTTTCGCAATACAGTAGCGCATTTTATGCACGATTTGGGGCTAATTCCGGTCAACGGTCGAGAATTTCTTTAGTTGGGCGAAGTATGTGGGGATATTTTGGCTCTGTTACAAATATGTAAACAAAAAGGGTCCCGCACTTGCGGAACCCTTTTCAAGTATTTATACGGCTCGTGCTTAGTAGCCGACGATACCCTGCGGGAAGAAGAACATGCACAGGACGACGCACGCGGCAAAAACGACGGCCATAATTACCGTCAGGCGATCGAGGTTCTGCTCCATGACGCCCGTGGCAGAGCTGGAGTTATACAGCGAGCTAGCGATCATATCCGAAACGCCGGTGCCCTTACCGGAGTGCATCAGAACGAGAATCGTCAGCGCCACGGCAGAAACAGCCCAAACGACAAACAGAAGAATCTGGAACGGACCCATAGATAAGCTCCTTAATAGAACAATTCAAACTCCAGTACTGTACCACAATCCCCCGCTCTCCCCTACCTGCCACTCGGGGACGGGGTAGAAATGGCAGAAATACCAAAAAGGGGTTGCCCAAATATGGGCAACCCCCTGCAAGAAAACGCTTGGAGTTTTCTCTTAGGCCTCGGTGGCGAGCACGCGACCCGTCATCTCGGCGGAAGGCTCAATACCAGCCATGGTGAGCATGGTCGGAGCGATATCGGAAAGACGGCCGTCCTCGATACCGGTGAGCTGTGCCTTCTCATCAACGATGATGAACGGCACGCGGTTGGTGGTGTGAGCCGTGAACGGATGCTTGGAACCGTCGGAAGCAACGTCAAACATGTGATCGGCGTTGCCGTGATCGGCGGTAATCAGCGCAAAGCCGCCCTTAGCGAGAATCGCCGGGACAACCTTGGACAGGGCATCGTCAACAGCCTCGACGGCCTTAACGGCAGCGTCGAAGACACCGGTGTGACCAACCATGTCGCAGTTTGCGAAGTTCACGATGTAGAAATCAGCGCGATCCTCGTTGATGGCGGCGACAAGCTTCTCGGTAACCTCGGGAGCGCTCATCTCAGGTTGCAGGTCGTAGGTAGCGACCTTGGGGGAAGCGACGAGCACGCGCTCCTCACCCTCCTTGGGCTCCTCGATGCCGCCGTTGAGGAAGAACGTCACGTGGGCGTACTTCTCGGTCTCGGCGGTGTGCAGCTGCTTCAGGCCGTTGGCGGCGATAACGTCGGCCAGGACGTTCTCGGGGAACGTCTTGGGGAAGGCGACCTCGACGTCAAACGTCGGATCGTACTCGGTCATCGTCACAAAGTGCGAAAGCTTGATCTGCTCGCGCTCAAAGCCGTCGAACTCCTTGTCCGTGAACACGCGGGTCATCTGACGGGCGCGGTCGGGACGGAAGTTGAAGAAGATGGCCGCGTCGCCCTCGTGGATGCCCTCGTTGTGGGCAGCGAAGGGCTCGACGAACTCGTCGCCGCGCGGATCCTTCTCGTAGTAGGCCTTGATACCGGCAACAGGGTCGGTATCGGCATCGGATGCGTTGACCATGACGTCGTAGGCGCGCTGGATGCGCTCCCAACGGTTGTCGCGGTCCATGGCCCAATAACGGCCCGAGACGGTGGCAACGCGAGCGTCGCAACCGGTCTCCTCGGAGATCTTAGCCAGGAAGGCGCAGAACTCACTCATGTAACCGGCACCGGACTGCGGGTCAACGTCGCGACCATCCATGAAGGCGTGGACGCGAACGGTCTTGACACCGTGCTCGGCAGCCATCTTGACCAGAGCCTCGACGTGGCTCATATGAGAATGAACACCGCCAGGGCTCATAAGGCCCATGAGGTGGAGAGTCTTGCCGTCAGCCTTGACGTCGTCCATAGCCTTGACGAAGACCTCGTTCTTGGCGATGGAGCCGTCCTTGATGGCATTGTTGATGCGCGAAAGCTCCTGGAACACGATGCGGCCGGCACCGATGTTGAGGTGACCCACCTCGGAGTTGCCCATCTGGCCATCGGGAAGACCCACGTCCTCGCCCGAAGCGCCGAGCGTGGTGTGGGGGTACTTCTCGTACAGGCTATCGAGGAAGGGCGTCTTGGCAGCGGCGACGGCGTTCTCGCCATCGGCCGGAGCCAGGCCGCAACCATCCATGATGATCAGGAGTGCAGGAAGATGACGCTGTGCCATATGTCCTACTCGCCTGCCTTGACGACCATAGAGGCGAAGTCGGCAGCCTTGAGCGAAGCGCCGCCCACGAGGGCGCCGTCAACGTCGGGCTTGGCGACGAGCTCGGCAATGTTGCCGGGCTTAGCGGAACCACCGTACAGGACACGGATGCCGTTAGCGAGCTCCTCGCCGAACATCTCCTTGAGGGTCTCACGGATAGCGCCGCAGACCTCCTGAGCGTCCTCGGCGGTAGCGGTCTTGCCGGTGCCGATGGCCCAGATGGGCTCGTAGGCGACGACGACCTGCTTGGGGCAGGTGATCTCAAGACCAGCAAGGCCAGCCTTGACCTGGTTCACGACGTGCTCGACATAGGTGCCGGCCTCGCGAACCTCAAGGGACTCGCCGCAGCAGAAGACGGGAACAAGACCGGCGGCAACGAGGGCCTTGGCCTTCTTGTTTTGGTCCTCGTCGGTCTCGTGGAAGTAGTCGCGACGCTCGGAGTGACCGATGATGCAGTAGGTGCAGCCAGCGGACTTGAGCATGTCGCAAGAGGACTCACCGGTGAAGGCACCCTTGGCCTCCCAGTACACGTTCTGTGCACCGAGGGCGATGGGGGCAGCCTGAATACGGTCATGGACCGTAGTGATGTCGATGGTCGGAGGGCAGACGAGCACCTCGACGCCAGCCGGAACCTCGGGCAGAGCCTGGGCCAGCTCGTCGGCGAGCTTGGCAGCCTCGGCGACGTCGTTGTTCATCTTCCAGTTACCAGCGATAAGAAGGGTGCGATTAGGCATCGAGAAGCGCCTCCACTCCGGGCAGGGCCTTACCCTCGACGAGCTCCATGGAAGCGCCACCACCGGTGGAGATCCAGCTCATCTTGTCGGCCAGGTTGAACTTGTTGACAGCTGCGACGGAGTCGCCACCGCCGATAATCGAGGTGCAGTCGGCCTCGGCGACAGCCTCGGCGATAGCCTGGGTGCCGTGAGCGAAGTTATCGAACTCGAAGACGCCCATGGGGCCGTTCCAGAACACAGTCTTGGCGCCCTTGACAGCCTCGGCGTAAAGTTCCTCGGTCTTAGGACCGATGTCCATGCCCTCACGGTCGTCAGGGATAGCGTCGGAAGCGACAACCTCGGGGACAGCGTCCTCACCAAAGTGATCGGCAACACGGTTGTCGATGGGGAGCAGGATCTTGACGCCCTTCTCCTCGGCCTTCTTGAGCATTTCGCCAGCGCGCTCGACCCAGTCCTCTTCCTTGAGAGACTGACCGACGGACAGGCCCTGAGCCAGGAAGAAGGTGTAGGCCATACCGCCACCGATGATCAGGGTGTCAGCAGAGTCGATAAGGTGATCGAGAACGCCGATCTTGGAGGAAACCTTGGAACCGCCGACGATGGCGACGAAGGGGCGCTCGGGCTCGGCGAAGATGCCGGTCAGCGTGTCGACCTCCTTCTCGAGCAGGAAGCCAGCGACGGCAGGCAGGTAAGCGGCGGGGCCCACGACGGAACCCTGGGCGCGGTGAGCGGTGCCGAAGGCGTCGAGAACGAAGATGTCGCCGTAGGAAGCGAGCTTCTTGGCGATCTCGGGATCGTTCTTCTTCTCGCGCTTATCGAAACGGACGTTCTCGAGAACGAGGACCTTGCCCGGCTCGACAGCCTCGACGGCCTTGGCGGCCTCCTCGCCGTAGGTGTCCTGGACGAAGCTGACGTCGAGACCGGAAAGCTCGGCGAGCTTGGCGGCAACCGGCTTGAGCGAAAGCTCGGGCTCGAAACCAGTGCCGGCAGGACGGCCAAGGTGGCTCATGAGGATGACGCGAGCGTTGTGCTCGACGAGATACTTGATGGTGGGAAGGGCAGCCTTGATGCGGGTGGTATCGCCCACGACGCCGTCCTTGATAGGCACATTGAAGTCAACGCGAACGAGAACGCGCTTGCCGTCGACATCGATGTCGCGGACGGTCTTCTTGGTAAAGGCCATGTTTGCTTCTACCTTTCGTACATGTGTGCACGTATGTGCGCACGGTTTCCAATAAAAAAGGACGCGACCCCAGAGCATAAGCCCTTAAAGGCCGCGCCCTTCTTTAGACGCTCAACGAGCTATTCGCTAAAAGCTAAATTAAGCAACGAACTTCTCGAAGTACTTGATGGTGCGGACCATCTGAGAGGTGTAGGAGTTCTCGTTGTCGTACCAAGAGGTGACCTGAACGAGGGTCTGGCCGTTGCCGAGATCAGAGCACATGGTCTGAGTGGCGTCGAAGATGGAGCCGTGGGTCTCGCCGACGATGTCGCGGGAGACGATCTGGTCCTCGTTGTAAGCGAAGGTATCGGGGATGGTCTCGGCGTAGGCCTTCATGGCAGCGTTGACCTCGTCGACGGTGACCTTCTTGTCAACGACGGCGTAGAGGTTGGTCAGCGAGCCGGTCGGCGTCGGGACGCGCTGGGCGGCACCGATGAGCTTGCCGTTGAGCTCGGGGAGAACCAGGCCGATGGCCTTGGCAGCGCCCGTGGTGTTCGGGACGATGTTCTCGGAGCAGGCGCGGGAGCGACGGAAGTTGCCCTTGCGCTGCGGGCCGTCGAGCGGCATCTGGTCGCCGGTGAAGGCGTGGATGGTGGTCATGATGCCGGAGACGATGGGAGCGAAGTCGTTCAGGCCCTTGGCCATCGGGGCGAGGCAGTTGGTGGTGCAGGAAGCAGCGGAGATGATGTTGTCCTCAGCGGTCAGCGTCTCATGGTTGACGTTGTACACGATGGTGGGCAGATCGCTGCCGGCCGGAGCGGAGATGACGACCTTCTTGGCGCCAGCGTTGATGTGGGCCTGAGCCTTAGCCTTGCTGGTGTAGAAGCCGGTGCACTCGAGAACGACGTCGACGTCGAGGTCGCCCCAAGGCAGGTTGTTGGCGTCGGCCTCCTTGTAGATCTTGATCTCCTTGCCGTCAACGGTGATGGAATCCTCGCCAGCGACGACCTCGTGATCGCGAGCATAGTTGCCCTGCGTGGAGTCGTACTTCAGCAGGTAAGCGAGCATATCGGGAGAGGTGAGGTCGTTGATAGCGACGATCTCGGAGCCCTCATGACCGAACATCTGGCGGAAGGCCAGACGACCGATGCGACCGAAGCCGTTAATAGCAACCTTTACTGCCATTGTGTCTCCTTTCGTAAGGCCCCCGCAAGCTACAGCGCCCGCCGTTGAGGCCCACAAACTAACCACTCGCCTAATATACCTTTTTTTTGACTTGAATTTCACGAGAATGCTCGAAATTGAAAATCAAATTTACGTTAAAACGTTTTAAAGAATAAAATAGCAGCTAAATCCGTATATAAGTCGATACTTCAAACTACTTGTTTGCTTCAATGAGCTTTTCAAGCCTCAAAACGCGATGGTACAGGGCAGACTTCGACAAGGGAGGGTCAGCCATCTCGCCCAGATCGCGCAGCGACAGATCGGGATAGCGCTCGCGCAGGTCGCAAAAGACTGCCAAGGCGTCCGGAAGCGTGTCGCGCAAACCCCGCTGTTCGAGCTCATCGATCAACGCAAGCTGATGCTGGGCGGCACCCGCACTTCTGGTCTGATTGGCCAGTTCGGCATTCACGCGACGGTTTACGTCGTTCTTAACCAATTTGACCGCGCGCGCCTCCTCAATCTCGGCAACGCTGCGCTTGGCACCAATCAGCTTTAGGAGCTGCTCGATCTCCTCGGCGCTCTTAATGTAGACAGCAAAGGATCCGCGCCGCGCGTTAACGCGCGCATGGACCCCAATCTGCTCCAATAGATCGCAAAGTCCCCGAGCATACTGCTCGCCCTGCACCGCGATCTCCAAATGAAAGTCGCCGCGGGGATCGGCCACGAAACCGCCGGCGATGAGCGCGCCGCGGATGTAGGCAAGCCTGCAGCAGGGACGGGCAACGATGTGCCGGGGAACACCAGCGACGAGCCCTCCCCTGCGGTCGAGAATGCCCAGCAGCACCAGAGCCTTGTCCAGGTCGGGCTGATCGGGCAGGGTAATGAGATAGTTACGGACCTTATGCAAGACCGATTTACGAACGGTGAATTCCGTTTTGAGCTTAAGGATGCGATGCGTCAGCGTGATCATCGTGCGCGCGACGGCGCCCGTCTCGGTCGCGACCGTCAAACGATACCGCCCGGAGCCGGCCAGCGAAAGTGTACCGCTCACACGCGTCAGGGCGGCAAGCGTCGACAAATCGCAGTATTCACATTCGGGTTCGCAGCGCGCGAGCTCGTCACGCACCTCGGCGGTAAACGACATGCAGGCCTATGCTTTCGTGTTGGCGCGCGACAGGTCGCGATGGGAAATGCTCACATGATATTGGGCACCTTCTAAATAACGTGCCGTGGCCTCGGCGATGGCAACGCTGCGGTGTTGACCGCCCGTGCAGCCGATGGCAATAGAAAGCTGTGGCTTGCCCTCCGCGATATAGCCGGGCATGACCGTATCGAGCAGCTGCGTCCAGGCCTTCCAGAACTCCTGGGTCTTGGGATGGTCCAGAACAAAGTCGGAGACCTTTTTATCGAGACCGGTCATGGTGCGCATCTCGGGATCGTAGAACGGATTGGGCAGGAAGCGGACGTCGATCATAATGTCCGCCTCGACGGGCATGCCGTGCTTAAAGCCAAACGAGAACACGTGAACGTCCATGAGCTGCTGGTCGGACAGCTCGGAGAACGCCATGCGCAATTTGTTGCGCAGGGCAGAGGTGCGCAGGCGGCTCGTGTCGATGATCATATCGGCTCGATCGCGCACGCCCTGCAGCTGCAGGCGCTCGCGCTGAATCGCATCGGCCGTAGTCTCCCCCGGCTTGGCAATGGGGTGGCGGCGGCGGTTTTCGCTATAACGACGGATCAGCACCTCGTCAGAGGCCTCGAGAAACACGATGTCACAGCTCATCTCGCGCTCCTCGAGCGCGGCAACGGCATCGAGCAGCTCATCGAACAAGCCCTGGCTGCGCAGGTCGCAGGTGACGGCAAGATGCCTGCCCACGCCCGTATTGATGCCGACGAGTTCGGCAAGCTGGGCGATCAGACGCGGAGGCAAGTTGTCGATGCAAAAATAGCCCATGTCCTCGAACACATGCATGGCCTGCGTTCGGCCCGATCCGGACATTCCGGTGATGATGACGATATCGGGGATGCGCTCCGAGCGCTCCGCCGCATCCATGGCATCTCCCTTTTGCATGTGTGCCTCCTAAAACAAGCGCGGGACCCGGCCAGCGGATCCCGCGCGATCAATTGCCTTTATTGAGTATACCGCCCCAAGCGGATACGAGGCCTGTCTTACGCCTCAAGCGCAGCCTTGAACCAACTTGTAATACTCGTGGGGTGCGTGATGGCGGTGCCGACGACAACGGCCCAGGCGCCCGCATCGATCGCGGCGCGGGCCTCCTCGGGCGTGTGCACGCGGCCCTCGCAGATGATGGGAAGACCGGGGAATTCCTCGGTCGCCTGACGCAGAAGCGGCAGATCGGGGCCATCGGCCATGGTGCAGTCGATGGCGGCAACACCGTGAGAAAGCGTAGTGGATACCAGGTCAAAGCCCATATCAACCGCACGGCGAATGTCCTCGATGGTGGCACAGTCGGCCATCAGGAGCACACCCTCCTCGTGCAGCGGGCGGAAGGTGTCCTCGACGGTCTTGCCATCGGGGCGCGGGCGATCAGTGGCATCAATTGCCACGATGTCAGCACCCGCGGCAACGCAGGCGCGAGCATGACGCAGCGTCGGCGTGATGTAGACGCCCTCGTGTCCATCCTTCCACAAGCCGATAACAGGAACCTCACAGCGACCCTTAATGGCGGCAATGTCGGCAAGACCCTGGCAACGAATAGCGGCGGCGCCGCCAAGCTCGCAGGCGCGAGACATTTGAGCCATGGTCTCGGGCGTACGAAGCGGCTCGCCCATATACGCCTGAACGCTCACGACGAGCTTGCCCTTCAGGGACTGGATCAAAGGATCAACGGTCATGTTCGACTCAACCTTTCTCAAAACAGCCTTCTGAGACACCGCACCTTGACGTTCAAACCGTCGCTCACGTACCGAAGTACGCTTCGCTCCTCTTTCACGTCAATCTGCGGCACCTCAGAAGGCGCACTTGGTAGTTATGTTTACTTCAACGATGCAAGAAGGTGTTCGGCGGCACCGATGAGCGGCGCGTCGCCCTCCAGAGAGCCGATGAGAATCGGCGTGTCCTGAAGCGGGTCGAGCGCCTGGCTGGCATAGCCCTCGTGCACCGAGTCCTTCCACGTCTGTGAACGCCAATCGGGACCTTGGTGAATCACGCCGCCCGAAAGCACGATGACCTCAGGGTCCAGGATGTTAGCGAGCGAGCCCAGGCTGGCGCCCAACGCAAAGCCGGCGTCATGAATGACCTCGGTCGCCTTCGCGTCGCCTGCGCGGCACAGGTCGTTCACGTCACGGCCGACCGAAGGACGGCTGGGGTCGACGCGGCCAAAACGCTCATCGTACATGCGCCCGATTGATGTTCCGGAAGCAACCGACTCCAGATGGCCGGAACGCCCGCAGGCGCAGGGAATGCCGGCGGCAGCCGAGCACTCGATGTGGCCCATATGGCCGGCAGCACCATGGAAGCCCTGCATCACGCGGCCGTTCTCGACATATGCGCCGCCGATGCCCGTACCGATGCCCAAACACAAGACGGAGAACTTGCCCTTGCCGACGCCCCAGTGGGCCTCGCCCAGAGCATGAGCCTGCACGTCGCCTACAACGGCAACGGGAAGGCCGAGGTCCTCGCGCAGACGCGGCCCCAACTGAACGCCGGACCAGCCGGGCATGATCTCGTTGGCATACGCGATGGCGCCCGTCTTGGGGTCGACGACACCGGCAGCGCCGATGCCAACTCCGAGGACCTCGACATCGGGATTCGCCTCAAGAGCAGCCTTGATGGACGCCTCGATACGCTGGAAGACCGCTTCGCCACCCTCCTGGGCCTCGGTGGGAACCTCAGCCTCAAAAACGGGATGGGGCACACCGCCGTCAGCCGGGTACTCCATGATGGCAGTCGCGATCTTAGTTCCGCCGATATCGACAGAGCAGACGTACTTGTTCTCCATGTCGTTCTCCTTCGGAGACAAAAACAACTACAGGAAATGCGCCGTCAGGCTAGCCGTCACAGCGCGGTAAAGGTTTTCCAGGTGCCCGAGATCGCCGAGAAACCGTGCGGCCATTGACCTAATGGGTCATGGCCGCACGGTTGAACGGCGAGGTCGGGTGCCTGGGAAAGCTTTAAAGGAGACCGTTGTCCTGGAGGACCTTGCGAATCGCCTCGACGTTTTCACCGGTCATGGCCTTCACCGGGCGCGGCATGGTCGGGCTGTCGAAGATGCCCATGAGGTTCATAGCGGTCTTGAAGGCGCCGACGCCACCGGCATAGCCCTGGACGCCCGAGGTGACATCCCAGATGTGCGAAATCTCGTTGAGGCGATCCTGCTCGGCCTTGACGGTAGCCCAGTCACCAGCCTGAGCGGCCTTCCACTGACGAACGTAGCCCTCGGGCTCAACGTTGGCGAGACCCGGGACAGAGCCGTCGGCGCCACCGAGATAGGCACCGTCGACGACGACCTCATGGCCGGTAAGGATGCTCATCGGATGGCCGTTCTTCTCGTTCTCCTGAATGAGGTAGCGGAACGAGATGTCATCGCCCGAGGAATCCTTGACGCCAGCCAGGACGCCCTCGGCGCCGAGCTTAGCAAGGAGCTTCCAGGGGAGCTTGGTGTGAACACACACGGGAATGTCATAGGCAAAGATGGGCAGGTCGAGCTCCTCGTGCAGGATGCGGAAGTGCTCCTCGACCTCGGTCATGCCCTGCAGGGCATAGAACGGGCAGGTGGCGACAAGCGCATCGGCACCCAGCTCCTGAGCGACCTTGCCGTGCTCGATCATGCGCTCGGTCTCGGTGTCGATGATGCCGACCAGAACAGGCACGCGGTGGTCGACGATGCGCACGGCCTCGGCGACAATCTGGCGACGGCGCTCGTCGGTGGAGAAGACGACCTCGCCCGAGGATCCCAGGAAGAACAGGCCATCGACGCCGGCATCGATCATGCGGTTGATGCTGCGCTCAAAGGAGGCAACATCGAGCTGGTGGTCTTCGGTATCGGGAACAACGACGGGAGGGATAACGCCGGTGAATTTCTGAGTTGCCACAAGAATCTCCTTAGTTGTCTGGCGAGCGGCCCTATGCCGCCCACTCTTGTTAGCAGTGTCCAGGCCGTCTAGGCCAAAGAACACGGGTAGAACGTTTGGTTAAAGAAGTCGACGACTTCGTTTTCGAACGCATTGATGCGCTCGTGAGCGTATTTGGCATAGATGATATGCCTCCGGTCACACTCAAGACCGTTGAATACGGCAAACTGACCCTTGGGATCGCTCACGGCGTCCATAAGCGATGTGCCCATGAGCACCGATCCGCGCACCCGAGACGACAGCACCTCGAGACCGCCGGGAAGCGGATTGGCAACCGCCGTGCAAGCGAGGCCCCGCTCGTCCAGAGCAGAAACCGCCAGCGCGACACCGCCGCCAAGGCCCTCGCCCCACGCAAAAATGCGATCGGAGTCCACGCCATCAAGATTGCGCGCAACCTTCGCCATCGCGCAACCCCAACGGACGCGCTCGACAAAAGCGGGCGAAGCAATCCCCCGCTGCAGGTCGTCCGTACCAGCAACATCGTCATCCAGCGCGAGGACGGCATACCCCATGGCGGCAAATCTCGTCATGTGATGCCAGCCGCGCACAGGCCGATCGATGTCATGGAACATCAGGCACAGCGGCACGCGCTCAGATACTCGGGCACGACCGACAGGCTCAATCAAACGAGCGTGGACCGCATCGTCACCGAGCTTAAAGGAAACCTCCGAGTAACGGGCGCAGGGGTTAACAAAGTCAATTGCCGTAATGGCCAGGCCTTGAATCTCAAGGCTCGAAGCGCATGTCTCTAAATCAGAAACATCTGCTTGGACATCACCGTGCCAGTCCCGATATTCTGTGAGCCTTGACGAAACCATTCCAGGAATTCCCACGAGCCCGGGGACTATCAGCTCGTCAACATTGCTCTCGCACTTAGACATGAGCCTCCCCTCCCTCACAGAAAAACGGAATGATCAGATCGTCAAAATCCTGAATCTCCTCGTGGCCAAAGCCTTCAAAGAACTCATGACGCTTCTCACAGGTCAGGTTGTTGTAGACCGCAAACTGCGTCGCCGGAGGGCAGACGATATCGGCCGTGCCCGTGCCAAACAGCACGGGGCACTTGACCATGGGGGCAAAATTCTTGGAATCGAAGTACGCCAGCTTGGCATAGGCTTCCTCGATACGAGTCGAGTCCTCGTCAAACCAACGCGACCAATAGCGCAGACCCTCGTAGGCAATATCGTCGGCGTCCAGATCCCAAACCAGGCGGAAGTCCGATAAGAAGGGATAGAGGATGGCGGCGCGATTGATAAGCTCGCTGTTAAGCGCGCAGGTTGCAATACCCAAACCGCCGCCCTGCGATGCGCCATTCACATACACGCGGGTAAGATCGATGCCCTCGAGCTCGCGAACGATACGGCACAGAATGCGGATATCCTGGTGTAGGCGGACATAGTAGAGGTTGGCCGGGTCGCCGTCGATACCGGCGACGATATGGCCCGCGACCGTCGTGCCCTCAAATCCACCAATGTCCTCGGAGGGGCCTCCTTGGCCAGGACAATCGAGAGCAATGAGCGCCATGCCCATGCCCGCAAACGACGCCTGCTCAAACCAGCTGCGGCTCGCACCCGGATACCCATGGAACTGAAGTACCAATGGCACAAGCTCGTCCGAGACGGGTTTAAGGTACTTGGCATGCAGGCGTGCACGACACATGCCGGTATACCAGAGGTCGAAAAACCGACAGGTCGCGGAATCCGCAACCGAAGCCGCCTCAATCGCGTAGTCGAGCTCGACGGCGTCGGCCTCGGCCATGCGGTCCTTCCAAAAGAGATCGAAATCCGATGGACGGGGCATAGCGCCTCGATATTCACCAAATTGCTGTTGTAGCTCCTGAGCACTTGGCATGGCTCGTGAACCCAACCTTTCGAAATCGCAACGGAGGTGCGCCCGGCAAGGGAACCGGGCGCACGGGAGGGAAAGCGAGGCTACTCGCCGAGCTTGGGATGCAGCAGCGACGGCGCAGCGCCGAGCAGCATCTTGGTGTAGGGGTCCTGGGGGTGCTGGAAGACCTGCTTGGCCTCGCCCTGCTCGACGATCTTGCCGCCATTCATGACGATAATGTCGTCGGAGATGTAGCGGACCGTCTGGATGTCATGGCTAATGAACACCATGGCCAGGCCGAGCTCCTTCTTAAGATCGGTCAGCAGGTTGAGGATCTGCGCGCGGACCGAAACGTCCAAAGCCGAGGTGGGCTCGTCGGCGATGATGGCGTCAGGGTTCAACGACAGGGCACGGGCAATTGCGACGCGCTGGCGCTGGCCGCCCGAAAGCTGGCCGGGAAGAACCTCGGCGGCAGAACTGGGCAGACCGGTGAGCTCCAAGAGTTCCTTGACGCGCTTCTCCTGCTCGGCCTCGGTGCCCAGGTTGTGGACGCGCATGGGATCGAGCAGCTGCTCGCGAACGACCATGCGGGGGTTGAGTGCCGTCGCGGGGTTCTGGAACACGACCGAGATGACGCGGCCCATGTGACGACGGTCCTCGGCGGTACGCTTGGTGACGTCCTTGCCCTTAAAGTAGACCTTGCCGCTCGTGGGGGCTTGCAGGCCGCACATGACGTTAGCCGTGGTGGACTTTCCGCAACCGGACTCGCCGACGATGCCGATGGTCTGTCCGGGCATGAGCTTAATCGTTACACCCTGGACGGCGTGAACCAGGTTGGGGTGCAGAATCGAGCCGGTACGGGTCCTAAAGGTGACGTGGACGTCATCAAGGAAGATGATCGGCTCGACGCCGTTGACTGCGGTCTCGCTCATCTACATCACCTCCGCGTGAGGGGTCAAACCATTTGCCTTGAGCACCTCGTCGGGGAGCTCGGAATAGAAGTGCTCGGTGCCGGGCACGCGCTTGAAGACCGGACGGGTGTCCAGGCCGATGCGCGGATGGCTCGAGCGGGGCGCGAAGCGGTCGCCCTTGGGGAAATCGCGCGGGCTCGGAACGGCGCCGGGAACCTGGTGCAGGCGGCCCGAACCGCTCTCGATGGACAGGACGGAACCCAGAAGGCCGCGGGTGTACTCGTGAATCGGGTTGGTGAGCAGCTCCTTGGTGGGCGCCTGCTCGATAACCTGACCGGCGTACATAACCGTGATGTTATGAGCGACCTCGGCGACCAGTGCCAGGTCGTGCGAAACGAAGATCATGGCAAAGCCGAGCTTGGCCTGAAGGTCGTTAAGCAGCTTGATGACCTGCTTCTGGACGGTAACGTCCAGAGCGGTCGTGGGCTCGTCGCAGATGACCAGCTTGGGGTCGCGGGTAAGGGCCATAGCGATCAGAACGCGCTGACGCTGACCACCGGAAAGCTCATGCGGATAGCTCTCGAGCGTACGCTTGGGGTCGAGGCCCACGAGCTCCAGGAGCTCCTCGGCGCTACGGGTGCCGCCACGCTTGGTGAGCTGCTTCATCTGAGCGGAAATGAGCATGGAGGGGTTGAGCGAGGACAGGGCGTCCTGATAGACCATGGCGATATCGGTACCGCGCAGGCCGAACCACTCCTTCTTGCTCATCTTGAGCAGGTCGCGGCCCTCCCAGAGAACCTCACCGGAAAGATGCTCGTCATCGTCGGTCAGGCCCATGATGGCCAGCGTGGTGATGGACTTACCGCAGCCGGACTCACCGACCAGGCCCATGGTCTGGCCAGGACGGACGTCAAAGTTGACGTGGTCGACGACGTTGATGTCACCGTGGTGCTCAAACTGGATGCAGAAATCGCGGACCGAAAGGATCGGCTCGACGGACTCATCGGGCACATGGCGGTCGTTACGCTTGAGTTCGACATCACGCAGAGCGCCAAGACGGGCGGACAGGGACTGAGCCTGCTCCTTGTAAGCGCGAACGGGGTCGGAGACCAGCAGGTCGGCCTCACGGCGCTTGGAGGAGTCGGTCGGATCCAGGGCAGCGGAGGGAGCAGCGGCCATGGCGTCAGTAATGCCCTCGGAGAGGATGTTGAGCGCCAGGCAGGTGATCATGATGGCCAGGCCCGGGAACAGCGCCTGCCACCAACGGCCAGCGAGCACGCCGCCGCGGGCGTCGGCGAGGATGTTGCCCCAGGTAGCGGTGGGCTCCTGGATACCAGCGCCGATGAAGGTCAGCGAGGCCTCGAAGATGATGGCGTCGGCGACCAGGGTAACGGTGAAGACCATAATCGGGGCGATGCAGTTACGCAGAACATGCTTGATCAAAATCCACGGAGCCTTGGCGCCGGAAACGATGACCGCGCGGACATAGTCCTCGCCGTACTCGGACACGATGTTGGCGCGCACGATACGGGCAATCTGCGGAGTGTACATAAAGCCGATGGCGAAGATGATCGACGGCACGGAGTTGCCCAGGATGGAGACGAAGACGGCCGCGAGGGCGATGCCGGGGATGGACATGATGATGTCTAAGATACGCATGATCGTCTCGGAGACGGCCTTGCGCGAAACCGCTGCAAGGGCGCCCACGACCGAGCCGCAGACCAGAGCCATGGCAGTGGCGCCAAAGCCGATGATCAGCGAGTAACGACCACCGTAGAGCATACGCGACAGAATGTCGCGGCCCTTATCGTCGGTACCGAAAATAAATCCGTTGCCGGGAGCCTGGCGAGCCGTAAAGATCTCGACCGGGCTATAGGGGGCAAGAAGGGGCGCCAGAATCGCAGTCAGGGCGACCAGCACCAGCACGACGGCTGCAATCTTAGAAGACAGCGTCATCTTCTTCCAGCCACCGAGCCTGAGCCCCTTAGAGGCAGCCTTCTCGAGCTGCTCGGTTTGCTTCTCTCGAATCTTTACCATAATCTACACCGTCCTGATGCGCGGGTTGATGAGCAGGTAGAGCATGTCAACCACGATGTTGATGATGATGAAGGCAAGAGCAACGACGATAACGACGCCCTGAACCAGGTTCGCCTCGTTGCCCTGAACGCCCTGCAGAATCGCGGTGCCCATGCCGGGGAGGTTGAAGATAACCTCGATGACGACGGCGCCGCCCATGAGGTAACCGATCTTAAGACCGAGGGTGGTGACCGGGGTGATCAGCGCATTGCGAAGAACGTTGATGCCGACGACGACCTTCTCGGGAACGCCGGCGCCGCGAGCCATACGGACATAATCCTTATCGAGCTCCTCGACCATGGCGGTACGCACGATACGAGTCATCTGGCCCGTCAGCGGAAATGCCAAGGCGATAGCGGGCATGATCATACGTCCCAGATAGCCAACCGGATTCGTGGTGAAGTGAGGCAGAGCACCCGATGCCGGGAGCACCTTAAGGTAGGAAGAGAACAGCAGGATCAACAGAACGGCAAGCCAGAACGACGGGGTTGCCAAGCCGGCGATGGAAAAGACGCGGATCACTTGGTCCGGCCATTTGTCGCGATACAGTGCCGCGATGACGCCGAGCAAAAACGAAACGACCGCACCGATGGCAAGACCGATGAAGGTCAGCTGCATCGTGACGGGCAGGGCCGTGGAGATGCGCTTGGCAACGGAGTTGCGAGCAGCACCATAGGTGCCCATGTCGCCATGGATCAGATCGCCCATATAGCGCACGTAGCGCACGGGCCAGGGGTCGTCCAGACCATACTTCTCATGGTACTCGGCAACCGCCTCGGGCGAGGCACCGTCACCCAACGCCGTGTAGGCGGGGTCGGTCTTGGAGAACGACATAAGGAAGAACACCAGGACGGTGACGCCCAATGCCATGATCGGCAGCGCCACAAGACGCCTTCCAATCAAACGTAGCAAGTTGTTCACGTTCTCTCCCCTTTCTTTTGTCGGTAGGACCAACTGGTATATGAGTACGGATACTCATTACAAGACCCGAGCGACATCGTTGCCGCCCGGGTCTTTGTTTCAACTATGAGGATACGGTCCCAACGACCGACATCCTGCATACAGACTCAAGCGAGTCTTACGCCTTGACGGTCGCAACGCCCCTGAAGGACATGCTCGTCGTGCCGATGCCCTTGAAGCCATCGAGGGCCTCGCCGTTGGGCGCAGTGGACGGATCGTCCCAGGAAGCGGAGACGGTCTTGACGTGGACAACGGGGTACAGAACGGCGTTGTCGGCAATGATGTCGAAGCACTCGTTCCACTTCTTCTGCTGCTCGTCGCCCTCGGCGGCAAGAGCCTCGTCCATGAGACCGTGGAGCTTCTGCCACTCAGCGGACTCCTTCCACGGGCAACGGGTCTGCATCCAGACGTTGTCGCCGTACCACCAGTTGAGCAGCAGGTCGGGGTCGGCGCCGAAGCAGGAAGGATCGCCAGGGGCAAGGAGGATATCGTAGGCCTCGCCGCCGTCGATGGCAGCGTAGGTAGCCGGCGAGGTATCGGTCTGGATGGTCACATCGAAGCCGAGAGCGTCGAGGTCGTTCTTGACCTGGGCGGCCATGCCCTTAATCTGCTCGTTGTCGGTGGTGCGCAGGGTGATGGCACCCGGGGTGATGCCAGACTCCTCGATGAGCTTCTTAGCCTTCTTGGCGTCGGTCTTGTACACCGTGGAAGCCTCATGATAGTTGGTGAAGCTCTTGGGCAGGTAGCAGCTGGCAGCGGTGGCAAGGCCGGCGAAGGTGTTGCTGACCATCTTCTCGGTGTCGAGCGCATACATGACAGCCTGACGGACCTTGACGTTGTTCCAAGGCTCCTTGGCGACGTTGAACATGATGAAGCGGGTGCCGAAACCCTGAACGTTATCGATCTTGCAGCCGGCGCTCTCGAGCTGGTCGACGGCGTCAGCGGTAACGAGCTCCATAACGAGCGTGGAGCCCTCCTGCTGAGCGGTAACGCGAGCGGTGGGGTCGGTCAGGATGCTGTACTGGATCTTCTTATCCTCGGCAGCATACTCACCGTTGTACTCGGGGTTGGGAACCAGGGTAATCTCGGTATCGGAGATAGAGTCGTACATCCAGGGGCCGGAGCCGATCGGCTGCTTGGCGCGATCCTCCTCGGTCTGGGTGGCCGGGGTAACGCGGACGATGGCCAGACGATCCTTGAGCAGGGAGAAGTTGGGGACCTTGGTCTTGACCGTCACGGTGCTGGCGTCCTTGGCCTCGATGGACTCGAAGGGCTGGAAGAACGGAGCATAGGTAGCGGAAGCGGCGCAAGCGGTGTAGGAGGCAACGACATCGTCAGCGGTGACCTCGGTGCCATCGGAGAACTTGGCGCCCTTGCGGATGGTGACCTCGAAAGTGGTGTCGTCCACAGACTTGGGATCGTCGGTGGCGAGCTCGTTGAAGGTGCTGTAGTCGTGGTAATCGATGCCGTAGAGGCCCTCGACGACGTGCCAGTTAGCACCCAGGCCCACAGCGGAGCCGGTGCTGGCGGGATCGAAGCTGGACGGAGCGTAAGCGGAACCAGCGGTGATCACGCCGCCGCCACGGTTGGCGGAATCGGTGGAACCGGAAGCGGAACCCTCGTCGCTAGAGCTGCCACCGCAGCCGGTGAGACCAAGCCCTGCGACAGCAGCGACGCTGCCGGTGAGGCCGAGGAACGAACGCCTGGACATACCCTTGTTGATGATGGCCATGTCTTCTCCTATCAATAGAGAATCTTACTCGGGAGCACCTAGACTTGCCCCCGCGCAACTTGCGGACGATATATACCTTACCTACCGACGTACCCAACTGAGGTGCCGCGCTCGGCGACCGATACATACATACGCTTGAACGGTATTTACTACCGTTCACCGAATTCATTGACAAACGATTCGCCAGACAGTATGTATCGGCGAGGTGAGATATCAGTCTTCGTCAACCCGCAGGATAGCAGGGTTTTCGCTTGGGTTAGTCAAACGTTTTAGCGTTAATAAAACCCGAAACCAGCAGGCAATCATGGCGAAATAAATGGTTGAAAATCGCGCAATCATGTATATCAGTTGTTTAGACTCGTGTTTAGCTATCGGAATGGCCAGCCGCCGCCTCGGCGCGCTCGGCATTCCATGCAACGAGCGCCTCGTGGACCGCCTTGGCAACATCGGCAGGTATGCCGCGAACTTCCGCGATCTCTTGCTCGCTCGCCGCGCGCAAACGCTTCATCGAGCCAAAATGGCGCATAAGGGCACGTTTTCTGGTGGGTCCCACGCCTGGAACGTCATCGAGTACCGAAACCGTCATGGCTTTATCGCGCAACTCGCGGTGGAACGTAATGGCAAATCGGTGGGACTCATCGCGTACCTGTTTAATTAGATAGAGCGAAGCAGACCCGGTCGGCAGCACGACAGGAGTCTCGTCCCAGGGCACAAAAACTTCCTCGTCGGCCTTCGCCAAGCCACAAACTGGTATATCGAGCCCAAGAGCCTCAAGTTGCTTGATCGCAGCGGTCAATTGCGGCTTACCGCCATCGACAACGAGCAAATCGGGGCGCGAGCCAAAGCGCTCGTCGGCCATGCGCTCGGGAGCATAGCGTCGTCCCAAAACCTCGGACATCGACACGAAGTCGTTTGCCTCGTCCAATTCGGCCTGAATTTTAAAACGACGGTACTGGCTCTTGTCGGCGCGCCCGTTGGTAAACACCACCATCGAGGCGACCGTAAAGGTGCCATGCAGCGTCGAGATATCGAAGCACTCGATACGCAACGGCGGCGATGGCAGCGCCAACGCACTTTCGAGCTCCAGGAGCGCTTGATTGGTGCGGTCGTCAGCGTACCCCGTTCGCATCATGTAGCGCATGAGGGCATGGCGCGCATTTTTGGATGCCATATCGAGCAGACGGTGCTTTTCGCCACGCTGCGGCCTATGGAGATGGCAGGAACGCTCACGCTTGCCCGCAAGCCACTCCCCCAGCGCCTCCGCATCCTCAAGCTCGACGGAAAGGTTGACCTCAGCTGGAATATCAGCCGTCTCGTCGTAATAACGCTTAAGAAAGCCCGACTGGAGCTCTTCCTCGTCAACATCAAGACCCTTGTCGAGAATGAACTCGCAGGTGCGAACTGTTCGGCCCTCGCGAACGACGAAGACGCAAGCGGCGGAGATGGTCTCCTCGCGATAGAACCCGATGACATCGATATCGACACTGGAGGGAAAAACGACTTGCTGACGATCGTCCAGACCCCTGATGACCTCCAAACGACGTTTGACGCGTGCCGCGCGCTCAAAGTCGAGCGCCTCGGCGGCATCCGTCATCTCGGAGGTCAGCTCATCGACGACATCCTTGCGATGGCCCGACAAAAAGCGCTCGACACGCTTGACGTTCTTGGCATAGTCTGCCGGGGAAATCGCGCCGACACATGCACCCGGGCCGCGCCCGACATGGTAGTCAAAGCAGGGACGCCCGTTTTGCGCGCAAATCATATTGACGATGTCTTCCTCGCCCTTGTGGGACTCGACGATACGACGACAACGACGCCACTCCGCACAGGATACGGAGCAGATGGGGATAACCTTGCGCAGCGTATCTATCGTCTCACGTGCCGCACGGCTATCGGTATAGGGTCCAAAATAGCGCGTTCCCGGCTTATGACGCTCACGCGTATATTTGATAGCGGGATACAGGTCGCCCTTTGTAATGGCGATAAAGGGGTAGCTCTTGTCATCCTTGAGGTCGACGTTAAAGTACGGATGGTACTGACCAATCAAATTGCGCTCGAGCACCAACGCCTCATGCTCGGTCTCCACCACGATATAGTCAAAGCTCGCCACCAGCTGCATCATCAGCGGGATCTTTTGACGCTCATCCTGCAGTGTCACGTATTGGCGCATACGGGCGCGCAGGTTTTTCGCCTTGCCCACGTAGATGACATCGCCCTTGGCATCCTTCCAAAGGTAGCAACCGGGTTGTGTGGGAACGCGCGAAACCTGTTCGGCAAGCGTTGGAATGTTGTCGTGACCGGCCACGCGCACCTACTTGCGACGAAGCAGCGCCGAGACCTCGGGCATCTTAAGGACGGCGGCAAGGCCAAAGGTAACAGCAAGCGAGACGACACCCGCAACGCAAACATAGCCAAGAGTAATCAGAATCGAGCCGCCAAGTGCCCCGACAAAGTGCTCAAGCGCCCACATGACGCCGGCGCCTGCGGCAGCACCCAGGCCACCGAGCAAAAGGCCAAAGAAACCGCCATGCAGGATAGATTTGACCTGAAGGCCACGCAGACGACGACGCAGCCACCACAGCGAACAACCGACCAAGATCACGTAGTCGACGACATACGAAAGCGCGATTGCCGGCATGCCGAAGCCCAGCACAACGCCAAACAGCAGAACCGAGCCGGCCTGGCCGATGGCAGAATACAGGCAATAGCGGCTATAGGGCTTCATGTCGAGCAAGGCAGAGAAGCTCTTCTGCATCAACACGACCACACCGTAGAGCGGCAGCGAGAACGCCAGGTAGACAAGGAACTCGGACACCAGCGCCACGCCGGATTCATCGAACTTGCCGGCACAGTAAATCATGTTGAGCGGACGCGCGAAGACAATCAGGTACAGCGCGAACGGAATCAGGAAGAACAGCATCTGGGCGACGCCACGCGAAATGCCCGTGCGAACGCTGTCGTAATCCTTCTCCTGTGCGTCGTGAGAGAGCTCGGTATAGAGCGCCGTCGAAAGCGAGGCGGCAATCAGCGCGTAGGGCAGCGTGTACCACAGGCGCGCATAGGCGATGACGGAAGGGCCAGTCTCGGGCTGGACCACCAGCGCGGCAGCGTTGGTGATAGAAGTCGAGACAAACATGCACACCGTGGCGAGCAGCGTCGGGATACCGAGCGCAATCGTCTGGCGCAGCGCGGGGTCCTTAAAGTCGATATGGATATGGGGATGCACGCCGTGCTTGCCAAGCGCGGGGATCTGACATGCCATCTGAACAAAGACACCGAGGGTCGTACCGGCCGCAATCAAGATGATGCCGGCACGTTCGCCAAACTGTGCGGACACGGGCGCAAAACCCATAAAGCTCGCAATGACGATCACATTGTTGAGGACCGGGGCAAACGTCGACCAGAAGTAGTCGCGATGCGCGTTGAGAACGCCCGAGAACACCGAACCCAAACCATAAAACAGAATCTGGATGGCAAAGAAACGGAACATGAACGCAGCGGTATCCATGCTGCCGCCGTCACCCGAAAGGAACGATTGCGTCCAGATAAAGCCCGGGGCGAACACGGTCCCCAGCAACGAAATGCCACCCAGCACCAAAAGCAGAATGCCAAGCAGGTTGCCCACGTACTCGTTCGAGGCCTCGCGACCCTGCTCACGCCTCACGCCCATGTACACGGGCAAAAACGCCGTCACGAGCATGCCGCCCATCACGAGTTCGTAGAGCATATTGGGCAGGTTGTTGGCGACCTGATAGGAGGACGAGAGTAGCGACATGCCGATAGCGGCCGCCATTGCCCACGTGCGGATAAAACCGGTGACGCGAGACACGATGGTCAGGATGGTCATAAGCCCGGCGGAACGACCAACCGTGGAGTAGTCCGACGAGCCCATGTCGTCAGTGTCATCTCGCGACGAAGAAGCTTCGGACGAGGGTGTCTGAGGCGCAGATTTTCTTGCAAAATGAGCTCCGCGCTTCAATTCTTCCTGCGGCATCGCTCAGTCCTCTCTCGTAATCGCGGCAACCGTCGCCCCGCAAAATGCAATTAAATCATCGGGTGCAAGCTCGAGCTGATAACCACGCTTGCCTCCCGAAATAAAAATGGTATCCCAAAGGACACACGTCTCATCAATGAGCGTCCGGTAGCGTTTTTTCATACCGACCGGGCTGCAGCCGCCGCGAACGTAGCCAGTCGCCGCAAGCAAATCCTTCACATGCATCATGGCCAAGGACTTCTCCCCCGCGGCACGCGCGGCGGACTTTAGATCGAGCTCGTCGGCAACAGGGATGCAGCACACGACATAGTCGTTGGACGGTGTCACACAGACCAAAGTCTTAAATCCTTGACCGGGCTCCTCGCCAAGCTGCTCCGAAATCGCGACACCCAGGCCCACCGACTCATCGCCATCGTCTTCGTACGTATGTAGAACATAGGAAATGCCGGCGCTTTCCAGCTCGCGCATCGCATTGGTTTTTGGCGTCTTTACAGCCTTTGCCATGACATATCCTTTCCCTCGCATTCGGACGCAAAGATTAAGTATATGTCCAATTCGGCTGCATACGTCACTTCGGCACAGCAAGCGCCATCGAATCACAAGGAGTCGATGGCGCCCATAAACTGAATCGCCTATTTATTGAGCATCAAGTTGAGCCTGACGCTCCCGGTCGCGCCTGAGCAACGGCGCCAAAAACTTGCCCGTATAACTCTGCGGACAGTCCGCAACCTGCTCCGGTGTGCCCGAAACCACGACGGTTCCGCCGCCGTTACCGCCCTCGGGACCCATATCGATCAGGCGGTCGGCAACCTTGATGACATCAAGGTTGTGTTCAATCACCAGCACCGTGTTGCCCGCATCGACCAAGCGCTGTAGCACATCGAGCAGCTGGCGGACGTCCTCAAAATGAAGGCCGGTCGTCGGCTCGTCCAAAATATAGAACGTCTTGCCCGTCTGGCGTCGATGAAGCTCCTTAGCGAGCTTCACACGCTGCGCCTCGCCGCCCGAGAGCGTCGTGGCGGGCTGGCCTAGGCTCACGTAGCCCAAGCCTACATCGTACAGCGTCTGGAGTTTGCGCTTAATCTGCGGGATATTCCCAAAGAAGGCCAGCGCCTCGGTGACGCTCATGTCTAGCACGTCCGAGATGGTCTTGCCACGGTAGGTGACCTCGAGTGTCTCGCGGTTGTAGCGTTTACCGCCGCAAACTTCGCAAGGAACGTAGATATCGGGAAGGAAGTGCATCTCGATCTTGATCTGTCCGTCGCCCTTGCACGCCTCACAGCGCCCGCCACTCACATTAAAGGAGAAACGACCCGGCGAGTAGCCGCGCGCCTTCGACTCCGGCGTACTCGCAAACAGCGCGCGAAGATCATCCCACAGGCCGATATAGGTAGCAGGGTTGGAACGCGGCGTGCGGCCAATCGGCGACTGGTCGATATCGATAACCTTATCGATACACTCGATGCCCTCGATTTTCTTATACGGACCCACAGGGCGCGTCGAACGGTGAATGGCATTCGTAAGGGCAGGCGCAATGGTGTCGGTAACCAGGGAGCTCTTGCCCGATCCCGACACGCCGGTAACAACCGTAAGCGTACCAAACTCGATCTTGGCGGTAACGTTTTTGAGGTTGTTGGCTCGAGCGCCCGTAATTTTAAGGCAGCCGCGACCGGGCTTGCGCCGTTCATCAGGCACCCGGATCATTCGTTTGCCGGTCAGATAAGCGCCCGTCATCGACTCAGGACAAGCCATGATATCGGCAGGCGTTCCCGCCGCGACTACGTGTCCGCCGTTGACGCCGGCGCCGGGCCCCATGTCGATCACGTAGTCGGCGGCACGGATTGTATCCTCGTCGTGTTCGACGACGATAACGGTATTGCCGATATCGCGCAGGCGCTCGAGCGTCTTGATCAGGCGCTCGTTGTCACGCTGATGAAGACCGATCGAGGGCTCATCCAGAATATAGAGCACGCCCATGAGACCCGCGCCGATCTGCGTTGCCAGGCGAATACGCTGCGCCTCGCCACCGGAAAGCGTCGCCGAGGCACGATCGAGCGTCAGATAGTCGAGTCCAACATCGACCAGAAAACGCAAGCGCTCCAGGATTTCCTTGACGATGCGCCCGCCGATAAACTGTTGGCGCTCGGTGAGCTCCAGGCCCTCAAAAAACTCGAGCGACTCACGGCACGACAGGCAACAAACCTCGTAAATGGACTTGCCGCCCACGGTGACGGCGAGCATCTCAGGGCGCAAACGAGCGCCGTGGCAGCTCGAGCACGGTTCCTCGCGAATGTACTTCTCCAAGCGCGCCTTGGTGTTCTCGTTCGTCGTCTCGGTATAGCGTTCGTACAGGATGTTGCGAACGCCCGAAAACTTGGTATCCCACTGGCTGCGACGTCCGTCGAGCTTTTGGTAGTCGACCGAGATCTTCGTATCGCCCAGGCCATCCAAGAATGCACGACGCACGCGAGGGGACAAGTCCTCCCACGGCGTATCGGTGCTCACCTTAAAGTGTTTGCAGACCGCAGCAAAAATCTGCGGATAGTAGTTCGAATTGCCAAACAGGCTACCAAAGACTCCGTCGGCAATGGACTTCGAGGGGTCCTCGATCAGCGCCTCGGCATCAACGGTTTTCTTAAAGCCCAGGCCGTCGCACTCAGGACATGCGCCATAGGGAGCGTTGAACGAAAAATCACGCGGCTGCAGGTCATCGATGGAGTGTCCATGCTCCGGGCACGCTAACGCCAGCGAATACTCCAGCAACTCGCCTTCGGTCCCCTCGGGAGCGTCGCGGTCGGGCAGCAAGTATACGTTCACATTGCCGTGCGCCAGCGCAGTCGCCTGTTCAACGGACTCGGCGATACGGCCCAGCGAGTTCTCGCGAATCACGATGCGGTCGACCACGACCTCGATATCGTGCTTGAATTTCTTATCCAGATCGATCGGATCGTCGAGCGAGCGCACTTCACCGTCGACACGCACGCGGCTAAAGCCCTCGGCGCGAAGGTCCTCAAACAGCTTGGTGTACTCGCCTTTTCGCCCGCGCACCACCGGTGCCAGCACAAACGCGCGACGGCCCTCCCCCGCCGCCAAGACCTTGTCGGCAACCTGGTCGGTCGTCTGGCGCTCAATGACGCGGCCGCATTCGGGACAGTGCGGGGTGCCCACACGGGCGAACAGCAGGCGCAGATAGTCATAAATCTCGGTTACGGTGCCAACCGTCGAGCGAGGGTTTTTAGACGTCGTCTTTTGGTCGATCGACACCGCCGGCGAAAGGCCGTCGATTGAATCCAAGTCGGGTTTGTCCATCTGGCCCAAGAACTGGCGCGCATAGCTCGAAAGGCTCTCGACGTATCGACGCTGGCCCTCGGCATAGATAGTGTCAAATGCCAGCGAGCTCTTGCCCGAGCCAGAAAGACCGGTAATGACCACGAGTTGGTCACGCGGAATGGAAACATCGATATCGCGGAGGTTGTGCTCACGAGCGCCGCGAATAACGATAGAAGAATCAGACATGGAAGCTCCTTGCCTCCTATTGTATCGAATCATACTGCCGATGAGTTTAGCGCACTCGACGCGCACAGATGTTCGTAATACAAGATTCGCAGACCTTTAGCTTTGCGTATCGGGCGCTTTGTTTCTCGAAATGCCGTGGAAAGGTTACAGTAATCTAATACTGAACTTAATTTGCTGTAACAGAGGAACGTCCATGACCGAAGATATCCCCCTTGAAATCACTTCGAGTGACATGGCCAATCTGCCCATATTCATCGCCGCCCTTATCGTAGCCGCCGTCGTCGTGCGCGTGTATTTTTCAATCAAACGCAATGAAAAGCCGCCCATTGCCCGCGCCTTTTGGTGCGCGACGCTCCTCATTCCGCTCGGTGTGGTGGCTGCCTGGATTACGAATCAAGTGCTTGTAAACGAGGACAGTTCCCTATGGATCCTTTCCTATTCAGCGCTCAGTGCCGCTGCCGTCATGCTCCTTGTCGAGCCCTTGGTATCGAGATTCATCGACCAATCCGATTTCGCAACGGGAACGATTGCTTGCACCTGTCGCGACGTTCTCGTCATCGCCGCGGTTTCGGTGCTCTCGTTCGTTTCGCTCGAAATCGCCTGCAACGACACGTTCTATCGCATTCCAGCAAACTCATTTGGTTTTTCCGTCGGGCTGCTCGCGACGATCCTGCTCTCTCTTTATTTGCTAGGACAACGGCACGGAGGGGTCATGACCCTTGTGCCCATCGTCTGCTGCATCCTTGGCATTGCCGAGCACTTCGTCGTGACATTTAAAGGCGAAGCCATCCTGCCGAGCGATATTTTGGCCCTGGGCACCGCAGCGGAGGTAAGCGAAGGATACGAGTTCGCCTTTACCGCCGGTATCGTCACATCGCTCGCGCTGCTCGAAATCTCCTTTGGGCTTCTTTCGCTCATCCGGCCGCGAAAACTCCGTACGCCCTCTCGCGTCTTTCCCGTCATTGCCGGCAATCTCTGTGCCTTCCTGCTGGTGACTGCCGTGGGTCTCTCTAGCTTTTCCAGCATCGACTTGGAACAGGCGCTCGACTTTGGATTTGACCGTTGGCAGCCTATTACGACGTATGTGTCTCAGGGCTTTCTCACCTCGTTCACCGAAATGGTCAACGAACTGCCCATAGAAAAGCCCGCAGGCTATACGTCTGATGAAGCCCAGGACATCGAGCGGGAGCTCGCCGCCGCCTATGACAGCACGTATGGCTCGAGCGAGCAGCGTGCCGCCGCCGTTGCTCAATTCAATGAAATCAAGCCGACAATCGTCGCCGTCATGAACGAAAGCTTTAGCGACCTTTCGTGCTTTGAGCAGCTCCAGGCGGCCGGGTATACCGGCCCTGCGTTTTATAACTCGCTTCCCGACACGCTCGTACGCGGCACTATGCTCGCCTCGGTCGCAGGCGGCGGAACAGCGAACTCCGAATTTGAGTTTTTGACCGGAGCTACGACCGCCTTTGTCGGAGTGGGCAAGATTCCCTATCAGCTTTATCAGATGAATGATGTCAGCAGCTTGGCAAAGGACCTTAAAGAACTTGGATACACCGCCACTGCCATGCACCCGCAAAACCCCGTTAACTACCATCGAGATAAAATCTATCAGCAGCTGGGCTTTGGAGATTTCCTATCTATCGCCGATTTCGAAGGTGCACCCTATTACCATGCCGGCGTATGCGACTACGCCACCTATGACAAGATACTCGACCTGCTGAGGACCGACGACGCTCCGCAGTTCATCTTCGATGTCACGATGCAAAACCATGGCGGATACGATGTCGGCACCGTTCCCGCCGAAGAGCTGACAAACTATTGGGTCGAGGGAGCCAGCGAGGGCGCCAATAGCGCGCTCAACACCTATCTCACCTGCATCAACGCATCCGACCGGGACCTCGAGTACTTTATCAACGAGCTCCGCAATATCGGCAGACCGGTTGTTCTTGTCTTTTTTGGCGACCATCAGCCGAGCGCCGCAACGACTCTCAACGACGAGCTGTACCCTCAGGAAGATACGGCAAGCCACGCTTTCCGTATCCATCAGTCGACCTATTTCGTCTGGGCCAACTATGAAATCGCCGGCAATACCGAGCTCAACGTCTACGACACCGTCGGGGCAAACGAGATTGCAGCCATTACCCTTAATAAGATCGGCGCCCCGCTCACCGACTATCAAAAGGCTCTGCTTGCAACAAGGTCAGATGTGCCCACCATCAATGTCGCCGGCTATCTTGGTGCCGACGGGCTGCGCTACGACTTGGAATCTGAAGACAGCCCATACACCTCGACGATCGACAAGCTGCAGCGCATGCAATACCTCGAGTTCGCCAGCAAAGTTCAGTAAGCCCGCCCATTCGCTTGGGCCCATCGTATTGCAAGCACGCTCGGCCCAAATGCATCGCAAATGACTCCCGCTCGCAAACGAGGGTACAATGACGCTCGTGTCACATCGCGGGGCCCCGGCCCCAACATATACAAAGGAGTCATACATGGGTTGCGAGCACGCACAGGCCGCCGGCGGACAAACGTCGCCGTCGCAATTTGAGGAAAATACGTTGTCCGAGGTCAAGCGCGTCATTGCCGTGCTTTCCGGCAAGGGCGGCGTCGGCAAGTCGTTTGTCACCGGCGCCATCGCCACCGAGCTCGCCCGTCACGGCCACAAGGTCGGCGTCCTCGATGCCGACATCACCGGTCCCTCTATCCCCAAGATGTTCGGTATGAGCGGACGCCACGTCCATGCCCTTGGCAACCTTATGCTGCCCGAAATCTCCGAGCACGGTGTCAAGGTCATGAGCTCCAACCTGCTGCTCCAAAACGAGACCGACCCCGTCCTTTGGCGCGGTCCGGTCATCGCAGGCGCCATTAGGCAGTTCTGGAGCGAGACCTCGTGGGGCCCCATCGACTACCTGCTGGTCGACATGCCTCCGGGAACAGGCGACGTCGCGCTCACCGTCTTCCAGTCGCTGCCCGTCGATGGCATCGTCATCGTCACGAGCCCGCAGGATCTAGTCTCGATGATCGTCGCCAAGGCGGTCAACATGGCCGAGAAGATGAACGTCCCCATTCTGGGCATTGTCGAGAACATGAGCTATATTGAGTGCCCCGACTGCGGCAAGAAGATCGAGGTCTTTGGCAAGAGCAAGCTCCCCGAGGTCGCAGAGCGCTATAACCTCGACATCTTGGGCCAGCTTCCCATTAATCCGGCACTCGCCGAGGCCTGCGATAAGGGCGAGGTCGAGACCGCGCTGCCCGATGGCATGTTGCCCAAGGCAGTCTCTGCCGTCGAGGCCATTACCCCGCACGAGACCGACGAGGCCTAAGTGAACACGAGCGCCTTCTATGACGTCCTGGTAATCGGCGGCGGGGCTTCAGGCCTCGCCGCCGCCATTACGGCCGCGCGCGCTGGCAAAAGCGTCTGCATCGTTGAGCGCGATGTCGCCTGCGGCCTTAAGCTCCTTGCGACCGGCAACGGCCGCTGCAACCTCTCCAACGAATCGATTGATGCTCAGCGGTATAACCACCCTGCATTCGTCGAATCCGTCATCGGGCCCCAGCCCGAACAAGAGCTTATGAGTTTCTTCTCCTCGCTGGGCATCATGACAACCTCCGAGGAAGGCCGGCTGTACCCGCGCTCCCTTCGCGCCGAATCGGTGCGCAACGCGCTTCTCAACGTTTGCGACCGCCTAGATATCACCTTAATCTGCGGAGCCAACGTTGTCTCGGCGCACAAAGCTTCCGGAGGCTGGGCACTCCAAATAGACCGTCCAGCGCGGGCGCTCAAGGCAAAAAAGCACGACGACCGAAAATCGGAGCTCCGCTCGCTTCGGAAAGCGCTCGCCGATGTTCCTCGCAAGAACGAGGCCCCGCAGGCACATACCGTAATTATCGCCACGGGCGGCAACCCCACCGGTATCGCCGATACGTTTCGCCTCCCCCTCACTTCGCAGCGCCCCGTCCTCTGCCCCGTGTCGGCATCGGTCGTTGGCGACCAGACGGCCCTCAAGACCTTGGATGGTCTGCGCGTCCACGCCCGCTTGACGCTCGCCCGTAATCATAATGAGCTCTGGCACGAAGACGGTGAAGTGCTGTTTCGACCCTTCGGTATCTCGGGCGTCGCTGTCTTCAACCTCTCTCGTCGTATCCAGCACGGCGATACGATCCTGCTCGACGTTTTCCCCGACCTCTCCAAAGACGAGTTGCTCGATATGCTTAATCGGCGCGTTGAGCTACTCGGCGGCTTTTCGCCCCGCGATCCCCGTTGGCTCGACGGCATGCTCGCCCCGCAACTCTCCCGCGTCGTCTGCACAGCGTTCGAGCAGTGCCATCCAGGTTCCAACGATGTCATCCACCTGGTCTCGATCCTCAAGCACTTTAAGTTACTCGTCGAGGGAACAGCCGAGGAGCGCTCGGCGCAGGTCACGCGTGGTGGCGTATCTGTCGAGAGCATCTCAACACCCAGTCTGCGCGCGCGCAGCGCTGTCGACGCCCCGCTTTACGTCTGCGGCGAAGCGCTCGACATCGACGCCGATTGCGGGGGCTTTAACCTTGCGTGGGCCTGGCTCTCGGGCATTCGCGCTGCAAGCAGCCTGTAGCCGCGCAGTCTATAATCAAAAACGCATTCGGGCCGTCTGGGATACCGGACGGCCTCTTTCTTGCCTCTAAGGAGACCTCGATGATCGAAATCACCCAAGTCAACGCATCGCTCGATGAAGCCGGCGATGAAAATGCCTGCCTCGTTGTTGGCAAGCGAGTCGCCAAGCGCGTCCTACGTTGCAAGGACTCCGAGATCAAGTCCATCGAGCTCCACCGCAAGTCAATCGACGCTCGCAAAAAACGAGACGTCCATTTTATCCTGAGCTTTCGTGTTGAGCTGACTAGTCCCCACCTCGAGCGAGAAGCGGTCGACAGCGTTGCCGAGCGTGACCGCTCGCGCGTACGCGCGATAGAAGACTATGAGCCTTCATTCCCCTCCCCCGTCTCCGACGCACCTCAAGAACGCCCTGTCGTTGTCGGCGCCGGATGCGCCGGCCTTTTCGCTGCGCTCACGCTCGCCGAAGCAGGTCTTAAGCCCTTGCTCATCGAGCGCGGCGACCCGGCATTTCGCCGCTCGCATGCGATCGACCTCTTTCTAAAGGAGCGCATCCTCGACCCCGAGAGCAATATCCAGTTTGGTCTGGGCGGCGCGGGGACCTTCTCGGACGGCAAGCTCAATACGGGAACAAAAAATCCCGCCCATCGCCTTATCCTCGAAACCTTCGTCGAGGCGGGTGCGCCCCGCGATATTCTGTGGGATGCCAAGCCGCACATTGGCTCCGACATCCTTCCCACGGTTGTCAACGCTATATCCCAGCGCATCGAGCAGCTCGGAGGTGTCGTCCTCTATCGAACGAAGCTCATCGACATTCGCATCGACGCGTCTGGCGCCATCACCGGTATTGATGTCCAATCGTCCCAAGACGCCGCTTACGAGCCAATCGAGACAAAGCACCTCATCCTCGCCTGCGGGCATTCTGCTCGCGATATTTTTGAGCTCCTTAAGGACCACAACGTGGCCCTCGCACAAAAGACCTTTGCCATGGGCGTTCGCATCGAGCATCCGCAACGCGACATCGACCGAGCCCAATATGGAGCCTCGGCGGGACATCCAGCGCTCGGGGCGGCCCCCTACAAACTTGTTGCCCATCTTCCCAACGGCCGCAGCGTGTTCTCGTTTTGCATGTGCCCCGGCGGGCAGGTTGTCGCCGCCTCTTCCGAGCAGGGCCACCTGTGCGTCAACGGCGCCAGCCTCAATGCCCGCGACGGCCGTAACGCAAATGCCGCCCTGCTCGTTAACGTCACGCCTGAGGACCTTCCCAACGATGACCCGCTCGCCGGCATCGAGCTCCAGCGTGCCTGCGAGGCGGCCGCCTATCGCCTGGGCGGTTCCAACTGGAACGCACCGGCACAACTCGTCGGAGATTTCCTCGCAGGACGCGCCAGCAAGGCGCCCGGAAAGGTAAAGCCCACCTATCCGCTCGGTGTGACCTGGACGGCAATTGACGAAGCCCTACCGCAGCATATCGTCGAGTCGCTCCGCCTGGGACTTCCCCTACTCGGAAAAAAGCTACGAGGCTACGACCGTCCCGATGCCGTTCTTACCGGCGTGGAGACTCGTTCGAGCTCACCGGTCACTGTCACCCGAGACCGAACGTGCCATGCCGTGTCGACCCCGGGCCTCTACCCTTGTGGTGAGGGAGCTGGATATGCCGGCGGCATCATGAGCGCGGCCACCGACGGCATCCGTTGTGCCGAAGCCCTGATCGCAGACCTCTAACGCACGAATTCCAGCACGCAAAAGACATAGGCCCCGAGCTCCACAGGGAACTCGGGGCCTGTTCGCTATTTCTTAAACCGTGCACCCTGGCGTTTTCTGCCCGATGCGAACGTGGAACCCTTGCGGGCCTGCGAACGTAAGCGCTCGATCGTCTCGTCCTCAGACGCACCCTCGAGCATCGCCCGAATCTGAACGACGGCATCGCGCAGGCGCGCCGCCTCCTCAAAGTCCATGGCGGCAGAAGCGTTACGCATGTCCTCTTCCATGGTTTCGACGATCCGCACAAGCTCGTCATGCGGCAGTTCTTCCAGCTGCTCCGCAAGTGTCTGCTCGGGCGCCACCGTTTCCGGCACGCCGCCCTCACCCGACTCATCGGGCGTATAGAATGCGCCATGGCCAAGAGAGTCGCCCTTCGAGCGCCCCTTGGAACCCACAGTTTTTTCAGCCTCGGCAATAAAACTTGAGATGTCGTTGATGGCCTTGCGGACCGTCTTGGGCACAATGCCATGCTCTTCGTTATATGCCATCTGAATCTCACGACGGCGCTGCGTCTCCTCGATGGCTTCTTTCATCGAATCGGTCACAACGTCTGCATACATGATGACTTCGCCATCGGCGTTACGGGCCGCACGGCCAATCGTCTGAATCAGCGAACGGCGGTTGCGCAAGAAGCCTTCCTTATCGGCATCGAGAATTGCCACCAGTGAGACCTCGGGAAGATCCAAGCCCTCGCGAAGCAGGTTGATGCCAACGAGAACATCGATCTTGCCCTCGCGCAGCGTTCGCAGGATCTCGACACGGTCCATTGTCGCCGTATCAGAGTGCATGTAGTTGACCTTAATGCCGGCGTCGAGTAGATGGTCGGTCAGGTCCTCAGCCATGCGTTTGGTCAGCGTGGTCACCAGCACGCGCTCCTTGCGGGCAACGCGCTCGCGAATCTCGTCCTCAAGATCGTCAATCTGGCCGCGAACTGGACGCACGTCAATCTTGGGGTCGAGCAGGCCGGTCGGACGAATAATCTGCTCCACGTCGTTTTGGCTCACCCGCAGCTCGTAGTCGCCCGGAGTGGCCGAAACATAGATAAACTGGGGTATCCTCGCCTCAAACTCATCGAAACGAAGCGGACGGTTATCGAGCGCCGAGGGCAGGCGAAAACCGTGTTCCACCAGCGTCACCTTACGCGAGCGGTCACCTTCGTGCATGCCGCGAATCTGCGGCACCGTCACATGGCTCTCATCGATGATGCAGAGCATATCCTTGGGAAAGTAATCGATTAGGGTAAACGGCGGCTCACCCGGCTTGCGACCGTCCAGATGACGCGAGTAGTTCTCGATGCCGTTGCAAAAGCCCATCGTCTCGAGCATCTCAAGATCATAATCGGTGCGCTGCTGCAGACGCTGCGCCTCGAGCAACTTGTCGGTCGCCTTGAGCTCCGCCACGCGCTTCTCGCACTCTTCGCTGATCGATTTCAGAGCTGCCTTGACTTTCGGCTTCTCGGTCACGTAGTGCGATGCCGGCCATACGGGGATGGCCTCGTACTCACGAAGCATCTCACCGGTGACCTCATCGATCTCGGCAATCAGCTCGACCTCGTCGCCAAAGAACTCAAACCGCAACGGATGCTCGGCATAAGGCGGATACACGTCGACAACATCGCCGCGCACGCGGAACGTGCCACGTGCCAGGTCATAGTCATTGCGATCATATTGAATGTCGATAAGTGCATGGATAAAGTCATCGCGCTCGAGCGGCACCTTCTTGTCGACGTTTGGAGCCAGACCCGCATAGTCCTCAGGAGAGCCAATGCCATAGATACACGAGACCGATGCGACAACGATCACATCGCGTCGAGAGAGCAGTGACGCGGTCGCTTGATGGCGCAGCATCTCGACCTCTTCGTTAATCGAGGAGTCTTTCTCGATATATGTATCGCTTTGCGGCACATACGCCTCGGGCTGATAGTAGTCGTAGTACGAGACGAAGTAGACCACAGCATTATTGGGAAAAAACTCTTTGAGCTCGCTCGCAAGCTGAGCGGCGAGCGTTTTATTCGGAGCCATGACCAGCGTCGGCTTTCCCAGGGCCTCAATAGTCTTTGCCATCGTGAAGGTCTTGCCCGAACCAGTCACACCCAGCAAAACCTGATAGCGGTCTCCGTCCCTCACGCCCTGCACAAGCGACTCAATGGCCTTAGGCTGGGAACCGGCAGGCTCATAGGGAGAGACGACTTCAAACGGCACCTCAACGCCCTCAACGCCAAAGCGCTTAAGTTCACCACCAACGCGTTCTACTTCAAATTCCGCCATGGATACTCCTAACTCATACATCTGCAGTATACGCAGGCGGTGGGCTTAGTCCTATACGAACCGATCGGGATAGAGAGTCTTATATCGAACCCAGGCATTATTGACGCGAATCAGATAAGCCTGAGTTTCAGGGAAGGTAATCGCATTATGGAGTGACGTGTTCTGCTGCGCCCATCCGTCGACATTGCCCATACCGGCGTTATAGGCGGCAATGGCACTATCCGTCGACCCGTTGAAATAGGTTAGAAGATACGAGAGGTATGCGCAGCCAAACTCGATATTCGTAGCCGGATCGTTAAGATTGTCGGCCGAATACTCCCCTCCGTCGACAAGACCCTTGGCGATCATATCCTGGGCAGTCTCGGGCATCAGCTGCATCAATCCCTGAGCACCCTGATTCGACTCGGCCTCGGAATCCCAATTCGATTCCGACTTAATGACAGCGCACACCAGATACGGATCCAGATTATGCGAAATACTGGATTGTTTTACATACGCCTCGTAGTCAATCGGATACAGCGGCTTAAAGAAAGCGGCAGGAGCACACGAGTAGACGAGCGAAATAAGGCCGAAGACGAACACAACGGCAAGTGGCGCCACGCGATACCACGTAAAGAAACGTGTCTTAGGCATCGGCCTCCTCCTTATCCACGACATCCCCGAAGCCATGGCGCGCAAGCCATGCGTCAAGTTGTTCAAAGAGCGAGTTATCGCCTGCCGCATTATCAATCACCGTTGTAGCGAGATTGCAAAGCGAAGCCTCATCAGGCTGGCATGCAGAGCGCGCATCAAAATCAGAGGACTCCATACCACGATGAATGGCACGCTCGCGACGAACTGCTAAAGGAGCGCTGATAACCAGGATTTCATCTGCCAGGCCAAAAGCATCCTCAAAACCAGTCGGGGCAGAAACCTCAACAACCGCAAAGGGGAAACGGGGGGACGAAACCGTGCAGCAAACCGGATCAAGAATCCTCAATGACAGCTGTTCGATGAGAACCGGATGAACGATGTCGTTGAGCCGCGCAACTGTATCAGGAGAGGCGAAAGCTCGAGCAGCGAGAACATTGCGGCGAATGCCGCCCTCCCCGTCCAGAATGTCCCAACCGAATTCTTCGGCGAGGGCATTGACGATATCGGAGCCTGGCACATACAGCGATTTGGCAAGCTCATCCAGATCGATAAGCATGGCGCCATGAGATTCGAGATAGCGGCAGGCAGTCGACTTTCCCGAAGCAATATTGCCCAAGACAAAAACGGTAAACATCAAGTCCTCCCTAACGCCAATGGGAGTTATTATCGCGCAAATACAAAAGAAGGACTCAAAATACAGCCAAACAGTAAGACAAGCTAAACGAAGGCGAGTTCTTGTATTACAACTCTCTATCAAACGCAAAAAAGGGGGAGGCCGCGAGGCCTCCCCCTTCTCAGTTCGATGACGGCTCGGTGCCGTCCACCGGTCAGCGGCGCCCTGGCCTCCCACGGGCTGACCCCGCAGTACTCTCGGCGCGATGGGGCTTAGCTTCCGGGTTCGGAACGGGACCGGGCGTGCCCCCCATGCTCTGGCCGCTGACCGGTGGGCGGCGCCCACCGTTACGGTGTCCGGTGTCACATCTACGTGCCCTGGGGGCCGCATGGCGCATAGGGGAGATGACTCGGGGGCATCCTCGTGCCCGGACCGCGCTTCAGAGCGCATGTCCCGCGGGCCGCGAGGTGCGGTTCCGGAAGAGCTCGGGCGATTAGTGCGGCTCGGCTGAGGACGTCGCCGCCCTT
>NZ_JBCJBG010000017.1:0-41359 GCF_039062315.1 Collinsella aerofaciens
TGGCTTGGCGTCAGCATGCCGCGATTCGGTCGCACGGAGAGCATTTCCCAATTGACAAAACTATAGGAACACCCCCCTGCGGAAAGATTGGGGAACTAAGCCCTCGTCCCTCCCAAGTTGACCTTCTCGAGGTCGTCGCCCTTGTGGCGTTAGGACTGCGAATTTGGGATGGGAGGGTTACTTGGTTGTTAGGGTTAACAGGTCGTTGGGGGTTTTGAGGTTGTAGGTGGCATTTGGGATATCTTGGTGTGATCCCCATGCTGCTCTGGCAAAACTGACCCCTGCTGAAGTTGCGCATTGTTCGTCGTAGACGGTGTCGCCAACGTAGACGACGTTGCCAGGATTCGCGCCCGTACGCCGGAGATATTCGAGCATGGGAGCGGGTGCGGGTTTATGTTCGGTTGTGTCTTCGACAAGGATGATGTGCTCAAAATACTTATCGAAGCCAAGGGGTGCAATTTCTTCTGCGTATTCGTCGCGCGCACGTGAGGAGACGATGCCAAGTTTGCAGCCGTTGTTGGCGAGTGTTGCGATGACTTCAAGCAAGCCTGGAAACACGCTGATGGTGCTTTTAAAGCTGGCAGCAACTTGGCACCAGCGATTCAACGTTGCCTGCGAGTAGATTCCAAGTTTCTCAAGGGCATCCTTGCCGGGTATGCCGAGGGCAAATTCAAGCTCGTGTCGGGGGAGCGTTTTGCCGGTCTCTTCTTGGACAATCTGGACAAGCGATGATAGAACGCTTTCTTCTGTATCTGCCAATGTCCCATCAACGTCAAATACGATATGGTCAAAGTGCTTCATATGGTTGCTCCTCTCTGTTGTTTGCCTGCAAGTTTGATGCGGTGACAGAAGAAAGGCTAGCGGGATTTCTGCCTGGTGCTATCGAGATTCTGCCTCGCTGCTCGATAGCTCGAAGGAGTGCACCCCATTTGTTCTTTAAATACCTGGCCAAGATGGCTTGCTGTCGCAAAGCCGCATTGGCGCGCGACCGTCTGTACCGTTCGCGTGGTGTGTGCCAAGAGCTTGCAAGCACGGTTTACGCGGTATGCGCGCAGATATGCCGCCGGGGTCGTTCCTGCGCAAGCTTCGATAATGCGGTAACACTCTCTTTCGCTTACGCCGGCTGCAGATGCCATCTGGGGCACATCTATAGCGGCTGCATAGTTTGCGCGGATATAGTCCAGGATTGCCTTGAACTGTACGTCGCGGTTGGTCATCCAAGAGGCGTTGTCGGAGGAAAAAAGCGGTTCGGCCTTGGCGTAAATCTGAATCCAGAGCTCTGACAAGCTATTCCGAAGCGCCATCTCGTTCTGCGGCCGTTGAAGGTCGTGGTTAAAGGAACTCTTTAGCAAATCGATAAAGGGCATATCGTCGGGGTTGGTGGGCGACCATTTGAGCACATCGACGCCTCGACATTGCAGCAAAGGATTGATATAGCGCTTTTGAAGGCGTCCCGCGGGATCGCCGAGCATCGACGGCTGAAAGATATGCAACATTTGAATGGCTGGTGCCGAATTGGGTGATTGCAGCGTGCTGTGCAAAACGCCGCCGTTGATAAAGCCGGCAGACCCTTCCTCAAAGCGTACGTGCTCATGAGCCGCGCGCGTTCGATAGTCAATCGCTCCCTGCTCCATGTAGAAAAGCTCAACTTCGGAATGCCAGTGCCAGGGGACGGAATTGCCCGGATAGCGAGCGAATTCTGCGCGTTCGGCAATATAGGGCCAGTCTTCGGCGGTCTCGGGAAACGCTTCCTCGCGTCCTCCGCGGTGCAATTCTATGTGATCCATGTTTCGCATGGCATCAGTATAAAGCGCGATGGGCTTAGATTGCTCTTGCCTGTTCGGGGAACGCCTTGTCTAGGGATGCTTGGAGCTTTTCGAACGATGCTCGCAAGTTGTGGCTCTGGTCGGTTGAGCGTTTGGCTTTTGTGGTGGGGGAGTCGAGGAGGCTGTCTCTCTGTGTCGGGGGGAAGGAGAAAAGGTCTGCATGTTTTAGGGATGGCTGCTGTGTTGCGTCATTGGAAGAATGCATGCTTATGCGGCCTCCTCGATGTCCACCAAAAGGTTGCGCACGGGGTGTGCTGCTAGGTCCCGTGCGTTGGCAGTATTATGCCGCGGCTGCTGCAAAGAAGCGCTAAAGAAAGGCTTAACCTGGTTTGGTATTACGATGAAACTGCAGGTCAGAGGTATCGAGTAACACTTTTGAAAGGTTGGGGGCTTAAGGGCTTTCTAAGGTTTGTGGCGCGGATGTGGCTCGCCTGTGTGGGGCGTGTGGATGGCTCGTTCCTAGCGCTGCGGCTCTGCGGCGCGCACCTGCTCGATGACCTTTTCCATCGTGGCGTCGATGCGGTCTTTTTTGAGCTCGCATTCCCAGATGGTTATGGGTGTCCAGCCCATTTGGGTGAGTGCGTTGATGGCTGCTCGGTCGCGCTCGACGTTGCGACGGAACTTTGCCTCCCAAAACTCAACGTTGCGCTTGGGCTGGCTAGGGTTGCACTTGGGGCAGCGGTGCCAAAAACAGCCGTTGACGAAGATGGCGATCTTGCGTCCGGGGAAGGCGATATCGGGTTTGCCGGGTACCTTCCATTCCAAGCGATAGCCTGTAAGGCCCGCGGCGCGCAGACGCTGTCGTACGAGCAGCTCGGGCTTGGTGTTGGCGCGCTTGTTGCCCTTCATGGACTTTTTGATGGCGGCGCGACGGCGGACCAGTTCGCGCTCGTCAGCGGAGAGGTCCGAGGTATCGATGCCGTCGAGCAAGCCGGGCTTGGGACGCTTCTTGCTGCGGCGCTTAGGTGCGCGCTTGGGCTTGGTGGCGGGTTTGTCGGCTGTGTTGGGCGTGGCGTCATCGGCGGAGCTTGCCTCAAGCCGATCTTCCTTCAACTCAATCAGAGCATCAATGAGCCCCTTGTCGGCGGGCATCCATTCCACCGTAGCAAGCGAGGTGCGCGGAATCCAGCGGATATCGAGTTGGCGGTCATGCTTCTGGGGCTCATCGGATTCATCGGCGAGCGAGCAGTAGTAGCACTCCATGGAGAGATGAAAATCGGGGTAGTCATACTCAACGGTATAGAAATCGCGCAGGTTGGTAACTTTTACCTGCAGCTCTTCCATGAGCTCGCGGCGCACGGCGTCCTCGGGCGTCTCGCCGCGCATGAGCTTGCCACCGGGGAACTCCCAAAGTCCCAGCATGTCGCCATAGCCGCGCTGCACGGCAAGCAGCTCGTCAGATCCTTCCTTGCGAATGATCCCAGCGGCAACATGAACAGTCTTCAACAGGAGTCCTCTCTCAACATCAACACGCGGCAGGTTAGCTACCCGTACCTTACACAACGGTAAGGCAAGCGTAAGCCATATCGATGGTAGCCGACTCGTCTTCTTGCGACTATAGATGCCGTAGACTAATTGCAAGAAAGGACTCGGTATGCAAACCACGCACATGGCGACCCCGGTACTGGAGGTCGCACATCTCGAAAAGGTATATGGAGCGCTGGGCAACGTGACCCGCGCGCTCAACGACGTCAGCTTTACCGTCAACCGCGGCGAATTTGTTGGCATCATGGGCGCTTCGGGCTCGGGCAAGTCGACGTTGCTCAACTGCGTGTCGACCATTGATAGCGCCACGAGTGGCACGATCCGCATCAACGGGCAGGACGTGACGCGCATGAAGCAGGCTAAGCTTTCGCAGTTCCGCCGCGAGGAGCTCGGCTTTATCTTCCAGGACTCCAACCTGCTCGATACGCTCACGGCACGCGAGAACATCGCCCTGCCGCTCACCATCGCCCGCACAAACTCGGCAGAGATCTCGACCCGCGTGCAGGATGTGGCAGCGCGCCTCTCCATCAGTCAGGTGCTCGACAAGTATCCCTACCAGATGTCCGGCGGTCAGCAGCAGCGCGTTGCCGCGGCTCGCGCGCTCGTCACCGACCCCACCATGATCATGGCCGACGAGCCCACCGGCGCCCTCGATTCTAAAAGCGCTCGTCTGCTGCTCGAGAGCCTGGAGGCCCTCAATCGCCGCCTGCACGCCACGGTGCTCATGGTCACGCACGACAGCTTTGCCGCCAGCTACACGAGCCGTGTGCTGTTTATTCGCGACGGCAAGATCTTCACCGAGCTGCGCCGCGGCGACACCGACCGCCGAGAGTTCTTCGACCGCATTATGGAGGTCGTTGCCATGATGGGCGGTGAGGGCTCCGATGCTCTGTAAACTCGCTTGGGGCAACGTCCGCCGCGCCGGCCGCGACTACCTCGTCTACTTGCTGACGCTCACCCTGGGCGTCACGGTCTTCTATGCCTTTAACACCATCTCGATGCAGGTCGACATCGCCGGAATCGATGAAGAGGGCTTGGCACAGGTTATGGGCAGCATGCTCGGCGACCTGACGTACTTTTTGGCCGGTGTCATGGCCTTTTTGATGGTGTATGCCAATAACTTCATCATGAAACGCCGCAAGAAGGAGTTTGGCCTGTACCAGGTGCTCGGCATGGGGCGCGGGCGCGTCGCCACGATCATGGCGCTCGAGACGGTGATTGTCTCGGTGGTGGCCTTTGTCGCCGGCATTGTGCTGGGTGTGGGACTCTCCCAGCTCATGACGTTCTTTACGGCCTCGCTCTTTAAGACACAGATCGCCAATTTCCACTTCTTTTTCTCGGTGCATGCGTTCAACCTGACCCTTGCTTGCATGCTCGTAATGTTTGTGCTCACGCTACTGCTGAACCTTCGCGCCGTGCGTCGTACAAAACTCATCGAGCTTACGGGTGCCGAGCGTCGCAACGAGAGCATCAAGACACGCAACCCCTGGATTGCGATTGCCATCTTTGCCGTGGGCGTGGCGCTTGTGGGCGTGGCCTATTACCGTCTGCTACGTGATGGGTTCCCGCTAACCGCGACGGACAGCAAGCTGCAAGAGGCCATGAACCAGTTTGGTATTACAACCGCTATGGTTACCGTGGGCACCTTTGCCCTGTTCTGGGGACTCTCAGGCATGCTCATCAAGCTGCTGCAGAGCCTGCGCGGCGTGTATTGGCGCGGCCTCAACATGTTTACCGTGCGCCAGCTTGCGGCCAAGGTCAACACGGTGTGCTTTTCGATGGGCGTCATCGCGATGCTCCTGTTTTTGGCCATCACCTCGGTGACGTGCGGTATGTCGATTGCCAACGTGATGAACGAAAACCTGGAGCGCTATAACCCTGTTGACGTGTCACAGACGTATGTCTATTACACGCCCGATACGCTCGACTACTACAAAGAGTATGTCAATCCGTCTGAGGCCGATCGCATGGTGCTGGCCGATACAACGGTCGATTTGTACTCCGCATGGCACGGCAAGGGCAAGTCGGCGGACAACAACGACGAGACCGGCAAGAAGGTCAATATCGCCGATGTTGCCGGTGAGCATGTGCAGATCGATTCGTATCTGAGTTACCCGTTTGGCGGTTCGAACCCTTCGGTGTCTGCGGGTGAGATGTGCAAGACCATGGGCAAAAGGCTTCCCAAGGCGCTCGGGGGTAGCAATGCCGATACGATGGGTCTGTTTGTGACGCCGGCAAGCCAGTACAACAAACTGCGCCAGATGATGGGCGAGGAGCCGGTGAGCATTGGCCGCGACCAGTACCTGCTTACGTGTGATATGGGCGGTGAGCTGGGCGACCTGTACACCAAATACATGGCCGGCGGCCATACCCTTACCTTGGGCGGGCATGAGCTCAAGCCCGCAACCGATAAGTCGGACAAGGACACGGCGGCCATCGCCAACTCGGCGATGGGCAGTAATCCGGGTACCGTCGTCGTTGCCGACGAGCTGTTGTCCCAACTTAATCTGCAGCCGTATTCCAGTAGCCTGCTCGTTAATTACAAACAGGGGATGGATACGACCGAGGCAGACGAGAGCATTAAATACACTGTGCTCGACAATCTGCTCGTTGACGGCAAGGAGCCGGGGTCATGGGGAATCTTCATCACACGCTCCGTGATGTACACGCAAGCAGCGCAAATGAACGGTCTTATTAGCTACCTAGCCATCTACATCGGCTTTGTATTGGTCGTTGCATGCGCGGCGATTCTGTCGATCCAGCAACTCTCCAACGTGGCCGACGGCAGCCGCAGCTATCGCGTGCTGGCGCAGATCGGCTGCGACGACCGCCAGATCCGCCATTCGGTGATGGCGCAGCAAGCGGTATTCTTCCTGTTCCCGCTGGCAGTGGGCCTGGCGCACTCCTTTGTGGCACTTAAGGTGATCATCGAGCTGGTGAGCATTTTCGGAAATATGAGCATCGGCGGCACCGTGGGCCTCACCTGCGCAATCTTCCTGGCAGCATACGGTGGCTACTTCCTGGTGACCTACCTCATGAGCGCCGGCATGGTACAAGCTGCCATCGCTACCCGCTACAGCGAGTAACAAGCGGGCAAAACGGTCGCAAAATCAGAGGCGTATGACCGCCGCGAAGGGACCAGGGGCCCTTTCGCGGCGGTTTTTGCCAATCTGGTGCGTCTCAGATACAAGTGAGTAGACTTTTTTGAACCTGCCGAGCACATCGCGACAAATGCTCAATAAAACCGCAGGTCAGAGCCGTGGCGTTTTAGGGTGTGCTTAGACTCCTGCAAAAAGCCTACTCACTTGGTTTTTCTGCTAGAAGACCGCCGCGAGGGAAGGCAACTCCCTTACGGCGGTTTGGACGTTTGCCCAGATAGTCGTTGGGGACGTCCCCAACGGCTACCCAAGGAGTGTCCCAAACTGCCGGCAGAAAAGGAGCGTCCCTAACTGCCACATCAAACGAAAGGGCGCCGACCTTCTGGTCGCGCGCTTGAAGTTGAACGTCAGATTGTCCAAATGCGGCCCGCGCAGCGTCGAGCCGTTACGGCGTTTGGTAAAACCGCGTAACTAAATACGCTCCGCGATCTCGTGGATGAGGTAGTCGGTCTTTTCCCAGCCCAGGCACGGATCGGTGATCGACTTGCCGAAGACGCCGCCATCGACCGGCTGGTTGCCGTCCTCAAGGTAAGACTCGATCATAAAGCCCTTGACCAGCTTGGAGATGGACTCGTTGCGGCGGCAGCTGTCGAGCACTTCCTTGCAAATGCGATACTGCTCCAGCGGACGCTTGCCCGAATTGTCGTGGTTGCAGTCGATGATCGCTGCGGGATTGGCATAGCCGGCGTGCTCGGTGTAGCGTTCGGCCAGGCGCTCCAGGTGCTCGTAGTGGTAATTGGGGTAGGTGCGCCCATCGAGACCGATGTAGCCACGCATAACGGCGTGCGCGAGCGGATTGCCGTCGCACTCGACCTCCCAGTTGCGGAAGATGAAGCTCTGGTGCGCCTGCGCGGCGTAAATGGAGTTGAGCATAACGGTGGTAGAGCCAGCAGTGGGATTCTTCATGCCGACGGGTACCGAAATGCCGCTCGACACCAGGCGATGCTCCTGGTTCTCGACCGAGCGTGCGCCCACGGCAACATAGCTCAGCAAGTCGACGAGGTACTGGTAGTTGGAGGGATAGAGCATCTCGTCGGCGGTGAAGAAGCCCGTTTCCTCAATAACGCGCAGGTGCATATGGCGGATTGCCTTGACGCCCTCGAGCAGGTCATCGGGAGCCTCGGGATTGGGGTTGTGCAGAAGACCCTTGTAACCGGTGCCCTTGGTGCGCGGCTTATTGGTGTAGACGCGCGGAATGATGATGAGCTTGTCCTTGACCTCCTCGGCGGTCTTGGCCAGTCGGTTCATGTATTCGAGGACCGAATCCTCGCGGTCGGCAGAGCACGGGCCGATGATGAGCACCTTGCGTGCGTCCTCGCCGGTAAAGACTTTGGCGACCTCGGCGTCAAATGCCTGCTTTTTGGCGGTAAGCTCGGCAGAAAGCGGCATTTCCTCGCGGATCTCCATGGGGATCGGCAACTTGCGTTTGAATTCCATGGCCATAGGGGCCTCCTCAATCTATAGAAAGAGCAATAAGCGTATTGTTGAGTGTTCGGCATTATCCGCTGTCGCACGCTAAAGTGCAAGCCCTTGTTACCCCGAAACCCGCAAAAGGGGACAGGTTTATTTTGGCAGGTTTTATCTGGGTAAACGTCGGAGGATGTCGGGAGGGAGTGGCGCCACGGGGCATCGTCTACGACATGCCGCGGCAGAAAGTATCAACGAATTCGTCGTAGGCGTCTGTCTGAAGGAGCCGCATGGTGTTCTCAACGTTACTAAAGACCTCGATGATAAGGTCGAGCACGTCTCGGAAAAGCCCCATATCGTCCTGTGTGATGCCGATCATGAGAGCAAAGCGAATGTCGTGCCGTCCCCAGGGGATGGGCGTGTCGCAATGCGCGACGGCGATAAACGAACGTTTCGGGTAGACCGAAATCGCGTGTGGCACGGCAAGGCAATCGGTGAATGCTGTGGAGGAAACTCCTTCGCGAAGATGGACGTCTGCAACATAGTCGGCATCGACATAGCCAGCGGCGATTGCGGCAGTACCGAGCTCGTCGATGCAGGCTGCGGCGTTCGTCGCGTTGACGTTGCGACAATAGAGCTCCGGCTTAATCAGATGACGCAGCAGCGTGCGCGCATAGTTGTGGCGATGCTTTTCTTGGATGCGGGCCAGCCGGTCGCGCACCTTGCGCAGGTTCTGCTTGGTGAGGATGGGTCCGATCAGAATCTTCTCACATCCGGCGGGGACGGTCACATCGATGGTGGTAATGACGGCGTCGCATTCGGGCGGCTCGGAGAGATAACGGTCGCAGCTCATGATCGAGATAATCTGCGCTTCGTCTTTGAGTGCGATCTCTAGGTCGTCGACGAGTTTATGCGCGAAGTCATGGTAGTCCTCGACGATTACCGTGCAGGTGAGAAGGTTGTTGGGTGCCGCGACACGCTCGAAATACGCGCCGATGTGAAACGCAACGAACGCGATTTCATTTTCGCCGATTTCGACATTCATGACGGTCGAGAACCGGTGCGTTAAGTAGACGGCCATGTCGTAGACGGGCGCGTATTCGCTCTTGATCTGTGAGGCGAGCGGGTTGGGATAGCTTACGTGGTAGACGGCGCGTTGGTAGGCGTTGAACATGTGAAGCACGAGTTGCAGTCGCATGGGTTCGTCGATGAAGTGTGGAATGTTGTAGCGGGCGCCCGTTTCGTCGAGGATCTCGAGCACGGTATCCACGAATGCTGGGTCGATGATGCTTGCCAGCTTTTCGAAATCGAGCTCGCGGTATTCGACGCGTTCGATCGAAAGCGCCAACAGCAGGAGGATTTGCTGGAAGTCAGCGCGGGGAATCTCGCAACCGAACTCCTGCTCGAAATAGGACGCAATATGCTCCGCACAGCGAACGATTTGGTCGCGTTGGGAGAGCTGCGCTACGAGGCCGTCACCGTCGATGGGGCCATCGACTTCGCTGAGCTCGTTGTTCGAGGTGAGGCGGATGATGATTACCATGAGATGGACGAGCAGGTTGGAGAGCGCGTAGTCGTTGATGAAGAGTTCGGATCGCTGGCAGATTTCGACGAGGCTCGCAAGGATCTGCTGGACGTCGAAATTGGGGAACATACTCTCGAGCGTGCGCGTCGATGAGAAATATCCGTAAGAGTTATGGGTGGCGATGTGCCCGAGTAGTTTGCGCTTGTTGCGCTCGAGGCCAGTGAGGCTTACCTTGAAATCATGCGTCTCGACGAATAGATTGAACCGGCCGGCGAGTTCGCGTACCTCGGGCATGACGGCGCTCGCAAGCGTGCTTTCGGATATGCAGAGCTCGGCGGCAAGATCGAAGACCGAGAGCGGTTCCCGAGCGTTGACCAGGTGCGATGCTACATAGTTGCAGCGGGCATCGATGCCGATGCCGCCCGTGGGTTCCCCGCCCCGCTCGGGTGCGGACTTAATGCTGGGGCACGCCGGTGAGGAAAGGGCCTCGTCAGCATGTGCTAGGCGGTAGCCTTCCTTAGACGATTCGATGATTGTGTCGCCCTGACCGTTGATCTCGGTCACATAGTTGCGGATGGAACGCTCACTTGCGCCCAGCATGGTGGCGAGCATGGAGGCGGAGACCCATGAAGTGGCATGCTCCAGAATATCGACCATGCGGTTGATTCGGTTTTGCTTTGCGCTTGCCACGGCCGACTCCCAACGAGATAGAAGCGTGCGCCCGCCGAGGGCGCATCCCACGGGGCATGAAGCGCCCCGATGTTGTCATCATGCGCCATGGTATCGCAGAGGGTCGTGGGCGAAAAAGTCTCAATTTGCCGCATGAACGGAAAGACTGCGGCATTGCCGCTATGGCGGAAAACCTGACACTTTGCCGCCATGCGGCAAAAAGAGGGTTCGCGGCAGGGTAGGGGCAGGCCGTATAGTGCAGTCACGGTCAAGGGAAGCCGGGTCGACACGGTCTCCCCAAACGTACGAGGACCGAGGCGGCAACCGAGCCGCTGCGGACTCGTTTATTGGGAAAGGAGTACCCCTCATGGCAGACGAGAACGGATGCGTCAGAATTCTCCTCGCTTGCGGTATCGGCGCTTCGACGGGTTTCATGGCCGCCGGCATGCGCAAGGTGGCAAAGTCCAAGGGACTCAACTGCACCATTAAGGCAGTCAGCAAGTCCGAGATTATGGATTACGCCGACAAGATTGATGTCCTTCTGCTTGGTCCGCACTTCGCCTCCGAGGTGCCCGAGATCCAGGCGCAGGTGGCGTCTCATGGCGTGAAGGTCATGGCCATCGACCCGGATTACTATGCGGCACTCGACGGCGAGAGCATCCTCGAGGATGCTTACGACCTGCTTGACGAAGACTAGGAGGGGACAACATGCTGCAAAAGTTCATGGAAGCGGTCCAGGCGTGGATCACCGAGCATGTCGTCCCCGTGATGAACAAGCTTACCTCAACTTATTGGTTCGGCGTCATCTCAGACGCGGTCCTCTACATCGTTCCCTTCTCTATGGTTTCGGCAATCCCGAGCCTTTGGAACATCATCCGTCGTTTTGTCCCGACGCTCCCCGATCTGTCGCCGCTCACGACGTTCAGCTTCGGTCTCGTTGGCCTGTTCATGGCGTTTATCATTCCGCACAACGTCGCGGTTAAGGAAGATCGCAAGGACCGTAGCATGATCGCCGGTTTCACCGGTATAGGCGCCTTCATGCTGTGTATGAACCCTACGATCACTGAAGACGGTTACGTTTTCCAGATGGCCAAGTTCGGCGCCGGCGGTATGTTCACCGCCATGGTTGTGGGCTTTGTCGTGGGCTTCATCTACAAGCGCATGGCTCGTATGACGTTCTTCTCGGAGGACAGCATGGTCCCCGACTTCGTCAAGAACTGGTTCGATAACATCATCGCCGTCTTGCTGTCGCTCTTCGTTGCGTGGCTTTTCACCAACATGCTTCAGGTTGACGTCTTTGGCGCCGTTGCGATCATTCTGTCGCCCGTCACCGGCTTTGCCCAGACGCTCCCCGGTACTATTGCGATTCCGCTCGTCATGGACACCTTCTATTTCTTCGGCATCTCCGGCTGGGTCTTCTCGCCCATCCAGCAGTCCATCCAAAAGTCCGCCCTTGCCGAGAATATGGCTGCATATGCCGCCGGCCTTACCCCGACGAACATCAACGCCTACGGCATTACTCGCTACATCATGATCGGCGGCGAGGGCGCCACGCTCCCGCTGGCTTTCTACATGCTTTTTGCCAAGTCTAAGAAGAACAAAACGCTCGGTCGCGCCACGATCGTCCCGTCTCTGTTCAACATCAACGAGCCGCTCGTGTTCTCTACGATCGTTGCCAACCCCTTCATGTTCATCCCTATGGTGCTTCAAGCCATCATTCTGCCGGCCAACGCCTATCTGTGGATGAGCATGGGCTGGGCGAGCCTTCACGTTGAGAATTTCGACATGAACTTCCTGCCCAATGCTGTCTCGGCGTTCTTTATGTCCGGTGGCGACATTCGCAACGTTGCCCTGGTTTGCGTGAACCTGCTGATCGCCGCGATTCTCTGGTTCCCGTTCTTCAAGGCGGCCGACAACTATCAATGCAAGGTCGAGGAAGAGAAAGCAGCTGAAAAGGCAGCCAAGAAGGCGGCGAAGAAGGCCGCCAAAGAGGCTGCTGCCGTAGCCGCCGTCGCCGAGTAGGCGAGACACCGGGGCCCATTGCCCTGGATTACGTAATCATTCGATGCCCCGGTTGTGGAAACGACCGGGGCCACAGGAAAGGAGACCGCGATGGCCGAGGAAGAGCCCATTAACATTCCCGCCGTTGCGATGAGCGTCATCATCAACGCCGGCGACGGCCGTGCCTGTATCGATAAGGCGATGGATGCCCTGGCAGAGTTCGATTTCGACGCGGCAGAGGCCCACCTGGCGGAGGCCGACGAGAAGATCCTCGAGGCCCATAAGTCCCAGACCGAGATGATCCAGCGTCAGGCCGGAGGCGAGGAGGTCGAGTACTCGTTGCTCTTTGTCCACGCCCAAGACACGCTCATGACCATCAGTGCCGAGCTGCACATGGCCAAGAAAATGATGCCCGTCGTGCGTGCACTCGCCGCGAAGTAGCGCCGTGAAAGCCGCGCGCGTTTCTAAATTCAAAACGACTCGTTACCTATTGATTCCGACCATTGAGAGATGAGGACATAGCATGATTGATCTTTCTACTTATGACTTTGGCGATGCCTTCCCGGAGGGCTTCCTCTGGGGCGGCGCCACGGCGGCCAACCAGGTCGAAGGCGCCTGGAACGAGGGCGGACGCGGACCGGCCGTCTCGGACTACGTCATCCTGCTCGACCGCGAGACGTGTGCCCGCGAAGGCATTGTCGAGGGCGGACCGCTCAACTCCGTGACGCGTCAGTCCCTTGCCGCTCGCAAGGCAAACGAGATGGCCTACGACTTTCCCAAGCGTCGCGGCATTGATTTCTACCACACCTACAAGGAGGACATTGCGCTCCTCGGCGAGATGGGCTTCGGCGTCTTCCGTATGAGCATCTCCTGGAGCCGTATTTTCCCAAACGGTGACGACGCGCTGCCTAACGAGGAGGGTCTGGCCTTCTACGATAAGGTGTTCGACGAGTGCCACAAGCACGGCATTGAGCCCATGGTTACCCTCAACCATTTCGATATGCCGCTCCACTTGGCAGAGGAGTATAACGGTTTCGCGAGCCGTCACGTTGTCGACGCTTTCGAGCATTACGCGGAGACGCTCTTCCGCCGCTACAAGGGTAAAGTCAAGTACTGGATGACCTTCAACGAGATTAACCACGTGTATGCCAACCCCTGCACCTGCTGCGGCGTGATCTGGGATGAGAAGGAAGACGGCTCCAACCCCTATGCTGGGCGCTGGCCCGAGAAGTTCCAGGTCGCGCACAACCAGCTTGTCGCGTCCGCCAAGGCTGTCATCAAGCTGCGTGAGATCGACCCCGAGGCACATATTGGCAACATGCTCTGCCGTCTTGAGAACTACGCCGAGACTTCCAAGCCCGAGGATCAGCTCCAGGTGCTGTTTGAGGACCACTTCAACTGGTTCTTCACCGATATCCAGGCCAAGGGCGAGTACCCCTACTACGTAAAGCGCTTCTTCCGCGACTACGGTGTCGACATCAAGATGGAGGACGGCGATCTCGAGACCCTCAAGGCCGGCGTGGTGGACTACATCTCCATCAGCTACTACATGACCTACATCATGCGCTATAAGGGCAAGATTTCCCCCGAGCCGAGCGGTAAGCTGCTTACCGAGATCAAGAACCAGTACCTCGAGATGACCGAGTGGGGCTGGCCGATCGACCCCGTGGGCTTCCGCATCACGCTCAACCACATCTACGATCGCTACCACCTGCCGATCTTTATTGCCGAGAACGGTAACGGCATGACCGAGAACCGCGACGAGAACGGTTATTGCGACGACGACGCGCATATCGAGTACATGAAAGAGCATGTCGAGCAAATGCACCAGGCGATTCTCGACGGTGTCGACGTCTTTGGTTATGCCTGGTGGGGCCCCATCGACCTGATCAGCTCCGGCACCTCCGAGATGACTAAACGCTATGGCCAGATTTCGGTCGATCAGGACGACCATGGCGACGGCACCGGCAAGCGTGGCAAGAAGAAGAGCTTCTTCTACTACAAGAAGCTCATCGCCAGTAACGGCGCCGACACCGCGAGTGACAACATCGTGGTCGAGTAGCTCGGCCCCTTCGCCGGGATGCCTGTAGGGCGGGTGTCCCGGCGGCTTTTGGAAACCTTGATCGAAAGAAGGACTCGGATGTATTCAAAGACCACGACCGTTGTAAACGCAAGCGGCATCCATGCCCGCCCTGCCTCATTGTTTGTTCAGAAGGCATCCGGGTTTGGAAGCAAGGTGACCGTGCGCAACGTTACCAAGGGCAGCGACCCCAAGGATGCTAAGTCGATTCTCATGGTTATGGGTTTGGGGATGGCGTGCGGATGCGATGTCGAGATTGCGGCCGATGGTGCCGACGAGCAGGCCGCCGTCGATGCGCTGGTTGAGCTGATCGAGAGCGGTTGCGGCGAGTAACCGCAAGGCTTTGATGAGAGGGGAGAGGGCGATGGCTCGAGGGTTTCGTGGGGTGACGACAATCGTTCGCCGGCAGGAGGCTCGCCGGTCCATGTTGGCGCTTGCAGGCGTGGCCTGCGCGTATGCGGGGATGCTTGTACTTATGGAGGCGACGACAGGTGCGGTCGCGCCGCCGCTCGTGCCCGTAGTGTCATCAATCTCGCTTTTCGTTTCAATCGCCGGTATCGCATTGGTGATTGCATTTGAGGTCCGCGCGTATCGTGCACTCACGGAAGCGTGTGACGCTGAGCCCCAAATGGGTGACAAGATGCTGCTCGGTGCCGCACTTTGGTTTTTGGGCGGTCTGCCCCAGGCATTCGTGACGCTACTGCGCACCGTAGCGATTACTGGCACGCTCGATATCAAACAGACGCTCATCCAGATCGGCGTGACGCTGACCCTGGCACTCCTTGCCTGGCCACGTTATCGCGATTGCTTCTAGGTTGTTTTAAAGCGCGCAATGGCAAAAGATGGCCCGCTGATTCTGCGTAATCAGCGGGCCATCTTTTTGTAGTTATGATATTGGGCTTACGCCGCCTCGTCGAACTGCGAGTTATACAGGTCGGCGTAGAAGCCACCCTGGGCGAGTAGCTCGTCGTGTGTGCCCTTCTCGACGATGTCGCCGTCGCGAATTACCAAGATTACGTCGGCGTTGCGGATCGTGGACAGGCGGTGCGCGATGACAAAGCTCGTGCGGCCCTGCATCAGCGCATCCATGGCGCGCTGAATAAGCTCCTCGGTGCGGGTGTCGACGTTGGAAGTCGCCTCGTCCAAAATCAGCGCCGGACGGTCGGCCAAAATGGCACGGGCGATGGTCACGAGCTGGCGTTGACCCTGCGACAGGTTAGTGCCCTCTTCGTTGATCATAAAGTCGTAGCCGCCGGCGAGCGTATGGATAAAGTGGTCGCAGCGTGCGGCGCGTGCGGCGGCCTCGACCTCGGCGTCGGTCGCATCGGGGCGTCCGTAGCGGATGTTTTCGCGGATGGTGCCGTTAAACAGCCAGGTGTCCTGCAACACCATGGCAAACTCGCCGCGCAGCGCCGCGCGGTCCCAGTCGCGCACGTCGACGCCTTCGACGCGCAGCGAACCGCCGTCCACGTCGTAAAAGCGCTGCAGCAGCTTAATGAGCGTGGTCTTGCCGGCGCCGGTGGGGCCGACGATGGCAATGGTTTGGCCGGGCTTAGCCTCGCAGCTAAAGTCGTGGATGATGGTCTTGTCGGGCGTGTAGCCAAACTTGACATGGTCAAACTCCACGTGGCCGGGGCGCTTCTCGGGAATCTGCGCGTCGGCCTTCTGCTTCTCCTCGGGCGCGGCCAGGAACTCAAAGACGCGCTCGGTAGCGGCAGCCATCGACTGCATCGTGTTGCTCACGTTGCCCAGCTGCTGCACGGGTTGCGTAAAGTTTCGAACGTACTGGATAAAGCTCTGGATGTCGCCGGGCGTGGCATTGCCGGTCAGCGCGAGCTGCGCGCCCACCACGACGACGCCCACGTAGCCCATGTTGCCCACCAAGCTCATAAGCGGCATCATCAGGCCCGACAGGAACTGCGAGCGCCAGCCACTAATAAAGAGGCGGTCGTTTTGACGGTCGAACTCTTCAATCGAGGCCTCGGCGCGGTCGAACACCTGAATGACGTTCTGGCCGGCAAAGTCCTCCTCGATAATGCCGTTGACGGCGCCCAGAACCTGCTGTTGCTCGCGGAAGTACGGCTGCGAGAAGTGAATCATCACGGTCAAGATAATCGCGGCGGCCGGCAGCGTGAGCACGGTGACGCCGGTAAGCGGCAGGCTGATCGAAAGCATCATGACGAGCACGCCGATAATCTGCGTCACCGACGTGATGAGCTGCGTCACGCTCTGGTTGAGCGACTGACCCAGCGTATCGACGTCGTTGGTGATGCGGCTGAGTACGTCTCCCTTGCTGTGGCCGTTGAAGTAACTCATCGGCACGACGGCAACCTTGGCGGCGATTTCCTTGCGCATGCGGTAGCAGATCTTTTGCGTGACGCCGGTCATGAGCCAGCCCTGGACCAGGCTGCAGACAGAGCTCGCCAGATACAGGCAGAGCAAAAAGCCGAGCGTCTTGGCGATCCAGTCAAAGTCAACGTCGCCGGTGCCGTTGACCTTGGCGACCAGGCCTTCGAACAGCTTGGTCGTAACCTGGCCGAGCACCTTGGGTCCCACAATGTTAAAGATGACCGAGCACACGGCAAAGGCGACGGCGGCAAACACGGCAATCTTGTGTTGGCCGATATAGCCGAGCAGCTGCCTCATGGTGCCCTTAAAGTCCTTGGCCTTTTCGCCGCGACGCATGCCGCCCATGCGGCCCATGGGACCACGTTGGCGGGTGGGCTTGGGAATCTGAGTCTTGGTCTCGTCTGCCATTAGCGCTCGCCTCCTTCCATGACGGCTGCAATTTCTTCTTGGGTAAGCCCCAGCTCCTCGGCGGAAAGCTGCGACTGTGCGATCTCCAGATACGCCGGGCAGCTGCGCAGCAGCTCCTCGTGCGTGCCGGTGCCCACTACGTGGCCGTCGTCGAGCACGATGATCTGGTCGGCGTGCATGATGGTCGCGATGCGCTGGGCTACGACCACGAGCGCGGCGTCGGTAACGTTTTTGGCCAGCTCCTCGCGTAGGCGCGCGTCGGTCTTGTAGTCGAGGGCACTAAACGAGTCATCGAACACCACGATCTCGGGCTTTTTGGCCAACGCGCGGGCGATGGCCAGACGCTGGCGCTGACCACCCGAAACATTGGAGCCGCCCTGGCTGATAGGGGAGTCGTACCCGTCCTCGCGCTCGGCGATAAAGTCCTCCGCCTGGGCGACGCGTGCTGCCTGGCGCATATCCTCGTCACTCACCATGTCGCCCGCAAACTTGAGGTTGCTCTCAACGGTACCCGAGAACAGACGACCCTGCTGCGGAATATAACCGATGCGGCGGCGCAGCTCGGAAAGGGTCATGTCGCGCACGTCGATACCGTCGAGCGAAATGCTGCCGCCCGTGACGTCGTACAGGCGCGGAATCAGCTGCACGAGCGTGGACTTGCCCGAGCCCGTGGAGCCAATAATGCCGAGCATCTGACCGGCATGCGTGGTGAAGTTCACGCCGCTGATGACGTCGGCGCGGGCATCGGGATACTGGAAGCTCACGTCGCGGAAGGTGAGCTCGCCGCGCGGCGCGCTGGCAGCAGGCAGTTTGGGCGAGACAGGGTCGTTGATACTCGTAGGGCAGGTGACGACCTCTTCCACGCGCTCGGCTGCGACCTCGGCGCGGGGCAGGATGACCGAAACCATGGTGAGGATCATAAACGCCATGACGATCTGCATGGTATAGGAGATAAACGCCATCATGTTGCCGACCTGCATCACGCCGTCGGACACGCCCTGCGCGCCAAACCAGACGATAAGCACGGTGATGCAGTTCATGACGAGCATCATGAGCGGCATCATAAAGCTCATGGCGCGGTTGGTGTAGAGCTGCGTGGTCATCAGGTCGAGCGAAGCCTTGTCAAAACGCTCGAGCTCATGCTCCTCGCGGTTGAACGAGCGGATGGGCATAAGGCCGTCGAGCAGCTCGCGGGCGGTAAGGTTCACGCGGTCAACAAAGCTTTGCATCTTTTTGAACTTGGGCATGGTGAGGCCCATAAGCACGCCGACGACGGCCGAGACCGCGATGATGGCAACGGCGATGGTCCACTCCAGGCCGGTATGGTTGGCCAGGACGCGCATGACGGCGACGATGCCCATGACGGGGGCCATCAGACACATGCGGATAAACAGAGTTGCGGCCATCTGGATTTGCTGAATGTCGTTGGTGCAGCGGGTGATGAGCGAGGCCTGGCTAAACTTGCCCACCTCGGCCGGCGAGAAGTGCATAACCTTGTTGAAGGTCTCGCGGCGCAGGTCGCGGGCGATGGAGCAGGCGGTGCGCGAAGCCACGGCACCGGTCAGGATGGTGGCGACGAGCGACACGAGGCACAGTCCAAACATCGTGGTCGCCATGCGGCTCAGGTAGGCGTTCTGCACGTCGGCGGGGTCGATGCCCTGCGCCTTGTACTCGTCCTGTACATAGCTCACGGCGCGCTGGGTGACGATGGAGCCCGACATGGAGCCCATTTTGTCCGCCATTTGGTTGGCGCCCTCGACGAGCTTGCCCTGGTCGATTAGGCCGCCTTCAACGCCTAGACGCAGGCTCTTCATGGTGATCTTGCCACCGTCGGCATCAATCTGTTTTTGCATGTTCTGCGCCGCAGCGGCCTTCTGCTGCATCTCGGCGAGTTGCTCGGGCGTCATCGCCGCCATCTGCTCGGGCGTGGGCATGGCCTGGGCGCCGCTGTTGTCTTTCTCACCGGACGTGCCCATCATGTCACCCATGGAGTTGGCGTCAATACCCTGGTTGAACGAAAGGACGACAGTCTCGGGCAGGCTCATGATGTCGGCAATCTTGCCGCCGTCGGCACGCTCCTCCTCGGTGCCCTTGTACGTTCGAATGCCGTTATTGTCCGCCTTGCTAAACACGGCCTCCACAGCCTTGGCGTCCTTGGCGCTCATAAAGAGTTCGAGGTCGTCGAGCGATTCGGCGCGAATGGTGTCGGGCACGGGCGAGGCGATGCCGCCTTGCTGCACGCCCACGTCGACGATGTCGCTCATATAGGTAGGCAGCGCCAGATCGGCGTTGCAGCTGATTACGATAAGTACGATAGCTGCGAACAGTGCCAGGACATGCTTTTTAAAGAGCTTGAGAATCCTCACTCGGCATCTCTCCTTTCTTGGTTGTGGTCGATAATTTCGTTGGCACGTCTTAGAAGACGCACCATCTCTTGGGTATCTGTTTCGCCGAACTGCTCGAGGAAGGCCGCGGTGCGGTCCTCGAATTCCCGACGCTTGATTTCGAGATCATGGAATCCCTTGTCGGTCACCGTGACGTGTACGCGACGACGGTCGGTCTTTGAGTGCTCGCGCTCGACCCAGCCCTTGGCTTCGAGAGCGCGTAGGATATTGGCGATGCGGGCACTCGAGACCCAGGCGCGATCTGCGAGTTCGCTCGGCGTGAGCGAACCGCCAGCGAGCATGAGGGCGCGCATGACGGCCATCTCGCCGCCGAGAGCTTTGTCCGCAAAGCGCGAAACGCGCTGATGCATGCTGCCAAACTCGGTAAGGAGTTGGCGTCCAAGCTCATGGAAATCGGTATCTTCCACCGAAAACCCCTAACACTAGAAACTATTTTCGGTGGAAGATGATACCCCTGCACGCGCGCCCTATACGGAAGATTTTTGGGACATGCCTAGAAAACTGCCTTTAGGCGATCTCCGTACACCGTCGGTGCCAGCAAAGTTAAGGGCAGATCTCTAGGCATGTCCCAAAAACTACCTGGTTGCTAGGCAATATAAAGAACGCATAAAGAATTAAAATCATTCAAGAATTGCAGCGTTTCAAAGAACTATCATGCACGCGGTTAGGCGAGGGGTTGTCACCACCATGACGACTGGGACTCATATAATCGCCACGTGCGATGCTCCAACTTCCCGCGAGGAGACACCTTATATAAAGGGGGATGGAGTCATGGCATTTGACTTCACGGGCAAGACCGCGATTGTCACGGGCGGCACTCAGGGCATTGGCCTCGAGATCGCCAAGGGCATCGTCGCGGGCGGCGGACATGTCGCGCTCATCGCAAGGAACGCTGCTAAGGGCGAGGCCGCTGTGGCCGAGCTTGGCGAGGGCAACAAGTTTTATCAGCTCGATGTCGCTGATGCGCCCAAGGCGCGCGAGACCGTCGAACAGATTTTCGCAGACCTGCCGCAAACCAACATCCTGATTAACTGCGCTGGCGTTATCAGCACCAAGAAGTTCGACGAGATCGATGACACCGAGTGGCGTCGCACCATCGACATCAACCTCAACGGTACCTTCACTATGATGAATGCCGTGTACCCGCACTTTAAGGCGGCCCATGCCGGCACTATCGTCAACGTGAGTTCCGTTGCGGGCAAGATCGGTGGTGGCCTGCTCGGCACCGCTGCCTACGCCAGCTCCAAAGCAGGTGTTAACGGTCTAACCAAGGCAGTCGCCAAGGAAGGCGGCAAGTTTGGCGTCCGCTGCAACGCTGTATGCCCGTCGCTCACGTTGACCGATATGACCTCGATTCTTTCTGACGAGAACTCTCAGCGCATCATTAACGGTATCCCTCTGGGCCGCGCCGCCCAGGCCAGCGAGCCTGCACAGATGGTGCTGTTCTTCGCTTCCGACCTTGCCAGCTTCGTAAACGGCGAGATCGGTGACTGCGACGGTGGCATCGTTCTGGACGGGTAATACCCCGCGACGATTATTCGGCGACGGCTCCTGCGACTCGGGACCGTCGCCTTCTTTCTGACAAAGGAGCGTGCGGCCGCGTGCGGCACGCATCAAAAGGAGATATAAATGAGTGAATCGACTGCGGTGGAGGCGCCGGCAACAAAAGAGCCGTTCTTTAAGATGTCCACCATCCCGGGCGCCAATATCTTGGTGCCGCTTCTGTTGGGCTGCCTGCTCAACACGCTATTCCCCGACCTGTTTAAAACGCTCGGTAGCTTTACGCTCGGCATGACCCAGCAGGGCGCAGGCCCGCTTGTTGGCGCCTTTTTGCTCATCGTCGGTACGACGATTTCGTTTAAGAGCGCTCCTGCCGCCGCTGCCCGCGGCGCCATTATCATTGCCGTCAAGCAAATCGTGGTCGTTGCCGTGTCGCTGCTCATCCTTTATGTGTTCAACGACAACTTGTTTGGCATCTCTGCCATGGTGATGCTGGCCGCTTGCACGGGTGCCAACAACGCTATGTACGCTGGACTGATGGGCACCATGGGCAACGAGGCCGAGCGTGGCGCCGTCGCCATCACCACGCTCGTTGTCGGCCCTCCGGTTACTATGATCGTGCTCGGCGCCGCCGGTCAGGCTCCGATTGGCTGGTCGCTCGTGGGCGCCATCCTGCCGATCGTCGTCGGTATTATCCTGGGCAACCTGTTCCCCAGCTTTAAAAAGATGATGGCTCCTGCGCTTTCCGCCATCATCGTGCTCGTCTTCTTTGCCATGGGCTCGACCATGACCTTTGGCCAGCTCATTAATGGCGGTCTTCCCGGTATTCTGCTCGGCGTGATCTGCTCTGTGGTCTTTGCAATTCCCGTCATCGCGGTCGATAAGCTCACGGGTGGCACGGGTGTCGCAGGTGCAGCCATTTCGAGCTGCGCCGGAGCCAATGTGGCCACGCCTGCCGCCATGGCGAGCGTCAACGCGGCCATGTACGGTGGCGCCGTGCTCGCGACGGCTACGGCGCAGGTTGCAGCATGCGCTATCGTGACGGCCATTTTGACCCCGCTCGTTACCAGCTGGTGCTACAAGCATTTTGAGGGCCAGCAGAGCAACGGCAAGGCAACGACCGACAAGGCCTCCGCAGCCGCCTAATGCCAAGCGGCAATCAAAGCTAAAAAATAGCCACGCCACAGGGCGGCCGCAGGGGAAATCCCGTGGCCGCCCTTCAGTTTCTGAAGGGTCCCTGGGACACTTTATCCTGGTAAAGCTGGCATAACAGCTAGAGTGACGGACGTATAAAGGCAAGGAAAAAAACCAAACAAATCGGTGAACGGTAGTTGTTCACGCTCGCATTTCCTGCGGGTTTGTAAAAAACGCCCTTATGATATAAAAAAAGAAACATATAACAGCCCAGATGAAGGGGGTCGCTATGTTATCCTTCTCAAACGGGTGAAATCTTGGGTTTTGGGTTGTAGTTCCAAGGTGGACAAACGTTTTTCCTGCACCAACGTGTGGTGAAGAACGGAAGAAGCCGGTAGTGCAAGCCGAAAATTCAAGAATTCAATAAGCAGCGGTGTGAGAGAGCGCCGCATTACACGTAACTAGGAGCGTGGTTACACAATGCAGGAGGCATGGGAAGGCTTCAAGGAAGGCATCTGGACGGGAGAGGTTGACGTCCGAGACTTCATCCAGAAGAATTACACCCCCTACGAGGGCGACGAGTCGTTCCTCGTCGGCCCGACCGAGCGTACCAAGGAGCTGTGGGGCGAGGTTCTCGACCTGCTGCTTAAGGAGCGCGAGCAGGGTGGTGTCCTCGATATGGACACCAAGACCGTCACGGGTATCGTGAGCCACCCCGCTGGCTACATCGATAACGCCCACCGCGAGAAGGAGACCATTGTTGGCCTCCAGACCGACAAGCCGCTCAAGCGCGCTCTGCACGTCAACGGTGGTATCCGCATCGCTTGCCAGGCTGCCAGCCAGCACGGCTACAAGGTCGACGAGAACGTTGTCGAGCGCTACACCTTCGAGCGCAAGACCCACAACGCTGGCGTCTTCGATGTCTACACCCCCGAGATGCGTGCTTGCCGCTCGGCTCACATCATCACCGGTCTGCCCGATGGCTATGGCCGCGGCCGCATCATCGGCGACTACCGTCGTGTCGCCCTGTACGGTGTCGACTACCTGATCAAGGACAAGGAGGCCCAGAAGGCTTCCACCCCGACGGTCATGACTGCCGACAACATCCGCGACCGCGAGGAGCTGCAGGAGCAGATCCGCGCCCTCGGCGAGCTCAAGATGATGGCCGAGACCTATGGTTTCGACATTTCCAATCCTGCTGCCAACACGCAGGAGGCCATCCAGTGGATGTACTTCGCCTACCTTGCTGCCGTCAAGGAGCAGAACGGCGCCGCTATGTCCATCGGCCGTACCTCTACGTTCATTGACATCTATGCTGAGCGCGACCTTGCCAACGGTACCTTCACCGAGGAGCAGATCCAGGAGTTCGTGGATCACTTCATCATGAAGCTCCGCATGGTCAAGTTCGCCCGTACTCCCGAGTACCAGGCCCTGTTCACCGGCGACCCGCAGTGGGTCACCGAGTCCATCGGCGGCATGGGTGTTGACGGCCGTACGCTCGTTACCAAGATGAGCTACCGCTACCTGCACACGCTCGAGAACATGGGTACCAGCCCCGAGCCCAACATGACCGTTCTGTGGTCGACCCGTCTGCCCGAGAACTTCAAGAAGTTCTGCGCCAAGACTTCTGTCGCCAGCTCCTCGATCCAGTACGAGAACGACGACCTCATGCGCGTCTATCACGGCGACGACTACGGCATCGCCTGCTGCGTGTCCTCCATGCGCATCGGCAAGGAGATGCAGTTCTTCGGCGCCCGTGCCAACCTGGCCAAGTGCCTGCTCTACGCACTCAACGGCGGCGTCGACGAGGTCTCCAAGAAGCAGGTCGGCCCCAAGTACCGCGCCGTCGAGGGCGATACGCTCGATTACGACGATGTTGTGGCCAAGTACAACGACATGATGAAGTGGCTCGCTGGCGTGTACGTCAACTCGCTGAACATCATTCACTACATGCACGACAAGTATTGCTACGAGCGCATCCAGATGGCTCTGCACGACAAGCACGTGCACCGCTGGTTCGCTACGGGCATCGCTGGCCTTTCCGTCGTGGCTGACTCCCTGTCCGCCATCAAGTACGCCAAGGTCCACCCCGTCCGTGACGAGAACGGCATCATCGTCGACTTCGAGACCGAGGGCGAGTTCCCCAAGTACGGCAATGACGACGACCGCGTCGACCAGATCGCTCACGACGTTGTGCACCAGTTCATGGAGTACATCCGCATGAACGACACCTACCGCAACTCCGTGCCCACGACCTCGGTTCTGACCATTACCTCCAACGTCGTGTACGGTAAGAAGACCGGCTCCACGCCCGACGGCCGCAAGGCTGGCCAGCCGTTCGCCCCGGGTGCTAACCCCATGCACAAGCGCGATAGCCACGGCGCCATCGCTTCGCTGTCTTCGGTTTCCAAGCTCCCGTTCCGCGATGCTCAGGACGGCATCTCCAACACCTTCTCCATCATTCCGAGTGCGCTCGGCAAGGAGGACCAGGTGTTCTTTGGCGATATCGACCTTGATCAGCTGGGCGAGTAACTATTGTTAGTGCTATACTAACAATAACGATTACTGATTAGCGCGCCGGTTTCGGCCGGCGCCTGTCAATCGAAGGAGACACATTATGAAGGTTTCTGAAGTTTCCGAGACTCAGGCCGATAACCTGGTCCACATGCTCGACGCTTACGCCGAGAAGGGTGGCCACCACCTGAACATCAACGTCTTCAACCGTGAGACGCTGCTCGACGCTCAGGCTCACCCCGAGAAGTACCCGCAGCTGACCATCCGCGTTTCCGGCTATGCCGTGAACTTCCACACGCTCACCAAGGAGCAGCAGGACGAGGTCATTTCGCGTACCTTCCACGACAAGTTCTAAAGGGGTTTAACTCCCGCAGGATCGCCGGGCCGCTTTGGGTTACTTTCCAAAACGTCCTCGGACATGCAAAGAGCTCCGCTGCGCGCTTCGCGCGGCGGAGCCCTTTGCGTCCTGCGGAAATGTTTTGGAAAGTAACCCAAAGCGGCCCGGCGGGGGTCCTGTGTAGTCACCCTTTAGGCGGAACTCTCCTAATTATTTGGATGAGTCGTTTACTTACTTGTGCTGTTACCGTCTTCCCGCTGTTGTTGGGGTATGCTTTGTTCGTATGTAAACGTTTGACATGTTGATGGGGGAGGGTGCTATGGCTCGCGAGGGCGCTCGTTCTAAGGATTCTGCTAAGCCTGGCATCAAGGAAGTTGCAGCGGTGGCGGGGGTTTCGCCTACTACGGTATCTCGCGTGCTTAATAATCGCGGCTATATTAGCCAAGAGACCCGCGATAAGGTCCATGCCGCGATGGAGCGCATCAACTATACGCCCAACGATATCGCCCGTGCCATGCTCAACGGTCGCCTGAATCTTATCGGTATGATCGTTCCCTTTGTGAGCAGCCCGTTCCATGCTCAGGTTGTGCAGGCGGTCGAGCGCACGTTAGCGGAAAACGGCTTTAAGATGTTGCTGTGCAACAGCGCCAATCGACCTGATCTTGAGCGTTCCTATATCGACATGCTCCGCCGCAATATGGTCGACGGCGTAATCGTCAACTCCCTCAATATCGGTGCTGAGGCATATGCCGAGATGGGCTTGAGCCTGGTTGGCATCGACTGCGATCTTGGCGAGGGCTCTGTCCAGATTGCAAGTGACAGCTATGGCATCGGCGAGCTCGCCACGCGCCGTCTGATTGATGACGGCTGCAGGCGTATCCTGTGCCTGCGCAGCAATAGCCGCATGCGCATGCCTGCCAATAAGCGTACCGATGCCTACCTCGATGTTGTTGAGCAGGCCGGTTTGTCCGCGCTTGTCCGTGAGGTTGAGTTCGTTAAGCCCGACGACGAAAAGGGCGCGGTCGTTGCGAAGATCCTCGATGAGAACCCCGATATTGACGGCATCTTTGCGGGAGACGATACGATGGCGGCCATCTGTCTCAACGTGATGAAGCAGCGTGGCTTGAGCGCTCCAGACGATATTAAGGTCGTGGGCGCGGATGGTGCCCGCCGAACTATGACGTTTATGCCTGACTTAACAACCGTACGTCAAGATATCGATCGCATCGGAGAGCTCGCGGCGCAATCCATCATCGCTCTTATTAACGGCGATAATCCCGAATCGAATATCAAGCTCCCCGTTGAACTCATTGAGGGCAAAACCGCGTAGTTCATCCTGTGCCAAAAGAATTCCTCAAACGCCTCCGATGACCGTTCGCCGGCATATGTCAACCGTTTACCGACGACTGGAACTGCGAAAAGACGTATTGATATGAAAACGTTTGACATATGAAAACGATTGACATATCTTGCCATTGTACCGAGTTAGTATGTCGTGGAAAGGAAGTCTCGGATGCACAAGGTGTATTACCAGCCTGAGGGAATTTGGGTAGGCGACATCATGCCGTACGGCGAGGACGGCACGTTCTATCTCTATCATCAGCGTGACACGCGTAACCCCGAACCTTTCGGAGAGCCGTTTGGCTGGGCACTCGCTACGACCAAGGATTTCGTCAACTACAAGGACTTTGGCGAGAGCCTTGAGCGCGGCGGCGACGAGGAAGTCGACCAGTACATTTATGCCGGCACGGTGTTTAAGGTGGGCGACAAGTACCATGCGCTCTACACTGGTTGCAATCGCGATAAGGTCCGCGCACGTTTGATGAAGCAGGTTCTTCTTCACGCAACGAGCGACGACGCCGTCAAGTGGGAGAAGAACATCGCCGAGACGCTGCTTCCGCCCCAGGAGGGTTACGATGACCGCAACTGGCGCGATCCCTTTGTGCTTTGGGATGAGGAGAACGAAGAGTACATGCTCATCCTCGGCACGCGTGTGGGCGAGGACAAGCGTCTGATGACCGGCCGCCTGGTCAAGTTCACCTCCAAGGATCTGACCAACTGGGAGTTCCAGGGCGACTGGTGGAACCCAGGCCTGTACACCATGTTTGAGATGCCTGATCTCTTTAAGATGGGCGACTGGTGGTACCTCGTCTTTTCCGAGTACAGCGACGGCAACAAGACCCGTTACCGCATGTCCAAGTCCATCAACGGTCCTTGGATTACCCCCGCTGACGACTCCTTCGACGGCCGCGCGTACTACGCCGCTCGCACCGCATTCGATGGCGAGCGTCGCGTTCTCTTTGGTTGGGTTCCTACGCGTGACGAGGGCGGCGACCCCAGCTCTTACCTGTGGGGTGGTACCTTCATGCCCCTCGAGATCGTTCAGCGTGCCGACGGAACGCTCGGCACCAAGCTTCCCGACAGCATGCTCGGCGCCTTTGGCGAGGGCAAGGCTGTCGAAGCCTTCGAGCTCTCCTGCGAGTCGGGCAAGGTCGAGCAGGTTTTGTCTGCAGACGCCGGCTCCACCTACTTGCTCGATACCGACATTGAGCTCGGCGGTAACGCTGCCGGCTTCTCGGTCAAGTTCGCCGAGGACGCCGAGACCGGTCTTGCCTATGAGTTCCGCGCCAACCTGCGCGAGGGCAAGCTCGAGTTCACGCCGGCTCCCCAGTACCCGTGGTTCCAGGTCAACAACATGGGCCTCGAGCGTCCGTTGTTCTTTAAGGGCGAGGGCACTCATCATGTGCGCCTGGTCGTTGACGACGATATCGCGACCATCTTTGTCGATGATGTTGCGCTCAACGCTCGCTTCTGCAACAAGCAGGGCCAGGGTGTGGCGCTTACCGTCACCGACGGTGCGCTCAAGTGCGCAAACGCAACGATCGCGTCTCTGTAGCGGCAACGAACCGTTTTATGATTTAGAAAAAGAATGGAGAGGAACATGGACTACAAGGCAGTGTCCCAGCAAGTCGTCGACAACGTCGGCGGACTGGAGAACATCGAGGGCGCCACGCATTGCGTGACCCGTCTGCGTCTGGTGCTCAAGGATACGAGCAAATACAACAAGGCCGAGCTCGAGAACATCGATGGCGTCAAGGGCGTGCTGTACAACAGCGGCCAGCTCATGATCATCTTCGGTACCGGTACCGTCAACAAGGTTTACGATGAGTTTATGGCTCTGACGGGCGTTAAGGAGATCAGCGCTTCCGAGGTCAAGGGCGCCGAGGCGGACAAGAAGGGCAAGTTCTTCTCGGTCCTCAAGGTATTCTCGGACATCTTTATCCCCATCATTCCCGCCTTCGTCGGCGCTGCAATCATCATCGGCCTTAAGTCGCTGATCGTTGCCAACGGCCTCTTCGGCATGGAGGGCAGCCTCGCCGATCACAGCGAGTTCCTCAAGAACCTCGCAAGCTTCTTTGCCATTATCGCCACCACCTTTGACTACCTGCCTGTCCTGGTTATGTACAGCGCGGTCAAGCGTTTTGGCGGCAACCCGATCCTGGGCATCCTCGTCGGTATCGTCATGGTTCACCCGAGTCTTATGAACCGTAACACGTTCGTTATGGACCCGACGGGTGCTGAGTACTGGAACTTCGGTCCGCTCTCCATTCCCATGGTTGCTTTCCAGGGCGGCGTGTTCCCCGCAATCCTGACCGCCTGGTTTATGGCCAAGGTCGAGAAGATTGCCCAGAAGTACATCCCCGAGGTCGTTTCGTTCGTCTTTGTCCCGACCGTTACCCTGATTCTTGCTAACGTTGCCCTGTTCACCGTGTTCGGCCCGCTCGGCAACCTGATCGGTGACGTCCTCGCCGGCGTAATCGATATCCTGTACAACAGGATGGGCGTCTTTGGTGCCTTTGTCTTCGCCGCGTTCCTGCAGCCGCTCGTCGTTACCGGTACGCATCAGTTCATCCAGGGTATCGAGGCCAACCTCGTTGCCACGACCGGCTTCAACTACATCCAGGCCATCTGGTCGGTTTCCATCATCGCCCAGGGCGGCGGCGCCATCGGCATGTACCTCATTCACAAGAAGCATTCCAAAGAGCGCAACATTTGCATGTCGTCCTTTATCCCGACGCTGGTCGGTATCTCCGAGCCTGCTATCTTCGCTGCAAACATGCGCTACTCGATTATTCCGTTCATCTGCGCATGCATCGGTGCAGGCTGCGGCGGTGCCTTCGTGAAACTCTTTGAGGTGCGCGCTATCGGTCAGGGTTTGACCGGCGTTCTCGGCCTGCTTATCGTCACGCCCGAGACCCTCGTGTGGTATGTGGCTGGCAATCTCATCGCCTTTATCGTGCCGATCGTCTTGATCTTTGCCTACAACAAGGCAAAGGGCGTTCCGACCACCGATGAAGAGGGCGCTGGCGCTGGCTTCGACGTTAGCTTCTAGTTGAGCCGTTCAGTGTAATCTGAGGATAAGTCCATTTGGGGAAGGGCGTTCGACTCGTGTGAGTCGAGCGTCCTTCCCCATAGACGAGAAAGTCAACGGCGATGTTTAATCAAAAAAATAAGGTGACACGCGCGGACTATGAGCAGTGGCGTGCCGGACAGGATGAGACGGCGGGTCGCATCGCGTCCGACCCCGATAGGCTCCTGTTCCATGTGGAGCCTGAGCTTGGCTGGCTCAACGACCCCAACGGTTTGGTTCAGATTGGTGATACGTATCACATCTATCATCAATACGATCCGTTCGATGCTGCGCATGGCGGTCCAGTGCTTTGGAACCATCTGACGACAAAGGATTTTGTGACGTACGAGAATCACGGCCCCGTGCTGTTCCCAGATTCCGATTTGGATTCGAGCGGAGCGTATTCTGGTTCTGCCTTTGTACGCGATGGCAAGATTCACTACTTCTATACCGGCAACGTCAAGCATTTTGACCGCGATGATTACGACTACGTGTTGACGGGCCGTGAGCAAAACCAGATTCATATGGTTGCCGAGAATCCCGACGAATTGGGCGAGAAGCGCATGGCTGTTGGACCAGTCGATTACCCCGACGATATCGGTACGCACGTGCGCGACCCCAAGATCCTTGAGCACGATGGTATCTACTACATGGTTCTGGGCGCTCGTACGAAAGCCGACCGTGGCTGCGTGCTTGTCTATACTTCGCGTGATTTAGGGGTCTGGAGCTATGCGACGCGCATTGAGCTGGACGAGAACTTTGGCTTTATGTGGGAGTGCCCCGATCTGTTTGAGCTCGATGGCGAGCTTATTCTCGTTTGCTGTCCGCAGGGTGTGCCTGCCGATGGTTGGCGTTACCGCAATCCGCATCAGTGCGTGTGGTTCCCCATCGAGGCCGATTGGGAGGCGCCGAGCTTTAAAATCGTCGGGCAGGGCATGCCCCCGATGGTCGATGCCGGTTTTGATTTCTATGCTCCGCAGTCCTTTGAGGATGCTGCAGGCCGGCGTTTGATGATCGGATGGTCGGGTTGCCCCGACGCGACGGCAGAAAACCCGACGGTGGCGCGCGGGTGGCAGTGCGCGTTGACGGTGCCGCGAGAGCTGAGCATGCGCGATGGTAAGCTCTGCCAGCAGCCGGCGCACGAGATTGAGAGGATGCGCGGCGACTGCGTTCGCGCGACAGGCGGTGAAACCGTTGAGGAGCCGGGCCGCCTGTTTGATGTTGTGGTTTCCTGTGAGGGCGCCAAGATGGTCGAGCTCGAAATCCGCAAGGGTGTCTTTGTGCGCTATGCAGACGGGATGCTTACCCTCGACATGGGTGACGAAGGCTATGGGCGCGACCAGAGGTCGATCGAGCTCAGCGAGCTTCGCGACCTGCGCGTGCTTTCGGACACTACGATGGTCGAGATTTTTGCAAATGGCGGCGAGGCGGCACTTACGAGCCGTACCTATTCGCCGGCGGTTCCGGCGATGGGGTTGCATGCCGAGAGTGCGGCGTCGATGGATTTCTACCGCCTCGCGCATTAACCATGCGTGAGGCACGATTGGACTTGCTGGGCGGAATGTGTTGCAGTTGCCGCAGCGAACTACCGTTTATCGCGTATAGCTACCGTTTGCGGGATAAGTAACACTCATTTATAAACCGTGTAAAATCTCAGCCAAGCACGGAGTTTTCTAGGGAGACGCTGTCCTTTGTTATGTGCAAGGGACGGCGTCTCTTTGGCGCTTGGACGCCGTTGTGCAACAGTGCGGCGGCGCGTGCCATGTATTGAAAAACCAATGTCGAGATGGGTCGTGATAAGAATGGGCAAGTACGTAATCGTGGTTGAATCTGGTTCGGATGTGACGCCAGAGCTCTGCGAACGCTACGGCATCGTGCGCGTGCCCATGCATGTCACGATTGGTGACGAGACCGTCGAGGACGGCTCGATCGATCCGCTCGAGATTTATTCGCGCTGCAACGAGTTTGGCGTGATGCCCAAGACCAGTGGCTGCGCACCGGCAGATTTCTCCCGTGTGTACGACCGCATTCACGCCGAGCAGCCCGACGCGACTATTCTGCATCTCGCGTATTCCGAGGCCACGACCTGCTCGCATCAGTCCTCAAAGATTGCGGCCCAGGGGCGCGACTACGTGTTCTCCATGGACACGCGCTTTGTCTCGGTGGGCCAGTCGCTCGTTGTCGTCGAGACCGCCAAATACATCGAGGCTCACCCCGATGCCACCGTCGACGAGATCTTTGCATTTACGAACTCCGTCATGGACCGCGTGCTGTTGGGCTTTGTTCCTACGGACCTTGCCTTCCTTAAGGCGGGCGGTCGCTTGTCCAACGTCGCGTTCCTAGGCGCCCATCTGCTCAAGATTAAGCCCTGCATTGAGGTGACGGGCGGCAAGTTCGTGGCGACCAAGAAGTTCCGCGGCTCTATGCTCAAGTGCGCCCGCGCCTTTATTGACCACATGGTTGCCAAGGGCGAGATCGACTACTCGCACATTGGCCTGGCGTATTCGGTGGGCCTTTCCCAGGAGCTGCGCGACGACATGGAGGTCTATGCGCATGACCTGGGCTTTAAGGATATTACCTGGACTCAGGTTGGCGGTGTCATCTCGAGCCATTGCGGCCCGACCGCCTTCGGTGCGGTGCTCACGCTTAAGGCGTAAGGCCTGGCGTCTATCGATTTCTATTGCCTCGGCGACGGGCGGGTTGTGACAACCTTCCCGCCGCTTTTGCGTGAAGTAAAATAGGACGACCTAATTGACCCCTAAACCGTTTTGCCATCATGCGTATGGGCTAGAATGGCTCTGACATTTATGTAACTAAAACCAATGAGAGGCAAGGTAGCGGGAATGGCTGAGATGACGCTCGAGGGTGTGGACGCTCGTCCCGAGGACTCTGCGTTTGCCCTGGGCCGCGTGCATTCGATTGAGACGATGGGTACGGTCGACGGTCCCGGCATCCGCTTTGTGGTGTTTGTTCAGGGCTGCCCCATGCGCTGTGCGTATTGCCACAATCCCGATACCTGGTCTGTTAACGGCGGCACGATGGTGACCGTCGAGCACCTCATGGACGAGTTCCAGAGCAACCATGAGTTCTATCGCAGCGGCGGCATTACGGTTTCGGGTGGCGAGCCGCTCCTCCAGCCCGAGTTTTTGGCCGATCTGTTCCGTGCAATGCACAACAATTCAGATGGTCGCGTGCATACCTGCCTTGACAGCTGCGGATATGCGTTTGACCCCAACCACCCCGAGAAGTTCGATGCCGTTCTCAGCGAGACCGACATGGTGCTGCTCGACATCAAACATGCCGATCCGGCTGAGCATAAAAAGCTGACCGGCTGCGATCCCGCACGCATTCTGGCGTTTGGCGATGAGCTGGCGCGTCGCAAGATTAAGGTCGTTATCCGTCACGTGGTAGTGCCGGGCATTACCGACACGGTGGAGGAGTGCGAGGCACTCGGTCGCCTGATCGCTCCATGGCACAACGTGGTGGGTTTGGAGATGCTGCCGTATCACACGATGGGTGTCGTCAAGTACGAGCAACTGGGCATTCCCTATAAGCTCGAGGGCGTGCCCCAGATGGATACCGCGCGCATGCCCGAGCTGCGCAACGCCGTCATGACGGGCATGAAAAAGCGCCGCGCGGAACTCAAAAACGCCATCGGCTAGCGAGCCATATTCGCTCCCCAAAGGCACTCATTGGGGACAGACTTAAATGAGTGCCCCTGGGCACCAAGTTGATTGTCAAAGAGCCCCGTCATGTTGCGGTGGAATAGTTCTTGTTTTTCGGCTTATGCCGCCCAAATAGGAACTATTCCACCGCAACTGCGTTTTGGGCGGAGATGCGCAACAGAATTGTGCCATTTGGATAAATACGCTTGTGGTTTCTTTAAAGACGCCTTAAACGCCGCTGAATATCTTTGGAAAGAAATGCCTGCTCGGTATTATGCTGCTCATATATGAACGGTAGCAGTCAGGAGACCACGTGCGAAACAACGCATCGCGGGACGAGTATATGCCGCAGCATAGCAGCAGATATGAGACGAAGGGCACGTCTTCGCGTGGCCTTGCCGACGCTCGCGTCCGCGTGACGAAGATTGCCGCCATTGGGATGCTAACGTTGGCGATTATTATCCTCGGAATTACCGCCAAAACCTACGCGTCGGAGCGAATGGCACACTCAGATGCGTCAACGGTACAGACGCAAAACGAGAAGGTTTCAAAGTCCAAAGCGTCGGCAGATCTCAAGACGAGACTTTCGAAGGCGGACTTCAACGATATCCCTTCGGGTGATACCGTTCAGGCCTTCTCGTTGGTGGATAACAAGACTCCTACCTTGGAGGATGAGAGCCTTGCCTTGCTCCAGGATGCCCTGAGTCGGGCGCAGGAGCTAGGCGATGTGGGTGTGGTGTTCTACGACCTGTCAAGCGGCAAGGGCGTGACGTATAACCCCGATGTCGAGGTTTACGGTGCGAGTAGCTATAAGGCGCTCTATGCGTTGTACATCTGCGAATCTCTGGTCGAGACGGGTCAGGTTTCACTCGATGATTCCCTTGGCACCTATGGTGGCTACAACATGGGTTGGCAGACGGTGCGCGACCTGATCGAGGCCGCGATCGTTAATTCGGACAACGATTCGTTTATTGCGTTACGCGCGGCGTTTGACCGTGTCGGTTACGAGGATTGGATTGCCAGTCTTGGCATCGATTACGATACCGCACTCGATCCAATGAGTGATTTTCCCACCTATTGCCCGCGCACCTCGGCCAAATTGTGGCGCGAGATGAGCGAGTATTTGAGCCGTGATACCGAGACGTCGCAATGGCTATCGGATCTTCTGGCCTCTACGACTCGATCGTTTATTCGTAATGGCATTGCGGACGACCAAGCCCTGGTACGCAACAAGGCAGGCTGGATTAGCGAGGATGGTTGCTATTCGACATGCGATGCGTGCCTCATCGATGTCGATGGCGACACCTACATTATGAGCATCATGACATCGATGCCATGGAGCGATCGCTCGAGCGAGCTGGTGGCTGCGATTGCTAAGACATTCTTTGATACCCGAGCTGCGCTGGCCTAACGTGTTCGTTTGACGAGGTCAAACAAAATGCTGGTACCATACCGTGGTTGAGAATTTCGAATAGGTTTGGGGAATGGCATGGCTACCATCGCGATTATCGGTGCGCTCGAAAAAGAGATCATGCAGATTAAGGAAGAGTTGGGCAACGTTTGCATGGTACAGGAGGCGGGCTTGAACGTTGTGACCGGCGGGCTCGACGGCCTGTCGATTGTCGCCACGACGGCGGGTATGGGCACGGTAAACGCTGCCGCCGCAACACAGCACCTCATTAGCAAGTATGCTCCACAGGCAGTTGTGTTTTCTGGTATCGCAGGTGGCCTGAATCCCAAGCTCCATATCGACGATGTCGTCATTGGCAAATGCCTGCGCTATCTAGATACCGATACCGCGCTTATCGCCGAGTCTGCACCGGGGCTCGAGGAGTTTGTCTCGACGCCTGCGCTGGTCGATATTGCCGCCGATGTGCTTTCTGAGCGTGGCTTTGTTGATGCTTCGACAAATGCGACCGCTTCGAACGAGGGCGCAAAGCAGTTCCTGGTCGGCACGATTGCCACGGGTAACCGCTTTGTGACGGGCGCCGCTATGCGCAATGATGCCATCGAGGCGACGCATGCCGATTGTGTCGGCATGGAGGGCGCGGCAATTGCCCATGTCGCAACCAAAAATGGTGTCGATTGCCTGGTGCTGCGTGCTATCAGCGATAATTGTGACGAGGCGTATGATGCGATTTGCGACCGCGAGTTCGATTTGTTCGAGTATGCGCGTGCCGCAAGCGATATCACGCTCGATATCGTTCGACGCATTGCCGCTGCGCAATAGCGCGTTTTTTGCAAGATCCTACGACCAAGGAGTGTCCATGGCCGATTCCATTAACTACCAGCTTGCCAAGTTCGTCGCCAGCTACGGCAAGGTTTCGCAGATCCCCGAGTCCACCTGTCCCGAGGTGAGCTTCGTTGGCCGCTCAAATGTGGGCAAGTCGTCCATCATGAACAAGCTCTTTGGCCGCAAGAACCTGGTGAAGGTTTCGAGCACGCCGGGCAAGACGAGCAACATCAATTTCTTCGAGGCCGACGACGTGCATTTTGTGGACCTGCCGGGCTACGGTTTCGCCCGTCGTTCCAAGGCCGAGCGCGACCGCTGGGCCGAGCTCATCGGCGACTTCTTCGACTCCGAGCGCAGCTTTAACTTGGTTGTGTCGCTAGTGGACATTCGCCATGACCCCAGTAAGCTCGACCATGACATGATCGACTACCTGCAGGGCAACGAGTTCAACTTTATCGTCTGCCTCACCAAGGCCGACAAGCTCAGCCGCACCCAGCAGGCCCGCCAGGCAGCAGCCATCAAAAAACAGCTCAACGTTCCGGCCGAGAACGTGATCATCACAAGCTCCCAGACCGGTATCGGCATCGATGAACTAAAAAAGCGCATCGCCGAGGCCTGCCTCTAGCAAGTGCTCCTTACCAGCAAGAGCCCCTGCCAATAAAAATCAACTATCAGCTCGGCGCCCCTTCAAAGCGTGGGTCCCTGTAGACATCCTCAGCAAGGTAGGCGCAGGGACGGTCGGGATGTTCCCTCAAAATCATTCCGCAGCGCGAAGGCCCCTTGTCCGTCGCTCCGTAGGAGCAGGGCAAGGGGCCTTCATGCGCGAGGACGATTTTGAGGGAACATCCCGACCGTCCCGGACAGGTATATGGGGAGGATGTCTACAGGTACTCGATTTGAGCGCCCTCGGTGTCGCACGTCAGAATGTGCGTGTCACACTTAGGGAACTGCTCGCGCAGCTTGACCTGCAGGAACTTTGCCACGATGGTGTCGTCGGTTACAGCCATGAGGGTCGAGCCCGAGCCGCTAATCCAGATGGTCTTAGCGCCGCCGTTAAGGCAAGTGTCGCGCACGGCATTGTAGTCGGGAATCAGGCGGCGACGATAGGGCTCCTGGATGCGGTCGTCATTAGCGGCGGCAATCAGGTCCAGGTCACCAGTCTCCAAGCCGCGCGTCATGCCGGCGATGCGGCCCATCTGCCACACGGCGGTGGAGAGTGGAATCTCCTGCGGTACGACCTTGCGTGCCTCGCTCGTGTGCACCTCGTAAGGTGGAATCACGGTAATAAAATGCAAACGATCGCTCACCTCGTAGCGCAGGCACTGGGGGAGCGAATCGGTCGGCGTAAAGGAGCAGACGGCGCCGCCCAGGATAGCGGGGGCGACGTTATCGGGATGGCCCTCGACCTCGGTGGCAATGCGGACGAGCTCGGCGCGGTCGACGGTGTGGCCCGTCAACGCGGCGGCTGCCATAATGCCGGCGACGACGCAGGTGGAGCTGGAGCCCAGGCCGCGGGCGACGGGAACGTCAGTCTGAATGTCGATGGCGACGGGGAAGGCCGGCTCGCCCCATGCGGCCAGTGCATCCACAAAGCTCACGTAGACTAGGTTGTTCTCGTTTTGGAACTCTTCGGGGCATCCGGTGATGGTGAGTTTGTCGGCGCGCTCGAAGGTGAAGTGCGAGTAGAGGCTGACGGCCATGCCGAGGGTGTCGTAGCCGATGCCTAGGTTGGCGCTGGTTGCTGGGACGGTGATTTTGATCATGTGGGTCCTCCTGGGCGGGTCTGGCCGTTTAGTTCGCTGCTCGGGCAGTCCTGCGCAAGACGGAAAGCACATTAAGTGCTTTCCTTTGCGTGCGGAACTCACGACGAACTAAACAGCCAGGCACGCTGTGCGCGTTCGTCATCATCCCGAGGGTTATCTGATGAAAGAAGGTGCGCCGGCTTTCGCCGGCGCTTAATAAGGGATCTAGTTGGTGCTCATTCGTTTTGCTGCGGACTCGACGTAGCTGGCCATTTCGTCGACGTCACAGACGTCTTCGAAGCGGACAGGTTTGGACTCGAGCTCGGCGAGCTGGGTCGGGGCGACCGTGTTGGTGGCCTGCTCGAGCACGCGCATAGCCTCAAAATCGTCCTCGGGAACGTTGAGGCCCAGGGCATCGCAGCAGGCGCGCGGGAACTTGTAGGGGCTGGCGGTCGAAAGCAGCACGCGGGCCTTGGCGCCCTCGGCGGGAGCGACCTTTTCAAAGACGTGATAGCCGCAAGCGGTGTGCGGGTCGATCACGTAGCCGTTGGCGTCCCAGCAACTCTTGATGGCAGCGCGGACCTCGTCCTCGCTGGCCCAGCCGCAGCCAAAGACGCTCTGAATCTTGGCCAGCAGCTCGGCGGGCACCTCGTAGCGACCAGTCTGTGCCAGCTGCTCCATAAGGCCGGCAACGAGCTCGCAGTCGCCGTCGGACAGGAAGTAGAGCATGCGCTCGAGGTTGGAGCTGATGAGGATGTCCATCGACGGCGAAATGGTCGTGAAGAACGGGCGGTTGCGGTCGTAGACGCCGGTGGTCAGGAAGTCGGCAAGCACGTTGTTCTTGTCGCTCGCGACGATGAGCTTGGCGACGGGCAGGCCCATGCGCTTGGCGTAGTAGCCGGCCAAGATATCGCCAAAGTTGCCGGTGGGCACACAGAACTCTACGGCGTCGCCAGCCTCGATAGCGCCGGCGCGCAGCAGCTGCGCATAGGCGGCAAAGTAGTAGACAACCTGCGGTACCAGACGGCCGACATTGATAGAGTTGGCGCTCGAAAGCACCGTGCCGGCGGCTTCCAGACGCTCGGCAAGCTCCTTATCGGCAAAGATGCGCTTGACGGCGCTCTGGGCGTCGTCAAAGTTGCCGCGGATGCCGCAGACGGCGACGTTGTCGCCCTCCTGCGTGGACATCTGCAGGTTCTGGACGTGGCTGACCTTGCCCTCGGGATAAAAGACGGTGATGCCCGTGCCCGGAGCGTCGGCAAAACCGGCGAGTGCGGCCTTGCCCGTGTCGCCCGACGTGGCGGTGACGATCATGATGCGCTCAGCGCCGCCGTCCTTGGCGGAAGTGCGGGCCATGAGGCGGGGGAGCATCTGTAGGGCGACGTCCTTGAAGGCGCTTGTGGGGCCGCCAAAGAGCTCCATCACATAGGTCTGAGGGGCGTCAGCACCCGGCGCTGCGTCGAGTTTGACGAGCGGCGTAACCTCTTCACTCGCGAACGTGCCGCGGTATGCCTCGTCGACACACGCCGAAATTTCTTCGGCCGTGTAATCATTCAGTAACATTCCCAACACATCTTGAGCGATTTCAAAGTACGATTTATCTGCAAGCGAGCTGATATCGACCTGCTGGGTGCCAAGCTCGTCCGAGACAAACAAACCCCCGTCGGGAGCGATGCCGGTGCGGATTGCCACCTTACTTGAGCACGATAAAGTGCGTCCTCGTGTACTATGATAAGTTCCCATATAACACTGCTCCTCGGATGCCTTGGTCCCAATCGGTGAAACCATGGTATCAGAGCGCGCAAAATAGGTTCGCAGAGGCTTTTTAGAAAGGTAACCTCCAGCCCATGATTAAGATTGCCAAGTTTGGCGGCTCGTCGGTCGCCGACGCCGAACACTTTAAGAAGATCAAGGCCATCGTCGATGCCGACCCGGCTCGCCGTTTTGTGGTGGTTTCCGCCTGTGGTCGCCGCTTTAAGGGCGACACCAAGGTGACCGACCTGCTCTACCTGGTTAACGCGCACGTTAAGTACCACGTGTCGTGCGAGGAGCTGCTCGAGGACATCGGCCAGCGCTATTTTGATATCGCTGACGAGCTGGAGCTCACCTATCCCATCCGTGAGGAGTTCGCGGCTTTTGCCGAGCGCGCCCGCTCGGGCGGTTACTCCACCGAGGAGCTCGTGAGCCGCGGCGAGTACTTCACCGCTCGCCTGATGGCTGAGTACCTGGGCCTACCGTTCCTGGACGCCGCGACGGTTGTGGCGTTCCATCACGACGGTACGCTCAGCATGAACCGCACCTCCGAGCTGGTGCAAGAGTACGGTCAGCAGGGCGGCTTCGTTATGCCTGGCTTCTACGGCGCGACGCGCGAGGGCCAGATCAAGCTGCTCGACCGTGGCGGCGGCGACATTTCCGGCTCGATCCTGGCCAAGTGCCTAGGCGCCGACCTGTACGAGAACTGGACCGACGTTTCGGGCTTCTATTCTGCCGATCCTCGCATTGTGCCCGAGGCTCAGCCCATTGCGCGCGTTACCTACGAGGAGCTGCGCGAGCTTTCGTACATGGGCGCAAGCGTCCTGCACGAGGAGGCCGTGTTCCCTGTGCGTGAGGCGGGAATTCCGCTGGTCATCAAGAACACCAATGCGCCGCAGGACCCCGGCACCATCATTAGCGAGACGGCTGATGAGGGCGAGGCGGAGCCCATCATTACCGGCGTGACCGGCAAGCGCGGCTTTGTCGCCATCAACGTCGCCCGCGACCGCACCAAGCCCCGTGTTGGCTTTATGCGCCGTGCGCTTTCGGTGTTCGAACGCTATGACGTCTCCGTCGAGCACATGCCCACCGGTGTCGACCGCTTTGGCGCCGTGGTGCAGGAGCAGGATGTGCACGACTCGCTGTACTCGCTCGTGGGCGACATTCAGCAGGAGGTCGAGCCGCTCGAGATCGAGGTCGTCGAGGGCCTGGCGCTTATCGCGACCGTCGGCCGTAACCTGCGCGGGCGCGCAGGTATTTCGGGTCACCTGTTTGGCATGCTTGGCCAGGCCGGCGTGAGCGTGCGTATGATTTCGCAGAGCTGTGACGAGATCAACATCATTATCGGTGTCGAGGAGAAGGACTTCGACCTAGCGATTCAGACCATTTACCGTGCCTTCTCCGACGAAAACGGCATTGTGAAGGTCTCCGACCTGGAGGCTCCCGCGCCGGTCGATCCCGCCCTGGTCGCGCTCCACAAGTAGCTGCCATCCCGTTGATTTTTTGGGACATGTCTCAAAAATCTACGGCGGGGCGTTTCGTTTCGGTTTCGTTTCGACGGGGCGGGTTTCGTGCCCGCCCCGTTCTTGTATACACTGGCAACAATAATCGGCCTGCTCGGCGTTCGGGCAAAAGCCACAACCTTTAAAGGGGGAAGCATGAAACAGTACACGGTTGCTATTTTGGGCGCGACGGGAGCTGTAGGCACCCAGATGCTCGAGTGCCTCAACGAGCAGGAGTTTCCGGTCGGTAAGCTCAAGCTGCTGGCGAGCGCGCGCTCTGCGGGCAAGACCGTTGAGTTCCGCGGCGAGCAAATCGTGATCGAAGAGGCTTGCCCCGAGGCCTTTGAGGGCTGCGATATTGTGCTCGGAGCCGCCGGCGACGATATCGCGAAGGAGCTGCTGCCCGAGGCCGTCAAGCGCGGCGCTGTCGTGGTCGACAACAGCCATGCCTTCCGCATGGATCCCGAGGTGCCGCTGGTCGTACCCGAGATCAATGCCGACGATATCAAGTGGCATCACGGCCTTATCGCCAACCCCAACTGCGCGACCATTATCGGCCTGGTTCCCACCTGGCCGCTGCATCAGCTCGCCGGCGTGAAGCGCATGATCGTCTCGACGTACCAGGCGGCTTCGGGCGCTGGCGCTCCCGGTATGGCCGAGCTCGAGGCCCAGCTGGCCGCCCTGGGCCGTGGCGAGGAGATTCCCGAGCCGCGCGCTTTTGCCGCCCAGCTGGCGAGCAACCTGATTCCGCAGATTGGCGGCGTCAAGGAGGAGGGCTTTACCTCCGAGGAGATGAAGCTGCAAAACGAGGGCCGCAAGATTATGCACCTGCCCGAGCTGCGCGTGAACTGCACCTGCGTGCGCGTTCCTGTGCTGCGTTCGCACTCCGAGAGCATTACGCTCGAGTTTGAGCGCGATATAACGGTTGAGGAGGCCCGTGCTGCGCTGGCTGCCGCTCCCGGCGTCAAGCTGGTTGACGATATGGCTGCCGAGGATGCGCACGATCGCTTCCCCATGCCGATGGACACCTCCGACCAGGACCTGATTTGGGTCGGCCGCGTGCGTCGCGACATCTCGAACCCCGAGGCTGCGCGTGGCATCACCTTCTGGTGCTGCGGCGACCAAATCCGTAAGGGCGCGGCAACCAACGCCGTCCAGATCGCTAAGCTGCTCTGCGAGTAGTGTGACCTGTCCGGCGGGGGCCGGGCTTAGTTTTCAGAACACTCCGCAGACCAGTGTGGCGCCTTGTCCGCGGC
>NZ_JBCJBG010000018.1:0-37930 GCF_039062315.1 Collinsella aerofaciens
CGGGGTCGGCGAAAGCGCGTTAGCGCATTCGGCGAGATGCGTTTGCGAAAGTGGTTAATTTTAGATTAGCGCTAACAGCGCTCGGCGCGCTGGCGGACCTGTGGGCGGCGGCGCGCGACGCGGCGCTCGACATGGAGCGCGCGATCGAGGCGTCCCTGGAGGAGAACTGCCCCGCGCTGCTGGCGATGTACGGGTGCGGGCCCGTGAGCGCGGCCAAGCTCGCGGTCGCGGCCGGGGACAACCCGGGCAGGCTGCGCTCCGAGGCGTCGTTCGCGGCGATATGCGGGGCCTGCCCCATCCCCGCCTCGAGCGGCAAGACCGTGAGGCACAGGCTCAACAGGGGCGGCGACCGGCAGGCGAACAGCGCGCTGCACGAGATCGCGAGGCAGAGGGTCATGCGCGACCCCGAGACCGCCGAGTACGCCGAGAGGGCCAGGGCGCGGGGGAAGAGCGACAGGGAGGTCATGAGGTGCCTCAAGCGCTACGTGGCCAGGGAGGCGTACCGGGCGCTGATGCGCCCGCACGAGATCAGGAGGCCCGAGGACGCCTCGGAGCTCGTGGCGGCCAGGCGCGCGGCGAGGGTCAGCCAGGTGAGGGCGGCGTCCATACTGGGCACCAGCGAGAAGTACATCTCGATGCTGGAGAGGGGCCAAAGGGAACTCAAGCCCATAAGGAGGGCCTACGAGGCATGGGTCGAGGCCGGACTTCCGCTCGATTGGGACAGGCAGGCGTTCGAGGCCGAGCGCAAAATGGACTCGAAAAAACACCTTGCCAAATAGGAGCGTCAGGACGCAAGAAGCCCTCGCCGCACGAAGTGCGCAGCGGGGGTTCTTGCATGTCCGAGGACGCGCCGGAAAGGAAGGTCGCCCTCGGGCCGGACAGCTAAGACAGCTTACGCGACGGTGTAAACCCAGTTGTGCTTATCCTCAACAGCACCAGACTGGATGCCCGTCAGGGTCTCGCGGAGCTTCTTCATCACAGGACCGATCTCGGTGTAGCCAGCCGGGAAGGTCACAGTTTCGTCGGCACCGTAGACCTTGTTGTCGATCTCGCCCACCGGGGAGATAACGGCAGCGGTGCCGCACAGACCGCACTCAACAAAGGTGCCGGCCTTGACCTCGGCCCACTCGACGGGACGCTGGTCGACGGTCATGCCCAGGTCCTCAGCGACCTGAACGAGCGAACGACGCGTGATGGAGGGAAGAATGGAGTCGGTGTGCGACTGCGGGACGACAAGCGTGCCGTCCTCCTTCACGAACAGGACGTTGGCGCCACCGGTCTCCTCGACATAGGTGCGGGACTCGGAGTCGAGATACAGGTTCTCGGCATAGCCCTCGCGGTGAGCCTCCATCGTGGGCTTCAGGGACATGGCGTAGTTGAGGCCGGCCTTGATGTTGCCGGTGCCGTGCGGTGCGGCGCGGTCGTACTCGGAAACGCGCAGCTTGACAGGCTTGAGGCCACCCTTAAAGTACGGACCGACCGGGGTCACGAGAATGCGGAACGTGTACTCAGGAGCGGGAGCCACGCCGATCACGTCACCGGAGCCGATCATAAACGGACGCACATACAGGGTTGCGCCAGAGCCGAAGGGCGGAACCCAGGCGGCGTTGGCAGAAACAACCTGCTTGACGGCCTCGACAAACTTGTCCTTGGGGAACGGGGGCATCTCCAGACGCTGGGCGGAATTGTACATACGCTCGGCGTTCATGTCGGGGCGGAAACAGACGATGCTGCCGTCCTCGGCGGTGTAGGCCTTCAGGCCCTCAAAGACCTCCTGGCAGTAGTGGAAGATACCGCCACACTCGGAGACGTGCAGGGTGTGGTCGGTGGTCAGGCCGCCCTCGTCCCACTCGCCATCCTTCCAATGGGCCTCGTAGCTGTAATCGGTCTTCATGTAGCCAAAGCCGAGGCTACCCCAATCGATATCCTTCTTCTCGACAGTCATATGTCGCTCCTTACATACACGGTTGCATACTCGCGAACCCGCACGCAAGGACCGAAGCCGGCCGCGTCGCAACGTCGCATACCCAGAGCGTAGAGCCGGGCAGGACACGCGGGCAGCATCAAAGCCGATGGCGCGTCGATTCGCATGCAGGTGATTGTACTCCCCGCACGCCTTGGATAAAACGTTTTTCTTTAACTAAGTAAAGTATTTTCACTTGCCTTCAACACAAAAGGCCCGCCATCGAATCCGATGACGGGCCTTGGAATTAACGTCCGAAAACAAGCTCGAACTAGGCGTTCTTTTTACCGAGCTTAGCCTTAACCAGACCGACCACGGTCGGGATGATCGACACGGCGACAATACCCACGATCAGCAGCTCAAAGTGCTCCTGCACAAACGGAATGCCACCAAAGAAGTAACCCAGCAGCGTAAAGACCGTCGACCAGGTAATGCCACCCAGCACGTTAAAGATGACAAAGTTGCGCCAGTGCATGCCGCCCATGCCGGCGATAAAAGGCACAAAGGTGCGGATGAACGGGAAGAAGCGACCGAGGAAGATGGCCAGATGGCCCCACTTATCCAGGAAATCCTCGGACTTTTTGATGCGCTCGGGCGTCATGGCCTTGACCTTGCCCGAAGCGATGATCTTTTTGCCAAAGAAGTGGCCGATCATAAAGTTGCACTGATCGCCCAGGATGGCTGCGGCCCATGCGGTGGCCAGAAGCGCCACGATGTTAAAGCCGCCGTTATGGGCAAAGAAGCCCGAGGCAAACAGCAGCGAGTCGCCAGGAAGGAACGGGAAGAACACCACGCCCGTCTCGATAAAGATGATCAGGAACACGCAGCCGTAGGCCATAAGCGGGCCGGCGGCGATCCAGCTGGCAATCGCGGTGCGCGGGTCTTTAAGCAGCTCGGCGATAAAATTGATGAAACCCATGAAGTAAAACCTCTCAGTTGTGGGCGCGGACACGTCCAAGTTGACCAGTATACGGTTGCGGTGCCCCCTCGTGCGCAACCCCACAAAAGCATGACTCCATTACCAGCAAGTTTGCATAACTGACACCTGTCGCGCAAAGCCGCCAAGATTGTTCTTCCTAATCCCTAGCGAATCGCTATACTTTAGTGAATCGCATTGTCACGGCGCTAAGGGAGGGCGGCCGGTGAGCTTTATCAATACCATTCGCGAGGACATCAAGACCGTCCAGGCGCAGGACCCCGCCGCGCAAAACGGTCTGGTCATCTTCCTTTCCTATCCTGGCCTGCACGCCAAGTGGAACCACGTGCCCGAGCACTGGCTCTGGGAGCACGGTCATTGCTCGCTCGCCCGCGTGCTCTCGCAAATCACCCGCCACTTCACCGGCGTCGAGATTCATCCCGCCGCGCAGATTGGCAAGCACTTCTTTATCGACCACGCCATGGGCGTCGTCATCGGCGAGACCACCATCGTGGGCGACAACTGTGTGCTCTACCAGGGCGTCACGCTCGGCGGCACCGGCAACGAGACCGGCAAGCGCCACCCCACCCTGGGCAATAACGTCACCGTAGGCACGGGCGCCAAGGTACTTGGCAACATCCACATTGGCAACAACGTCAAGATCGGCGGCAACTCGGTCGTCGTCAAGGACGTGCCCGACAACTGCACCGTCGTGGGCGTGCCCGGGCGCATCATCAAGCGCAACGGCTGCCGCGTGTTCGAGGAGAGCTTCGACGCTAAGCAGCATCGCGAGTACATGCCCGACGATGCCGCCGAGCAGAGCGCCCTCAACCGTCAGGGCATCACCGAGAACGCCCGCCGCGTCAAGGAACTCGAGCGAGAGGTGGCCGAGCTCAAAGCCCTCGTCGCCAAGCTCGTGGACGAGCGCTAGGGCCGCGGGCAACCGCCACAGCATGAACGCCAACACAAAAGGCGTGCCGGGGAATCCGCCCCCGGCACGCCTTCTTTTCGATGTGACATGCGGGACTGTCCCCTTGTCACCTTATGCGAACTGGCTTAGGTAGAGGTCGGCATAAGCGCCCTCGGCAGCCAGCAGCTCCTTGTGCGTACCCTGCTCGATGATATTGCCGTGATCCATAACCAGGATGAGGTCGGCATCGACGATCGTCGACAGACGGTGCGCGATCACAAAGCTCGTGCGCCCGCGCATGAGCGCGTCCATGGCGCGGCCGATGGCGAGCTCGGTGCGCGTGTCCACACTCGATGTCGCCTCATCCAGGATGAGGATCGCCGGGTTGTTGAGCAGCACGCGCGCGATGGTCAGCAGCTGACGCTGGCCCTGGCTGATGCTTTCGGCATCGTTGGCCACGCGCGTGTCGTAGCCCTGCGGCATGGTACGTACAAAGAAGTCGACCTGCGCGGCGCGTGCGGCCGCCACGATCTCATCGTGCGTCGCCTCGGGGCAGCCGTAGGCGATGTTTTCGGCAATCGTGCCATCGAACAGCCAGGCGTCCTGCAGCACCATGCCAAACTGCTGCCGTAGCTCGCCGCGGTCCATGCGGCTCGTATCCACGCCGTCGAGCGTAATACGCCCGCCGTCAATCTCGTAGAAGCGCATGAGCAGGTTGATGAGCGTCGTCTTGCCTGCGCCCGTGGTTCCCACCACGGCAATCTTCTGGCCCGGCTCGGCGGTAAACGACACGTCGCGCATAAGCGGCTTGTCGGGCGAATAACCAAAGCGCACGTGCTCAAAGGAGACGCGACCCTCAACGCGACCCGGCAGCTTGGCGGCCTCGTCCGGCAGCGGATCGGCCTCCATCTCGGGCTCATCGAGCAGGTCGAACACGCGCTCCGCACTCGCCAGCGCGCTCTGCAGCGAGTTAAAGGTAAACGACAGCTGCGTCATGGGTTCGGACGCCTCGTAGATAAACTGGAAGAACGCCTGGAACACGCCGACGGTCATGTGACCGGCAACCAGCATGCTGCAGCCCACCAGCGCGATCACGATCTGCGCCAAACGGCCGATAAAGCGCACCGCAGGGCCGACGGCATTGATCATAAAGTCGGCCTTGGTACTCACGCGCGCTAGCTCCCTCGAGGCCTCATGCACTTCGGCAGAACTCTGACGCTCGCGGTTAAACGCGCGAATCACCAGACGGCCCGAGTAGCCCTCCTCGACCGCGCTCGTGATTTTGGACACCCACTCCTGGCGCTCGCCGGTCACGTCATGTGTGCGACGCGAGACCACTTTGGTCATCAGCAGCGACAGCGCCATAAAGAACAAAAAGACGAGCGTGAGCGGCACGCTAAACACGAACATCACGCTCACGGCGCCCACCACGGTGCCGATCGACACCAGCAGCTGCAGCAGTCCGCGCTGCATACTCTCGGACATCTTGTCCAAGTCGTTGGTCGCGCGACTGACCACTTCTCCGGGGCGATGCGCGTCAAAGTAGGCGAGCGGCAGACGGTTGAGCTTTTGTGCGATGCGGTTGCGTAGGCGCAGGTTGAGGCGTTCGGCAACGCTCGACATCAAAAAGCTCTGGAGTGCGTAGAACGAGGCGGCGGCGGTCCAAATCATAAAGTAGATGAAGATGGTCCTGCCGCAGTTTTCCCAGGTGATGTTGAAGGTGGTTCCGTTGGCAAACGCCACCTGAATGTGGCCCCACAGCTCATCGATCACGCGGGCGCTATATGCCGGCGCAGCGGTGTTAAAGATGGCGTAGAACACAATGCTCGCGAACACGATATAGAAGCGCCAATGGTCGCCGGCAGCCTCGCTCCACAGGCGGCGCACCGTCGCCCAGGTGTCGCGGGGTTTCTCGTCCTCGTCCTCGTCGTCCACATCGCGCATGCGCTCTGCCTCGGCGCGGGCGCGCTCGTCCTCGGCGCGTTCGTTTTCCTCGTAGAGCGCTTGGCGGCGAGCCTCGCGCTCGGCTGCAGCCTTGGCGGCCTCGTCCAGCTCGGGTGCTACGGCAGCCGTTTCCTCAACCAGTCCCACGGCAACGGCGTCATCAACGCTGGCCTGCTTCCTGAGCTCCTCGGTCATGCTACTCACCTCCCTTCATCTGCGATTCCGCGATGGCGCGGTACACCTCGCATGTTTCCATAAGCTCGTCATGCGTGCCCAGGCCCACGACCTCGCCATCCTTGAGCACGACAATCTGGTCGGCGTGCAAGATCGTAGAGATGCGCTGCGCGATAATGAGCACCGCAGCGTCACGTGTCTCGTCTTGCAACGCATGGCGCAGGGCGGCATCGGTCTTAAAGTCCAGAGCAGAAAAACTGTCGTCGAAGATATACAGGTCGGCGCGCTTCATGAGCGCGCGAGCAATGGCCAGGCGCTGCCGCTGGCCGCCCGAAAAGTTCGTACCGCCCTGGGCAACCGGGGTATCGAGCCCCTGCGGCTGATCGAGCACAAAGGTGCTCTGGGCAACCTGGAGCGCATGAAGCATGTCGGTCTCGGTCGCGTCCTCGTTGCCAAAGCGCAGATTACTTGCCACGGTGCCCGAGAACAGCCACGCCTTCTGCGGCACATAGGCGATGCGCCCGCGAATCTCGCCTTGCGAAAGCTCGCGCAGGTCGACGCCGTCCAGGCGAATGGCGCCCTTGGTGGCATCGTGGAAGCGCAGCAGAAGCTTGGCCACCGTCGACTTGCCCGAACCCGTCGAGCCGACGATTGCGGTCGTCTGACCGCGACGACAAGTAAAGTTCAAATTGCACAGCGTGTCCTCGTCGGCGTCGTCAAAGCGAAACGACATATGATCGAACACGGCGACCGCATCGGCCCCGTCCTTTGAGTCGGACGCGGCCGCATCAAGCGTACGCTGGCCATCGACGATGCTCGGCTCAATCTCCAGCACTTGCTGTGCACGGCTTAGGCATGCCGCGGCACGCGGAAGCGTCAGCACCACCATCTGCGCCATCATCACAAAGAACAGGATCAGAAGCGCGTACTCCAGCACCGCCGAGATGCTCGCGATCTGCATGGCGTGGGCGCCCACGCGGTTGCCGCCAACCCACAGCACCGCCACCTCGGCGATGTTCATCAAAAAGAAGCTTGAGCTGTCGAGGCCCACAAACAGGTGGTTAACCTTGATGGCGTTGGCGGCGTAGTCGCTAAACACCTCGTCCAGGCGCTGCTCCTCGTGGCGCTCCTTATTGAAAGCACGGATGACGCGAACGCCCACGATGTTCTCGCGCAGCACCACGTTCATGCGGTCGATAAAGCTCTGAAGGCGCATAAAGATCGGAGCCGCATTGGCAACCGTAAAGACCGCCGCCACCAGCACGATCGCAACCACCACGCCCAGCAGCGTGCCCATGGCGGGATCGATGAACCAAGCAAAAATGATGCCCGCGACGGCCAAGAACGGCACCGGCAGCACCAACTGAATCGTCTGCAGGATAGCCTGCTGAATCACGTTGATGTCGTTGAGCGAGCGTGTGATCATCGATCCGGTGCCAAAGCGCTCAAAATCGCTGGCCGCGAGCTCGAGCGATTTGTCGTACACGGCATTGCGGATATCGCAAGCCACGTTGGCGGCCAGGCGCGCCGAAAGATAGCAGCCCAGCACCGTGCCGCCGCTAGCCATGCTGGTCGCGATAAACATGTATAGGCCGTTGCGTAAAATGTAGTCGACATCGCCCGTGGTAATACCGGTGTTGACCATGTTCGCCAGCATCGTGGGAACCAACAGCGTACCGACGTTATCCACCAGCAGCACCAGCAGCGTCACTGCGACAAGCCCTCGATAGGGCTTTAGAAACCTCATTAACAGTCGCACGACTCCCCCTCACCTTGATTCTCGGCTTGGCTCTCGGCAGCGATATGCTGCTTAAAGGCATCGCACTCCTCGCCGAGCACCTGAGAGAATTTGCCGATCAAGCGCATAATCTCGCGTTGCTCACACGGCTCAAGCGCGCCAAAGGCTCGCTGCTCGGCCTTGAGTGCCGGCAGCGCATAACGCTCGGCAAATCGCCTGCCCTCTTCGGTCAGGCTCACAACCTTGTTCTTACGGCTGCCTTCGGCAAACTCCAACGTTGCGAAGCCCCGCGCCGTCAAGGTTTTAATTGCCGAGTTGATGGTCTGCTTGCTGTAGAACCATTCGCTTGTCAGACGGCTTACGGCAATACTGCCGCCCGCCGTGCTGGTATCGACGAGCATCCAGTAAGCGCAGTCCGAAAGGCCGCAGGCGCGCGAGAACTCCGAATAGATATGGTCGAGTCCATTGAGCAACCGGTCGAAGTCGACCAGTGTAACCGCACTATTCATCTATCCCACCATTCGATTGTCCGATTTTTGACCAATTATGTGTCTCTAGATTAGTCCGAGTTTTGACTATCGTCAACAGGCTCTCCGCAAATGCGTGCATTTTTATGGCCTATCGGCAGAAAATGACCGCCGGCGCGGGGGCGGCGCCAGCGGTCACGTGAAAATCGGGTTTTATCGCCTGTTAAGCGGCGACGGCCTCATAGACCGTAGCGCCCGAGAAGCTGTCATGCAGGCTCTTGCCGGCAATCCACGGCAGCTCGACGACCTCGCAGACCGTGTTGACCAGCTCGGAGCAGTCAGTAAAGTGGCCCTTGTCGTTGAGGGCCTCGCAATCCTGAACACGCCAATAGCCATCGGTGTGCGTGATGTAGTACTCGTGATCGTTAATCGACACGAAAGCGCGCGTCTTGGAACGCAGCAGCTTCAGAAATCCTTCGAAATCGGTCTCGACGACATCTCCAGCCTGGAACATGATGTTACCTCCTGGCCCGGCGCCACCACGGCGCATTAATAAACGTTGGTACTCCTTTAGTAAAACCTTTATCAGAGGTTATGCGTTCGTCATTTAGGCAAGTGGTAAAAAACCGCAGGGTAGACGGGATAAAACGTTTAACCATCCCATTGGTTTGTCACATTCTGAAGGTACTTTTATGCAAACCTACTTTCCCAATTGGAATCTATCCTTTTGGCCGGGCAATTGACCGTCTATCGTTTGAGCCCGACGGGTATGAACGGGGCATCTACAACGCCACCGCAAGGAGACACCATGGAGACTATCGAAGCGCTCATTCACCGCCGCAGCTGCCGCAAATACAGCGATCGTCCCGTCGAGGCCGAAAAGCTTGCACGTATTATCGAAGCCGGCCAATATGCACCGAGCGGCATGGGCCGCCAGCCGGTGACGTTTGTCGCCGTCACCGACCCCGCAACCGTCGAGCGTCTCTCACAGCTCAACGCCCAGGTCATGGGCAGCAACAGCGACCCCTTCTATGGCGCCAAGGCCGTTGTGGTGGTACTGGTCGACCGCAGCGTGCCCACGCATCTGGAAGACGGTTCGCTTGCCATGGGCAACCTGCTCAATGCTGCCTATGCGCTGGGTGTCGATTCGTGCTGGATTCATCGCGCACACGAGGTCTTCGACTCGCCCGAAGGCTTGGAACTGCTGGCCAGCTGGGGCCTGCCCGCCGACGGTAGCCTACGCGGCGTCGGTCACTGCATTCTGGGCTACGCCGAGGACACGCTACCCGAGGCAAAGCCGCGCCGCGACAACGTCGTCTACGTAAGGTAACCCAGAAGCGTCAGCAGGGGTAGCTAATTTTGGACGGGGCTATTTTAGCTACCCCACTCGCACCTTATATTGACGTCGCCGTTGTCGTCGTTTCGTTCGTGTGAGTCGTTTCGGCACCGTCGCCTTGTTCGTCCTCGTCCTTTTGCGCATCGGCGATGGTGGAGGCCGCCGCGACGATGCCGCGCTGGGGCGCGACGCCTGTCTGGGTCTGCGCGCCCTCGACAACTTCTGTGCCTGCATGCGCGAGCTCGGGCGATTTAAACACTGCGTCCAAGTTGGCGCCACCGCCGGCGTAGCCAAGCGCAGCGAGTGCGATGACGATCACTGCAACGACGACCGCGATCGGAACATAACGGTGCCAACCAGCCGGATTGAGTCCGCTGCGGCGAGCCGCCCCGCGGCTAATATAACCGAGCGTTCCGTCGTGCTTGAGCTTTGAGCCCACCACGCGTTTGCGGCCCCACAGTGAGGACTCTGCCTGCATTGCCAAGCGGGCGCTTGCCGAAGGATAGCCATATTTAGTGCGCTTGAACGAGCCATCAAACCCCGAGGCGTGTTTACCCCACGTCACCGATGTTGTGCGTCGGTTGACCGGCGCGGCACTCCGCCTTCTGCGGCTCGGTTTTGAAGTCTCAGCCATATGCCCTCGCACGCCGTAACCAAATCGAAACAATAACGCTTTGGACTGTAGCACACGCGTCGCGCGCGGTCACGGGCGCCTCGCTCAACGGTCATCGTCCTTCAGCAAGCGCCACAGCGTTGTACGGCTTATGCCCAGCACCTCCGCCGCACGGGTTCGGTTGCCGTGGAGATGGTCTACAACCAGATGCGCGATATCTCGCTCGGTATCGGCCAGCGGTCGCAGGATATACAGGTCGCTTTCGAGCGTCGGGGCACCAAAGGTTGCGGTCTTAATCACGTCCTCTTGGGCGAGCACTTCCTCCGCCACAGCGCGGTCCACCGTGCCCGCCCCCACCAATATATACAGTCGTTCCGAGACCTCGCGGAGCTGCAGATAATTGCGCGGCCAGCGGTAAGCATCGAGCGTCTTCGCCGCCGCGGCAGACAGCGTGGGCGCTGCCGTCCCAAATGCATCAGCGAGATATTCCAAATAGCGCGCAACCTTCGTCGACGCGGCTCCCTGCTCGGCGATTGCCGGCGCCACGCTCACCGCACAGGCGAAACGCTCGGTCACAAAGGCGGCTTGATCACTTTCGCCGCCGCCCGGCATGTCATTCGCTGTCAGCACCACATGGCAGCGCGTCGCCAACGCGGTGTCGGTCATCGTGGAGACCAGCTCGCGGAGGCGCTGGGGGACAACCGCGTTCCAGCCCTCAATGCAAAGGGTCAGCCCCGTTTGGAACAACGGCGATTCGGCGCTCTTGAGCACATGGCGCCAACCGCGCTCGGTGAGCTCATCGAGCGCAACGGAAACAAAGGGCTGATCGGCAAAAGGACCGTCCAGATAGAGGCGCTTGGCGATCTCAACCTGGCCCGCACCAAGCTCGCCCTCGAGCATAAGGGGCACGCCGCGCGCATAGCTCTCGGCAACCGGTGCAGCTACCGCAGCGGCACCCTCAACGATGCCGTACGCGCTCGATTCATAGCGGGCCTCAACTTCGTCGGCGTTGAGCCACTCGATACCCGCATGCGCCGCGGCGCCGCGCACCTCGCGGACCACGACGACCCAAAGGCCCCCACCCTCTTTGTCGGTGGGGCGAACGGTCAGGCTCAGGCGCGTACCCGCACGCCCCATAACCAGACGCGCGCCGTCTCCTATACGGTCGAGGCGCTCAGCGACAAAAGCCGCCACATCCCGCTCGAGCGCCGCGTCATTCATGGTCGAGATCGCGACGTCCCCACGCGCATCGATTGCCAATGCCGAAGCCCCGGCAGCAGCCAGGGCCTCAGTCAAGATGTTCAGCTTGGCATCGCTATCCATGATTTGCCCCTGTCCGCGGCGACGTGCAACCGCCGACGGTCGCACGACCAAGTGTTTCAAAATTGAACGATATTGCTCACCAAACACTATAGGGCAGAAAGCGCCGTCCTGCGAGTATAGGTGTTGCCCCGCATCGCCATCCTGGCGGGGCGATAAGAGCTCTTCGGGACTTATAAACCTGCGGACAAGCCATACCCGCAAGAGCTCCTATCGCTCCACCGCAGGCATGAGCTCACCAGCAACCAGCACGCGAATAAGCTACTTCTCTACCAGATTCCCAGCACGTGCTGCATTCCCAAACTCATGCACGCAATGCCAATCCAGCAGCAAAAGCCCAGCGCGATGGGCTTGCCGCCCTTTTTGACCAGCTCGACGATATCGGTATTAAAACCAATAGCCGCCATGGCCATCACAATAAAGAACTTCGATAGCTCCTTGATGGGCGCCGTGATGGACGCGGGAAGCTGAAGCACCGTGGTGATCACGCTCGCCAGCACAAAGAACAGCACAAACATGGGAAACGCGCGTTTGAGGGAGAACGTGCTTTTGGCGTCGCCGCCGGCCTTGCGCGCCAGATGCATCTGCCAGCAAGCAAGCGCCAGCGTGATGGGAATGATGGCCAGCGTCCTGGTGAGCTTGACCACCGTGGCGCTCTCGAGCACATTGGCGCCGGGATGCATGCTGTCCCAGGCGCTCGCCGCAGCCGTTACGGACGAGGTGTCGTTGATGGCGGTGCCGGCAAACAGGCCAAAGCCCTCGTTGGTCAGCCCGAGCATGCCGCCGAGCGTTGGAAACACGAGCGCCGCGATAACGTTAAACAGGAAGATGACCGAAATGGCCTGGGCAATCTCGCGATCGTCGGCATCGATGACGGGCGCGGTCGCGGCGATGGCCGAACCGCCGCAAATCGACGAACCCACACCCACAAGCGTCGCGATCTTACCCGGCACATTCATAACGCGGCAGAGCACAAAGGCGATGACAAGCGAGGTCGAGATTGTCGCCACGATAATCGGCAGCGACTGGGCGCCCTTGGACAGAATCTGGGAGAGGTTCATGCCAAAGCCAAGCAGGATAACCGCGTACTGCAAGACTTTTTTGGACGTATAGGTGACGCCGGCGGCGAGCTGTTCGCGACGATTCTTGGGAAAGACGAGCGCCAGGACCATGCCAAAGAGGATGGCAAATACCGGCCCACCGACCACCTCAATCTGTTTGCCGAGCAACGTCGCGGGAATGGCGATGATCAGGCAGAACAAGACGCCCTTCCAGCGCTCGCGTACGATATTTGCCAGTTGCATATGGGATTCCTTCTTTCTATTTCACGTTTGCGACGGCTTATGATACGGCAACATTGAGCGCAGCCTTGCGCAAACACAGACTAAGATGCCGCAATAGTTCTCAGGCAACAGCCGAATTACCCACCGCGGAGAGCTGATTCGCGGCATAATTAACAACTGACATATGAGTTTGATAGAACAGTTGCGAGGCGCTATGGAAGAATCGATGCACGTCGGCGAGCAGGAAACGAGCCTACAGGACCAGTCCTACCACACCATTCGACGCAAAATCGTCTACCTGGACTACAAGCCGGGCGAAAAGCTGGGCGTCAAGCAACTTTGCGACGACCTGGATATGGGGCGCACCCCTGTGCGCGAGGCACTGGTGCGTCTGGCGCAAGAGGGCCTGGTGCGCACCGTGCCCCAGAGCGGTACCTACGTCTCACCCATCAACCTCACCCTTGCCGAGAGTGCCTGTTACATCCGCGAGCATCTGGAAAAGCAGGTGATTGTGGAGTGCTGTGCGCGCGCCACGTCGGCCGGCATCGAGCAGCTCGACCGCGCCATCGCGCTGCAGGAAAAGGCCATGGCCGAAGAGGATCGCATCGGCTTCTTTTTGAGCGACAACCTCATGCATCACATGATTTTTAGCATCGCATGTCGCAGCACCGTGTGGTCGTGGCTCGAAGAGACCAATGCCGACTTGGAGCGCTTCCGCTGGCTGCGCGCTGCCACGCAGGTTCTCGACAATCAGGACATCGTGAACGAGCACAAGCAGATTCGCCGCGCTATCGCCGGTCGCGACCCCATCGAAGCGAGCTTTTTGGTCAGCAAGCACCTGCACATGATGTTCCGCAACCAAACCGAGGTTCTGGACCAGTTCCCCGAGTACTTTGAGACCAGTAAGCTCCGCTAACCTGCCAAAAAGGGACAGGTTCATTTTGGCAGGTTTTATCTGGTCAAATGCAAAAAAGGCCCGGCTCCGTCTTGATGCGGAGCCGGGCCTTAGTTGTTAGAACGGCGGAACAACAATTATTCGACCGTGACGCTTTTCGCCAGGTTGCGGGGCTGGTCGACGTCGCAGCCGCGCAGAATGGCGACCTCGCGGGCGAGCAGCTGCAGCGGGACGCTCGCCGTGATGGGGCTGAACACGTCGCGGACTGCCGGCACGCGGATGATGCAGTCGGCAATCTTGTTGATCTCCTCGTCGCCCTCGGTGGCAACGACGATGACCTTGGCGCCGCGCGCCTTGCACTCCATAAGGTTCGACACGGTCTTGTCGTAGGTGGCACTCTTGGTGGCCACAGCGATGACAGGGAAGCCCGGGTCGATCAGGGCAATGGGGCCATGCTTCATCTCACCGGCGGCATATGCCTCGGCGTGCAGGTAGCTGACTTCCTTGAGCTTGAGCGCACCCTCGTAGGAAATAGCGGCACCCATGCCACGGCCCACGAACAGCGCCGACTGCGCATCCTTGCACAGCAGGGCGGCCTCATGCACGGCCTCGGTTTGGGTATCCAAAATCCACTGGATCTGCTCGGCCGTATCGGAAAGCTCGCGGAACAGCATGCGCGCTTGCTTGGTGGTCAGGCGGTACTTGACCTGCGCCAGCAGCAGAGCCAAAAGCGTAAGGCTCACGACCTGGCCGATAAAGCTCTTGGTCGAGGCGACCGCAATCTCCTTGTTGGCCTTGGTGTAGATGACGCCGTCGCTCTCACGCGCCACGGGGCTGCCCACCACGTTGGTGATGCCGAAGACCTTGGCACCCTTGATGCGCGCGTCGCGAATGGCGGCAAGGGTATCGGCCGTCTCGCCCGACTGGGACACAGCAACGACAAGCGTCGTCGGCGTAATGATGGGGTTGCGGTAGCGGAACTCGCTGGCCGCCTCCACCTCGGTGGGGATGCGAGCCCAGCCCTCAATGAGATTCTTGGCAATGAGGCCAGCGTGATAGCTGGTGCCGCAAGCGATCACGTAGACGCGGTCGATGTCGTTGAGCTCCTCGAGCGAAAGGCCCAGCTCGTCGATGTCGAGCTCGCCGGCCGGTGTCATACGACCGACCAGCGTGTCGCGCACGACGCGCGGCTGCTCGTGGATTTCCTTGAGCATAAAGTCGGGATAACCGCCCTTTTCTGCCATGTCCAGGTCCCAGTCGATGTGGGTGACCTTGGGCTCGATAACGTTGCCGGCCTCGTCGGTGTACTCGACGCCTGCGGGCGTGAGCTTGGCAAACTGACCGTCCTCGAGCACCACGACATCGCGGGTGGCGTCGATGAGCGCGATGACATCGGAGGCGACATAGGCGCCGGTCTCGCCCGCGCCGACCACGATCGGGGAATCCTTGCGGGCCACGGCGATCACGCCGGGCTCGTCAGCGCACACGGCGGCCAGACCATAGGCACCGACCACGTGGGTGCAAGCCTCGCGCACGGAGGCCATCAGGTCGTGCGTCTCGGCATAAGCCTCTTCGATCAGATGCGCAAAGACCTCGGTATCGGTCTCGCTCTTAAAGTGGTGGCCGCGACCCTCCAGCTCTTCGCGCAGCTCGGCGAAGTTCTCGATGATGCCGTTGTGGACGATGGCGATACGACCGTCGCAGCTGGTGTGGGGGTGAGCGTTAACGACGGAGGGCTTGCCGTGGGTGGCCCAACGGGTGTGGCCGATACCGCAGGTAGCGTCGCTGTCGATGTTGGAAAGCTCGCTCTCCAGGCCCGCGACCTTGCCCACGCGGCGGATGACGTCGAGGTGCGCCGCGGCGCCCTCGCCCACCTCGAGCGCGACGCCCGAGGAGTCATAGCCGCGATACTCCATACGCTTGAGGCCCGTGACCAGGATGTTCTTTGCAATATCAGAGCCGGTGTAGCCGACGATTCCGCACATGAGATAAATCCCTTCGTTCGCGTGACTGCAAGACGTCCACGCACAAGGGGCGCTGAGACGTACAACGTTCGAGTATTGTACTCACGCAAGCGCAAGCTGATATACCAGAAGTGGTATCTCAACTTAGATACCACCCGATGTACACACGTCCAGCCGGTCCAAACCACCACAAAGGTGCCTGTCCCCTTCGTGGTGGTCGCGTTGGCAACAGCGTTTCCCCAGATAAAACCTGCCAAAATAAACCTGTCCCTTTTTGGTAGGTTTGGGATGCTACAATCTGGCTTGTACTTGAAACGCATCAAAGGGGCCGCTATGGCAAAGGTAAAAATCAGCGACGTCGCGCGCGAGGCCGGGGTTTCGTTGGGCACGGTTTCCAACGCGCTCAACCACCCCGAAAAGCTACGCCCCGAGACCCTCAAGCTCATCAACGAGACCATCAATCGCCTTGGCTACCTGCCCAACCAAAGCGCCCGTCAGCTCGCGGGCGGCGCCACCAAGTCCTTTGGCCTGGTGCTCCCCCGTCTCGATCACGGCTTTTCGCTCCAAATCGCCAGCGGCGCCCACAACGAGGCCCGCAAGCACGGCTACGACTTGCTCATCGCCAACGCCGATAACGACGATATTCTCGAAGACCATTACCTGCGCTACTTTATGGGCACCCAGATGTCCGGCGTCATGGTTCAGCCCATGGCATCCCCCGACTGGCACCCCGTCATGGCCAAGATGCCCGTGCCGATCGTCCACCTGGACATCCATTGCTCCGAGCCCGGCTACTATGTGGCGGCCGACAACGAGGCCCAGGGTCGCATCATTGCCGAACTCGCCATCGCCCGCGGCGCACACCATATTGTCGTCGTCGGCCGAGCAGCATTTATGCAACTCACCCTGCGCGTCCTTGGCATTCATAAAGCGCTCGCTCTACACCCCGATATCAAGATCGAAGTCATCGACGCCGGCGAATGGAATACCGCCGCCGACGGCTACGGCATCGGCGCCCAAATCGCCGCGCGCCCCGCCGACGAACGCCCCGATTTTGTCGTCGGTCTGACCGACGTGCTGGCCTCGGGCGTCATCTCGGCGCTGGTCGACAAAGGCATCGCCGTCCCCGGGCAAGTACGCGTAGCAGGTTGCGATGGCAACCCACTCGCTTGGAGCGGATCGGTCCCGCTCACTACGGTAGCGCCCCCGGGCTACGAGATTGGCCGCAAGGGCGTTCAATTGCTCATGGAGCAAATTGAGAACAAGGCCCCGGCAAAGACCAAGCACGTCCACATCGGCTCTGCCGCGCGCACCGTCACCGCGGTCACGGCCATCGAGGACATCAACCGCCAAGAACTCGTGCGGCCGTTCCTGCTGGAACGCGCCAGCACCCAGGCAAGCAGCCAGACCGACGCCACGGCCATCAACCTCGGTGCGTATCTATAGCACGCCCGTAAGTATGCTAAGTCGCCGTTCAAGCAAAAGGGGCCCGACCATTGCCGGGCCCCTTTTGCTTGAGCGCAAACGTGAGCAATCGCTCGTTTCAACGCCGCAATTTTCTAGCGCACAGCCTTGATTGCCGCCGCCAGGTCGAACAACGTATCGAGCACGGCCTCGCAGCCATCCACCACGTCCTGCGGCAGCGGCACGATATCGGGGACGGCAAAGACATGGCAGCCGGCCGTAATGCCCGAGACGCAACCGTTGCGCGAATCCTCGACCACGGCACATTCCTCAGGAGCAAAGCCCGCGCGCTCGCAGGCGAGCAGATACATCTCGGGGTCGGGCTTGCCGTGCACGACGTCCTCGCCACACGTTACCGTTTCAAACTTGTCAAAGAGGCCAACCATCTTAAGGTTGCGCTCGGCCGTAACGAGGCGCGACGACGTCGCTAGACCCACGTGATAGCCCGCGGCCAGCAGCTCGTCTAGGCACTCGGCGGCGCCGGCCTTAAGTTCCAGTTCGGTCTTGACCATCTCGTCGCGAATCTCCTTGTGGCGACGATAGATCGCCTCGGTGGTTTCGTGGCTGCCATAATGCTTATCGAGGATGTCCATGACATCGGGCAGCGTGCGACCGATAAACTGATGGATCAGCGCATCATCAATCGCGAGCCCCAGCTCAGCGGCGCCTGCCTTCCAGGCCTTAATCCCCAAACGCTCGGTGTCGACCAGCGTTCCGTCCATGTCAAAAATAACAGCCTTGATCATATCGGCCCCCTCACCGGATTGTGTTACTACCACTCTACCGCACTTACAAACTTGTATATAACGTATATAGCATATTGCACTTTCGTTACATAGATAGAAGACTTATGGCAAGTAACGCATTAGGATTATAGTTTTCGACCGAGTACTCAATGGTAAGGATCGTTTCATGATTTTAGACACCACGACACCCGCAGAGGAGCTTCAAGACAAGCTATCGGCGCTCGAACAGCTGCTTTTGGCATACGGGCGCGTGGCTATCGGGTTTTCCGGTGGCGTCGACAGCAGCTTTTTGGCCGCCGTATGCGCCCGCATCATGCCTACCGATACCCTCCTCGTCCATCTCACCACGCCGCTCATCGGCACGCCCGAACAGGCCTCGTTTGAGCGGTCCGTTGATGGACAAGCCAATGAAGGGGCGCATTTTAAGCTCCCCGTGCTCAATCTTTCGGTGGATCAGCTGCAGCTCCCCCAAGTAGCCTGCAACGATGCCAATCGCTGCTACCACTGCAAGCACGCCGGCTTTACCGCCATCGTCAACCACGCCAAGTCGCTCGGCTTTCCCACCGTCATCGATGGCAGCAATGCAAGCGATCGCGGTGACTACCGTCCCGGCATGCGCGCGGCAGAAGAGCTCGGCGTACGATCCCCTCTCATGGAGGTCGGCTTTACCAAGGACGAAGAGCGCGAGCTGCTGCGCGCATGGGGTTATCCCGTTTGGAACCTGCCGGCGGGAGCATGTCTTGCCACGCGCGTCCCCACGGGCGAGGAGCTTACGCGCGAGAAGGTCGATTTAATCCGCGCCTGCGAGGATTACCTGTACGATCTTGATCTGGCACAGGTACGCGCGCGCTTGATCGGCGGTTGCATGCATATCGAGGCCGCACCCGCAGATGTCGCCAAGATTGCCGCCCTCGGCGGTGCCGCCGTCGACGACAAGGGCAAGACCCCGCTGCCCGCCGCTATCGAGTCCGCGCTGCGCGAGCTGGGCTGCGACCATATCTCCCCCGAGGTCACCCCCTACATCCACGGCAACATGAATCAGTAACCTGCCAAAAGGGACAGGTTTATTTTGGCAGGTTTTACCTGGGGAAATATCGCAAGACAATCATCCCTCTAGCACCCATCCAGCTTCGAGAGACACTAGAGGAGCGACCCGGCTGCATCTACTTCTTCCGATATCGGCGATTGCGGCTCGTCGATGAACCCATTACCTCAATGAGTCCTTTATCTGCCATTTTTGGCAGATGGTAACGGACAGACGAAATTCTGACCCCCGATGCAACCGCAATTTCTCGCGCCGTCATATCCACTTCGGCGCTGAGAGCCTCCAGGATCCTATCCGCCGTCGAAGCTGACGATTCTCTGTTCCTATCGATAATTTCAAACGTGTCTTTGCCGCATTTTGACAGAACATGTTTATCCACAAGGTCCCCGCAGATCAGGCGAATGTCATCCGAATCCCACTTCAGGGCCTCTCGTATTTTTTGAACATCGCATACGCACCCATGCTCCCGCATAAACATGAGCAATGTTTCCTCGCGATCCGTCAGCTCGGTGCCCACATGGCTCTGAATCCACGTGCGGTTTTCAGCAAGCTCCGCCCCGTGCCGGGAAAGCAACACCGTAAACGAATCGGCCTTAACGATAAAATTCGGCCTGCCAAGCGAACGAGACTCCATCTCGCGAATCATAGCCGGGATACCAGATCCCTGGCTTTCCGCAACGGCCCCCTCGGCATGCTCTAACGGCGTCGCCCCCATTAGGCTCATGAGCTTTGGATTTCGGCAGCGCGATTCCCCGTCTGCAAGATTGTCCACCGTCTTTCCGCCCCAAAGCCCGCCAGGGTTTTTGATCTCTATTCTGTCTGGATAGATATCGACACTCACGGCCTGCCCCACAAACATGGGCGAATATTCTCGATGGATGCAGGCATTTGCCAAGGCCTCGCGCAAAACCTCCTGGGGAACTTCCCAATCCTCCCTTCTGCCAGCGCCTTGCACTATCGCCGCTTTGCGCAAGTTTCGTCCAATCGCGGCAAGGGCATCTTCGATGCAAGCCGGAATCGGGCCATCGCACAACTGGCGGTCAATAAATCGGGGTTGCCCGGGTGCGGATTTTTCCACATCGGAATGAACGGCGACATCGATCATCAGTTTGGGATAGAACTGCTGGGGGTAAATTCCCGCCGACAGAAGCCCCGCGAGCTTCACGGCACCATCCTTTGTAGTGATATTGAGTCTGACCAGCTGCTTTTCCAGCGTATCGGCCCCGCGCAAAACGCGCGGGGTCTGCAGCCGGCGATTTGCGATAATAGACCGCACGACATCTGGATCCAAATCCTCGACCGTTGCCTCCGAAACCACCGTGCCGTCTGCATCGCTCGGGAGCAACGCACTCTGCAGCTCATATAGCTCAGCGGGTGACATCTTGATATCTTTATCATCCACGCGCTTGTAGCTACCGTTCTGCACGCCGCGCGCGCCGATATAGCAAGGCTTCGCTTTAAGCTCAAGTTCAAAGATGCGCACCAGAAGCACCTGGAGCCCGTCGACCTCGCCTCGATCAAGCTCGTACCGCGGCGCATGGGTCACCACTGCCGCTGAGCCTCCGTCTCCGATACCCGAAACAAACTGATCGCGCACCCTATCGATAGCAAAGTTAGCCGAAGGAACAAATCCTTCGGCCTCGTTCAGGCCCAAAATAATGAGCCCACCCGCAGTGTTCGCAAAAGCGCTCACTGTCTCCCATACGTCTGCGCTCAATTTATTCGTGCAGGCTTTAACTTCTACCGATGCGTCATCAGTCCCCCGCCTGCGAAGGCGCTCAACGATAAGGCCAAGAGGTTCATCCAGCAGCATTGGCATTCCGTCTCTCTAAAACGATAGATTTATCTCTCTAAAGTATAGTATATCTCTCTAACTTTAGAGAGATATGCATCTTATTTTAGAGAGAAATTTAGAGAGATGCATCAAATTCACTGCTAGATTTCCTAATGCTATCTCTTTAACTGACCTTCTCTTTAAAGAGACATTTAGAGAGACGAGCGCAATCTCTCTAATCAAGGGCTCCACTCTTTAAGGTGCACACTTCCTAACCGTGCCCTAAGTTGCGGTGAAATAACTCACGATTAGCCCGCCAAAAAGAGACAGGTTTATTTTGGCAGGTTTTATCTGGGGAAACGCCGAATAGCTTCATATACACAACCGCTGCAGCTCCATATGAGACAAATGAATCAGTAGCGTCTATCCCAAATCTTAAGTATTTGTTCGGCAGAACGGCCCCTGCCGGCTCCTGCTAGACTGGTAGATTCCCAACCGTCCATCCAGGAGCCTCAATGTCGCGCAAGTCCACCTACAAGCAAGTACTTTCCATCGGCACCGCCGTGGTGCTGGGGTTTGCGCTGTTTACGGGATCACTCGACGGAGCGCCCAAGCTGCTGTCGCCGCAAAGCGATGAACAGGCGGTGGCTCTGGCCGAAAAACAAAACGAGAGCCCCAGCCGCACCGACGACGAGGCAGACCTGGTCGCTCGGCTCGAATCGGGAACGGCGAGCGCGGAGGACCCTCAAAACAGCCAGGACTCTGGCGATGGCTCCGATTCCGCCGCGACCGACACCGATGACGACGTTTCCGCGGACAGTGCCGCCACCCCCATCGACGAGGTCGAAAACCCCGACCTCAACCGCGCGCGCGGTGTTTATCTCAGCAGCATTCCCGACTACGCCGGCAACCCCTACGTTGCCCTTCGCGCCGACAGCACGCACCCGCTCGGCACACCGTCATTCACGCTCGATGAATACGAGCGCGCCACCGAAGAGGGCTGCTTTAAGAAGTTCTCCAAGCTCGACAGCCTGGGCCGCACCCGCAAAGCACTCGCCTGCGTGGGCCCCGAATCACTCGGTCAAGGCGAGCGCGGCGATATCTCGCGTATCCATCCTGCCGGTTGGCACCAGCAGCGCTACGACTTTATTCCGGGCCAGAGCCTCTACAACCGCTGCCACCTTATCGCCTGGTCGCTCTGCGGCGAAAACGCCAACCGCAAAAATCTCCTCACCGGCACGCGCTATCTCAACGAAACGGGCATGCTGCCGTTTGAGGAGCAGATTCTCGGCTACATCCGCGACACGGGCAACCATGTGCTCTACCGCGTCACGCCCATGTATAACGAAGAGGAACTTGTCTGCCGCGGCGCGCGCCTTGAGGCGCAATCGGTCGAGGACCACGGCAAGACCCTGTGCTTCCACGTGTACTGCTATAACCTACAGCCGCACGTGCAGATCGACTACGCCACCGGCCGCAACCAGGCATCCGGAGACTAATGCCGGCCGCGCTGCCCGTAACCAAAAAAATGATCCGTTTTCCTCCGTCCCAAAGGATCAAATAGGGCCGCCCCGGTTACCCAAGGCGGCCCTTTCGTCAGCACCTACATTGCAGGCAAAATCACACGCTACTTGGCGCGACCCTCCTCATAGCGCTCGACCAGCTTGGCCTGAACGTCATAAGGCACCTGCTCATAGCCTGCGGGCTTCATGGTAAAGTCGCCCGTGCCGCGCGTGATAGAGCGTAGGCGCGTCGAATAATCCGTCAGTTCTGCCAGCGGCGCCTGGGCAATGACCACGGTATCGCCGCGCTCATCGGTCTCCATACCCGTCACGCGACCGCGCGAGGCCGAGATGTCGCCCATCACGGCGCCGGCGTAGCTCTCGGGAATAGTCACCGTGATTTCCTCGATGGGCTCCAGCACCACCGGGTCGGCATCGGCACATGCCTTGCGCAGGCCGATGCGAGCCGCCGCGCGGAACGCCATCTCGTTGGAGTCGACGCTGTGATACGAGCCGTCGTACACAGCCACGCGAATGCCCGTGAGCGGATAGCCGGCAATGATGCCGTCCTTCATGGTCTCCTGGACGCCCTTGTCCACGGCAGGGATCAGCGAGCGCGGAATGCGGCCGCCCACGACCTCGTCCACAAACTCATAGCCATCGCTCGTGCCGTCGGGCCCAATGAGCGGCTCCACGCGCAGCCAGCAGTCGCCGTACTGACCGGCGCCGCCGGTCTGCTTCTTATGGCGGCCCTGGGCACTTGCCGTACGGCGAATGGTCTCGCGATACGGAATGCGGATCGGCACGCTCTTGGCTACGACCTTGGTGCGATCCTCCAAACGATTGAGCAGCACCGAAACCTGCGCCTCACCAACGGCGGAGATAATGGTCTGGCCGGTCTCCTCGTCGCGGTCGATGCTCATGGTCGGATCGGCCTTGCAGGCCTTCTCGATAAACGTGTAGAGCTTCTCTTCGTCGCCGCGATTCTCGGCCTCGATGGCAATGCGGTACTGCGAGTTGGGGAACTTAAACGCCGCAGCCTCGACCTTGCCGGTAATCGAGAGCGTATCGCCCGTCTCGGCCGCCAGCTTGGGTGCCACGATAATGTCGCCGGCATAGGCGTGACCGACCTCGGTCATGTCGCGGCCGCACATCACATACAGGTGGGCCAGACGATCGCTCTTGCGGGTACGCGCGTTGATCAGCTCAAGACCCGGCTCAAGCGTGCCCGTCAGTACCTTGATAAAGCTGATGCGACCCTGCTGCGGGTCGGCCAGCGTCTTAAACACAAACGCCACCGGACGGTCATCGTCGCTCGAAATCTTGAGCGAATCGCCGTCGATAAGCGGCATCTCGCCGTAGTCGGTCGGCGCCGGGAAGTACGTCGCGATGTCGTCCATCAGCGAGTTGACGCCCTGCTCCTTAATGCAATCGCCCGCAAAGACCGGCACAAAGATGCGCTCGGCAATCGCCTTCGACAGCAAGCCCTCAAGCTCCTCCTGCGTCAGCGTCTCCTCGCCTTCCAGGTATTTCATCATCAGCTCATCGTCGGCCTCGGCCACCAGCTCGCACAGATGGTCATGGGCCTCCTCGGCCTGGGCACGATACTCCTCGGGAATCTCCGACTCAACTGCTTCGGCGCCGTTGCAATGGCGCGCCTTCATGCGCACCAGGTCGATGATGCCGTCAAAGTCCTCGCCCTCGCCCCAGGGAAGAGTCACGGCGCCCAGTCGCGTACCAAAGCGCTCCTGCAGCAGGTCCATTGTGGTCGCAAAGCTGGCCTCGGAGCGCGACAGGCGGTTTACGAATACCGCACGCGCCAGACGCAGGTCCTCGGCGGCATACCAGAGCTTAACCGTCGTAGGCTGCGGGCCGGCCTCGGCGTCGACCACAAACAGAGCCGTCTCGCAGACGCTCATCGCGGCAAAGGCGTCGCCGATAAAATCGGGGTAGCACGGGGCATCGAGCACATTGATGCGCGCGCCTTTCCAGTCGATCGGCGCGATGGTCGTCGAGATGGAAAACGCACGCTTGACCTCTTCGGGATCATAGTCGAGCGTAGGCTTGGTGCCGTCGTGGCCGCCCAGACGGGCGGTCTTACCGGAAAGGTGGAGCATGGCCTCGGCGAGTGAAGTCTTGCCCACCCCGCCTTGGCCTACGAGCACCACGTTCCTTACGTTACCGGTCTTGGGAGCACCCATGATGACCTCCTTGCAGGGCCGCGCGCATTGCGCGACGCCAACGGGGAGAGTTCGCGGTCGGTGCCATCCCGGGAGCAGCATGGTCGGCAGCCGAGCCGGCTCACCCTCCAAATGTCCTATGCCACCACCCTACCCTCACGGGCGACCGTCCATGCACACCTTTCGGCACACGTATGAATACAGGCGGCGAGAGGAAGAGACAAGCTTGTGAGGCGATTATTGAACCCCGTCGATGCAAACAAAAAGCCGCCACAGACCGTAAGACCTGCGGCGGCTTCGCCTCAATTAATAGTTGAGTAAATACCTGAGCCTATCCCTCGATACGGCTCAAGAACTCACGGGTGCGCTGCTCGCGCGGATGGTCGATGACCTGCTCGGCAGGACCCTCCTCGACAATACGACCGCCATCCATAAAGACCACGCGGTCGGCGACATCGCGCGCAAACTGCATTGCGTGGGTCACGATCACCATCGTCATATTCTGCGCGGCAAGGTCCTTAATGACACGCAGCACCTCGGCCGTCAGTTCGGGATCGAGTGCCGAGGTCGGCTCGTCAAAGAACAGGATCTCCGGATCGAGCGCCAAGGCGCGGGCGATACTCACACGCTGTTGCTGGCCGCCCGAAAGCTCACATGGCACCTTGTTCTCGTTGCCCGTAAGCCCCATCTGCGCGATCAACTCGCGCGCACGAGCTTCCGCCTGCTCGCGCGGGCGCTTAAGCACGCGGATCGGCGCGTCGATGATGTTTTTCATCACGGTATAGTGCGGGAACAGGTTGTAATTTTGGAACACCAGGCCGAATCGCGAGCGTGCCCGCTTGGGCACATCGCCCTTCGCATAGACCGCGCCCGAACCCGCATCCGTCGCAACGGCAAGGTCGCCAAACGAGAGCGAGCCACCGTCGAGCGTCTCGAGCAGCGTGGCGCAGCGCAGCAGCGTGGACTTACCGCCACCCGAAGGTCCGATAATCGCCACGACCTCGCCGCGCTTAACCTCGAGCGAGATATCCTTGAGCACCTCATTGCCGCCAAACGCCTTGCGCGCGTTCGATATATTCATTACCGTTCCGGACACGGGAACCTCCATGTGTTTAAAAAGTCAGCGAGCGTGTGACTGGCGAGACAATGTGCTCCGAAAGAGGAGCGCCGCGTACTTCTGTACGCAAGCGACGGTTTGAGGAGCAGATTGGCCGTCAGGCACGCGCGCAGCGTCGAGCAGTCCGCCGTTCGTTAGAACGGCGGAACGATCTAGTCATGATAATAGTCCAGCTTCTTTTCGGCGGCGCCCAGCAGCATCTCGACCACAAAGTTAAAGATCCAGTAGATCAGCGCCGCGATCGCAAACGGCACCATGCTCACCTGCGAGGCGACCAGCGCCTTGGCCGTCGAGAACATCTCACCCACGCCAATGGCAAACGCCAGCGACGTGTCCTTGACCAGCGTGATGATCTCGTTGCCCATCGCCGGCAGAATACGCTTGGCGACCTGCGGCATCACGATATACAGAAACGTCTGCATGCGCGAATAGCCCAGCACCTCGGCTGCCTCGTATTGACCGCGCGGAATGGACTGCAGGCCCGAGCGATAGATCTCGGCAAAGTAACCGGCGTAGTTGATGATGAACGCTACGACGCACGCCGTCCACTTGGAATCGGGCGTGAGCGAAATGCCGAACACGTAGTACGGGGCAAAGTAGATGGCAAACATCTGCAGCATGAGCGGCGTGCCGCGCATGACCGAGATATAGATGCGCGCAATCCAGCGGAGCGGCGCGATTTTACTCATGCGCATAAACGCCACGGGGATTCCCAGCGGAATCGACCCCAGCAGCGTCAGCACAAACAACTGCAAACTGACCAAGAAGCCCTGGCCAAGCATCTGCATCATGACCTGAATAGACATTACTTGAGCACCCAATTATCGAAAGATAGACCATAGCTTGAATACTTGTCGCACAGGTCCTTGACCGTGCCGTCCTCGTAGAGTGCCTTGAGCGACTCGGTCACGGCATCGGCCGACTTGGTGTCGCCCTTCTTAAAGCCGACGGCATAGTGCTCACTGGACAGCGGCTTATCAAGCTGCGTATAGGCATCGGGCTTTGCGGCAAGCTGATACTGAGCAATCGAAAGGTCGCACGCCACGGCATCGACCGCGCCGCTCTCGAGCTGCATAAAGGCAGTGTTGTACTCACCGATGGTGTCGAGCGTGGCAAACGTCGCCGCCAAATCCTTCTGATCGCCCTCGAGCACGTCCTGAGCAGCGGAATCGGTCTGGGTGATCACCGTCTTGCCGGCAAGATCATCCCAGCTCTTGATGCCCGCATCCTTCTTGACCACGAGCACCTGCTCGTTGAGCATGTACGGCTCGGAGAACGTGTAGTCGTCCTCGCGACCCTCCATGGTAAAGCCGTTCCAGATGCAGTTGATGGCGCCGGAGTTGAGCAGCGTGTCCTTGGCATCCCAATCGATGGCCTCGTAATCAACATCCCAGCCCTGCTTATCGGCAACGGCCTTGGCAAGGTCGAGGTCAAAGCCGGTGTACTCGCCATCGTCGCCCACAAAGCCGTACGGAGGATAGGACTTATCAAAGCCCACCACGAGCTTCTTGGACTCCGCAGCGCCCTTCACGTCCTTGGCTGCAGCAGAACCGGCAGCGGAACCCTTGCCGGCACCACCGCCGCAGCCTACCAGGCCAAGGCCTAGAACCGTAGCGAGCGAACCGGCTAGACCAACAAACTGACGACGAGACATATCGGTATTCATGGTATTCCCCCTTGGTGGCACTTTAGTTAGGTAAAGTGAGTCATGTAACGTTCAGAATCATACACTTTAGCGTGATAGAGCACAAGGCGAGTTTGCCCGCCGCGTGAGGGGTGTGGGGGTTAAGTTTCCTGCTCTACAGTCCTGCTCACGACGGAGGCCACATTAAGTGGCCTCCTGTTCGTGCGGAACTCGCGATAAACTTAACCCCCACACCCCTCACGCGGCGGGCAACCGTCGTTGGGCTTATCACTGACACGAATAAACCGCTTGTATATCGTCTGCCGGCTTGGCACGGTACAATACTTGCAGCTTTAATTCATGAATTAGTGGAGTTATTGATGGCAGAATCTCGTGCGGAGCGTAAGGCTCGTCGTGCCTTAATCGAGGCGGCTGAGGGGTCGGAGGATAGAACATCTTCTAAGAAATCCAAGTCGTCTCTGAATGCGAAGGGTAAGTCGGCTAAGGGCAAGGCTGAGGCCAAGCGTCCCAGCTCTCGTCGGAGCGAGGATAAGGCATCTCAGGCTCGCTCCAAGCGCCCGTATAAGAATCCGGTTCCGTCTGCGCGCAAGGCCGTTGATCCCAAGTCCCCTTGTTCCATCATGAAAGCTTGCGGTGGGTGCACGGCGCTCAATCGTCCTTATAAGAAGCAGCTCGCCGCCAAGCAGGCTGCTATGGAGGAGCTTTTTGCTTCGCTTTGCGAGCGTGAGGGCATTGCTGTCGATCCCATTCGTGGTATGGGTGTCACCTTGGGCGATCCGGGCAAGTATCCTGCGCCGCGTGGTTTTCGTCATAAGGCTGCCACCCCCTTTGCTCCCGGCAAGGAGGGCACTGTCCGATGCGGCTTTTTTGAGCGCGGCACGCACAAGATCGTCGCCGTACCCGAATGCCCCGTCGAGGCACCGGGCGCCCGTCAGATTCTCAACGGCATCGCACGCGAAGCTGAGCGGCTGCATATTCCCGCCTTTAATGAGGACAAGCATCTTGGTTTGCTTCGCTATGCCGTCGTCCGCTGCGGTTGGCGTACCGACCAGGTCATGGTCACGCTCGTGACCGCTCAGCGCGACTTGCCGCATGCGCAGGAGTTCTTTGAGGCTGTCGCCGCACTCAATCCGCACATCGTCACCGTCGCCCAAAACATCAACGGACGTCCCGGCAACGCCATCCTCGGCGAGGAAACCCGCATTGTATATGGCGCCGAGTGCATGCGCGACCAGCTGCTCGGCTGCGAGTTCGATATCTCCCCCACCGCGTTCTACCAGACCAACCCGCAGCAGACCGAGCTGCTCTATCAGCTCGCGATTGACGGCATGGACCTGCAGCAGGGCGACGTACTCATGGATGCCTATTGCGGTAGCGGAACTATCGGCCTGTGCGCAGCTAAAGATGCCCAGAACAAGGGTATCGGCATTATGCTGCTCGGCGTGGAGCGCAACCCGGCGGGCGTTGCCGACGCACGCCGCAATGCCGAGCTCAACGGCCTCACCCGCAGCGCTTGGTTTATGGCCGACGATGCCACCGACTACATCCTAGATGCCGCCGATAACAACGAGCGCGTCGACGTCCTTTCCATCGACCCGCCGCGCGCCGGCTCCACGCCCGAGTTCCTCGAAGCTGCCTGCGCACTTAAGCCGCGCCGCATCACCTATATCAGCTGCAACCCCGTGACCCAAGAGCGCGACCTGCACCAGCTCCTCGACGGAGGCTATCGCCTGCTCAAGATCACGCCCGTCGACATGTTCCCTCACACCGACCACACCGAAACCGTAGCGGTCCTCGAACGCCGCTAACCAACCTCAGTAGATTTTTGGGACAAGAAAGGGGGCGACCCGCCTGGGCCGCCCCCTTCGCTTGGTTTATAAACTCCGCTACATCCCATTGCGCAGATCGCACACGCCGGCTGCCGCCATCTCGCGCAGCAGCGTCTCGCGGTCGCGCGTCACGATCAAATCCAGCGGGAAGTGAATCTCGTCGAGCATCTTGCGCGCGTGATCGAGCTTGCCAATGGCCATGCCAATGTGCGCATCGGTCGAAACGCCAATGCCCACGCCCAGCTCGGCGCAGCGCTCGGCGATCTTGCGGCATACGACCCAATGCTCAGTGTCGATACCGTGTTCAAGACTATGGTTGTTGATCTCGATAATCTTGTGCTTGGCCTTAGCTGCCAACAGCACCTCGTCGATATCGAACGGCACGCCCGAACGCCCCGTGTGACCCAGCATGAACACCTTGGGGTGCTCCAGGGCATTGATATACATCTCGGTCGTCTGGGCCAGCGTCGCGCCCTCAGCAATCTGCGGATTATGCACGCTTGCAACCAAATAATCCAAATTACGCGTAACCAAATCGAACAGTGAATGCTGACGGCTGTACGAATCGCCGGCGATATCGAGCGTGACAGGAGTGTCCTCGCCAAACAGGCTTCCGTCCAGCGAAACGATATCGGCCTCGGCACCACGCAGCACCAGCACGCCGCTCCAAATGCGCGGCCAGATATCCTGGTTGATAAAGAATTGGTAACTGCGCAGGTCATTGGGGCAAGCCGTAACCATAGAGCTCAGATGGTCGGCAGATCCGAGCACCTGCAGGCCACGCTCTGCCGCCCAGTACACATTCTCCTCAATGGTCGAATATGCATGCGCAGAGAACATCGTATGGGTATGAATGTCACAAGAAAGCAGGTAGGGCATCAGGTCTCCTTATCTGGCACGGCCGTCGCTTATATTCATTGTACTCATAGCCTTCGATAGTCGTAAAACCACTCCATCCCAAAGACACAACGTCCATGACAACGGGGTCCGGCTTAACACCAAACCCCGTTTCACGTAAAACATTGTAGGCAGAGCGCTTTACTTTTAACGATACTCGTCCGCCAACTGTTTCCAAGCGGGTAGCGAATTGACAATCGTTTCGTAACTCACGCAATAGCCCAGGCGGAACCAACCCGGCATACCAAAGCTGTCCGAGGGAACCGCAAGCAACTCATACTTCTTTGCGCGCTCGCAAAACGCATTCGCATCGGGCTCGAGTGCCTTCACCCACAGGTAGAAAGCACCGTCCGGCTCAACATAGGTATAGCCGTAGTCCGTCAAAGCATCGGTGAGCGCCGTGCGGTTGCGGGCATAGGCCCCGACATCACTCGGCTCATCGATGCAATCGATAATTACGCGCTGAAAGAGCGCCGGCGCGCACACGAAGCCCAGCGTACGGGCGGCACCGGCAACGGCGGGCATTAGACGACCTGCCTGAGGATTCGTATTGGGAACCAAGATCCATCCCAAGCGCTCGCCCGGCAGCGAAAGCGACTTAGAATACGAGTAGCACACCACGGTGTTCTCGTAGATCGAGGGCACCCAAGGCACCTCGGCACCGTACACGATTTCGCGGTACGGCTCATCCGAGATGAGCATAATCGGATTCTCGGGATCGCGCTGAGCGTTGGCCTCGCGCAGAACGTTGGCCAGTCGCGTCAGCGTGTCGCATGTATATACGGCACCGGTCGGATTGTTGGGAGAGTCGATGATGACGGCCGCCGTCTTATCGCTGATCGCCTTGAGCACGTTGTCCACGCTCAGCTGGAACGTATCTTCATCGGCGAGCGCCTCAACACACGTACAGCCGGCCTTCTCAATCCAAACGCGATACTCCGGAAAGTACGGGGCGATAACAATAACCTCGTCGCCCGGGTTCGTAACGGCGTTGAGCGTGCAGGTGAGCGAAGCCGCGGCACCCACCGTCATAAAGACGTCTTTGCCCTCATAGCTCGTGCCAAAGCGGCGGTTGAGCGATTCGGCCACAGCGGCACGACATTGCGGCAGGCCCGGTGCGGGCGTGTAGCCGTGCAGCTGGTCGCTCGGCAGCTCCAGGGCCTTCTTAATCGACTCAGCCACGGCAGCGGGCGCCGGAACGCTCGGATTGCCCAGCGAAAAATCGAATACGTTTTCCGCACCGATCTGCGCCTTGCGCTCAAGGCCATAGCTAAAAATCTCACGGATGATGGAGCTTTCCGCACCGCGAGCATACATAGTTTCGTTGATCATCTGTTCCCCTTTCGCATAGGCGCTATTGTACGCTTTAGCCGAGCAAAGTGCCGCAGCAATGTTGATTGGGGACAGACTTAAATGCGTGAAAACGCTCATTTAAGTCTGTCCCCAATCAACAGACGGCCCCATATCGCTCAAAAGAAAAAGCCTCCGCAGGTTTCCCCGCGGAGGCTTTCGCCACAAAGACTATTTGTCGGCGTCGTCGTCGGTGTCGACATCGGCACCGACGACGGCATGGTCATCGTCAGCATCATCGGATGCGGCTTCGGCATCCTCCTGCATGGCCGCCTGCGCAAAGGCCGCGGCATCTGCCGCAAGTTCCTCCTCGCTCATGCGAGGCGCACGCTTCTTGGTCGGCATGCCGGCCGCCTTGGCGTTGCGCTCCTCCTTGGCCGCCAGGATATCGCCCTCGCGCTCAAGGTAGGCATCCCACTCGTTGTCGAGCAGGGCGTTCACGGCGTCGCCTTCGACGGTCTCGCGCTCAAGCAGCACCTTCGCCATCAGATCGAGCTGATCGCGACGGGCGTCCAGGATCTCGACCGCACGACGATGGGCTTCACGCATAATGCGCTGAACCTCGATATCGATGCGGCGCGCCGTCTCCTCGGAGTAATCCTGGTGATCGGCGTAATCGCGACCAAGGAACACCTGATGTTGCGCCTCGCCAAACACTTGCGTGCCCAGCTCCTCGCTCATGCCCAGGCGCGTGACCATCTCGCGCGCCATCTTGGTTGCGCGCTCCAGATCGTTGCTCGCACCCGACGTAATGTCATCGCACATGAGCTCCTCGGCAACGCGACCGCCCAAGAACACGGCGAGCTCGTCGAGCATCTCGTTCTTAGTCTTGAGGAAGTGGTCCTCCTGCGGAAGCTGCAGCGTGTAGCCCAGAGCCTGACCGCGGCTGACGATCGAGATCTTGTGGACCGGATCGGAGTGCTCCAGGATGTGGCCCACCAGGGCGTGACCGCTCTCGTGGTAGGCAATCGTGGTGCGCTCGGCCTCGGTCATCACGCGACCCTTGCGCTGCGGTCCGGCAATCACGCGCTCCATCGATTCCTCGACCTCGTCCATCGAGATCACGGAACGATGACGGCGAGCGGCCAGCAGCGCAGACTCGTTGAGCAGGTTCGCCAAATCGGCACCAGTAAAGCCAACGGTCATCTGGGCGAGCTTCTCAAACTTAACGTCCTCGTCCATCGGCTTGTTCTCGGCATGCACGCGCAAGATCTGCTCGCGGCCCTTCACATCCGGACGGTCGACCGTAACCTGACGGTCAAAACGGCCGGGACGCAGCAATGCCGGATCTAGGATGTCAGGACGGTTGGTCGCAGCGATCAGGATGACCGACTCGCTTTCCTCAAAGCCGTCCATCTCGACCAGCAGCTGGTTGAGCGTCTGCTCGCGCTCGTCGTGACCGCCGCCCAAGCCAGCTCCGCGCTGACGTCCCACGGCATCGATCTCATCGATGCAGATGATCGACGGGGCCTGGGACTTGGCCTCCTTAAAGAGGTCACGCACACGGCTGGCGCCGACACCTACGAACATCTCGACAAAGTCGGAACCCGAGATGCTAAAGAACGGCACGCCCGCCTCGCCGGCAACAGCCTTGGCCAGCAGCGTTTTACCGGTGCCCGGAGGGCCAACCAGCAACACGCCACGCGGGATCTTGGCGCCCAGCTTGCGATAGCGATCAGGATCGCTCAAAAAGTCACGGATCTCCTCGAGCTCCTCGACTGCCTCGTCCACGCCGGCAACGTCTTCAAACTTGACCTTGGGGCGTGTGGCCTCGTTGGTCTTGGCGTTGGTCTTGCCAAACTGCATGTTCCTGTTGTTGGCGCCCATCATCTGGCGCATAAAGTAGAACATGATGGCGATAAGGGCGATCGTCGGAAGCACACTCATCGCCAAGTCGCCCCAAAAATCGGGATCGTTGGTGTTGACGATGTACTTGGTATCGGGGTGCTCCGCCATGAGCTCGGCAAGCGAATCGGAGCCGACATAGGTCGAAGAGAAGCTCTTGAGCTCGCTCGTATCGCCCTTGTCCTTCTTCGTCTTCCAGTAATGACCCGTCACGCTTCCGTCTTGAACCGTATAGGTCAGATCTTCGACGCGATCCTGCTTGATGGCGCTCACCATCTCGCTCGTCGCGAGCTTAACGGTATTGCTGGAATTGGCAAAGCCGGAGCCCATGTTAAAGAAGGCGTAGCCCAGAAGCGCGCAAGCCAAAATAAAATACAGCCAGCCCGTACGCGTGGGCTTCTTGCCTCCGGGCATCCCCGGGATCTTTGGGTCCCGGGGAGTCTGGGAATTGTTATCGTTACGGTCGTCGGGCATCTTACGAATAAACCTCCGGTTTCAAAATGCCCAGATACGGAAGGTTACGATAGCGCTCGGCATAGTCGAGGCCGTAGCCCACCACAAAGGCATCGGGGCAATGGGTTCCAACATACTTGGGCGTGATGGCCGAGACGCGGTCCTCAACGTCCTTCCACAGGAAGGCGGCGACCTCCAGAGAAGCGGGCTTGCGGCTCTCGAGGTTCTTCATCAGATACTTGAGCGTCAGGCCCGAGTCCAGAATGTCCTCGACGATCAGCACGTCGCGACCGCGGATGTCGATATCCAGGTCCTTAATGATACGCACGATACCCGAGGACTTCACACCGTCGCCATAGCTCGAAACAGCCATGAAATCGATGTTGGTCGGCAGCTCGATCTTACGCATCAGGTCGCCCATAAAGACCACGGCGCCGCGCAGGACCGCAATCAGCACCAGATCCTTACCCGCGTAGTCGCGAGTAATCTGCTCGCCTAGGCGAGAGACGATACCGTCGATATCCTCCTGCGTGAACAGAACCTTCTCGATATCCGGATGTTGAGAAGCCATGACAACCCTTTCTTGTGCTTATCGCCCACACACCGCCGTATGGACGCGAACTACACATTCTAGCAGCGCACGGGGTAAATTTACCAGCCCGTGCGCCATCAGCGCGGGAATACCGTCAACGTCGCACAGAATAGCAGGCGTGGGACGCTATTCCGCATCGACCACGCGGAGCAGATATGCCACGCGCGTTGCAGCCGTGCACTTAAAACGCTCGTCCGCGCGAACTCCGGCGACCCACACCACGGCACCCCCCGGCGCCGTCCTCACCATGGGCACGCCGGCGCGCTCGGAAACGGGAATGCGAGCCTCACCTAGCAAGTCGGATACTTTCTTGCTTCGACCACTCATCCCTAACGGGCACATCACGTCTCCCGGTGCAGGACCGTCCACCCACAGGCGCGCCAATCGCGCCTCGGCAGGGATCTCGCCACGCGAGCCCGCCAGGATCCGCTCACTATCGCTGTCGGCAAAACCCAGGGCAGCCGCGTCTACCAAAGCTGTCACTTCCCCGGCAGCTGCAAGCTCACGGGCGCGGCGCACGATATCGCATCCCGGCTCAACGGCCATCGGTTCTGTGACCAGCATACGTCCCCCGCCCAACGGCAAACGACCGGGTACGGTAACCCAGTCCGCGACCAGGCCCTCGCGAGCCGCCGGCGCCTTGAACGCCAGCATGCCAAACTCAATGCGTGCGTCAATCCCCGCCGGAAGCGTGACCGAGCCGGCGCCCTCGGCAACGCAGGAAAGGACTCGCTCCACATGTCGCATCTCTGGACGAGCGTCCGGATCGATGCGCTTAATCGCCAGTCGCACGATGCGCCGCGCGATTACCACCTCGGCCGCAGCAAGGCGCCTGGCATCGAGCACCAGCGCGCCCGCCGCCTCCTTACGCAGGCAGCTTCGAAACGCCTGTGCCGAAAGCTGAGACAAAAACGCGTCCTCATCGCCTAAGATCTCGCAGGCGGCGCCAATCGTCTTGCAGACGCTCGCGTTGCGCTGCGCCACCACCGGCATCACTCGATGGCGCACGTAGTTTCGCAGATACGAGATATCCTCATTGCTCTCGTCTTCACGCCACGGCTGACCATGTACCTGTAGATAGCCCACGAGCTCGCCATGAGTTAGGTCGAGCAAGGGACGCACCACGATATTCCTCCGGCGAGGAATGCTCGATAGGCCAGCGGGCCCCGAACCCTTAATCGCGTTCATCAAAAACGTTTCCGCGCGATCCGAAGACGTGTGCGCGGTGCAGATACGAGCCGCCGTTCGCGGTGCCCCCGTCTGGGCGCAGAGCTCGCGAACATACCTCCGCGCCGCGGCATAGCGCACCTCGCGGGCTGCGGCCTCAATATTGCCCGACTCCCCATCAAAATAAGCGTGCTCCACGCACAGCGGTAAACCATATTTCGCGCAAAGCTCACGCACAAAGGCCTCGTCGCCATCGGACGCCTTGCCGCGCAGATGATGGTTTACATGCAGCACATGCAGGCGCTCGCGAGCAATGGGGGCAACACCGCGTCCGTCTTGGATATCCAGCTTTGATGTGCACGCCATAAGAAGCAGTGCCGTCGAGTCCGCGCCGCCTGATACCATGAGCACGACAGGAGCTGCCTGCTGCCTCGTCCGGGTCTCATCGACTACCCCAGGCACGGCATGGTGTCCATAATGCTGAGATACCGTAGGCATTTGCTTCCTCCTCTATTCGTCCGCACCCATTGTATCCTTTGGAATCTTATGTCTCGTCTGCACCTTCATATCCTCGGCAGTGGCTCTAAAGGCAACTGCGCACTCATCGAGGGCCCGCAGGGGCTCATTATGGTCGATGACGGACTGTCTCGCCGCGAGACATTAAAGCGCATGGCAGAACTGGGGCTCTCGACAGACAACGTCTCGGCTCTTCTCATTACTCATGAGCATAGCGATCACATCAAGGGCCTCGATGTCTGGTGCAAGCACTGGCACGGCCCCCTCTTTGCCAGCAGGGGCACTCTTTCGAGCAAAGAAAATCTTTCGCATCTGCCTGTCGAGGAATTCGATCCCGGTGACGCCCTATCCATTGCCGGCATCCACGTGCAAACCTACTCAACGTCACACGATGCCATCAATCCGGTCGGCTATCGATTCAATGCTCTCGATGATTCCATTGGGTTTGCCACCGACACCGGAGAGCTATCGAGCCAAGCCATGAACACCCTCAAAGATTGTCGAGTCCTCGCACTCGAAAGCAACCACGATGTGACCATGCTGCGCGAGGGAGAATATCCCCGCTTTCTTCAGGAGCGCATCCTGTCTGCAAGGGGACACCTCTCCAACAGCCAAGCCGCCGAAGCCGCGCGCGAACTTGTTACAGATCGCACCGAACAGCTCATTGCCATGCATATCAGCCAAGATAACAATCGTCCGAGCCTTACCGTCAAAAGCTATGCCAAAGCTCTGGCCGCAACCCTGGATGACGAGGTCGGCAGCTCCGCAACCCTTCTCCAAGGATCGCGAAAACTCTCGATACGCCCTGCGAGTCAGTATCAGCCGGCAACCATTCAATAGACTGTCCTAGACAGCAAAAGGGGCCGAGAATCGCTTCCCAGCCCCTTTTGCTGTCTTTTAATAGCGCAGAACACCAACGAAGTTAGTCGATGGAGATCTTCGTAACGTTTTTCTTTTCGACGATCTTGGGAACCGTAACGGTCAGGATGCCGTCAGCGTACTTAGCCGAGAGGCCCTCGCTCGAAGCGTCCTTTAGATACACGCCACGCGTCGCGCTGTACGAGCTGAACTCCTTCTGCAGGAAGTTCTTGCCCTCGTTCTCCTCGTCTTCCTCGACATTCACGCTAATGGACAGACGGCCCTCATTGAGCTCGACATCGATATCGTCCTTGGCGACACCGGTCAGATAGGCCTTGACCTCATAGCCGTCGCCCTTATCCTCAACGTCAACGGGAAACGCCTTGGAAGCAATCGAGTTGTTTGCAAGGTCGGTCATATCATCAAACAGATCGAACAGCGAGCTAGCAGAAGGACGAACGCCAAAAACCGAACGATAAGGAACCATGCTTGCCATGTTTACCACTCCTTTTAGGACTGCCGAGCCATCTTCTAGGTGACTGGGGCTTCTTTTGACGCTCTTATATATGCCCACACAGTGCTTATATATACATCGACTATAAAGTTTTTTGAGTCCAGTACTATAAGCATATCTAAGTGTGTATGACTCAGGTTTTAGTAAGGTTAAGGTTCTTTGAACCAGAGCTTAAATACCGAGTATGTCCCCAGCTACAAATAACAAGGGGCTTACAATGAGCGCGTACACGTTGTTGGTAACGAGCTAAAGGGCATCATGGACGACCAAAACCAGAACAAAATGTTTATGCCGACGCAGGGGGAAGATACTTCCACGCAGCCGCCACGGTTCCATCGCCCCCACATCTCGCAAGAGCCCATTAATGATCCGGAGCCCGAGTATGTGACGAGAAATCGATATCAAACACTCGAAGATGCCCAAACGGGACGTAAACATATGGGCGTCGCCTCGGGAGACCCTGTATATCTGAAAGACGCACCATTATCTAAAAACAGCGCAGCTAGTGAGGAGCCACTGAAAGCATCCGCCGCCAATCAACAAAGAGGTCCTCGACCAAAGCAAACCTTGACGCATTCGGCTCGCTATCTCGAAACGCCAAAACAGGGAAAATCAATCTTCGTTTCGTCAAGTAAACGACGCAAGCAGCATCGACTGACAATCCTGCTTTTGATCATTGTGGCCATAGCAGTTGCCCTTGTTATTCGATTTATTTTCTTTAAATAAAGGCTCAATACCAAAAACAATAAGATTGTCTAGTGTAATTGAGTCCTTTACGCCCTTAAACGCAAAAAAAGGGGGAGGCCGCGAGGCCTCCCCCTTCTCAGTTCAAGCGTACGGCTCGGTGCCGTCCACCGGTCAGCGGCGCCCTGGCCTCCCACGGGCTGACCCCGCAGTACTCTCGGCGCGATGG
>NZ_JBCJBG010000019.1:0-35516 GCF_039062315.1 Collinsella aerofaciens
GTTTCCTGCTCTACAGTCCTGCGCAAGACGGAAAGCACATTAAGTGCTTTCCTTTGCGTGCGGAACTCGCGATTAACTTCATATGCGTCCCTCCCGGGCGCAAGCAAAAGGGCTGGTTAGTGCCGCTCGCTATTTAGTTAGACAGTCTATTCAGTAGTCAGATTTCAGATCTGTAGATAGACACAGCAGTATTTCCCCTGATAAAACCTACCAAAATAAACCTATCTCATATTGGCCGGTCAGGGCTCAGCGGTCCCGGCACGGGCTAAGTTTATCGCGAGTTCCGCACGAACAGGAGGCCACTTAATGTGGCCTCCGTCATGAGCAGGACTGTAGAGCAGGAAACTTAGCCCGTGCCGGGGCCGCTGAGCCCTGACCGGCGGGATACACAGGTTCAGATGGGGCTTTGATGCATGGGTGGTCTGTTGTTGTCCAAATGGGTATCATACTGTGGTTATTGCATCGACTCTGTGATGCATGTTTGTACGTTCCCGGCGGTCGGTTTGCCAGAAGCGCCCCGTCGGTTGTTCCAGACCAGTTTCGAAGAAAGGAAACCACACTAACCTATGGCAGCTAAAAAATCATCTCCCTTGAAGATCATCCCGCTCGGCGGCCTTGACGGTATCGGTAAGAACATGACGGTCTTCGAGTGCGGCGACGACATGGTGCTCGTCGACGCTGGCCTCATGTTCCCCGACGACTCCCAGCCCGGTATCGACCTGGTGCTTCCTGACTACACCTACGTTCTTGAAAACGAGGAGAAGCTCCGCGGTATCGTCGTCACCCACGGCCACGAGGACCACACCGGTTCGCTTCCGTATCTGCTGCAGGACCTCAACAATAAGGTGCCCATCTTTTCGAGCAAGCTGACGCTTGGCTTTATCGAGGGCAAGCTTTCTGAGTTCCGCATCCGCGCGCCCAAGTTCCGCGAGGTCAAGGGCGGCAGCCATGTCAACCTCGGCGGCATCTCGCTCGATTTCTTTTCGATGACGCACTCTATCCCCGGCGCTCTGGGCGTGTTCATCCGCACCAATCAGGGCACCGTTATGCACACCGGCGACTTTAAGCTCGACCAGACACCCATCGACGGCGTCACGCCCGACTACGCCGCTATCAGCCGCTTTGCCAAGCAGGGTATCGACCTGCTGCTTTCCGACTCCACCAACGCCACGGTTCCGGGCTTTACCAAGTCCGAGGCCGAAGTCGGCCCCAACCTGCTGCACGCCATCAAGAACGCGCCGGGTCGCGTGTTCGTAGCGTCGTTCTCGAGCCACATCCATCGTTTGCAGCAGATCTGCGATGCCGCCCGCAAGTGCGGCCGTAAGGTCGTTGTGACCGGTCGCTCCATGCTCACTAACACCCGCGTGGCGCGCGAGCTTGGCTACCTCAACATCGACGACGCCGATATCATCGATGCCTTTGACATTGATAACCTGCCTGACGACAAGATTGTCGTCATGTGCACCGGTTCGCAGGGCGAGCCGCTGTCGGCCTTGTCCCGCATGGCCAACGGTGAGCACAAGACGCTCTCTATCCACGAGGGCGATACCGTCATCCTCTCGGCAACTCCCGTTCCTGGCAACGAGAAGGCCGTCCAGCAGGTCGTCAACAGCCTGGCCAAGCTCGGCTGCGACGTGTGGGATAAGAACCGCGCTCTCGTCCACGTCTCGGGTCACGGTAGCCAGGAGGAGCTCAAGCTCCTGATGGCCATGGCTAAGCCTACGTACTTTATGCCTGTTCACGGTGAGGCCGTGCATCTGCGCGCCCATGCCCAGCTGGCCCGCAAGATGGGCATCAAGGACGATCATATCTTTATCCTCGATAACGGCGACACGCTCGAGATGCGCGGTGGTATCGTCAAGCGCGGTACACCCGTCGAGTCCGGCGTCGTTTACGTCGACGGCCTGCGTATCGGCGATACCGACCCCATCGTCCTGCGCGATCGCCAGAAGCTCGCCAACGACGGTATGGTCACGGCCGTTGCCATCGTCTCGCTCAAGCACAAGAAGATCGAGGCCATTGAGTTCTCGGGCCGCGGTGTCTCGTTTGCTATCGACGACCAGTTCTCCGAGGATGCCTCCGCGTCCATCATGAAGACGATCGAGAAGGGCAAGTTTAGCTTTACGAGCAGCGGCTCCGATGCCATTCGCAAAGCCGTGCGCGATTCACTCTCCAACTTTATTTGGAGCCGTACGCGCACCCGTCCGATGATCATCCCGGTCGTCATGGAGGTTTAGTTTGGCGCGCGGATCTGCACAAAACGCCAAAGGCAATAAGGCCAATAACCAACCGGCATCTGCTAAGGGTGCCGGTTCCCATCTGCGTGCCAATAAGGGCCACGAGGCGGACTTTGACGATTTTGAGCCCCTGGTCGAGCCCTCGGCCAACCGCGATATTGCCGGCGTGGTCATCGCCGTTTTGGCGATTGCGTCCTTCATTGCCGTGATTTCGCCGGCGACTGCGCCCGTTACGGCTGCGGTTGCCGGTTTCTACCACCTGGGCTTTGGCCTGGGCGCCTACGTGCTGCCGATCGTCATTTTGCTGTTTGCCGCCACGCTCTTTTTAGGCGAGGACTCGCCGCTCAACGTGCGCTCGGTCGCGGGCGGAGCCGTGGTCTTTATCACCGTTGTCTCCATTCTTTCGCTGATGGTGCCGGGTACGAGCGACTCGTGTGACCTTATGTTCACGCCGCAAAATCTGTCCGCCTCGGGTGGCTACATCGGTGCGTTTATTGCGAGTGCGCTGCAGAATGCCCTGGGTAAGCCTATCGCGATGGTGGTCCTGTTGGGTCTGGCCGTCGTTGGTTTTGTCATCATCGGCTTTTCGGTGGGTGGCGTGCTGCGCTCTGCTCGCGACCGCGCGGCCGATTTTGCCGAGCGCCGTCGTGCCGATGTTAACGCGAGCCCGTGGGGTGACGACGAAGCCCTGTCGGTGCCCGGCGTTGCCCGTCCGCACCTGAGCATTCTTCGTCAAAAGGGCTCCGATGCTGCCGTGACCACGGTCATGGGCAACGATGTGGACCCGGTTTTGGACGATGACGACGAGGACGAGGATCCGTTTGTCGACGTATCCGATGCCGTGGAGGCCGAGCGCGCTAAGACGACGCTGCTGCCGCGCCGTCATGTCAAGAAGGGCAAGGCCACGCCCAAGTTGAATACAAGCGAGCCCGACCCGTCTTGGTCCGATAGCGAGATTGAGCTTACCGAGGGCGATGACGAGGACGACGAGGCTCCGATTGAGACCGCAAAGACAACTTTGCTGCCGCGTCGCCATGCTAAGCGCGAACAGGTAACCGGCCAGCTTTCGATGGAAGACGACCCCGATAAGATCGACGAGTCCGAGCCGCCGTTTGCCGTGAATCCTGTCTCGGCAACACCTCAGATTCCCGACTTCTTGAAGCATCCCAAGGTTGCCGATACGGCTGTCGCGGGCGCTGCCGAGGCGCCTACTCCTAGCGATGGGGGAGCGGTCAATGCCCCCGCGGATAACGAGGGCGAAGAAGAGGACGGCCTCAAGCTTCCGCCGCTCGAGATCCTGCACGCCAACCCGCAGTCGGCGTCCTCCGCGTCATCTGACAAGGAGCTGGAACAGACTGCCGAGTCACTGCAATCCACCTTGCTTGAGTTTGGCCGCAGTGCCCGCGTGGTCGGCTGGATCGCCGGCCCCACGGTGACGACCTTTAAGCTGCAACCTGGCGAGGGCGAGCGCGTGAGCAAGATTTCGAGCCTCGAGGACGATATCGCGCTTTCGCTCGCTGCTCAGTCGGTGCGCATCTTTGCCCCGATCCCCGGTACCTCGCTTGTGGGTATCGAGATTCCCAATCGCAAGCGCCAGAACGTCAACCTGGGCGACGTGCTTCCCTATGTGAAGGGCGGTCCGCTCGAGCTGGCCATCGGTCGAGATGCCGAGGGCACGCCGGTCGTCGCTGACCTCGCCAAGATGCCCCACCTGCTGATCGCCGGCACGACCGGTTCTGGTAAGTCGGTGATGATCAATTCCATCATCACGACCCTGCTCATGCGAGCCCTTCCCGAGGACGTTCGCCTGATCATGGTCGACCCCAAGCGCGTCGAGCTTGCGGGCTATAACGGTTTGCCGCATCTCTATGTGCCCGTGGTGACCGAGCCCAAGCAGGCCGCGAGCGCTCTGCAATGGGCCGTGTCCGAGATGGAGCGTCGCCTGAAGGTCTTCGAGCGCCTTAACGTGCGTAAGATCTCGACCTACAACGAAAAGCAGGCCGCCGGCGAGTTTGAGCATTACGACAACCCGCCCCAAAAGATGCCCTATCTGGTCATTATCATCGACGAGCTTTCGGACCTGATGATGGTCGCCGGCAAGGATGTCGAGGCCTCGATCGTTCGTATCGCCCAGCTGGGCCGTGCCGCCGGTATACACCTTATCGTGGCTACGCAGCGCCCCAGCTCCAACGTGGTGACGGGCCTCATCAAGGCCAACATCACCAACCGCATCGCCTTTAACGTCGCCACGGGCATCGACTCGCGCGTCATCATCGACCAGATGGGTGCCGAAAAGCTCACCGGTTTGGGCGACATGCTGTTCTCCAAGGTCGACTGGGGCAAGCCTCGCCGTATCCAGGGCTGCTTTGTCTCGGATGACGAAATCAACGAGATTGTCGAGTTCGTCAAGTCGCAGAGCGAGCCCGACTACCACGAGGAGATCCTGTCTGCCGTGGCGCCCGCTTCCATGTCCATGGTGGGTGGCGGCGGCATTGTCCGCACCGGAGTAGCTGAGCCGCAAGACGATGATCCGCTCATTTGGGAAGCCGCCCATATTGTGGTGGAATCGCAGCTGGGCTCCACATCTGGCCTGCAACGTCGTCTGAAGGTTGGCTATGCGCGTGCCGGGCGTATTATGGACATGCTGGAAGAAAAGGGTGTCGTCGGCCCGCCCGACGGTTCCAAGCCGCGCGAGGTCCTGTTGGACGAGGAGGGGCTTGCCGCGCTGGAATCTGTCGACGCCGAGATGGCACGTGAAGATCGTGAGTTTGGAGGATTCTGATGGCTGCACGCTTTGGTGACATGCTGCTCGAGCAGCGTCGCCGAATGGGCCTTTCCATTCAGCAGGTCGCCAACACCATCAAAATCAGGCCGCAGATCATCGAGTTTTTCGAGACCGGTAACTTTGCTTCGATGCCGCCGCGCGGCTATGCACAGGGCATGATTTCGAGCTATGCTCGCTTTTTGGGCCTCAATCCGCGCGAGGTCGTCAATGCCTACTTTGACGACCTGATGGCATACGAACGCGAAACGTCGCAGCAGGGCGGTCGTTTTCAGGACGCCGCCGGCTACGTCAATTCGCGTTCCTCGGTCGATAACGGGCGCTTCCTGATGGTTCAGGGCGGTCGTTCGACCCGCTATGGACAGCGTCCTCAGCAGGCCGGTTATATTACTGAGACGGGTTCGGGCGAGGAGATTCGCTCACAGCGTGACCGGTTCCGCAGTACGCCGATGCCCGAGGACCGTGCACTTCCCGCTGCCCGCGGCGTGGCGCGTGACCCTCGTGCCGGCTACGGCGACGGCGGCTATTCAGATCGCGGTCACCGTGGTGTCTCCACCGGACGCTCTCGCGGTGGCTATGCGGATGCCGATACCACGCAGGTGACGCCGCGTCTTCGCTCTCAATCACAGCCGTATGGCCAGCGCTCTTCGGCTCCGCGTTCGGGCCAACGTGGCTATCAAGGCCGCGGTGAACTTGCGCCCCGCTCGGGTCAGCGCAGCCTTCAGGGCCAGGGCGGCTATCGCGGCCGTTCCGATAGCAATCGTGGTCGTATGCCTCAGGGAGGCGGCCGCAGCAGTTTCGGTCGTGGACGCGGCGGATCCCGTACTCCTCAAAACAACGGGCTCGATCCGCGTATCGTCTACGCCGGCATCGGTGCCGTGGCGTTGCTGCTGATCGTGCTCATCGTGGTGCTTCTGCGCGGCTGCGCATCTTCGGCGCCCGAGACCACGCCCGAGGCGCCCACTGCTACCAAGACGACGACCAAGAAGTCTTCTAAGAAGACCGAAACGGTCGACGAGGACGAAGACACCGATGAGCCGACGGATGAGTCGACTGATTCGGACGCTACCAAGACGACGGCCAAGAAGGAAGAGAACGAGGTCACGAAGATCAAAGTTTCCGTTGCCAAGGGAAAGACCGCGTGGATTGAGATCAAGGTCGACGGCAAGTCGGTCTATGGCGCTCAGGCGACTGGCCCCTTTGAGCAGGAGTACACGCCCGAGTCCTCGATCGAGATCACCACGTCCAAGCCTTCCGATGTTACCGTTACCAAGAACGGCGAAAAGGTCCGTTACGATACCAAGACCTCGGGCGTGGCACGTGTGACAATCACCGTTCCCAAGAAGGAGACGACTGATTCCGAGAATGGTGAAAGTTCTGATGGTGCCGACGCCACCGATGGTAACGACACCACCGACGGCACCGATGCCCAGTCCACGGATGGCACCGATACCGCAACTGACGGTCAGACGCCCACCGATTCTACCGACTATTCGTACGATAGCTACTAAGCGGCTCGTACGCGAAAGGAAATATCATGGCTAAAGATTCCAGCTTCGACGTCGTGTCCGAGGTCAACATGCAAGAGGTCGACAACGCCTTTCAGCAGACCACGCGCGAGATTTCCCAGCGCTATGACCTTAAGGATTCCGGCGCCACGATCGAGCTTTCGAAGGGCGACAAGCTCTTTACGGTCAACGCCCCAGCCGACTTTGTCTCCAAGCAGATTGTTGACGTGCTGAGCTCCAAGCTCATCAAGCGCGGCATCGACCTCAAGGCTGTCTCGTGGGATGCTCCGCAGGCGGCATCGGGCGGCACCGTGCGCGTGCTCGGCCATATCGTCGAGGGTATCGACCAGGCGACCGCCAAGAAGATCAACAAGGACATCAAGGACCAAAAGCTCAAGGTCAAGGTGACCATCGAGGCCGACAAGCTGCGTGTTTCCTCTGCTTCGAAGGACGCGTTGCAGACCGTGATCCAGTTCCTGCGCGACCAGGACTACGGCCAGCCGCTGCAGTTCACCAACTACCGCTAATATCATTTGAAAGGACCGCTCTCCAACATGGATACACCGTTGGGCTCCGTGCTCTACATCACCCTCGGGTGCGCTAAGAACGAGGTTGACACCGACCGCATGCGTTCTCTTTTGACCGCCGCAGGCTACGAGGAGGCATTCGACCCGCAGGATGCCGATATCGCCATCGTCAATACTTGCTCGTTCCTCGCTTCCGCAACGTCCGAGAGCATCGAGACCACGCTCGAGCTCGCCAACGAGGTTCAGGACGGCGTTCGTTCTTGCCCCATCGTCATGTGTGGCTGCGTGCCGTCGCGCTATGGCGACGACCTGCCTGACGAGCTGCCCGAGGTCGCTGCCTTTGTGAAGGCCGACGAGGAAGATGGCATCGTGGCGGTCATCGATGGCGTGCTGGGTGTCGAGCGTGAGATTGCAGCCTATATCCCGCAGGTCAAACGTACCGTCGAGGGTGCTGTCGCTTACGTCAAGATTTCCGATGGCTGCAACCGTTTCTGCAGCTTCTGCATGATTCCCTATATCCGCGGCCGCTATCATTCGCGCAATGCCGAGAGCATCATCTCCGAGGTGCGCGACCTGGTTGCCGGCGGTGTGCGCGAGATCGTGCTGATCGGCCAGGACACGGGCATCTGGGGTACCGACTTTGCCGACGAGGACGTCGCCGATGGCTCGCCGCGCAATCTGGCGCAGCTGCTGTGTGCCGTCGCCGAGGCCGTGCGCCCGCACAACGTCTGGGTCCGCGTGCTCTATCTGCAGCCCGAGGGCATGACTGACGAGCTCATTGAGACCATTCGTGATACGCCCGAGGTGCTGCCCTATATCGATATCCCCGTGCAGCACTGCGACGCGCGCATTCTCAAGGCCATGCGTCGCTCCGGTTCGCGCCAGGAGCTCGAGGATCTGTTCCGCGACCTTCGTGAGCGTATCCCCGGCATCGTGATCCGTTCCACGGCCATGGTCGGCTTCCCGACCGAGACCGACGACGAGTTCCGCGACCTTATCGACTTTATGGACACCGTCGGCTTTGACTACACGAGCGTCTTTGCCTACTCGCAGGAGGAGGGCAGCCTGGCCGCTAAGATGGAGGGTCAGGTCGACGAAGAGGCCAAGCTCGAGCGCGCCCAGGAGGCCATGGACCTGGCCGAGTCGCTCGGTTTTGCCGCCACCGCCGCCCACGTGGGCGAGCGCGCCCAGGTGATCGTCGACGGTATCGAAGAGACCGAGGACGGCGCCGAGCTGATCGGCCATGCCTGGTTCCAGGCGCCCGATTCCGATGGAGCGGTGCATCTGGACGCCAGCGAGGCGTCCGTGGGCGATATTCTGACTGTCGAGTTTACCGATAGCTTCTGCTATGAGCTTATCGGTCATGTTGTGGAGTAGGAGAGCGTCGTGGCAAACGAGAGCAATAAGGAACTGACGAGTGTCTGGACGCCCGCCAACATCGTGACGTGCGTTCGCATCGTCTTTATCCCGGTGTTCATGATCGTCTCGGCTCTGTCTCAAACGAGTGTTGCCGGTACGGATTGGAGCACCTTTGACGGCCCGCTCGCCGCCGCTGCCTTCATTCTGTATGTGATCCTGTCGTGCACCGATAAGGTCGACGGCTACCTGGCGCGCTCGCGCAACGAGATTACCGATTTCGGTAAGTTCTTGGACCCCATCGCCGACAAGCTGCTCGTGTTCTCGGCCTTGCTGCTGTTCTTGGACTTTGGCACCGTGACGGTTTGGTCCGTGTTCATCATCTTGTTCCGCGAGCTGTTGGTAAGCGCCCTGCGCATGGTTGCGAGTGCGGCCGGTGTGGTCGTTGCAGCCGATAAGCTCGGCAAGTACAAGACGGCAACCACGATGGTTTCCATCTGCGGTTACCTGTGCGTTTTTGCTATGGCCGGCTTGCACCTTGGCCCGGTGGCGCTGACGCTCGGCATCTACTCGGTGTCGCGCTTCCTGTATGCCGTTGCCGTTGTCTTGACCGTTATCTCGGGCGCCCAGTACTTCTGGAACTGCCGCAAGATAGTCTTTTCCGTCTAGGTCCTGGTAGGCATGACGGAATCATTTGAGCAGATTGCCGCGCATAACGAAGAGCTCGCACGCGATATTGTCGAGCGTGCAAGCTTTCGTGGTGTGACGGTTTCGACGGCTGAATCTCTGACAGCTGGCATGATCGCCTCGACGATCGCCGATATCCCTGGTGCCTCGGCGGTGCTGCGTGGCGGTGCGGTGACCTACTGCGATGAGATTAAGCATCGCGTGCTGGGTGTTGAGCAGGAGACGCTCGACCGCTACACTGCGGTGTCGCACCAGACTGCGCGCGAGATGGCGTCGGGTTCGCTGGAGCTGTACCAGAGCGATATTGCAGTGAGCGCAACGGGTTATGCCGGCCCCGGCGGTGGTACTGAGGACGATCCGGCGGGCACTTTCTATATTGGCTGGGCGCATCGTTCCGCCGATGGGGGCGTGCCGGTCGTGGACTTTGTGCGCTGCCACTATGAGGGTGACCGTTCGTGTGTTCGTGCCCATGCGGTCACGGAGGCATTGGGTCGCATTGCCCTTGTGCTCAATTCTATGGAATAGACGTGTTTTAAGGGGCCTCCGAGCCCCTTAATTGTGGAGATGGGGACCTTAGGCTCATTGGCGTTTGTGCTGGTTGTAGATGTATTTTTGCCTGCCTTGTTCATATTTGGTCCTTTGTGGTCAAGCATTTGGTCAGTGTTTGGTCGGCGTTTGGTTGGGTTTTGGAAAGACCGCCTGCATATGATTGGCCTGAACGGTTGACCACGAACAGCCGTTCGTTTATTATCGATGCAGGTTGTTAAGAGGAGGGCTATTCATGGCCAAGAATTCAGGTCCCGTACGTACCGTTCATGCTCGCACGACGGGTAAAGAGCGCGATGAGATGATCGCCACCACCAAGGCCGAGATCGAGAAGAAATTCGGCCAGGGTTCCATCATGAGGTACGGCGACGGTGGTCCCGAGCTCGAGGTCGAGGCCATTCCCACGGGCGCCCTGGCCCTCGATGCCGCGCTGGGTATCGGCGGCGTGCCGCGCGGCCGAATCGTCGAGATCTACGGTCCCGAGTCCTCCGGTAAGACGACGCTTTCGCTCGAGATCCTGGCCGAGGCCCAGGCAATGGGTGGCGTTGTGGCATTTATCGATGCCGAGCACGCGCTCGATCCCACGTATGCCGCGCGCATCGGCGTGGATATCGACGAGGTGCTCATTTCCCAGCCCGATACGGGTGAGCAGGCGCTCGAGATCGTTGACATGCTCGTGCGTTCCGGCGCCATCGATGCCATCGTCGTCGACTCCGTCGCCGCGCTGACCCCGCGTGCCGAGATCGAGGGAGAAATCGGCGACACTACGGTCGGTCTTCAGGCTCGCCTGATGAGCCAAGCTCTTCGCAAGCTCGCCGGCTCGCTGTCCAAGTCCAACACGACGTGCATCTTCATTAACCAGCTGCGTGAGAAGATCGGCGTCATGTTCGGCAACCCCGAGACTACGACGGGCGGCCGCGCCCTTAAGTTCTTCTCTTCGGTGCGTATCGACATTCGTCGTATCGACAGCATTAAGCTTAAGGACGAGGTTATCGGTAACCGCGTGCGCGCCAAGGTCGTTAAGAACAAGGTGGCAGCTCCGTTCCGTTCTGCTGAGTTCGACATCATGTACGGTACGGGCATCTCTAAGGAGGGCTCGATTCTGGACATGGCTGTCGAGTGCGGCATCTGCAAGAAGATGGGCTCCTGGTTTGCCTATGGCGAGGACAAGCTCGGCAACGGTCGCGAGGCCGCCAAGGCTTTCCTGCGCGAACACCCCGATTGCGCCGATGAGATTGAGCATAAGGTCCGCCTTGCCTGCGGGCTTGAGTTTGATGACGATGCTCCGTCCGAGGTCGAGCTGACCGATCAGCCTGCGCCTGAGGAGTTTGACGAGCTTTACGCCATCGATGGTTCCGCCATGCTCGATGATGACGACGAGTAGCGGTTACGCTCATGTCGTATACGGTGACCGAGGCCACGGTCGTCTTTCCCGATAAGAAGGCGGCCTCCTCGTTCTCGAGCGGGTATGCGTCCAAAAAGCCTTGCGCACATATCGATTGTGAGCTTGAGGGCGGTTTTGAGCGGTCCATTTGGATTCCCGTGCGGGTCGCGCGGCTGTATGTCAAAAACCGCCCCGATCTTCCCTGTGATTGGGACAACTTTCGTGAGGCGGTGCAGCTCATCGAGCGTAAATGTGCACTTACCATGGTGACCGAGATGTTATCGCGCCGCGACCATGCGACGGGTGAGGTCCGTGACAAGTTGGCTCGCTACGGCTTTCGCCAGCCCGCGATTGATTTCGCCGTCGAGCGCGCCACCGAGTATCGCTTTTTAGACGAGAACCGCTTTTGCTCGTACTTTATCGAGGAACGCAAGCGGCGCGGTTGGGGACAGCGCAAAATCGAGACCGAGCTCAAGCGACGTCATGTTGTGCTCGATGACATTCCCGGTTATCCCGAGGATTATTTTGCCGTCGAAGACGATTTGGCGCGTGCGTCAGCCCTGCTCGCCAAGCGGCGTGTTCCAGAGACGCGCGGATTCGAAAAACTGGTTCGGTTTTTGATGGGCAAGGGCTTCTCGTATCACATCGCCGCCGATGCCGTTAAGGCACGTCTCGATGCCGAATGCGAGGAATGTGCGGTTTAGGCGTATGCGTTTTGTGGTCCTGCCGTTCACCGCGTTTTAGCCGCCGTACTGGGGCCATTTATTTGACAGTTGTTGTGGTTCAACGTACGATAAACACTGTCATTTGCTTTGTGATATGTGCTCATCTGTGATGAGTTTGTTTATATGTTTATCTGTATCCGACCCGCATAAGCTGCGCCCATATTACTCAAATGTCGCGAGCCGTTCGTAAGGACGGTTCGCTTTGTTGTGTAACGAATCCATAAAAAGGAGTGAGCATGCCTATCATCGCAGCGCTCGTTGGCATCGTTTTAGGTGCCATCGCCGCCATTGCCTACATGCGCACCGCCAAGCAGGGTAGTCTTCATGAGGCCGACGAAAAGATCCAGTCGGCACACGCACAGGCTGAGTCCCTGATCGGCGATGCAAAGCGTCAGGCCGAGACCCTCAAAAAAGAGGCTCTGCTCGAGGCTAAAGAGGAGATCATCAAGAACAAGCAGGCCGCCGAGGCCGAGGACAAGCAGCGTAAGAGCGAGATTCGTACGCTCGAGAACCGCGTGATGCAGCGCGAGGAATCCCTTGATCGCCGCAACGACGCTCTCGACAAGCGCGAGCATCAGCTGTCCAGTCAGGCCGGTCAGGTCGAGAAGCGCTCCCGTGAGCTCGAGGAGCTCTGCGCAAAGCAGACCTCCGAGCTCGAGCGTATCGCCGACCTTACCCGCGAGGATGCCCACAAGGAGCTCCTCGATAAGGTTCGCGGCGAGGTCACCCACGAGGCCGCCACGATCATTCGCGAGTCCGAGCAGCAGGTTCGCGCCGAGTGCCACAAGACCGCCCAGGAGATTCTGTCCCTGGCGATTCAGCGCTGCGCTGCCGACCACACTGCCGAGGTCACCGTTACCTCCGTGCACATTCCCTCTGATGACCTCAAGGGCCGTATTATCGGTCGCGAGGGTCGCAACATCCGCACCTTCGAGCAGGTTTCCGGCGTCAACCTCGTGATCGACGACACGCCCGAGACCGTCGTTCTTTCGAGCTTCGACCCGGTCCGTCGTGAGACCGCCCGTGTCGCCCTCGAGAACCTCATCGCCGACGGCCGCATTCACCCTGCCCGCATCGAGGAGATGTATCACAAGGCTGCCGACCTGGTTCAGCAGCGCGTGCGCGAGGCTGGCGAGCAGGCTGCCTTCGATACTGGCATCCACGACCTGCACCCCGAGATCGTCAAGACCCTTGGTGCCTTGCGCTACCGTACCTCGTTTGGTCAGAACGTGCTTCAGCACTCCCTCGAGGTCTCTGATCTCTGCGGCGTGATGGCTTCCGAGCTTGGCCTGGACGTTGTGACCGCCAAGCGCGCCGGTCTGCTTCACGACCTGGGCAAGGCAATTGACCACGACGTCGAGGGCCCGCATGCCGTCATCGGCGCCGAGCTCGCCCGTCGTTATGGCGAGAAGCCCGTTATCGTCCACGCTATCGAGGCTCACCATGCCGATGTCGACCCCAACACGGTGCTCGATGTCCTGGTGCAGGCCGCCGATGCTGTCTCAGCCTCTCGCCCCGGTGCCCGTCGCGAGTCTGCCGAGAACTACATCAAGCGCCTTGAGAAGCTCGAGGAGATCGCCAACTCCCATGACGGCGTCGAGCGTACCTATGCCATGCAGGCTGGTCGCGAGGTCCATGTCATGGTTCAGCCGGACAAGATCTCCGATGCCCAGTCCACGGTTCTGGCTCACGATATCGCCCATCAGATCGAGGAAGAGATGGAGTATCCCGGTCAGGTGCGCGTCGTCGTGATTCGCGAGAGCCGCGCTGTCGATATCGCTAAATAATATGAGCGACGCGAACGAGCTCATCTCATTTATCGCGTCGATGTCGGGGGAGGGCAACCTTCGCGTCGAGGAGAACCTTGGCGAGGGGTATGTCCGCCTCCGCGTTTCGGAGGCCGAGCGGCGCCAGGCAAAGCACGACATTCAGCATGTCGAGGATATCGTCATCGAAATGCTCCGTAATGCTCGCGATGCCGGCGCCGACAAGGTCTATCTCGCCACGACCAAGGAAGATGGCGTCCGCACGCTTGTCTTTCTGGATAACGGCTCGGGTGTTCCGCAGGATATGCAAGAGCGAATCTTCGATGCTCGCGTTACCTCAAAGCTCGAGAGCATGAAGATGGACCGTTGGGGCGTTCACGGTCGTGGCATGGCATTGTTTTCGATCAAGCAGAACACCGACGAGGCCCGCGTGGTCACGTCTGGTGTCGATCTTGGCTCAGCCTTTAAGGTGAGCGTTGCGGCCGACCGCCTCAGCGAGCGTGCCGATCAGTCCAGCTGGCCCCAGGCCGTCAAGGATGAGGACGGACGTTATGTCTGTGCTCGCGGTCCGCATAATATTATTCGCGCTGCCTGTGAGTTTGCGCTCGAGGAGTTGCGTGGTTGCGATGTCTATCTTGGTTCTCCGTCTGAGATTGCCGCGACCCTTTATGCTCAGGCGTCAAGTCGGCTCGATACGTCTCGTCTCCTGTTTATTGATGATGAGAGCGAGCTTCCGGTTGTCGATCGTTTAGGCCTTGCCTCTGATGCCGAGGACTTTATTCGTATTTGTTCGGGTTTGGGTCTTGAGATGTCCGAGCGCACGGCCCATCGCATTTTGGCAGGGCAGATTAAGCCCGTTCGCGGTGTGACTGCGCGTCTGCTGCGCAAGCGTGACTCATCCTCGCATGCGCCGGCTCCTGTCGATCTCGCGAAGGATCGTCGTGGGCTGCGTATTGCCAAGGATGACATGGCACAGTTTTCGCGTGCTGTGGAGCGCGACTTTAATGACCTTGCCGCCCGGTACTATCTCAATCTTTGCGGCGACCCAAAGATCCGTGTTTCGCGTGATCGAATCACCGTGACCTTCGATCTTGCCAAAGAGGAATAGTGCCTTTACCGAGTCCACTCGGTACGATAAAGTTATTGCAGTTAAAACGTACTTTTAAACGCAGGAGTTTCTTCATGGATTGCCTGAAGGTATCAAGCAAATCATCGCCCGCGTCCGTTGCCGGCGCCATCGCCGGCATGGTCAAGGATGGTGTACCCGTCAACATCCAGTGTGTCGGTGCCGGTGCTGTCAACCAGGCCATTAAGGCCGTTGCTATCGCGCGCGGTTTTTTGATTCCAACCGGTTTTGATATTTCCTGCGCGCCTGTGTTCTCCGACATCCTCATTAACGGGGAGTCGCGCACGGCCATCCGCCTTTCTATCTACGTTCACCAGATCAATCGAGCTGCTATGGATAACGTCGTCATGGATGATGTTAAGCCTGTGGCATAGCTTCTGCTTGCCTCGTTTCGCTCCCCATCGTTAGGACTTATGCACATGGACCAGCGTTCCGTACGCGATATTCTTGCCGGTAAAACCTACTTTATCCGCACCTTTGGCTGTCAGATGAATCAACACGACTCCGAGCGTGTGAGCGGTCTGCTTGATTCGTATGGCTGCCTCATGGCGCTCGATCCCGAGCATGCCGATATCGTTGTCTTCATGACATGCTGTGTGCGTGAGGCCGCCGATACTCGCCTGTACGGTCAGTGCAATTCCTGCAAAAGCCTGCCGCCTTCGCCTTCGGGCAAGCGTGTGGTTGCCGTGGGCGGCTGCATCGCGCAGCGTGATGGAGAGGGCCTGCTCACCAACGTCGATAACGTCAATGTCATCTTTGGCACGCATTCCATCGCACATGTGGCCGAGCTCATTGCCGAGGCGTTCCTTGATGGTAAGCGTCATATCCGCACCAATGAGCATGAGGATACGGATGCCATGAGCATGCCGTGGCATCGCGAGACCCAGTATCACGCCTGGGTGCCCATCATGACAGGCTGCAATAATTTCTGCACCTATTGCATCGTGCCGTACGTGCGCGGTCGCGAAAAAAGTCGCCCCTTCGAGGAGATTGTCGACGAGGTGACCGGTTTGGTGCGCCAGGGCGTGCGTGAGATTACGCTGCTGGGCCAAAACGTTAACTCATATGGTCGCGATCTGTTTGGCAAGCCGCGTTTTGCCGATCTGCTGCGTGCCGTGGGCGATACGGGTGTGGAGCGCATCTTCTTTACGTCTTCGCATCCCAAGGATCTGCTCCCCGAGACCATCGACGCCATGGCCGAGACGCCTGCCGTTATGCCGCAGTTGCACCTGGCCGTCCAGTCAGGTTCGACACGGATCCTCAAAGAGATGAATCGCCGTTATACACGCGAGGACTATCTGGGCCTGGTCGATCGCATTCGCAACCGCATGCCCGATATCGCGCTCTCGACCGACATTATCGTTGGCTTCCCGGGCGAGACTGAAGAAGACTTTGAGCAGACGCTCTCACTTGCCGAGACGGTCCGCTATGCTCAGGCCTATACCTTCATCTATTCCAAGCGCGCCGGTACCCCGGCCGCCGAGATTGACGATCCTACGCCGCATGAGGTTATTCTCGAGCGTTTCAACCGCCTGGTTAAGGTTATCGAGACCACGGCGCACGAGTACAACCAGGGTGAGCTTCATACTGTGGTGCCGGCGCTCATTGAGGGAACGAGTAAAAAGAACGACGCGGTCCTGCTGGGCAAGAGTCCCAAGAATCAGACCGTGCATGCGCCTATCCCCGAGGGTTACAGCATCGATCAGCTTGTTGGCAAGATCGTTGATGTTGACGTTGACGTTGCCAAGACCTGGTATTTGTCCGGCTCCGTTGTGGGCGAGCCGCGCTAATGGTTTCTCCCGGGGCAGGTCTTTCCGCCGTTGCGATCGTCGGTCCGACGGCGGTTGGTAAGAGTGGTGTTGCCGACCGTTTGGCGGCTCGTCTTTCGTCCGAAGTGCTGTCGTGCGATGCGATGCAAATCTATCGCGGCATGGACATCGGTACCGCAAAGATGGCGCCCGATGAGTGTACGGCGCCGCTGCGTCTCGTCGACATTGTAGAGCCGGGTGTGGCGTACTCTGCGGCGCTTTATCAGGCTGACGCTCGCGCGCATGTTGAGCGTTTGCTTGGCGAGGGCCGCCTACCGGTGTTTTGCGGGGGCACAGGCTTGTATCTCAAGGCCGCCCTGGATGAGATGGATTTTCCCTCGGGCGAGCTTGAGGACGATCGTCGCGCGGGGTATCAGGAGCTTGCCGAGCGTATTGGCGAGGAAGAACTGCATGCCCTGCTTGCCGAGCGCGATCCAGAATCAGCTGCTGTTATTCATCCGCATAACGTGCGGCGTGTGATTCGCGCGCTCGAAATGCACGATGATGGCGTTTCCTATGCGCAACAAAAGTCGCAGTTTAGTGTTCCGCGCGAGCATTATCATGCGTTATGGTTTGGCCTGACGCGAAATCGCGAGGTGCTCTATGAACGCATTAACCTACGTGTCGATGTGATGTTTGAGCAGGGTCTTGTTGATGAGGTTCGCGGTCTTATGGACCAGGGGCTGGGAGATGCCCTGACTTCGATGCAGGCAATTGGCTATAAAGAGATCATCGATGCTTTCAATGGCGTGACGAGCATGGATGAGGCTCGCGAACTCATTAAGATGCGTTCGCGTCGCTATGCCAAACGTCAGCTTTCGTGGTTTAAGCGCGATGACCGTATCGCGTGGTTTGATATGGATGAATGTACGATCGATGAGGTCGTTGCTGATATCCTGCATCGTATTGAGGCTGCCTAATGGCTCGTTTCCCCCTTGTTCCCACGGCACCCGAGCCCGAGCGTGCCATTTTGGTTGGTGTTGAGTGGCGCGACAATGCATGGCCACTCGATCGATCGCTCGATGAGCTGGAGCGCCTTGCCCACACGGCTGGTGCCCAGTGCGTGGCTCGCTTGTCTCAGCGTTTGGTAAAGCCGTATCCCAAATCATTTATCGGTTCCGGTAAGGTAGAGGAGCTGTGCGGTCTGGTACATCGCATGGATGCCGATGTCGTTATTTTTGACGACGACCTGACGCCCTCGCAGCAATCCTATTTGGAGAAAGCCGTGGGCGAGCCGGTAAAGATTATCGATCGTACGGCACTGATCTTGGATATCTTTGGCCTGCATGCTCAGACGCGTGAGGGACGCCTACAGGTACAGCTGGCGCAGCTTCAATATCTGTTGCCTCGTCTGCGCGGCATGTGGAGCCATCTCGCCAAGGAACAGACGCGCGGCGGCATCGGCTCACGCTTTGGTCAGGGCGAAAGTCAGCTCGAGGTCGACCGTCGCCTCATTCGTAATAAGATCGCTGCGCTTCGTCGTGAGATCAAGCAGGTTGAACAGCGTCGTGATGTTCAATCCAAGAGTCGTATTGAGTCACCGGCGTTTCGCGTCGCGTTAGCCGGTTATACCAATGCCGGTAAATCGACGTTGCTCAATCGCCTGACAGGCTCTACGGTACTTTCGCAGGACAAGCTGTTTGCTACGCTCGACCCGACGACGCGTTCGTATCGCCTGCCCGGCGGTCGCGGAATGACGATTACCGATACCGTCGGCTTTATTCAAAAGCTGCCGCATGGTCTTGTCGATGCCTTTAAATCGACGCTGTCCGAGGTGTTGGGTGCCGATCTAATTCTCAAAGTCGTAGATGCGTCTGACGAGGACTATGAGCGACAGCTGGAGGCTGTCGACCGCGTGCTTGATGAGATCGGCGCCGGAGAGCGCCTAACGCTGACCGTATTCAATAAAATCGATCTTCTCGATAGCGTTGATCGATTAAGTTTCCGTCGTCGTTTTCCGGAAGCCGTTCTGTTCTCGGCCCAAACGGGCGAGGGGCTCGACGATCTCGTCGATCGCATTGCTCGCGAGGCAGCTGCCACCGATGTACTGCTTTCAGCCGACATTCCATATCGTGAAGGTGCGCTCATTACACTCGTGCATGAGCAGGGGACCCTTTTGCATGAGGAATATCTTGAGGATGGCGTTCGTATTGTGGCGAAACTGCCGGCTCGTGTCGCACCGCGGCTCGAGCGTTATCGCACCGAGTAGGCGAGCTCCAAAATGCCCAGTATAATGGGCTGATGCAGCAGATAAAAGGGTAGTGCATAACGTCCAAGGCTGGCGAGCGCCGGCAGGGAGTTGGCGTAGGCCCAGCTAGGGACGGTCTTATCGATTCCCTGCGCTATATGTGCGGCGAAGTATCCTGCAAGATACATAAAGATAAACGGGATGATGGGGTAGTAATCACCTGAGACAAACCCAGGGCTCGGAAATCCCAGCCACGCCAGGTAGGGGACAGGGTAGATTGTTTTGGGGATGCTCCAGGTGAGGGCGAACATCACAAGGCATAGGGACATGCCCCATCTCGCTGATATCTTTTTAAGGACGGGATCGGTCAACGCCACGATGCCGGTACATGCGGCCATGCAGTAGATGATGCCAAAATTAACCGAATCATCGACTGAGACAAGTGTTGTTGCCAGCCAGACGACGAGTGCTGCTAAGGCGTATTTGGCGGCACGTTTGATATTGTTGCGCGAAAGAGTGCACATCCAACCCGCGATAAACAAGAATACCCAGCTGATGCTGGCGCGCCAGATGTCTTGAAAGACAGTCTGGGTAAACCAGGGCATATCCCAACCGTACAGGTAGGCGAGATCGTAGCAAGCGTGAAAACCTGCCATTGAAATCATCGTAAACCCGCGGACGGTATCAAAGATGGTGATGCGTTTTTGCATTACGAGAACCGGCGCATCAAGCCGACGACTTTGCCCAAAATAACGGGATTTGTTGCATAGATAGGCTCCATGGTGTCATTCTCAGGCTGTAGGCGTACGCGTCCCTGCTCCTTGTAGAACGTCTTGACGGTCGCTGAACCATCAATCATGGCCACGACGATTTCGCCGTTCATGGCACTCTTTTGTTCACGGACGATGATGTAATCGCCATTGAAGATGCCGACATTGATCATTGAGCTCCCATGCACCTCAAGGATAAAGGAACCCTGATCAGTGGCGATTTCGGTCGGGATAGTAAAAGTGTCTTCGATATTCTGCTCGGCCAGAATGGGAATCCCAGCCGCGACGCGACCAACGAGCGGTAGCGAGACCGTTCCGCGAGGTGCGGTGGGCTCGTCAGATTTAGAAATTGAGACAGAGGAGCCGTCCTCGTTAAAGAGTTCCAGGGCGCGCGGTTTGGTGGCATCGCGCTTGAGCAGCCCGCGCGCCTCCAAGGCAGATAAGTGGGCGTGCACGGTGCTGGGGGAGGAAAGGCCCACGGCAGATGCCATCTCGCGCACACTGGGCGGATAACCCTTCTCCTGCTGATATTCCTTGATGAAGTCGTAAATTTGCTGCTGACGCTTGGTAATTTTGCGAGCCATCAGGGCATCCTCTCTACCCATGTCAAACAAATGTTCGAATTTTGCTTGACAGGAACAACTGTTCGAAGATAATAATAACCGAACATTCGTTCTCGCGCTAGACATTTTTGTCCGCGCGGCTTGATAAAACTGTTCTCAGCAAAACACGCGAGAGGAGAACATGATGAACGCAACGAATATGGTCCAGGGAAACCTTGCCCTTAAACTCGAGACGCCTGCAGAACCCACTTTTACGGTTGTTCAGGGTGGCCGCTCCGGCTTTCAGCCTTTGACCGTAAAGTCTGCTCGCAATCAGCAGGCTGTAGTTGCGCCGGCCCGCGTTGCCCTGAAGGTTCCGACGATTGTCGCCGTTGCCGTTGCGCTTACGCTCTTCGTTGTCCTCGCTACGTCGGTCTTTAGCGCTCGTCACGCCGCGTATGCCGAGTCCGTTTCCAACGTTACCTACGAGACTATTCGCGTTCAGCCTGGTGATTCTCTTTGGTCGCTTGCCGAGGAATATCCTATCGAAGGCCTTTCCACGCAAGAGACTTCCGACATGATCCGTAACGTCAATCATCTGGAGCATGGTTCGCTCGCCGCCGGTGCGCATCTTAAGGTTCCTGCTCGTTCGTAATCATTATCGCGCTGCGCATGGTACCCTTGTTATCGTTTAAGAGGAGGTACCATGCGCTGTCCCAAATGTGGCAAGGCACATACCCGCGTCGTTGATTCCCGTATGCAGGAGTCAAATAACACCATTAAGCGCCGTCGCGAATGTTGTTCGTGTAACTATCGCTTTACAACGTTTGAGCGATGCGAAGACCCAATCGAGGTCATTAAGTCAGACGGAACCAAGCAGCGGTTCGATCGCAATAAGCTGCTCGTCGGCTTGATGCGCGCCACCATCAAGCGTGATATCGATACTAAGAAGCTCAATGAGATTATCGACGACATCGAGGTCGAGCTGCGCTCTCGCACGCTGACGGCCGTCACGTCCCATGAGTTGGGTGACATGGTGCTCAAGCGCTTGGCCAAGATCGACAAGGTGGCCTACATCCGCTTTGCCTCGGTCTACCGCGATTTCAAAGACGTCGATGAGTTTCTGCAAGAGCTCGACAAGCTAAGGTGATTCCATGTCCAACATTACCGTCAACATAAAGCGTCTCGACCCCACCGTCGAGCTTCCCAAATACGCCCATCCCACCGATGCCGGCTTGGATTTGCGCTCCAACGAGGACTGCGTCCTGAAGCCCTTCGAACGTCGTCTGGTCTCTACTGGGCTGGCCATCGCCTTGCCCGATGGCTACGCCGGCTTCGTCCAGCCCCGCAGCGGCTTGGCCATCAAGCAGGGCCTGTCTATAGTTAACACGCCGGGCCTCATCGACGCCCACTACCGAGGAGAACTCAAGGTTATCCTCATCAACCTGGACCCCTCCAACAACATCCAAATCAACAAAGGCGACCGCATAGCCCAACTCGTCATCCAAGAAGTCCCCACGGTCAACCTCATAGAGGTAGACGAACTAGACAAAACCGACCGAGGCAACGGAGGCTTCGGCTCCAGCGGCGTCGCCTAGGGGTACTCGTATCCCTCCCGCCCGGGGCTTACCTATATCATTCCATGCTCAAACATTCTCGCGTCGCTTCGCTCGCTGCGAAACTGCGCGTGGAACGATATAGGTAAGCCCCGGGCGGGCGGCTACTCGCTTGAAACAATATTTACTTTTCTAGTAAGTCGATGCGATAAAGAGACGCCTCCTTTGTCGCATCGACTTACTGTATTTATATTTTCTGGTTCCCCTTTTCAGATTCTACTGGTGGGGAATCTGGTATAGCCGCTAGTACGTTAACGCAGCTTACCTGTGGGAGGCCCCTATATATCGTCCCACGCGCAGTTTCGCAGCGCAGCGAGAATGTTTGAGCATGGGATGATATATAGGGGCCTCCCACAGGTAAGCGGACAGTCCAATGCTAGCGGATATGCGCGGGTTTTCCGCCCCAGTAGAAGCGGCAGAAGGCTCGTTTGCGCTTTTGGGGTTTGCCTACGAGCTCCATGGTTGCGATGGCTATATCTTCGGCTGCGTGGGGGCGGCGTAGTACTTCGCCGTTGATGAGTAGGGCTTTGAGTGATTCGGGATGATCGTGCAGATGGCGCAGGGTTACGATGAGTTCTCGTGCGGTGGTGACATGCATGCTGGCGCCCATTCCGGTGAGCATGGTGGTGTTGGCCTTTTCTTGACCATATGATTTGCCCAGCAGGATCATCGGCAGATGCGCGCATAGGCATTCGGTGACGGTGAGTCCGCCCGATTTGAGGATTGCCAGGTCGCAGCCGTGCATGAGGGCTGCCATATCGTCCACGTAGTCCAGAACCGTGACGTTTTCGAGCTTCATGGCGTCGAAGAGCGTCTTGAGGCGGGTGGCGTATTCCTCATCCTTGCCCGGCAAAAAGACAAAGTGCATGTCCTCGAAGCTGCGCAAGAAGGGGAGTGTGCGGTCCATCTCCGCGCGAAAGCGAACGTACGGTTGAGGCAAACTGGCACCGGCCATCACCAACACAACGGTCTTGTCAGCGGGGAGATTGAACTTCTCGAGTTCTTCCTCGCGATTGTAGTCCGTATCAAACCCGGCGCGAATGGGGATGCCTGTAATGCGGATTTTGGTCTCGGGAACTTTACGGGGGCGAAGTGTCTCGGCCATAAATTCGTTGGCTACGCAGAACAGATCGGTGTCCTTGTGGGGCCAAAAGCCTTCGACTTCATAGTCTGTTGGTACGCAGATGACGGGATAATCGATACCCGTGATGACGCGGGCACCCACAGCGACGTTGGCCGCCGTGATGTGTGTTGCGACCACGGCTATGGGCCTGCGGGTGTGGACATATTCGTTGAAGGCAGGGAACATAATACGTGACCATGCCGTGCCTCCGCCCCAGAGCAGATGTCCCGTAAACGTGTATCGCCAGGTTAGGTCATATATGGGACGCGTGGCGCCGGTAAACGAAGCTGCTGTTTTATTACCATCGAACCTAATACGTCCAAAATCGAGGATATCCAGGACTTCGATCTCAACATCCTCAGGGATTCCCTTGGTGCCGCTGATAAGGTCAAATGCTTGTGCAATCGCGTTGGCGGCGGCTTTGTGGCCCGATCCAACCGATGCGTGCACGATGGTTACTAGGGGTTTTTGTGCAGGTGAAACGGTCATTTGCTCCGGTTGGGGAGTAGCTTGCATGGGCAGGGGAGCGCTATTGCTCGTCTGCATTTGATCCATCGATAACTCCCCTTCAGCTTTGTTACGCGATTTATCATTGTAGTGCATGAGTGTCATGTTCACGTAAATTTGGGTATGAGCGCAAAGAACGCCAATCTTTCGACAGGAGGTCTCTTCATGACTACCCATCAGCCGATCGATGTTGCTATTATCGGCGGCGGCCCTGCGGGCTATGCTGCAGCCATTTACGCGGCGCGCGCCAACCTAACGACGACCGTGATTGAGCAGGGCATGTCGGGAGGACAGATCGCCACAACCAATGAGGTCGAGAACTATCCGGGCATTCCGCTACTGAGCGGCGCTGAACTCGGTGAGCGATTCCAACAACATGCAGAAGGCCTAGGGGCTCAGGTTGAATGGAGCATGGTGACGGGTGTCGATTACGATGCCGGCTCCAAATTGTTTACCGTTCATCACGATGTTGGTGATACGACGGCTAGGAGTGTTATCGCTTGCATGGGTGCCACGCCGCGTCCGGCAGGTTTCGCTGGCGAGGATACGTATCGCGGTCGTGGCGTTTCGTATTGCGCGACGTGTGACGGCATGTTCTTCCGTGGCAAACAGGTCTTTGTAATCGGTGGTGGCAATTCGGCATGCGAGGAAGCTCTGTTCTTGTCAGAAATCGCCAGCAGCGTGACCATCGTTTTGCGCCGCGATCAGTTCCGTGCCCCCGATGGTGTGGTTCAAAAAGTTCTTGCAAAAGATAATATTTCAGTTAGGTACCAAACTAGTATTGTGGAGCTCTCGGGCGAAGCCATGCCAACGACGATTACCTTTAAGGACAATGCATCCGGTGAGACTCATACCGATTCATTTGAGCCCGGCTCGTTTGGTATCTTTGTCTTTACCGGGACGCAACCCCATACCGAGCTTGTTGAGCATCTAGTCGATCTGGCGCCTGATGGCGGCATTCTGACTGATGAATCCATGGCGACCCGCACGCCAGGTCTATTTGCCGCTGGCGACATCCGTTCCAAGCTTTTACGTCAGGTTGTGACCGCCGTTTCTGATGGAGCCATAGCGGCAACCAGAGCATACGCATTTCTCCACGGATAAGTACGATAATATATCTTATGTAAGGTTGTTGTCTTTTAACAAAGTGGTTGGACGGTGTATCAATGTGCTGTCCAACCACTTTTACTTTCCGGTTATATAGTATGCAAAACTAGATAACCTAGAATACAATATAGCTAATGAACGGAGGATCCTTATGAACCACGCCAAACGCGTTATCCCGATGTCCGATTCGTCGGTCAGCATTAAGCCTGAGGATATTCAGCCCACTGTGCTGCCCGATGCATTTATTCAGTCCGATATCGTGCGCAAACTCAATACGTTGAGTCTGCCGCGCTATGACCAGTTGCCCAATGTGACACTCTACCGCGACCAGGTTATTGAGTATGTTGCGCTTTGGATGGAGCCGCTGTCCATTTGCGTTGAGCAGCCTATCATTACGCCATCGATGATCAATAACTACGTAAAGGTCGGCCTAGTGCCTGCTCCGGTCAAAAAGCAATATGGCCGCGAGCAGATTGCCCGCCTGATCGCTATCTGCATCTTTAAGCAGGTGCTACCTATTGCTGCGGTGCAGGCACTCTTTAACATTCAGCGTTTGAGCTACGATGCCCCGACGGCCTTTGATTATGTGGTCGATCAGCTCGAGGCATCGATTCGTGCGGCGTTTTCCGTCGAGCAGACTCCCGTGCCCGATACGGCGCATCAGGTAACGCGTGAGTCGCTGCTTGTGCGTAGCGCGGTATCGTCCTTCGTTTCGAAGGCTTACTTGATGAGCTATCTCAAGTTCAACGGGTTTAATAGCTAGCCGACGTATAAAACGGGCGGGACAAAGAGCCATCTGTCGCTTTGTCCCGCTCGTATTTTTGCTTGGTTGGACTTTATTTGCCCGAAGCTACGCCCATGCCGTAGCCGATGATGAGGCCGTGCATCTCGGCGTAATAGGAATCCAGGCCGTTGCAGGGCATGATGATGGTCTTGGAGCCGGGCCAATGCTCGACTATGCGGTCAGTGAGCGCCTGGGCTCCAGCTTCGTTCTCAACGTGATCTATGACGACCTCACCGCCCGTAAAGCCCTCGGCTTCCATAGTGTCGATGATCTTGTTGAGCATCTTCTTTTCGCCACGCGTGTGCCCGACGAGTTCGATTTTACCGGCCTCACTCGCTGTGCCCAAAATACGGATATTGAGCTTGTTGGCAATGACGCCGGCTGCCTTAGGGATACGTCCGGCTTTGGCGAGGTTTTCGTAATTGCACAAACTGAAGAGGATTTTGCTGTTCTGTTCAAGGCTATCGAAGTATGCGCAAGCATCCTCGAATGAGACATTCGGATTGCTTGCAAGATAGCGGTCGAACAGCAAGAAAATGAGGTCCATTTTGCCGCCAGCTGCGCGTGAATTGACTAGATGAATCTGTCGGTCGGGCTCCTCGGCAAGAACCATATCGCGAGCCGTGGCTGCCGCGTTGTAGCTGCCCGACACGCCCTCAGAGATCGGCATGCAGATGGTCTTGTCTGCCAATTTGAAGAGCTCGGCCCACTCCCCTACGCTGGGACAAGCGCTCGAAGAAGCGTTCGTCTCCGCCTGAACAGCGCAGTTGAGCTCATGAACATCGAGCGAAAGGTCATCGACGAATTCATGCTCCCCCACTCGAATTTTGAGGGGCGCAAATGCAAAGGTGGTATGGGGCGCGGTCGGTTGCCAATCGCGGAGGTTGCAGCTTGAATCGGAGATAAGTGCCCAGCTCATAGAGGGTCCTTTCTAATCGTTCCCATTCAATTATAGCCATCTTGCAGACCGATTGGGCCGCTATCTAGTATTCAAAACTAGATAGCGGACTGCACTAAAGGCAAAAGAATGGACCCCATGACTCAAAGCCACGAGGTCCATATCTGTTTGCTTTATCTGAATACTTAGTAGCGCACGAAAATGTAGTTGTTGTTCATGCCGGCGGCAACGGAGCTGATGATAACACCCGTGTTGTAGTCAGAAGCATGAATCATCTGACCACCACCGATGTAAATGCCGGTGTGGTACGAGTTGACCACAACGTCACCGGGCTGCGGATCGGACACACGCGTCCAGCCCATAAAGGTACCCGTGGTGCCGAGGCGGCAATAGCGACCAGTGAGGCAATAGCTAACAAAACCAGAGCAGTCGAAGCTGTTCGGGCCAATTCCGCCCCAGGAATAAGCGCAACCAAGCTTGCTGTATGCACGCGAGACAACAGAACCGCCATCGACGGACTGGCTCGGAGCGGAAGGCGTCGGAGCCGGAGCAGGCGTGGAGGGCTGCGGCGTCGGAGCGGGTGTCGGCGTAGGAGCCGGAGTGTTGCCGCCCTGGTTGTTATTGCTGGTCTGGCCACCGTTGTTGGTGTTCTCGGTCGTACCGGCAGTCTCGTTGCTCACCGTGGCCTTCTCGGCGGTGCTAGCGTTGATGCCGGCCTGCAGCGCGGCATTGGCCTCGGCCTCGGCGGCAAGCTCGGCCTGCAGCTGCGAATCCAGGGAATTTACGACGTTCTGGGCTTCAGCCTGCTGAGCATTAAGCTCGTCGACCTTCTTTTGCGTGGCGGCGACGTTCTTCTCCTGCTCGGCCTGTTTATCGGTTAGCTGCTGCTTAAGCTCCTTGACCTCTTGAATGGTCTGAGCCTGCTTATCGGAAACTTTGCCGTAGTAGAACAGACGGTTGAGCATATCGCTCAGATCATCGACACCCGTCAGAACCTGAAGCAGGCTCAGACCGCCGGTTTTGTACTCGCCGGCGACATAGGTCGAGAGCTTGGCCTGACCATCGGCGATCTCCTGCTGCTTTTGCGTGATCTCGCCGGCAGTCTGATCGAGCGCCTGCGTCTGCGTGGCGAGCTCATCGTAAATCTGCTGGGTTTGGGTACCGATCTGCTCGAGCTTCGTACGAGCAGCGGCAAGGTCGGATGCGGTATCGGCGTAGGCAGGAGCCACGAGGCCCAAGCCCAAAACACAAGCGAGGGTTGCCGTAGCAGCGCAGCGTGCCATGTTTTTGTGCGTGTTTGCTGTGCGCATGTAGCTTCCTTTCCAGTAACTAAGGGTAACGGCTAGTCTACCGTCACCAGGCTAAAGAGCTCCACATCGTCATCAGACGGCGTGAGCTTCTCGCGCGGGTTGAGAAACGCAAGCTCAAGTATACAACCGTAACCGATAAGCTTTGCGCCCATATCTCGCACCAGTTTACCTGTTGCCTCGACGGTTCCGCCCGTTGCGACCAAGTCGTCCAGAATCAACACGGTATCTTTAGAGCTGATAGCGTCGGCATGGATCTCAATTGAATCGGTGCCGTACTCGAGCTCGTAGCTCTGGCTTACGGTCTCGCGCGGCAGCTTGCCCGGTTTACGTGCGGGAACAAAGCCGGCGCCAAGGGCTACAGCCACCGGTACGCCAACCATAAAGCCGCGGGCCTCGGGACCCACGACCTTGGTGATTCCCTTGCCGGCAAAGTGCTCGGCGAGGGAATCGGTCATGGCTTTGAGCGCCTCGGGATTGCCAAAGAGCGGCGTGATGTCTTTAAAGATGACTCCGGGCTCGGGATAGTCGGGGATGTCGACGATTTGAGATTCGAAGTCGTACATTACATGGCCTTTCAATGGGTTGCCGAAATATCAGCAGCGGTTATTTGCCCGCGGTGACGGTGCCGGATTGCGAAGGGGCGACGACCTTGAGCGGCTTTACGAGAGAATCCTCGTGCGAAGCCGGCGTGGCTATCTCTTCGTTTTTGGCTTTGGTGGACTCGGAGCGAGTGATTTCCTCATCGAGTGCATCGATGTCGGCGTCCTCGACCACGGCGTTGAGCGACTCAAAAACGCGGTTCTTGAGCAGCGCAGTGTGCACACCTTCCGTCAGGTCGTGAAGCTTCTTAAACGCACGCTCGAGCTTGGCGTCGCGCTCGTCATCGGAGGTATCCATTCCGAGCATGCTCACGAGCACCTGCTCAAACATCGAGGACTCGCGGTTGGCGGAAGACACGTACTGACGCAGGTTGCGCGGCTCGATATGGAAGCGTGACAGCTCGGAGCAGTAGCGGATGATCGGGAAATCGCGACCATCGACGAGCTCACGATTCTGCGGACTCTTGATGATGCGAATGAGGTCGTTCTCGGCGAGCGAGCGGATAAACGAAATCTCGACGCCCAGCATATCGGGAATGGTCTCAATGGGATGCAGCTTTTGCTTAGTCTCCTTGGGCTCCGTCTTGAGCGGAACATCGGACAGCAAGCCCACCTCGTAAGCGAGCGTTGACAGGTCCGTGGCGTTTTCCAAGCGCTGCTTAATCACGTTGAGCGGCATGTAGCGGGTCTTCTGCAAGTGCAGGATGACCTCCAGGCGATCAACGTCCTCCTTGGAGTACTGACGGTATCCCTTAGGCGTACGATGAGGGGTAATGAGCCCCTCATCCTCTAGAAATCTAATTTTTGAGTTCGAAAGATCGGGGTATGCGCCTCGAAGTAGGTTGACGACTTGGCCGATACTCAGATAGTTGCGTTCGGCCATGCCCTACTCACCGGTTTCGATGCGCTCCGGCGTGCTCTCGTGGTAGATGAGCGTAAACGTACCGATCTGGACGGAAGAACCGTCGTGCAGCGGGGCCGCGTTGACGATGGCACCGTCGACCCAGGTGCCATTGAGCGAACCCAGATCCTCGATGCGAGCGCCGAGGCCCTCGCGAATAATGCGCGCGTGGCTGCGCGAAACGGTCATGTCATTGAGGAAGATGCCGTTCGCAGGATCGCGGCCGATGGTGGTCACGTCGTCCTCGAGCTCAAAGGCGGCACCAGTCTGCGGACCCTTGACGATGGACAGAACGGGGGCGGTGATGCGCACGTTGGCCATGAGGTCGGGAACGGTGACGTCGCTTGAAGGCACGCGGAATACGCAGGTAGCGTCAGCAGTCTTATCATTCTGAGGCATATTATTAACCATGTTGTCCATGACAACCCCTAACTTATCGCGGACGTGCCGCAAATAATGAACCGTACGTAATCATACCCCAACGAATCAGTCTTCGATTTCAGGGTTCAGAAAGTCGATGTCCTCGTCCTCGGGATGCGCGAGAGCCTGTTTAATGGCCACTCCGCCCTTAATGGAATAGATGACAGCCGTGAGCATGGAGAAGATCACGCCGCCGTACACAAAGAAGATGCCGAGGGGCACCGAGCTTCCGTTGAGGCCCGGGAAGGCCGTAAGGGTTGAAGGTAAAAGATGCAGGCCGTCAATAACGGGGAACCCGAGCAGCATGAGCGAGAAGCCGGTCATGAGCAGTGCAGTGGCAATCTTTCCGGGAAAGACGACATCGATGGGGCGACGGTGATAATGACGAACGATAAGCGTGCCGATGCCCAGATAGATGTCGCGGCCAATAATGAGCACGCAGACCCAGATGGGCAGCTCTCCGCGGACCACCAGCCCAAGTACGCCGGTGAACAGCAGCGCACGGTCACAAATGGGATCCATGACCTTACCGAGCCACGAGACCGTCTTGGTCATGCGGGCGATCTGACCGTCCATCCAGTCGGTAGAGGCGGCAACGGCGTAGATAACGATGGCGATGACGCGGTTGTTATCCGTCACAAACAGGTACAGAAATACCAGGGTGAGGATCAGGCGCGTAAAGGTGATGAAATTGGAGATCGTAAAGATCTTATTCGACGGGTAATCGGAAGTGCCGATAAGCTCCTTTTTGATCTTCTTTTTGATGCCCACAGGACTCCCCCGCTGGTTAACGACAAATCTTTCGCTACTATACCCGTTCCGGCGATGTCTATCCAGCGTAAGCATAGAGAGTCCAGACATGAGGAAGGCGCTTTTGGGCGGCGGTTGATTTCACATTCGTGTACATCAGCCTCCAAACATGCCGAAAAATGTCGGTTTTGGAGGGTGATGTACACGTTTTGATTCGGTGATTACATCGATCGGGAAAGTTGTTGCCTTAAGCAAATTAATCATGATGTGCGGGTCGAGAAGGGTTGGCGCCAAAAGAACCCAACGGCCGTTATGGCTTCGTTAGAAACGCGCCCCACCATGGATGGTGAACCCGAAAGGTAAGGCGCGCGGGCACGGTGACTCGGCCCGCGCTCCCGGAAGAGAAAGGATAAACCCATGGGTTACATGCTCGAGACGCGTGGGCTCACCAAGCGCTTCGGCCGCGGCGACCAGGCGCAGGACGCCGTGGCCGATGTGAGCCTTCATATCCGCGAGGGCGAGGTGTACGGGCTGCTCGGTCCCAACGGCGCCGGCAAGTCGACAACGCTCAAGATGATCTGCGGGATGCTGCGGCCGACGGCCGGGGAGATCCTCTTTGCCGGGCACGCCTGGCGCCGCGAGGACCTCTACGCAATCGGCAGCCTCATCGAGGAGGCGCCGCTCTACCCCAACCTCACCGCGCGCGAGAACCTGCGCGTGCGCACCACGCTGCTGGGCCTTCCCGAGAGCCGCATAGATGAGGTGCTCGCCGCCGTGGACCTCGCGGACACCGGGAAGAAGCGCGCCGGGCGCTTCTCGATGGGCATGCGGCAGCGCCTGGGGCTCGCGCTGGCGCTGATCGCCCGTCCACGCCTGCTCGTGCTCGACGAGCCCACCAACGGCCTCGACCCCATCGGCATTGAGGAGCTGCGCGACCAGATCCGCGGCTTCGCGGCGGCGGGTACGACGGTGATCGTCTCGAGCCACATCCTCTCCGAGGTGCAGCAGATGGCGGACACCATCGGCATCATCTGCGGGGGGCGCCTCGCCTACGAGGATGCGCTTCAACCTGGGCAGGACCTCGAGGAACTTTTCATGAGCTTCTGCCGGGAAGGGCGACGAGCGCGTGGGGAGGTGGCGGCATGACGGGCGAGAAAGGCGGCCTGCTCGCGGGCCTGCGCGCCGAGGCTCTGAAGTCGCGCCACGCGGCACCGGTTCGCCTGGCCGTGCTCATGGCGCTGCCGATGCCGCTGCTCGGTGCGATGCCCTACTGGGGCGTGCAGATCTTCAGCGCGTGGAACTACTGGTACGCGCTCTTCCTGCCCGTGTCTCTCTCGCTCGTGGTGGCGTGCGTCGCGCGGGCGGACGCTCGCACGCGGATGCGGGGGCTTCTGGGCCTGGGCTTCCCGCTCGGGCGCGCCTGGTGGGCCAAGGCACTCTGGTGCCTCGCGCTCTGCACGCTCTCGAACCTCGTGGTCTTCGGCATCTACCTCGCGGGATCGGCGTTCTCCTCGCAGGGCCTCACGGCCGCGGGCACGCTCACGATGCTCCTCTGCGCGCTCGTCAACACGGTGACCGCGGCGTGGATGATCCCCGCAGGGCTCTTTCTCACGGCGCGGCTCGGAATGCTCGCGGGCATCTTCTGCCCGCTCGTCGTGCAGCTCGTGGGTGGGTTCGCCTGGTCGTTGGTGCCGCTGCCGCAGCTCTTTCCGCCGTCGGCGAGCATGGTCATCCCCACGAGCTTCATCCCCGTGCTGCCGAGCGGCGAGCCACTCGCGGCGGACATGGCGCTCGGCGGGGCGCTCGCGGCGGATGGCATGCTCACACTGGCGGGCCTTGCGGTCTGCGCGCTCGCGTTCGCTGCGCTCACGGCGGCGGGCGCGGCCTGGTTCGCGCGCTCCGAGGAGAGGTGATGGCCATGACACGACTCTCCGACCCGACGCCGCGCATGACTCTCCCGCGGGCCCTGCTCTCCGAGACCCTGCGCCTGGCGCGCTCCCCGCTCACGGCGGTGCACCTCGTCTGCGGCCTGGCAGCCGGTCTTGCCTGCGGCGAGTACTTCTCCGTAACCCGATGGGACCCGGCGCTGGGCGCGGACGCCTACGCCCAGTTCCTCGGCGCCCTCATGCCGCTCATGTCCGCCATCGTCTGCGGGCTCGCCGTGGACGAGGAGCGCGCTGCCGGGCGCCTCGCCAACCTCACGGCGGTCCCCTCGCGCGGGCGCGCCGTCGCGGCGAAGCTGCTCGCCCTTGCGGCGCTCGGCGCGGGCGCGCTGGCCGTGGCGCTCGGCGTGTTCGGGGCCGTGCTCGCCGTCGCCGGGCGCCTGCCGCTCGGGCCCGCTCCGCTTGCGGCCACCTGGGCGGGCATCGTGTTGGGCAGCCTGCCCCTCTACGCGCTGGGGCTCGGCGTGGCCCTGCGCCTCGGCCGCAACGCCGCCATCGGCGCCGGCGCGGCGGGGATGCTCCTCGCGTTCTTCTCAGTGGGCGGACTTGCGCACGGCCTCATGACCGGCGAGCTCACCGGTGCCCTGGCGACGCCCCTGAGCTGGGTGCCGCTCGCCTGGCCCGCGCGCCTGGGGTCGCTCGGGGTAGAGGCCTTCATCGACGCCGCACGCGCGGCGGGCCCCCTCCTCACGACTGCGCTCGCCAGCCTCGTGCTCACCCTGGCAACCGCCGCCGTCCTTATCGCCTGGTTCTGCCGCTTCGAGGACGGGAGGGCAGATGCGTAGGAAGCCGCTCGCCGCCGTGCTCGCCCTCCTCTCCGCAGCGCTCGTCCTGGGCGGGAATGCCCTGCTCGACGCCGGCTGGGGGTCGGCGCTGCGCTCGATCGCCGACCGCGTGCTGCCCAACCCTGAGATCGCCATGTGGGCGCCCGCGCCCGAGCGCGGCAGCCACGCGAGTTCCTACGCCGACGCCACCGGGTCGGGGGCAAACTACGTCTACCTGGTGGACACGGCGGACGACAGGGGCAATATCCGAGAGCTTCAGCTCATCTTCTTCGGGCGGGAGTCGGACGGCGAGGGCTGGCTCGAGATCGAGGCGCGCGGCGGCTCGGGCGTGCGCTACCGCGCGTGCAACGCGGCCGAGGCACCCGCGGCTGCGCGCGGGGCTCTAGACCGCTGAGCGCGGCGCAAGTACAATGCTGACGGGAGTTTCAGGAGGTCGAACATGGCGAGGATACTGGCAGTGGATGATGAGTGGGCGATCCTCGACGCGCTCGCGCGCGTCCTCGGCCGCGACGGCCATGAGGTCGTCAAGGCAGCGGACCCGACGGCGGTCCCGGGGACGGACCTCTCGCGCTTCGACCTCGTGCTCTGCGACGTCATGATGCCGGAGCTCGACGGCTTCGAGCTCGTGCGGCAGATCCGCCCGGACTTCGACGGGCCCATCATCTTCCTGACCGCTCGCGTGGCCGAGGAGGACGCCGTGGCCGGCTACGGCCTGGGCGCCGACGACTACGTCCGCAAGCCCTTCGGGGCCGCGGAGCTGCGCGCCAAGGTCGCGGCCCATCTACGCCGTGAGCGCCGGCCGCGCTCGCACGCCCTCTCCTTCGGGGAGGTGCGGATCGACCTCGGGGCGCGCGGCCTCGCCGTGGGCGGCGAGGCCGTGCCGCTCACGCCCACCGAGTACGCCATCTGCGAGCACCTCGCCCGCCACCCCGGGCAGGTCATGAGCCGCGCGCAGATACGCGAGGCGGTGCTCGGCTGGGAGAGCGACGCCGACGACGCGGCCATATCCATGCAGGTCAGCCGCGCCCGGAGGAAACTCTCCGAGGCCGGCGCCGATCCGATCGCGACCGTCTGGGGGATGGGGTACAAGTGGCAGCTCTGAGGACCGGGGCGCGAGGTCGCGGGGGCATGCCGCTCTCCTTCGTCATCGCGCGCTACTTCGCCTACGCGTTCGCGGCGGTCGCCACGGCGTGGCTCGCCTCGTTCGTGGCGCTCTCCGCGGCGATCAACACGGGCTTCGTCTACGAGGCAAGCTGGGGGCCGGCCAATGCGCGCGAGGTCGCGGAGGGCCTGGCACGCGACGGCGTTTGCGGGCAGCAGGACGTGCCGACGGCGTACCGCTACCTCATCCTGAACAAGGACGGATACGTGCTGATGACAGACCTCGAGGGTTCGCGGCTCGAGGACGCGACGGAAATGGCCCGTACGGCACTCGCCGCTGATCCGGGCACAGTGGAGATCGAGGGCGGGGGCTCGGGCCTCACCTACGCCGCGTTCCCGCTCAAGGACGGCGGGGCCTGCGCACTCGTCAGCGAGTACCTGCCGCAGTGGGTCTCGCGCGATCTCGCCGGCCTGCTTCCCAACCCGCAGAACCTCATGCTCGTCGGCGCCGCGGCGGGAAGCGCGCTCGCGCTCGCGCTCGTGGCGCGCCGCGCGAGCCGCGTGATCTCGCGCAAGATGGCGCCGCTCGCGGAGGCGGCGGGGCGCGTCGGCGCGGGGGAGCTCGACTTCGCGGTCGGCAGCACCAACGTGCGCGAGGTGAACGACGTCCTCGCCGCGATGGACGCCATGCGGGCCTCCCTCGCCGAGTCGCTCGAGGCCCGCTGGGCCGCGGAGCGGGGGCAGCGCGAGCAGGTGGCGTCGCTCGCCCACGATCTCAAGACGCCGCTCACCGTGCTGCGCGCCAACGCCGACTTCGTGGCGGAGGAGCTGGAAGACGAGAAAGACGCCGACCTCGCGGCCGCCGCGCGCGACATAGCCGGCAGTGTCGAAAGGCTCGACGGCTACGTGCGCCTGCTCATCGAGACCTCGCGCGGATCCGGCGGGGCGGAGAGGGCCCCCATGCGGCCGGCCGAGCTCTGCGAGCAGGTCCTCGCCGAGGCCGCCCAGATCGCCCGGGCGCGAGGCGTGACGCTCGACGCAGCCACGGGCCCCGCTGTCGCGGGCGCGCCCGAGGCCCCACTCGACCGAACCAGCCTGGCGCGAGCCGCCGCGAACCTCGTGGCCAACGCCGCCGAGCACGCGCGCTCGCGCGTGGTGGTCTCCTGCGACGTCGCTGGTGGATACCTCGTCATCGAGGTCGCCGATGACGGACCGGGCTTTTCTCCCGCCGCCCTCGAACGCGGCTGCGAGCGCCTCTTCACAGACGACTCCTCCCGCTCCTCGCGCGACGGAGGCCGCCACTACGGGCTCGGCCTCCACGTCGCCTCCGAGGCCGCGAGCGCCCACGGGGGCTCCGTCTCGCTCGCCAACAGCCCCTCGGGCGGCGCGGTGGTCAGCATCGCGGTCCCCCTGTGCGGGATCTGACGACTTCCTCGATGTCTACCTCGACTGCGATATGTCGCTCGCCGAGGCCGCGATGAGATGGTGTTGCGTCTACCCCGCTTGGTGCTTCTAGCTCAAATTTGATCTGATGTAAGGCCCGTGCAATCCTGCATGGGCCTTTCTTTTGGCAATTGCTCGACCGATTCGTGGCTTGAAACACAAATTATCGAGTTAAGGAGACATGGGGCCATACAATGGCTTGTTAGCGCTAATCTAAAATTAACCACTTTCGCAAACGCATCTCGCCGAATGCGCTAACGCGCTTTCGCCGACCCCG
>NZ_JBCJBG010000020.1:0-33461 GCF_039062315.1 Collinsella aerofaciens
GCTCCCTGCGCGTCGGCTGCGCCTCCTTGCCCTCCGTTCGGCTACGCCTCACTCCGCGTCGCCTGCGGCTCCTTGGCATGGCCTTCGGCCAAAAGTGTGGGGGCTCCGCCCCAACTCCCCACCCACGTTCTCGCCGATCCCCGGCGCCGGCGTCGCCTTCGGCTCCCCGGGCGACCTATCGCACTCAGTCGCAACCCGTCCAATTCGGCAATGAGTGCCGAATCCGATTTCCGGTCGATCGGGATACCGGTATTCAGTCAACCTTGCACAGAATACCGCTAGAAGGTCACAGAATTGAAAATAGGACGTCTTATTGGTGGGGTTTGACCGTTTTCTCATTGCTATATAAAACGAGGTCTTAAATCGGCTCTCAGTGGCCTAAAAAGAGACAGAAGCACCTTTCGATACCCCTGTCCTGATCCTCTTGGACTTCCATTTTGTCACAACGTTAAGAACGTTACGTCGTTCTCTTCGTTAAAACCCGTTTTCGGCAAGGTACTCGTCGAACAGCTCACGTGCGATGTCGGAAACGGACTTGTCCTCCTCGAGTGCGGCCTGCTTCAAGCGCTTGCGATAGCTCTCGGGAACGTAGACAGACAGCTGTACAAGCCTCTCAGATGCCCCTTCAGCGCCTTTTTTGGGGCGCCCGGCTTTCCGTACCTGCGGAGCCGGTTTCTGGGACTCAGATGCGCTCTCAACGATTTTCTGCTGCCTCTCCTCGGCCTTCTCCGCGGCGACATCGAAGTAGGAGGTCGATTTCTTGAACTTTCCGGCCATTACAGGACCTCCTCGATCTCGTCCAGGATGTTTTCGATTGCTTGGGCGGCCTTGCCGCTCTTCGCGATTTCGTACACGGGCTTGCCCAGGGCCGCGCCCTGCTTGAAGGCCGCTGCGGTCGGAACGGTGCCCAGCACGGGCAGGTCGTCGGCCTCGAGCAGTTCGAGGAACTGGCGGTCGACCGTCTGGTTTGCCGCGAAGTTGTTGACGATGATGGCGAACGACAGGTCGGGATTGGCCTCGGTGATGACCTTGATCGTGCGTTTCATCGGCTTTAGGCCGAGGGTGCCTGGCTGGACCGGGATGATCGCGATGTCGGCGTTTTTCGCGTACGTGGCCGTCTCGTCACTCAGGAAACCCGGCGTGTCGATGACGTTTACGGCGTTCTCGTCGTCGAGCAGGTTCTTCTCGTGGTTCGCGCCGCCCTGAGGGTCGAGATTGCCGAATCCGACTTTGTGGCCGCGGCGCTCGAGACCCCAGGCGATCTCGTCGGCGAACGTCGTCTTGCCGACGCCGCCCTTCTGATTGACTAGCAGGATGTTCGTCGCCATGTCCTCCCCTTTCTGAAATAGCATAGTCATATATTATCACATTAACATGTGACTATATTAAGCAATTATAAATCACAGGTAGAAATATATGAGCATGTTAAGTAATTAGTATAGTACTACGCTATCGTGCTCATGACTGTGGGTTGGTTTAACCTATAGTCATGCTAAAGTTGCCAAAAGGGGCACAAAGGCCAATACGTTTGCGCAGTGCCGGCACAGCGACCTAGCATCGTATGCACCGGCGGAATCATCGCAGACCTGCAAGGAGAGCATATCCACGGGCTCGTGGTCGCCGGAGGCCTCGTGATGCAGCACGCGCCGGGCGGCGACTGGAAGCGCGTCGATTGGGATGCACTTGCTGCCTGGCTCGACAGATACGGTTACAAGGTCGCTGATTGCGAGACGGAGACCCTTCCGACCGCCGACGCGGCGAGGCGGTTACGCGAGTGGGAACGCAAGGGTAAAAATGCATCGTCGCTGAACCAGTGAGTCAGTATTCTTTAGTGTTAGATGATGGATATTGAAATTAATTAGCGAGATAATGTGCATATCTCATAATGTATGCGTTTCACCATGAGAGAGGGGTCTGTCATGAGCTGGAAACCGAGAAAATGCGTTATCGCCGGTCTCGTGACAACCGGTCCTGGCAGCGGCTTGTTTGCAACTGCAATGACATCGTACCGACTTTTCACTTACATGTTCTAAAAGGCAGTTGCCATGCTATCGCAAAATCAATCGAGATACTTGGTCACAATCGGCTTTGCCCTGCTTGCATTACTCTTTGCTAGCGACCTTTTGCTGAAACCGTCCAAGGAACTCGTTTCGCTTACCATATCCTGCATTTCCGCCCTTTACTTTACGGCAACCCTATTCGTCGGACTAAAGGAGAGGAAAAAAGGCGCAGTCGCTGCATCTGCCGTATGCGTGGTCATAGCCATTGCCTCATTCTTTATCTGACACATTGGTGATTTAGGGGCGATATCGTAGGAATACGACCGGGAGAGCCGGGACCAGATTGCCCGGGTCGCCCGGTCGTATTCCGCCCCGCGCCGCAGACGGCGCTCCGATTGCGCCGAGGCGTGACGCGCGTGGGATCTTACCTATTTGTATTACGCGACCGCGAGGTGCCTCTTCTGCATGCGGGACTCCGTCAGGTACATGTTGATGATGACCTGATAGGGGACGTCCGTGCGGGCGGCCTCCGCCTTGAAGCAGTCGATGTTCTCGCCGTCGGTGTTCATGGTGACGCGGCGAGGCGGTTCGAGCTCTAATACATAAGGTCCCAGTTTGTAATACGTGAGCATATGACTACATTAACATGGTCATGTATTATCGAGCGTCTGCTGCGCCGGATTCGCCCGTCTGTTATCTTGGGATCGAAAGTTTCTTGCGAGGAGGCAGACATGTACCAGAATGTCTTTGGATCCGATGGTCAGATCCATCTTGAGGACCAGGTCGGCTGCCAGCGCTTCGACCTAACGACGGGTGAGGTGAAGACGGTCATCCCGACTGCTAAGAATATGAGCAACGTCTTCGGCAAGGATGGCGTGGAGACGGAGATTCAGGTGGGGCAGATGCGCCAAACACTGGGCAAACCAGGATTTGATCGGCTGTTTAATAAGCGCTAACAGTTGAGTTGTCGCAGCATAATCGCAGCTGTAAATAGGTGACCATATGACCATGCTAACATGTGCGCACAGTCATATGGTCACAGTTGTAGATCGGTTTAATCTGTGGCCCTTAAGCTGAAGCTGCCTCAACGAACCGTGGCTAGCGAAACGAAAAAAGGGGAATCCCTTTTGCGGGATTCCCCTTTCCGAGTCGTTATGCGATTTGTCCTACATCTGCTCGCGACGCTTCTTCTGGTCGAGGAAGACGCCGGCGGCCACGAGGACGGTGCCGCCGATGGCGAACGTCTCACCGATGAGTCCCGCGCGGTCACCGGTCTGGGCGAGGCTGCCGGGCTGGGCGGTATCCGTGCCGGCGAGGTGCTTCGGGGTGTATGCCGCCTGCTGCTTTGCGGCCTCCTCTGCCTCCTGTCGTGCGATCTCATCGGAAAGCTTCTGCTCCGCTGCGATGCGGTCGGACTTCGCCAACTCGTAGGCGGCGAGTGTCGCATCGTAGCCGGGCTGGAGCCCGTCCACCGCGGCCTGCTTCTCGTCCAGGATGGCTTTGGCGGGCGCGACCTTGGCACGTGCCTCGACTGCTGCGGCGAAAAGCGCGTTGAGGGCGCCATCCGCGTTCACATCATGGCCGGAAGCGATCGCCGCGCCGGCATCGATGGAGTTCAGCTTCGACAGCTTGGCGTCTGCCTGCGCCTTCGCCTGTTCGGCGGCGGAGACCAAGGACTCGGCGGCGATGGTATCCGCCTTCGCGGCATCGAGGGCGGCCTTGGTGTCATTGACGGCCTTTACTGCATCCTGCTCGCGCTGCTGTGCCTCTGCGAGCTTCGCGGCAAGACCGGTGAGGATGTCGAGGTTCGACTGGGCGACCTCAAGATCGGACTGGGAGCCGGTGAGCTTGTCGGCGGCAACGCCGGTGTCGGCCTTTGCGACATCGACGGCACGCTGGGCATCCGCGAGGGCGCTTGCGACGCCGTCCGCCTTTTGCTTAGCGACGGCGAGGACGGTTGCCTTCTCGGTCTGCTCGGCTGCCGCCGCGTCGTGGACGCTCTTTGCGGTATCGAGCGCCTTCTTGGCGTCGGCGACGTCCTGGAAGAACTTCGCGAGATCGGCGTTCGCATCGTCCACGCCCTGCTGCTTGGAAGCGGTGTCCGCCTTGGCGGAGTCCAGCTTGGACTGGGCGGTCGTTACGGCTGCGTTGGCGGCATCGAGGGCGCCCAGCTTCTGCTGGACGGTCGACTTTGCCGTAACGACTGCCGCGTTGGCGACATCGAGGTTCGATTTCGCCGCATCCAGCTCGGTCTGGGCATCCGTGACGCCCTGCTGCTTGGCGGCGACATCGCGCCCTGTCGCGTTCACGGCCTCCTGCGCATCGGCGACGCCCTGCTTCGCGGCAACGACGGCGGTCTGTGCGGAATCCGCTGCGACCTGCTTCTGCTGGACGGTTTCAGCGGCGTCGGTGGCTGCCTGCTGCTTGGATGCGAGATCGGCCTTGGCTGCGTCGAGTGCGCTCTTGGCGTTCTTGAGACCGTTGATATAGGAGGTCAGCTTCTGCTCGTACTCGTCGACGGAGATGGGGTTCATGTTCCAGCCTGAACCTGCCCAACCGCCGTATTGCAGCGTGAGCGAGAACGTCAAACGGGTGTCATTGTTCAGACCGCATCCCATGACAGCATAGTCAGGGTTGATGATGTTCATGTAATGGCCGATGCTGAAGTAATCGAACTTATCCTGATTGGCGTACCAGAAGTCGTAGGCATCCTTTCCGGAAAGATTCGTCGCACCAAGGGAGGCTGCAGTCTTGTCAAACAGGTCCTTTTCCTGATAGATCCAAGCCTTGCAGGGATCGCGATAGCTCCAGGCAAGGTTTTCACCAACATCGAACTGCTGGGCATGCTCTAGATTTTTCGTCGAATAGTTTGCATCTGCGATCGACGCCGCAATGAGCTTGTAGGTGACCTGGAGCTCGGAGAGACCGACGGACTTGCGGTATGCGTTCACATTCTTCATGACTGTGATGGACGAAAGCATGTTTTCAAGGCCCGTGGCGTCGAGACTGTTTCCGATTTCGGTGTAGTCCTTGTACGTACAGTTCTGGATGATCTCGATGGCTGAATCGGCGCCCATGGCACGGAAGAAGCCGATGGCCCCCTGCTTGAACTGCGCGTCGGCGGAGTCGAGTTTCGCCTGTGCCTCGTCGACCTTCTGCTGGGCGGCGGTCACGGCCGCATCGGCGGTGTCCTTTGCGGTCTTGGCGCTCGCAAGCTCTTCGTCGGCGGCTGCCTTTGCGGACTCGGCATCCTTGACGGCCTGCTTCGCTGCATCCAGCCTGGCGATGGCATCGGCGTTCGCCTGCTTGGCCGCATCGAGGTCGGAGTTCGCGGTCACGAGTGCGGACTGGGCGGCGGTCACGCCGGACGCGGCATCGAGTGCGACCTGCTGCTTCGCGGAGAGGAACGCCTGGGCATCATTCAGCTCGGTCTGCGCCGTTGCTGCAGCGGACTGCGCCTGCTCGAGCTCGGACTCGCACTGGGACTGTGCCGCTCGTGCGGCAGCGAGGACTGTCTCCGCGTCCGCGACCTTCTGTTTTGCCGCATCGTACTCCGGGCCGCTGGCGCCTGCCTCCGCTGCGGCGAGGTCTGCTTTCGCCTTCTCGTAGGCGGCGCTGGCGGCTGCGGCCTTCGCATCCGCCGCGTCCTTGTTCTGCTGGGCTGCGGCGAGGACGGCATCGGCGGAATCCTTTGCAGACTGGGCCGCAACCAGCTTGGACTGGGCATCGGCAAGCGTCGCGTTGGCGTTGTCGAGTTCGGCCTGTGCCCTGTCCACGGCATCCGTGGCGTCGCGCACGGCCTGCTCGGCGGCACGGATAGCCTCCGGGGTGGCGCCTACGGCATCGGCCTTGGCTTTATCGAGGGCGTCCTGAGCGTCCTGGGCCGCCTTGAGGGCGGACTGGTACGCCTCGTCCTTCTCGGACGCATCCGCCTTGGCGTCTGCGAGACCCGCCTTCGCCTGCTCGAGGTCCTTGCCGGCGGCATCGGCGGCGTCCTTGCCCTCCGCGACCTGACGGGCGTATTCGTCCATCGCCGCACGGTCGGCTGCCGTGCCGGCGCTGACCGCCGAATCGTAGGATGCCTTGGCCTGGTCGCGGGCGGAAGCCGCCTCGTTGTAGGGACCGGCGGCCTCATCGTAGGATGCCTTGGCGGCGTCCTCCTTCGCCTTCGCCTCGTCGACTGCCTTCTGCAGGTCCGCGATGGTCTGTGCGGCGGATTTCGCGCCGGTACCGGATGCCGCGCCGGCGTGGGCGGCGATCGGCGACATCACGGCGGGGTGCTGCGTGCCCCCGTCACCGGTCTGGGCGAATGCCGTGAACGGTGAGATGAGGCTCGATCCGGTCATGGCGGCCATGGTCGCCGCGGTGACGGTCAGACGCGCGATCCCCTTCGGGGCGTGAATCTTTTTGCTTGGCAGTGCGGCGAAGTGATCGCCACCGGCGGCGAAATGCTTTCCCTGAGTCATTGTGCTGTTCCATTCCTTTTCCGTGCCCTATCCGACTGGGCATCAGAGTGCTTTCCAATAGAGATAATTATGCGCCTTAACTGGGATTGTTGTATATAGTCCGTTGGCTTTTATACAACAATCCATGACTCTTTTTGTCATGGATACGAAGACGCTTCAGAAATCATTTGGCATGAGATGCAAAGAGCTCCGCGCTGGACTCGGGTGCAGCCGGGAGCAGTTCGCCAATTTGATTGAAATGGATCGTTCCTACTACGCGAGCATTGAAGTCGGGCGGCGCAATGTCAGCCTCTCAAATCTCAAGAAGATTGCCGACGGATTTCAAATCACCATTTCGGAGCTCATGCGCGGTGTTGAGTAGATGATTTTCACCTCGTGCATGTTTAATCTGTTTCGTTAACTGAAATGTGTAAATCTGGTTAATCAAAAAAGCAAAATCTGGTTAAATGAAAACGGTAAATTTAGTTAAACGCGCTGGTAATCAATGGTGAAAAATATGCCAAAAAAGTACTACACTCGAATTATCGAAAATGAGCTCGACCAGATGCTAGGGATATTCGGTGCCGTTCTCATCGAAGGACCGAAATGGTGTGGAAAGACAACCACAGCCGGGACCCGTGCGGCGTCCAGGCTCCTTCTCATGGACCCGTCGCGCAACTTCGAGAATCGCTTGCGTGCCGAGACGGACCCGGCGCTTGCCGTTTCAGGCGAGGTGCCGCGGCTGATCGACGAATGGCAGGAGGTCCCGAAACTTTGGGACGCGGCGCGGTTTGAGTGCGACAACCGCGGCGGCGAGCCTGGCCAGTTCATATTTACGGGGTCGGCGACGCCGCGAGACAATGAACGGCCGATGCACAGCGGTGCTGGAAGGTTCGCTAAATTGCGCATGGACACCATGACGCTTTTCGAACTTGGGAAATCTAGCGGCGCGGTTAAGCTGTCGGGCATTATTTCTGGCGAAAAGTTCAATGGCGCTTTCGGATCGTTGGATTCAGCCTCGATTGCCGAGTGCGTTGTTCGCGGCGGATGGCCCGCGGCGGTCGGGCGCGATGTGCTGGCTGCGTCGGCGATGGCGAAACGTTATATCGGCATAGTTGCCGAAGAAGATTTGTCTCGTGTTGATGGCTCTCGGCGCGATCCTGAAAAGGTCAAAGCTGTTATCGAATCGCTTGCGCGTAATGAATCCACTCTGGCGACACTCAAGACGCTTGTGGCCGACCTTGGTGGAGATGTGTCGAGACAAACGGCGGCATCGTATATATCTCTTCTCGCACGGGTCAGCTTCGTTCGCGATATTCCCGCATGGAATCCAGCAATGAGATCTCCTGTGCACTTAAGAGAATCAAAGAAGCATCATCTTGCTGACCCGTCACTGGCGGCCGCTGCGCTCGGGGCGACTCCGGAGACCTTGTTGCTAGATTTCAAGACGCTTGGACTACTATTTGAATCGCTGGCGCTCCATGATTTGTGGGTTTATGCACGAGCAAACGGAATGAGCCTCTACCACTATCACGATTCTCGCGATCTAGAGGTCGATGCAGTCATTGCGGCTCCTGGCGGGACCTGGATCCCGGTTGAAGTTAAGCTCAGCTCTGCTCAAATCGAAGAGGCATCTGACAATCTTGTTGCTGTCGAGGAACGTATGGTTGCCGCCGGAAACAACCCGCCGGTTTCGAAAGTTGCAATCATTGGATTTGGTTCACAAGCCTATGTTACCGACCGCGGCGTCCAAGTTGTTCCGTTGGATGTGCTCGCGCCGTAATGCTGTTGGCGAAGTGAAATTAACGCTGCAGTTTTTAGATCTGGTTTCTGAGATCTAAAACGCGAAACTCAAAATCTCATCGTCTGGTTCTTCGTTTGATTCGAATCGCGCCTGCGCAAAAGTCAAAGCGACTCGCTCGGGCGTTTCGTTTTTTCGCCTCGTTTTTCATTTCGGATTTCAAATCGATTCAAAACTATTGAAATGACGATAAAGACGAGGCATCCTGATGTATGTCGGAATATAGATAGGACAAAACGTATCATCTATATCGCTTCTATGAAACCCGATGCAAGTTCTTCTCAGTCTCGAAATAGATTGAAGGCATTGAGAAGAACTTTATACTACAAAAATCGTAGGTCTGCCACCTAGACAGAAGAAGTGATTTTGTATGCGGAATCTTGCATTTTGAAAACCGGTGCCAACTATGAGGCGTGAGTCGGGCTCGGTAAAGCGCGGGGGAAATGAGATAGGCTGCGCGTCATCAGAGAGTGGCGCGCAGCCTATTGACCTGCTTTCGTATGACGGATGCTTTAGAGGATCCAGGGGCCAAGTGGGTTGCCATCTGCGGAGCAGTCTTGAATCGTTAGGATGGGATTTTGAAAGGGCTGTCTCTCCCTCCACGCCTTCAAGTGATAGGTGCAGACGCGGTCGTAGTGGATTTTTTTGTATGCGCGCGATATCTCTTTTACAGCCTCCTCTTTGCTGGAATATTTTCCTGGAGCATGTGCAACAGATGTGCATGCGATACCGTCGATCCAGCCAGATTGGGGTCCGAGGTTAAAGCTCGAGATTATTGTCAAGACACCATTGAGGCCAGCTTGCAACAAATCGTTCTGTATTCGTTCAAATGCTGATTGATTGTTGGTTCCAAGGCCAATCATTCCAATTGCAGAGAGATATCCGCTATCAGTGAGTTTATCTCCTGCACCTCGAATAACCTTGCTTGTGATGTTGAGGCCATCTGGGCCGCCATCGCCAACGAAGGGGTATGGTACGTCTTCTGGGATTGGGAGCAAAGGAGGATTCACCGTAATGAGTTCATAGCTGCAAGAGCTTTCGATATTGTTTAGTGCGTTGTAGAGACTTCCGGTTAGAATAGTTAAATCTTCGCTAATACCATTGACCAGTGCGTTTAGTTGGCAGATTTCTGAGGCGATTGGATTGATATCTATCGCCGTGACGTGCATTCCAGATTTTGCCAGTATGAGTGCCTGGATGCCTGGTCCAGAGCAGAGGTCTAAGGCATTCTTTCCGGGGGATGGGCTTAGCCGACGAGCGAGCCCAATTGAATCAGAGCCAAAATATAGTAAAGGCGAGGGTGATGGCGCATCGGCAAAAAGCCAGATGCCATGATATCGGATTAGAGATAAACCGGAAAGGGAGGCATTGCCATTGTGCTCGCTTAGCAGCCCGAGTGAGGCTATGGTTTCAACAGTGCCTTTCAGCAGACTTCTTTTTGCCACTTCTGAATCGAGATCAATCTCTCCACCTAGCATCAGGAAGGAGACGAGCTCTTGATGCTCCCTGTCAAGTTGATCCCAGATGCGATGCGCGCATTCAAAAGGATCTATAGATATGTCAAGTGTGTCTAAAAAATCTGTTACTCCAAGAGTGTCCAATCTACGGAGTGGATTACTCGAGAGCGAATTTAAAGAGGGTAGCACTTCAATCATGTATATCAGACCCATTTCCGATAAAGGTAGCCTCGAATTTAGTCTCGACAATCAAGTCGGCTGCCAGTTTAGGAGCTAGCTTTGCAAGACAGGTCTGTGCCTCTTTCGAGAGGGCGATGTCTTCGCAAATCTCGCATTGAGAGAGGTAGCTTGAGCGCCCAAATGAAGAAAGGCCTCCGCTCGTGCGCAAGTGCTTCAGCAGTCCTCCTGGTCCTATGTATTGTATGTAATTAAGTAGGAGCAGCTGCAGTTCATTAATGTCATCCGTCAGATTGATTTTGCCAAGATCGAAAAGCCAAGTTCCCTCTGCATTTATTCCGCAGCAGGGTGCAAGATGGCAGTTTGGGGAAATAACGAAGTCTTGGCCGCAGTCGGAACAGTGTGACGCTAAGAGACGTGCCTGCGGTCGCGCATTTTGGTTGAGACTGAGATTTCGTGCGCGCCCAATTCGCGTGATGCCTGAATCCGTGATGAAGCGGGCTGGCGCGCGGGGAGGCTGGGTATTATCGTCGAACTGATGCAGGAGTGGAATGTCTTCATTAAGGTACTTGCACAGGTATGCCGGGCTGATTGTACTGTTGTTATCTCTGCAGACCGCAATGCCGAGAGTTTGAAAGCCCATTGTTTTTGCTGAGTTCCAAAGGTTGCGCACATTCTCGAGGGGTATATATTCCGCATGAAAGTCGTCGCAGCTGATATTGATTTCGTCAAGGCCACATGACTTCAATTCGTTGAGGAACGTTTCTGCGTCTCTTTCGCTTTTTGCCCACCACGCATTCGTTACAATTCGAGTAAAGAGTCCTAAAGAATTCGCATATGCGATGGCCTCGAGAAGGTCATCGCCAAGAAGGGTGCATTCTCCGCCCGTAAACACAACAACACCACTTCCGACGCATACTTCGGCGAAGCTATCGATGAATTGCCGCATTTGGGGAAGAGTAAGCCTGTCACTGTTGTTCGGAGTGCAGCTCATCAGACAATGATCACACACAGCGCCACATTTATATGTTGTTATAAATGTCAGCATTCGAGGTCTGCGGAACAGCACGTGCTGCGAACTTTCGGAAATCATGCCGCGAGCAAACGGGCGTCGGTGATTACCAAGGTGCCTTCGTTCTCGGAGTAAGTAACTTCGAATTCGACGGAGCGATAAGACCCGCGGGCGACCCCATTGGAAGCCCCTTCGGGGTTGATGGTATTGGAGCTGGAATTCTTGATTGCTGTTTTAAGCACGGCTGCTTGCCTCGCTGCACTCAAGCCCTCTTGATCAAATTTCCTGAAAACAGAAGTTTGTTTGTACGATTCCGATAGTTCAACAACATCAGGTTTGTTCATAAAAATAGCTGATCCATAGCCCATTGTGTTGACGTCGTACTTAAGGTTGGCGTTGTTTTGAGCATTCGCGTTTGCGTTTGCCATTCCGTTTGCGTTCAGAATGATGTTTGCGTTCGTTACTGCGTTTGCATTAAGTACAACGTTTACGAGAGGTATCGTTTGCGGCTCAGCTTCGGTGTCCTCGGCATAATATGCAAGTTGGATACGACGATATACTGCGCGTGCAACGGGGACACGCGCCTCCTTTTCGGTTGACTCCACCAGTTCGTACAGAGAGACTTTTCGATTTCCCGCTTTGATTTGGAGGTCTGTAATTCCATATTTCTGGAATACGGCACGAGGCTGAGCTTCGAAATCGCGTCTTGCGTCGGTAGATTGTTCCGCGTCCGCGACCAGTTTTTCAAGGATGCTAAGCTGGGACTATATTGAGAGTTCGTTTAGGTGGTTCACATTGTCCATAGCGGTGACCTCCAATGTTGAATAGCTGTCTTGAAAGACTACGTCATGCTAGTGTCGGTATCGATTTGATACTACGAACAAATTAGAACTAAATGGATATAGTTTCCATACTAATTAGAACAAATTTGCATTCAAGTTTTTATTTAAACTTGATTTAAGGCGGAGTGGAATGTGAGCGCGCAAGGAGATGCGGAATCGATGAGAGCCTCAAAAAAAACTACTGCAGTGTTATCATCCTTCATCCTCTCTATTCTTCCATTTCTGATTCTATGGGCGGCTTGGTCAGTCCTCCCTGATACAATTCCCGCTCATTGGAGTGGGGGTGTGGTTGATCGATGGGGTAATAAGCTTGAATTGCTGGTTGTTCCGCTGTTTTCTCTGATTGGTTCTATTGCAATTTCTGTGTACCTTATTGTTTCCACGCGGCGAAGAGAGTTCGCGGATTTCTCTGTTCGAATGCGACGGGACTTTGTTGCGTGCTATATTTCTAGTCTTCTTTTATCGACAACCTGCTCAGTGATAATTGCCGTTTGGGTTCAGTTGATTCTTACGCAAAGCACTGCGGTTGATGGGGGACTTGGACTATCGATCCTGTATTCCCTTCCCGGGCTATATGTGATCTTGTGCGCTTTGCCGCCTTTTTATGCGAGCGGCGAGAGCAAAAAGGCAGAGCGCCTGATAACAGTTCTTATTGGCGGCGCGGAGATTGTTCTTTGTGGAATAGTGCTTGAAGGTTCGGCTGCCTCTTATGCGATGATTGGACTGATGATTCTGTTCTGTGCGTTTGAGATTGTGTCACAGGTAAGGGATAGCCGGTCCTTATGAGTTGAATTACGCGCGTGCGGATATAAAGGGTGGCATGTTAAGCTGGTCGTTTTCTCGTTCTGGGACATTTGCAGTAGGATGAGTGGGATTGGGCGCGCTGCGGTGTGATGGTGACGGTTGAGACTTGTATCGCTGCAAATCCGCTGATGCACATTTTGCTATTGGGTTTGAAGGTGGGACCGACAGGCCTTTGTTTGGGTTGTTCTGGTCGTCCAACGCGTGTTGCACGGCTTTATATTGTTACCCTCGTTCGGCGCTCCGTTGGAGCATTTCCGGGTTTGTCGGCATCATGACTTGGCCAAGTGACACGCTTGCCGGGACGGTTGTAACGCCGCGCCGGTTCCGTGTGCTCCTTCGTTGTTGGCCTGTCCAGCCGGGGGCGGATTCGGCCTCATGTTGTGGCGCACGGCCTTCAGGGGCTTCCCCTGGCGAGTTATGTTCGTCCGTATGGGTAAGGGTCGGGTTGAGCTGACAATCCCGTGTCGGAAGGGGCTTGGACCATGCGCGCGATGACAGAGATTGAGTGGCTGGACGGCCGTGTGACGAAGGTGCCGGAGCTCGCCCTGGGCGATGCGTTCGGCGAGAGCGTCCAGGCGGAGCTCGATTTCGGGTTCGACGATGTGTTGGAGGGCCTTTGGGTCGAGGTGCGCCATCATGAGCCGGATGAGGACTCGGACGGCGACCCGCGTGGGAGGGGCTGCGCACTGTACGCGGACTGCCGGTACAGCCTGGTCGAACCGTCGGACCTCGACCGTGTCTTCTGCATCCTTTACGAGGGGCAGCCGAGGGTCTGCCGCGTCGCGGGGGAGCTCGTGAACCTTTCACGGGCTTGCGCGTTGTCCTGCCTCATGCTCGGATCTCCCTACCCGCCAGGCGCCCTCGAGGCCCTGGCCGCGTGCGCTCGATGCCTCTGCGGTCCGGCTTTCACATCCGACCTCGCCGCCCACGCCCGCGCCGCGGGGGAGCTAGGGCCCCCGTGTCGGCGGTGAACGCGGCCGCTGCGTGGGAATTCGGGATGGGGGCGGGTTCCGAAACGCCTGCGGAGGGGAGAACCCCGTTGGGCGGGGACTATTCGTGATGCTTGATATCGCATCGCAGTATGGAAGCACGGATCATCTTCGCGATGGTCCGACCGGTTGATGGGCTAGGATGCGCATTCAGCAGGGAAGGGGATGGCTTTTAATGCCGCTTTTGGCTTATGCGTGCCGCGCTCCGCGTATGGCCATCCTGCGGTGCTAAAGCATTCTTGAAGTCTGCTAAGTGAATTCGTTTTAATCGCGCACGTGACCGTTTGCCCATGTCGCATAACAGGATTCAGTGTTGATTGCCCGTGTGATGACAGTGCGAGTTTCGGGGGGTGTGGCGTGAGCGGAGTCGCCGCGTTGTATAAGTCTGGCCGGCCCGACTGATGTGTCGATCTGTCGGACCGGCCGAGAATGGTGAAGAGATCTCGCTGTTGAATGAACGAATGTTACAGGCAGCTCTTCAAGGCGCTTTGGGCGTTGGCTGGGGCTGCGCAGTCAATCGCATGCAGTGATAGGCGAGGTGATTGCTCGATGAGCCGGCGACTAGTTCTATGCTGCACTCGTCCCGGTGCCGTCGTTGTCTGCCGAGTACCAGAATGCGTAGGCCGCAACGACGGCATCATAGACGGCTGCGACTACGTTATCCACGACGGCTGCAAAGTTGACCACAACGGGAACGGGGCCGGTTTTGGAATCCATCTTCTCTACTTCTGGGGTCTCGTACATGGGAATATCTCCTTAGAATTGGGACAGGATGCTCAGGTCGCCTAGATCATCGTCGATTAGGTCGATATAGAGGTCGCCGTCCATATTGATGTCTGCAATCAACGATGAGATCTCTTCCATCTCGTCAATCGAGTGCATACGATTGACCAACGCGGTAACAACGGGCTTTTCCCAAACGGTTGCCATTCCGGCATCGTAGTATTCCTGAAGGCTGTGTTTGCGAACGTTTCCGATGATGAGAGGCATATAGGGGGATGCGACGATATCGCCATTGGCGTGGATGGCCACTTGGTCAAATTGCATTTTCAGTTGAGGGAATCTGACCAAGTGGTCGATGGGGTCGCCCCACTCAAGCATGAAGTAGCCTCGATAGTCCGGATCGTATCGAAGGTCGTTGATCGTGTTGACTAGCCGACGGTATTGATTATTCGAAGGGCGAATCGTGCGGTTTCTTCGGGCTCTACCGAGGAGCATGAGCGGCTGAACTCGAAGGTCAATTCGGTCAGTTCTACCCGACGATTTCAGCTTGTCTCGAAGCATCGTGCAAACTGGTTTGAAATCGTCGACATTGAACGATGTCGGACAAAAGGCAATTGAAAGGTGCAGTGAGGTTTCGTTCAGCGTGATATCGATGGCGTCGAGCACCCGGTCGTATAATCCCGAGAGTCCTCGCATATGTTCGTGAGAATCGCGTAGGCCATCGAGGCTAAACTGTATGCCGTTTAAACCGGCGCGTTCGAGCTCATGCAAAGTATTTGAGTTTGCGAGCAGACCGTTTGACACGAGGTTGCATTTGACGCCAGATGCGCTGAGCCGCCGCAAGGATTCGATGACAAGGAATGGACTGGAGTGATGGCGATGTCGGACGTTGTGGTTCCAATGGTTGAGTCATGCCTGCTGCTGGTGTTCGGAATAATGATGTATCGAGGCAAGCTCACGGGATTGCTTGCCGGAATGTCATTGCTATCGGGAGAGCGTTTAGAGGAGGCAAAGCGGACGGCCGAGACTCTAGGTGTAAACCGAATGATGGGGGTGGCTATAGTTTTCTCCGCAATATGCCTTTTTCTCTCGTCCCTTTTCCGGACAAAAGGGCTATTTTCGGCCTGATGGTGGCTGCCGTTATAATCTCCGCGCTTGCCTATGCAAATAGGGGGCCTATTCGTACGTATATAAAGGCGAAATGGGATCCTGGGCACCGCAACCCGCGATAATGTCTTGAGCAAGAATTCACAACAAGGGATATATGGGAGCGATTAAGCGGCGAACAAATTCAGTTTTGGATAAAAGGTCGCTTGATGGGAGCTAACATGTTTAAGAAGACGGTTCACGAGTTGTTTCGGTGTAAAGGGTCACGGCTTTTCGTGATTCTCATGTTGGTTAATTTCGCTCTCTCGTGCGTCATGCCCGCCTTAAACGGTGGATTTGTAGACTTTCTCGTGACGAATAGGGACCCATCTCGCGTCGTGTGGTTTGCGGCTTTTGTTGCGGGCATAGGGATATCTGCTTCCTTCATGTCGTATGCGATGGGCGTGAACGTATCGCGCGTCATCTTGGAGATGACGATGAGGCTGATGGGAGCCACGTGTGAGTCGTTTGAACGGGGACCCTTGGAAAAGGGGGAGCAGGCGGATCCATCCTATACAACGCAGAGGGTATATGCGGATTCGAATGCGGTGTCATCGTTTGTCGTGAACAACTTCCTGACAATCGGGCTTAACATCGTTCTGGTTGTGTTGATATGCATCATCCTGTTTTCGATCAATCCGGTGTTCCTGGTGTTAAGCGCATGTTCGCTTGGTGCGTACTTCATTTTATTCAGGGCGTTGAAAAAGCCGTTGTACAACAGCTCGCTTGCGAACAAGGAGGGGTTGAGCAAGCTTTTCGCGTCCGTGAGCGGCGAGCTGTCGCAGTTGTTTGACATTAAGTGCGATGGCGCATATGACCAGAGCGCTCGGACGCTCAAAGGGGTATTCGAGGGGTACTACCCGATTTACATGAAAGCAAGTAGGGTCTCGAATCTGGCCACATCAAGCGACGGCCTGATCTCGTCTGTGTTTCGGGGGGCACTGCTCGTGATCTCCGGGATGGAAATATTGAGCGGAAGAATGAGCTTAGGCGAGTTCACAATGGTGAACTCGTATTACTCGATGGCGTTCGGATGCTTCAAGTATTTTTTGAATTATTTCAAATCGTATCAGGACGCAAGGGCCTCGTTCGACCGATTGGGGGCTCTGACGGAGGATGCCGAGGACCGCGGCACCCTCACGGTTGGGCATGTGGAGAGCATATCGTTGTCCAACATCGCGTACCGATACGCGGGAAAGCCCTACTTGTACCGCGACCTCTCCGTGGAGGTGGAGGAAGGAAAAACCTATGCCATTACCGGGCCGAACGGATGCGGAAAAAGCACGTTTCTGAAGGTGCTCCTTGGACTGTATTCTGCTGGGGGACATCGGGCTTTGGGGTCGGTGCCATATGAAGAGCTCGATATGGAGACGATCCGACGGGACCTGTTTGCGGTGTGCCCGCAAAAGCTCTTTATTCCGAACGAAACGGTGGAGAATTACCTTGAGAGGACGTCGATTCGGGGATCGAGCGAAAACCTCCGAGAGCTTGTGCCGAGTTTCTATCGAACCGTCGAATCGTTAAAAGGCAAGAATTGTAGAGACCTTTCTGGTGGAGAGTATCGAAAGCTAAGGATATTCGCAGCACTGCGCAGGCAGCCGGAAGTGCTTGTGTTCGATGAACCAACGAACGATTTAGATGAAGAAAGCCGTCGGGAGTTCACGGAGTATATTCATCGAAATCCCTTCGATCAGCTAATTCTTGTTGTAAGCCATGATCAGGATTTGATTTCAGCATGCGATAGGAAGCTGGATTTGGATTTCGATCCGAAAGATGGGCAATGCTGATGGGAAACGCTTAGAGTTCGGGCTTGCGCGTAATGGAGTAATCTTTCCTCTTATCGAAAATCGTTACAATATAAGAAAAACAGTAAGCAAGAAGAAATGGCTCGGGGAAGAGCTCGCTGCTGTCAGTGATATTGGGTCTATATCCAGATAACACGGAAGGGGCCGTCCTCTACAACGGGGTATCACAGCGTCGCATCGACCGATACGCATTGCGGCGGTGCCGAGTTGGCATTACGGAGCAAGAGCCCCCTATTGTTGGGGGGACGATCCTCGATAATCTTACGCTGCTTTCTGATGATTTCGAGGCCGACAAACTGAATCGGATGCTTGCCATATTGGGGTTAGACAAAATGATTGCCGCTGCGGAGAACGGGGCGGCAGCGATGCTTGGCAGCAAGAAAGGAGGGGTGTCCGGCGGGGAGAAGCAGAACATCGCAATTGTGCGGCAAAAAAACGGGAGTTTTGAAAATCGATAGCGACCATCGGTCGCGATCATAGGCGGCTTTGCCGCCGCATGAAAATCGTATCGCCATTCGAATCGTAATGCGAACCGCGTCACCTTTCGACAAATCCAACAGCGCTACGAGCCTCGCCCAAGGACTCTACGCGCCATTGAAATTGTCGAAAGCTGCCTCAACTTTTTCGCAAGCGTCACGAAAACGATTCGACAAAGTCGAATGTTTGCGCCGCGGGCGTCGCAAACCCGCTGCGCGATATTGCAAATACTCGGCATCCCTCGCATTCGCAATATCGCTTCGCTCTCGCTACAGCGAACTTCTAACGCTCAGCATCCTTCGCGTTAAAATTTCGCTTTCGCTCACGGTCTTCACGCGGTTACGACGCCGCGAGGCCTCTCGCTTGGAATGAGGCCTCTCATTCCACGTCTACACTGCGTTTCGCCCAATCACCGTTCCGGAGATTGCAAGATGTACGTAAATGGCCATAATTACATGTAAACATGAACTATGGCCATTTACGATCTTGCTTTTCCCTCCTACGGGAAAAGAAAACAGGTAAAGCTGAGTTCCGCTTTGTGCGCGAAGCGGTTTCGCCTCCGAGAAAAATTCGGCGGACTTTTCCAAATCTTGTTTCGGAGGCCACTCCGAAACTGAAGGGATAAAAATGAGACGAAGTGAGAAAGTCGAAGCGACGTTGACCGCTGAAGAAAAAGAAATTCTTCAGCGCCTCTGCGACGAAGCTGGTTGCACGGAAGCTGAACTAATCCGCTCCGTTTTGATTAGCCGTTCGATTTCTCTCGACGATCTTGAGACCGGAAAGAAAATCGAGCACGAGAAAAATAAAGCGCTGCACAACTGCAAGCGCAAACACGCTCCAAGAAAATCTGGCGAGTGCGGTGAAGCCATCGCCGAGAACGCCGAGAAACGTGACGTTTCGTTTCATGTGATGCTGACCGCTCCAGAAAAAATGGCAATCGAACAGCGGGCGGCAGTGCTTGGCGTCTCTGTAAGCGAGTTGGTTCGTCGCAGCGCAATCTACGGAAAGATTGAATCATTCAATTTCAATGTCGCGGAAGTTGAAAAACTCCATCACGAGTTATTGAAGGAAGGAACGAATCTCAATCAGCTGATGTATTTCGTGAACGCCCAAGGTCTTCCCGCGTACAACGAGAAAGCTGTTTTCCGCACGCTTGAAAAGGTTTACCAAAATGCTCGAAAGGTCGACCGGTTTATCGAGGAACTTGAAAGGTGTTATCACGTTGACTATGTTCCCCACGACTATCTGGCAGATGAACCAGACAACAGAAATCTTTAAGTCGGAACGCAGCCGGATCAGTTTTGCAATTGAGTGCAATTACTCGTTTAGCTATAACTACTGAGTAAAAGCGAAAAGAGACGGCAGAAGAGATTGACAGTCATTAAACAGAAAGCAGTCAGCTCGTACCCCGCCTCGCTAGCTTGGCCCTGCCCGAGTTTTCGGGGAGGTGGTCGCTACGTCCGAGTTCCGTCTTATGATCGCCGCTCTTCCTCTGGTGACCATTCTGGCCATTTTGGGCTAGGGTAAAACCTGGCCTTTAAAGACCAAAGCCGTCCTGCCTGGAACGGCTTTGTTTCCTCGATTATCAACTTCATACGGATGGATGCGGGGTTCGATACCCCGGCGGCCTGATCGGCAGGCCGCCGGGAACTCTCACTCCTCGATAAAAGCCGGCGCTCGGTTAGTTCTGCGCATCTTGAAATCGTCAGTTTCGTGGGAGACGTAGAGAATGCCGTCCATCCCATCTCGCGATGCATATGAAAGGTGAACAGAACCGCAATCCGCTCCATCATTGTCGAGAAGATCGAACGAATTCGGATCGCTCGTTGCGGCCAAACGACCACTCAGACAAGAGCCATCGCCATTACAGATTTGCCATTCCATGTCTTCGCCTGCAAGAATCGCCATAGACGTCCCGGTCGCGCCATCGCTGACATACATCCCGTCTATGCCAAAACCGTTTTCAGCGCCATCGATAAACGATTGCTCGGACCTATACTTCGCGAATGATGCGCATAGTGCTATTGCAAGACCGATTACAAGGCCAACAATCGCTATCTTTGCATAGCTCTTGCCCGTCATGTCATCCTACTTTTCGCTTGCCTAAGGAAAGACGGAAGAAGTTATTTGTCGCTGCTTTTTTGTACACCTTCTTGACGCCGTTGACGGTCTCATAAACAACAAACGGCTGAACCTTGTGTTCAACGTTCGCCGTCGCTTTCCAAAAGCCAGCGCCGTCGATCTGAATGGAATACCCAGTCGCCGACAGATTGCGCTTTGCCAGCGGTATCGATACGCCTATGCTTCCGACACCATTCGGGAGCGGCACCGATACACTCACCGAACCGCCGCCAGACGGCTGGACGTTTATGGAACCGCCCCCGTCGATGTGAACGCCCCCCGGGGGCTGCCCAGCAACGTCGTGCCATCCGCTGGCTTTCGTTAGCACGCTCCCGTATACGGTGCTGTAGCTTGGGCGCCCGCGTGTCGCATAGAGCTCAGCACCATCAGATGACATCGCCTCTTCTATGATAAGGGCCGCTTCTTGCTCTGCACGTTGACGCACAATCGCCTCGACATCAGATTCACTCAGATCCGGGAACGCTAGGAATTCTACGGTTTCAGAATCGTAACCATCAGCAAATGCACCATTTGGGGTGATTAGCGACAGTCCGCCCAATGCGGCTGCCGTCAGGATTGACCTGCGAGTAATAAACAGGTTTTCCATCGTACTCATCTTCGCCTCCAAACTTCTCACCGGGGTCCTTCTTGCCAATTTCTACCCCGGCTCGGTTACTTCGGTTACTTGAGAGCTCCCATATACGCTTGTTACCCATGTACGTAATATTAATTTCGGACATATCGAAATTAATCAATGGTTGCGGGAGTTTCCGACTTCAGTGAAATGCCGCCCTATACCCACAGAATCAGTCTGGCTTGACATGTGCTTTGCGCATGAAAAAGGGTCGAACTGAAGTGTCTGGCCGAACGCCAATTGTCCGGGAACTGCTTCTGGTTCGACCCTCTTTTACTTTAGCCCACTCGGTGGACTTCGGGTTTGATGCTTAGGGGTCGACGTTTTACCAAGGTGACAATTTAATGAAAAGAAACCTGGCTGCAACAGTTGCCATGGTGAGGGCCAAATTGGCCATATAGATCTAGAATAGTCACAATATAAAAATGTCGAGAGACGTTGGGGATAGAGATGAATAGATCTAAGGGTTTTCTTCTATTGGCAATGATGTTGCTCGGACTGTTCTGCCTGAGTGGTCCTTCTTGGGCCGAGGCTGCCTGTCCTGAAGGTGAACTTCAGCAGTCTTATACGGGCAGCCTGCTCATAAGCGCTAAGGAGGGCGATGCCGACTCTCAGTCTGGAGTAAATCCCCTTGCCACTTTTGAGGGGGACGGCGGAACGGTCAAGCTTGACCATATTGGTAGCGGGATTTTGAGGTGGCAAGTTCTTCCGGACAAAATTGCGAACGATCCCTTCTCTTTTGCTGGAACGATATATCTATACAAGGTTGTGAGCGGAAAACAAAAATACGTCGATTGCTACCCGACAAACGGGTCTGGAATTGCATTCACCGGCATTTCGGGGCAGATTGATACACATGTACGAAAGGGAACCTATGTGGTGCGTTGGGTTGGAGCTGCTGCAGGCCCGATATGGATTGCGGTCTTGCGCCCCGATGTCCAAATAGGTTTCTCTCTCTAAACGGGAAGTTGCTCATGGACGCCATATATGACGGAGATGACTGGGTCGATCATTATACTTGGCGCCTGGTCGGCTCGAACGACAATGGGGATGTGGTGTTTGATGGACTATGTCCAAAGCATCTCCACCCTTTTGTCTCGTCGTTAATTGAGAGTTCCGCTCGTGTTGCCCCCTACAGCTCGGCATCGCTTCATGATACGGACGTTTTGAAGATCATAAGGGAATCAATTGACGAGGGCACGATGAGCAGCTCGCTGTTTTCTCGGCTTGTGGGGCTAGATGAGATTGGCTCGAAACGACTGCTTGCGGGCGAAAAAGTGGAACTCACTTATCGGTCGATGATTTCAATCCTGCGGCTAGCCGATGTTCTTCGCAAATAAATGAGGCTTATAGGACAAAATGTGTGTCTACTTTAGGGGCATCGGCGCAGGTCGATGCCCCTTTTTCAGCCGTTTAAATTCCGTGCCCGCTTTTAACGACTCGGACAGAATGTGTGTCCGGTTGCCTATCGTTCCCTCGGGTGCTTTACCTAATATATCGCCCCGTGCGGACACGATTCCCGCTCACGACACGGCGGCAGCAAATATCACAAAGTCGCAGGTAGACGGTTCAACAGGATTCGATTTACGGGGCGATTGAACCTGGGATGGTTTGGATGTTCGTGACACCCCTTTTCCGTGTCTTAAAACGCATCTGGTGAGGTTGATTTTTCGGCCTTGACCTGCGTGGCGGCACTTTTGGGTGCTTTGGATGTGCCCTTAAGCAGTGCTTGCATCTACCAGCGCGTGAAACATTTCGACGGTAATTCGTGAAACAAATTGCGGAACTATCGCTCCAACGGGTGTTGCCGCCGCTCAACGCGAGCGGTCAGCTTGGCCCCGCAAACGGCTACTCGCTCTTCATGGCCATACAGATGGCCACCTCCTGCTGGATGCGATCGAGATCGAGCGGCAGCGCAACCGGATGATGCGTCAGACGATGGGATTTCGACATGCAGTTGTTGATGCGCACAACGGAGATCTTGTTGCCGTGATGCGCAGTCCCGATGATGCCTATGACTACTGCGACTATTTTGCCACGGTTCGTCGGGACGCTGCTGTTCTCGATTTGTGGGCTGAGATTTAAAACATCTCGCCTGTTTCAATGCGTTTTTTGGGTTTATTACTGTTCGCTTTTTCTGTTGTGTCGTAGTTCACTAGTTCATTCATTACGTTCTTCGTATCGTCTGTAAATCAGTTATTCCGCGGTTACATAGCTCTGTTGTTGCGTTTTGTCGTAATTCAGCAATGACATAGCCGGAACTCGCCCGCAAGTGTCGTACGCTGCCGTACAAAACTGCGTTTCGGTCGTCCGCGTACTGCCAAGGCTCTGCCCTAGTACCCGGCGCCTGCGGCGGTTGTTCATATCTGAACTGCGACACAACCGAACAAAGCAATTACGACACTACGTAACTGTGTAATTACCGAACTACGTGATAACGACAAAGCTGAAAAACGTAACTGTTGAATTGCAGAACAATGAGCTAACGCCGCGAGTGCCGGGTGCTAGGGCAGAGCCCTAGCGTGCGCCGCTTGCGGCGGTACGCTGTCGGGCATTTTGTACGGCAGCGTACGACTCTTGCGAACAGATTTCAGGACCGAATAGTCCGATGTTCAATAGTTCTGTTATTACGTGGTTACATAGTGCGGCTATTCCGCTTTGTCGTTATTGCGTTATGTCGCATTGTCGATATTACGTAGTTCGGTTTTTCACTTTTTACGCCGTTCACTTATTCATTTGTTACATAGTGCCGCTATTCCGTGGCGTCACTTTTATGTCCACCGCGTGCGTATTCGACGGTGTGGGCAGCGTCTCCGAACACCTCGACTGCTGCCGCCACGAATTGCGGTGTAGTGCGCCTCGGGATATAGAAAGTTTTGTTGCCGAACACGATTGCGATCCAGGCGTTACGGTAGATGAATTGATATGCCGCCTCTCTTGAGCGCTTATCGCAGTATTCCTCTGCAATCTCGTCGATCTGCCAGAGATGGCCGAAGCCGACAATATATTCGGCGATGTACGCGCTCGTCTTGATTCGCACGCGCCGCGGGCGGCGGTACGGAGCATAGCTGCTTTTTCCGGGGTCCGCTTTAACGGGCACGGAATAGACCTCGGCTCGAGCCTTTTCAGCGACCACGCGCCGTGCATCATCGAGGCTATAACGCTTGCACAGGCGCTCGCCGTCGTCGGTCGAGCACTTCAGGGTAATTGACTTGATATGCGGCGCCAGATACTTGTACGTCCATGCTCGCGACGCGCCGAACTCCCACCGCAGATCTTCAATGCTCAAGAACTCATCCATCTTCTGACCTCGATTTTCTGCCGATAAACGAGAAATCCCGCAAGAGACGCATACTTGTACCCCCATCGTAAATGTGTGTACAAGTCTGCCGCCGACCCGGGCGGTTCGGCGCTTGCCAGGGCTCCGCCCTTGGACCGGGGGAGGACACTCGCGCGCCTTGTTATTACGATAACGGACAAGGAGGAAAAGGCGCCAGATTTCAAATTATTACGATAGAAGACACGGGCACGGCGGCGTGCGCGGTGGTGCCTGTGGGAGATTATTACGATAACGGACGCAGCGGCAAATCCTGAATCGTGCCCCTGAGACGGTGCAAAATGGCCTTGTGAGGCCATTTTGCACGCCAGCTTCGTTCAACGTCAGACATTCAAGATGTCAGACGTTGAACCTGCGTTAAAGACGCAGCTGGGGTTACTAGTTGCCTACAATCGCTCGCGAAGCTCGCCTGTTCGTGCGTGAATGTCTGACAGCTCCGTCAGACATTGTCGGACATTTGATTGTTCGACAAATGCGCGCGTGGTCGCGTTCGCAAAGCTTACCGAACGGTCGATGGGTGCGTTGAGGCCGGAGCAAACGGCGGATGCCAGAAAAATGGCCTCACAGAATCGCGCCCATGGTTGATAAAATTGACCGCCCGGGCGCAAATACCCGGGCGGTCAATTCATCCCCTCGTTCGTGATCCTGTTGGGTTTTGGGGCTTTGACATGTTGTTGACGGATGGATCAACCGTACAGCTTGATCTCCCGGGGTTCCATGTGGTCGTCCCCCCCAATAAGACGCCCCTGATGTAGTCCTGCGGCAGGAACTCGACGGGGAGAGTTGTCGCCAGGAAGTCGTCGAACCACGCCCGCGGTGTCGGGTCTGGCGCATACATGACCTTGGTCGCGCCGTCGGGCAGGGTGATGGTGAGTCGCACCGCGCCATTGCGTCGATACGCCCTCGACCATTCCTCATCGGTATCGCCATACCCTTTGCGATCCGCGGTCGTCCTTCACACGCCCCCCAGTTCATCGAATGACCGCGGATGCTCTCTGAGATCGATCCAATGCAGCTGTGATCTCGTGCGCCTCGCCGCGTTGTACGCCGGCTTCCACTCGTCGGGCAAATATACTCTTTCGAAAATCTCGCGCGACATCTCGCGGAACTTAACTTCATCCGTCCGCGGCCTGTTCGGGTCGAGCGCTATCTCCGAAGCCTCGGCGGATTCTCGTCCTCCTCCCAGCCCCAGAAGAAGTGGGTCCCCGAGCAGGGCCACTGGGAGATCGACTACGGCCAGGTCTGGGTCCCGAACGTGGTGTACGTGCGCCATGAACGCTACTGGGTCAACCATGGTGGAACCAAAGTCGGACCGTTTGACAGCAAGGCTGCTGCATGGGCGTGGTGCGATAACGATGTCGATAATGGCGGTATTGGCGGATCTGTGATCGATGACTCCTATACCACCAGCGAGGACCAGGGGCACTACGAGCAGCAGGCGACCGGGCAGCACTGGGTCGTCGACGTAGCCGGACATTGGGGGTAGTCGCAGCCTTCGGGCGGTATCGCACTGTCGCTGCGATTCACATCGCATGAACGATGGATGAACTCGCATGAAAACCCAAGCATACGGTGGTTTTATCTGACTAAAGAGGGTAAAATCACCGTAGAAGACGACGCATCCCGTGTAAGTATCGAGAGCGCGGGCGGCCTAGTTTTCTGGTTTAGTTAAATGCCCGGGCTCCACCCCGGGCATTCTTATTTGCGCTTGTTGCGGCGCAAATGCCGTCCACCGTCCGCACCGCGCGTACGCCTACGGACCTTAACTCGGACATCATACGAATCGAAAAACGCAATGACGAACGTGCCGACCGTCGCAAGGGCGGCCAGCGCATCAAGGATCTTTAGCATAGGGAAGCCTCCAATCGAATTGTCGGCCGCCCGCGCACGGAATGCGTCGTCTTGTCAATTCTAGCTGAAGCGGCGACTGTCGAACTTAATCGCCAGATAGCCACAGTCTCAAAACGTATGCCGCGCGGCACTCGAAAACCGAACCCTCGATGCCGTGAACGTCGAGTGCCAAAACCCAGTGTCAAAACCTCCGCGTCAATTCCCATGGGAAAATCAAATACGAGGCAGGAGGCTGAAATGACACGTTACGGATATGCTCGCGTGAGCACGAAAGACCAGAGGTTGGACCGCCAGATCGAGGCTCTGGTGAACGCTGGCGTGGCCTATGGCCATATCTACAAGGACAAGGTCACGGGTGCCCAGGACGGCGACCGGACGCAGCAGAAGCGCCTGTTCAAGAAGATGCGGGCGGGCGACGAGGTGGTGGTCGAATCCTGGGAGCGCTTGACCAGATCGACCAGGCAGCTGCTCAACTATGACCTTATGTTTCGAAACCTCGGCGTGAAGCTCACGTCCCTGAAACAGCCCGTGGATCTAGATACCGCATTCGGGCGCTTCGTGCTTGGCACCCATGCTTGCACCGCGGAACTTGAGCGAGATCTGATCAGGCAACGCCAGGCCGAGGGTATCGCCGTCAAACGGAGCCACGGCGGCAACGTGGGTGGCAGGCCTCGCACTGCCGGCGTCAAAGCCGATGCCGCAGTAAAGCTCTATCTTGGAGGAGAGACTCCTATTCCCGATATTTGCGCTGCGACTGGCGTCTCCAAATCAACGCTGTACCGCATCCTTCGTGAACGCGGATTGGTGGGCGTCAGGAAATAAGTCCGTCTGTCGTTTCGCGATTTGCCTAATAGGCCCGAGTGCGGCGGCGTTACTATATAAGGGTGCGGTATTTCTCTAACCGAAAACCTGCGTGAACGCATGACTTGAGACGCCTTTTAGAACTCACCGATCGCAGGAAAAAGACAACTCAACAGCGGCCGTGCATTGTTCCCAGCCATATGGCATGGCGGAGCCATGCCCGTTGTTGATTGGAGTGCCGCATCATGGCCGAAAACCAAGTCCAGTCCGAAAAGAAAATGACCAGTCTGAATGTCTCATCGGAGACCCGTGACGCCATAAAGGACATCAGCACGAGCCTTGGTCTCTCGCAGGCCGATACCGTCGCCCGCTTGGTCGATGGCTACCACCCTAACGCCACTCCCGGCGTGAAGGCTGCGCTCGACGCATCGGCCGTCCTCGATGAGGCGGTCGAGCGGGTTAAGCGCATCATCGTGGGCGCTGCCGAAGCTGCCGCGATGGAGGCTCGTGCTGCCCGCGAGGACGCCGACGCTGCCAAGAAAAGTGCAATGGAACAGATTCAGAGCATCAAATCTAATTGCGTCGAGCAGGTCGCCGCCATCAAAGAGAAATTCGAGCTGGATACTGCGAGCTTGGAGATTGAGAACGATGAGCTCCACGCCACCGTCGCCGATTACCTCTCGCAGCTCAAGAAGCTCGATTCCGAGAACAATCAGCTCTTGGCAGAATCAGCCGCAAAAGACGATCGAATTGAAAGCATGAGGGGCGCGGTCGACGCCGCGGCCAAGGCTCAGGCCGATCTCAACGTCTCCCTCCTCGCCCAGCGTGACCTGATGGCCGAGGTCGCCGCCCTCAAGGATCGCCTCGCCGCCTCCGAGCAGCGGGCGGCCGTGGCCGAGGCCAAGGTCGAGGTCATGACCAAGGCGAGGGGCGAGTAGATATGTCCGACAAGCTAAGGCCGTCTCGCCGTGAGTTGATAACGGCAGGGCTAGTCGTCTTTTTGGTCACGGCACTCGTCTGGACTGTCATTGATGGTGCCGGCGCAAATGCGCTCACCATCAGCGGTGTCATCACCTGTCAAAATGCCGTCTGGGCTTCGCTTGCAGCAGTTTCAGTGGTCATGCTCATTGGGGCTTGGCTGTTTGGCTGATGGCATTCAAAAACAATTAAGTTTGGAGTAGTCGATGGAACATCTCTCTGTTAAAAAGGCAATCAACCTAGCTCGGAACTTTGGGGCTGCGGGTGTTCTGGCAGCCGCCCTAGTTATGACCTCTGGGTGCAGCCAGGCAGACGATCGTCAGACGGCAGTTCAGGTCGCCGATTCTGATAACGCGCAGGAAGACGGGGTTTACGGCAAGATGGAGTATTCAGCCACCGGCGTCGAGGTGCATGATTCCTCGGCTGGCGATGGCGGGAAGGTTGCCGTTGTTCGCTGGCACGCCATTAACAACCGATCGGCAGATTCATGCGCTGTTGGTAGCTACATCACGGCTTATCAAAATAAGCAGATGCTATCTCGCGGGTTTGCCGCCGATTTGCAGGAAGACCACTTCTCTTCGCAAGGGCCTGCGCCGGGAGGCGAATGCGACGGTGTGTCGATTTTTGATCTCAATGACATGTCTCCCATCGAAGTGAAAGTCGACGGGATGGGTGCCGGGTCGAACTCCCTCGACCAGACTTTTGAATTGGAATAGTCCATATGGCGCCTAATTTCTAGAAACCTTCTAGAGCGCTTCTAGAAGGTTTCTAGAAGCGGGCGCAGCATCTTCAATCGGCACGATGTCTCGGTAGATCAGGCGATGTCTGTCGTCGCACCATTTGTCGCCGTGGTAGTGGCCGAAGAACCAGGCTCGGTAGCAGAGCCGCCCATCGAGCTCGCCCAGGAAGGTTTGCAGCCGGTCGCCACGATACCCGCGTCCATGCTCGCGGCACAGCACCTCAGCAAGGGTAGCAGGGGCCTCGTGAGTCACAACGCAATCGACCCTCCAGCCCACGCGGTCGAGCGAGGCGCGGCAGTGCCCCATCTCCTCCTCGCTCGGCATCTCCTCGGGCCACCAGCTCCTCCCCTCCCTGCGATACTGCCTGTCGTTGCTCGCGGCACCGCCCATGGCAAGGACCGTGAGCCCGCCGATGTCGAACACCTCCCCACGCATCAGGTGCAGCACGCGCGGTCGCACCTCATGGACGAGCCCACCGTTCCACTCCCGTACCGGCAGATTAGCCAAGGCGTGATGGTTCTCATGGTTGCCGTCTACGAAACACGTGGTCCACGGCTTCGACTCGAACCAGTCGAGCCAGTATTTCTCGGCGTTGGATCCATCCCAGACAAAGCCGAAGTCGCCGGCCACGATCACCACGTCATCGCGCGTCAGCGTGCGGCCCAACGGCCAAGACCTGAAGGCGAACCTGCTGGACCCGTACTCGGCCCTGCCGTGCACGTCGCCTGTCACATAGGCCGTCATCAGTACGCACCCCACGGCAGGAGTTTGTCCCCGAGCCTCACGATCCGGTCATACAGCACCGTGTGCCGTTCGTCCGGGTTGCCGTCTCGGTGAAAATGGCCGTAATACCAATGTTTATAGTCCAGGCGGTCCTCGAGCTCGTCGAGGAATCCGGTCAGCCGGTCCACATCAGGGCGTTCCCAGCCTGGGTCCGGGTAGAGCGTCGGCGAGAGCATGCGCGTGGCGCAGGTATGGGTGATGACGCAGTCGACCTTCCAGCCGACTTCGTCGAGCTTTGTCCGCGCGGTATCGAAATCGCGCTCGTCCGGGAGCTCCTGAGGCCACCAGCTGGAATAGGGCACGCGGTATTCCCTGTCCACGCTCGTGGCACCGCCCATGGTGAAGACCGTCGAGCCGTCGAGCTCGAAGACCTCCCCGCGCATGAGGCGGCGGATAGACGAAGTATCCGACAGGCGCTGCGTCAGCCCGCCATGCCACGGTTCCATGGGGCGTTCCTCCCAGTGGTCGAAGCGCTCGTGGTTGCCGTCGACGAACAGTACCGTGTAGGGGCGCGACTCCAGCCAGGCGATGTCGGCGCATTCCTCGGCAGAGAAGTTCCACGGAAAGCCAAAGTCACCGGCAACGATGAGATAGTCGTCGCTGGTAAGACTGTCGCCAAGCTCCCAGTCGCGGAGCTTTTGCATGTCGAGCCCACTGTGGATGTCGCCCGTCACATAGACCGTCATCGAATCGCCTCTTCCCTCTTGTACGCCGCCAGCTCGCGCTCGACCTGCCTGTCGCCTGTCTCGTTGACCCACCAGGGCCATTTCACCCGGCCGCACGGCTCGTCGACTCCGGCGAACCATTCCCTCAGCTCGTCGAGGCTCACCGGGGAGTGCCCGTTGGCATCGCAACCGACGTCGTAGCGCAGAAGGCCCTGCTTGCGGTTGAGCTCGTTGTACGCGCCTCCGCTGCTGTGGATGTGCCCGTGGAGGTGCCACGATCCATGGCTCATGCCCTGCCAGTCGGCCATGGGGTAATGGCTCAGGACGATCTTCTGCCCGTCGATCTTGAGCACGCAGATCGGCGGCTCCACGGTGAAGGCGCCAGCGACCGCCGGCTGGGTCCAGTCCTTGTCGTGGTTTCCCGGGACGAGGTGGATGCGCCTGCAGGCGATCCGCTTGCGCAGCCCATAGGCGTCCCGGGCGGTCATCTTGAATGAGAAATCCCCTAGGATGTAGAGCTCGTCATCCACGGCAACCTTACCGTTGATGTTGTCGACGATGGCATCGTTCATCTGCCAAATCGTCTCCCACGGGCGGTCGGTGAACTTCAGCACGTTCTCATGCCCGAAGTGGGTGTCGCTGGTGAACCAGATCATTCCATTGTCTCCTTGTCGCTAAAAACCGTTCTCCTTTGCGCAGTTGAGGAGACGTATTTTGAGTGACATGAGGCGTTCGAACCTCATGTTCTGTGCTCCAATCTGCCGGATTGTCCCAGCTAAAACTTCAAAACCTCGTGCGGGCAGAAAACCGTGTCCCGTTTGTGGGGTCATAGTATAGGCACTGTTAGAACTAATAGCCCAAATCCGTTGCCAACTGGCCACTATTAGCAACTATTAGGCCTTTTGGACAGTCGAACTGACTAATAGCCACTATTTGTTGGGCTGTTTTGCAACCACGAGCGCTGCCGTGGATTCTTGATACGGCGCATCGACAACAGCAATGTCAAACGGGTAGAATGGTGCCGACGGCAGCCCAAGTCGTAGGAAGCTGGGCAGAGCCGTTGCTTTGAAGAGTTAGGTCACCGCCTTAGCGACGGTGACCTTTCTTTTTGGGCTTCGAACCCTGCTTGAGTGCCTTGGAAAGGCCGACGAGGGCCGTGAGGAGCGAGACCAGGGCGGTCAGGAGCTTCACGAACTCGGTGAAATCGGTCATGGGCATCACCTCCCATCGGATGGAGGGCCCTGCCCGGCACGAGGACTGCCGACAGCGCTGCTGATTCTAGCAGAGCGTCATTCTTCTTCGATCAATCCGTGCTCCACTCCCTCGCCGGAATCCAGTCTTTCCGCAGCTCGACGAAGGTGCTCTTGATTCCCGCGACCCCAAAACGGATCGTCTTCGCGCTCGTCACGGGCCTTGAGCTTGCCCCTGGCTCTCTCGACGGCCTCGCCAGTCGCTTGCCGCCGAACCTCATCCTTAACTTCCTCGCCGATCTCCCCAAATTCCAACGCCGGCCCGTTCTTGCTCACCGGTCCGTACATGCTCGGCCCTCCCCTGCTCGCGACCTGTTTTCCAGCCAAGACCGTATTCGCTATTGCTTCTAATAGCTTGAACAGCTCTTCATCCGGCCACTATTAGCAACTATTAGTCCAAATCCTCCAGCCCAGCAGCCAATAACCACCATTAGCCCAGCTAAACGACCAAAACAAATCGCCCGGTGCACGGAATCTGAACAGTCACGAGATGCGTTAAACTCAACATGCGCGGCCTGCCCCGCGTGGACAGTTATAGGGCCGGCAGCGTCGCCGGCCCTGTTGCCATTCAATCAGCTGCATAATATACAGGCAGGTCTCCCGAGTACTCCTGTCGCCCTAGTGCGTTGCCATTCAAAGCAACGAGTAACGCTTGGGTAAGAGGGCCCACCTTCACTTTTGGTGAATCACTTGCCGCCCCTGTGCCCTTTTCGGCAATTTCCTGTACCCCTTTTGGAAACTCGAGTGCCTATCTGGCCGACGAAAAGATTTAGCGAATTTAGGTGTACCACTCTGTGTTAGTTTGTATTTTAGACAGTATTTGTGATACGCTTTGTTTCAATCAGTAGTGGTACGATTTCGTTTGTTCAACGAAGGAGGTAATTGTCTATGGCAGTGGCCGAGGAGAAGAAAAGAATCCAGGTTACTCTGCCTCTCGAAATTTGGCGTGATCTCGATGACTACGCGAAGAGCCGCGGTGTAGCTAAGTCGTCTATGGCGGCAATCGCTATCGCCGAGTTTTTGGAGCGTGTTAAAGAGCAAAAATAGATATGAAAAAAGCCCCCTACCGCCAAGTAAGAAGGGCTTTTTCCATGTTCAAATGTGGCTTTCTGGCCTGTTACCTGCAATCCTAGCACACGTATGCTCCGATTTGGGTCCCTATGTTGAAGTACTACCAAAATACTATGGCATCACTTCGACTGATGGCTAGATAGCCTCAACGAGAGGCTAGTTTATGGATACCAGAAATTTAAAACCGGACGTGGGCGGTGGCTATCCGTGGGACACGGATAGCCACCCGTCCGGCCCCGCAAGCCCGTCTGGAATGGGGGCGGCGTCCGATTTCGCGAATCAGGCCGTCACAGATGCCGCCATGCCCAATAGTGAGAGTCACCGCGAAGCACTTCGCCGGGCATCGGATGAATCGTCCCGTGTCGCCCACATGGTGCAGGATATGGTCAGCGAGAAGGTCGCGATCATCAAGCCGCCGTGGATGCTCGAGCTCGGTTTGCCTAGACTTGACACCGATATCATGGGGCGGATTTGGTCGTTCCAGCGCAAGGACGTTTACAAATCCACCTGCTACATCAGCCTTGCCACCATGGCGGCGGACGTCAACTCGGATCGGTCGAACGTCAAGAAGAGAATCGATAAGCTCGTCGAACTCGGTCTTTTGATTAAGTCGCCGCGTGGTAATAACAAATCTGTTGAGTACCGGCTCGATATGACGGCGATCGCTAAGCGCAGGCTCGAAGTCGAGGAGGGTAGGAAAAAGCAACGCGCCGAGAATTCGGCGAAACGCAAAGCCCAGTGGGACGCAAAGCATTCTGCCTAGTTTGAAGGGCTATGGGTTGTATAAACCCATAGCCCTATTTCTTTTTCTTACAAGCTATGGGTTGAAAGAACCTACAGTATAACTATGGGTTGTTTTAACCCATAGTTTGGCGAAAAATCATTTTATTGATAGGGGGTTAAATAACTATTCTTCAGCAAGACTATTGGTTAGGACAACCCATAGTCTTGCTGACAGAGATCGCGGACGCTTTTCCGTGACGGTATAGCTATGGGTTGAAAGAACCCACAGACAATTTAAGCACTTTTCTTTCTATGGGTTAATCCAACCTATAGAAAGCGATCGAAAAATGCCAAAAAGTACCGGAATAGTTATTTCAACCCATAGTTTGAGCATGTGTTAACCTGGGCCAACTTATCAACTATGGGTTGTCTCACGAGACTATGGGTTGAAATAACCCATGCCAACTATGGGTTCAGTTAACCCATGCACTATGGGTTGAAATAACCACAACTATGGGTTGAAATAACCACAACTATGGGTTCATACAACCCACCAAGTCTGACTAGAGTGAATAAGATTCACTTAGTCTGAGATAAAGGGAGAAACGGAGAAATCTACCAGAAAGCATTTAATGATCGAACGATATACAAACAAGAAGATCCTTCGTCCTTGCCCTCCGTTCGGCTACGCCTCACTCCGCGTCGCCTGCGGCTCCTTGGCGCTCGCTACGCTCGCACTCCGGTCGCCTTCGGCTCCCTGCGCGTCGGCTGCGCCTCCTTGCCCTCCGTTCGGCTACGCCTCACTCCGCGTCGCCTGCGGCTCCTTGGC
>NZ_JBCJBG010000021.1:0-28473 GCF_039062315.1 Collinsella aerofaciens
TCGTTCACTTCGCGGAAAAGTATTCACCTTCGTTTTTCGCGCAGACACGGATCCGGCCGCCGCAACGCAAAACGGGGCCCGCGCGCAGCGCAGACCCCGTCGTGAGAGGTTATTCCCGGTATATTATTAGTACTGCTCGATGCCCATATAGCGACGAACCTCGGGGCTGTGGTCGAAGACCTTGCCGCGGGCGGCGCGCAGCTCGCAACTCATGTTGTAGAAGAAGATCGGCTCCAGATACGAACGCACGCTGGCAGGCACTTCGCCCACACCGTACTCGAGCGCATCGAGCACCATGACTGTATCGGTGTGCGTGTTGAGGAACGCAAGGGCACGCTCCTCCATAGGGCGGCACTCGCCGGCGCCAAGCTGCACAAAGTAGAACACACCGGGCTCGGTGGCCTCGAAGGGACCGTGGAAGTACTCGCCGGAGTGGATGTAGCAGCAGTGCTGCCACTGCATCTCCATGAGCGAGCAGATGGCCATGGCGTAGGTCTGGCTAAAGTTGGGTCCGGAGCCCAGGATATAGAAGAACTTGTGCTGCTGGCAGAGCTCGGCAAAGCGATCGCCCAGCTCGGCGTTGACCTTCTCGCGAGCGGCGGGCAGCAGCGCATCCATCTGCTTGAGGCCCTCGTACATGTCGGCGAGTGCCTCGTAGCCTTCCTGCTGGTCGAGCAGCTCGGCGGCGATCAGAGCGCCGATACCCTGAGGCACCTCGGCCTGCGGCACGCCCTCGCCCCAGGGGTAGACCCAGGTAGTCCACTTGCCGTTGTCGATCTTGGAGCCCTCGCAGTCGGTGAGGGCAACGACCTCGGCACCGGCGGCCAGCGCCATCTCGCAGCCGTCGACGACCTCCTGCGTGTTGCCGCTGTGGCTGCAGGCAATAACGAGCGACTTCGGCCCCAGGCTCTTGGGGGCCATCAGGCAAAACTCGCGTGCCGTGTAGACCGTCGAGGTAAACGTGGTGGCCTCGCGCTTGAGCAGCTCGTTGGCCGGCATCAGGTCGATCATCGAACCGCCACAAGCGATCCAAAAGACGTTCTCGATCTTGCCCTTGCGCTCGATGATTTCCTGAACCAGATCATGTGCGTTCATCCTGATGTTCCTCCTTGTGGGGCGGCTTTGAGCGACGGCAGCTCGTACCTGCTGTCGTTCTATGTTGTCCTATTTATAACACGCACGGCAACGCCCGTGAAGTTATTTCACCAAAGTTGTTCTATGTTGTTCTATCTGTGGACGTTAGATGTCGAAGACGTAGCGCGAGCCCACAATCTTTTGGCGGCCGAGCAGTAGAGGGCGCCCGCCAGCGTCGGTAAAGTAGGCCTCCATATAGAAGAGCGGCTCACCGACCGGCACCTCCAGTAGCGGGGCCGTCTGAGCATCGGCAAGTGCAATCTCCACGGTGCAGGGGTCGGACTTGAGCGGCGCGCGACCCGAATGTTCGGCAACGAGCGCAAAGATTGAGTTATCGGAAAGGTCCTCATCGGCCAGCGTCTGCAGGTAGGGATGGTCGGCGAGCACAAAGGCGTTGTTCTCGAGCATGACGGGGATGCCGTCGGCCGTGCGCACGCGCTCGACCACGATGAGCTCGCAGCCGGGCTCCACGCCAAAGAACGCCGCATCCTCGTGCGTCGCCGCAACCACCGTGCGCGACACCAGACGCGCACCCGGCACCATGTCGTTGGCAGCACAACCCTCAGTAAAGCTCTGGACGTCACCCTTCTGGCGAATCTTGCGCTTGAGCTTGGGAGCGCACACAAAGGTACCCCTCCCCTGCTGGCGGTTGAGATACCCCGCGCGTGACAGCTCCTCGATGGCGCGGCGCACGGTGATGCGTCCCACGCCGTAAGACTTCGCGAGCTCCATCTCGGCAGGGATGCGCGAGCCGGCCACGTACACGCCGCGCGCGATCTCGCCCTTTAGGTCGTCCATGACCTGCTGGTACAGCGGTACGGCGGGCACCTCGGCGCGCTCGGTTTTATCGTCGAATGCCATCGTTACGCTCCATCCCGTGCATGCTCGGACTCAAACTCTTCAATCGCCGCCATAAACTGCTCGCCAAAGGCGTCGGCCTTTTTCTCGCCGATACCGTTGACCTGGACAAGCTCGTCGCGCGTCTGCGGGCGTAGGCGGCACAGACCGCGCAGGGCCTTGTCGGAAAAGACCATGTACGGCGCCATCTCCAGCTCGGTCGAAATCTCCTTGCGCAGGGCACGCAGGCGCTCGAACAGCTCGGCATCGTCACCCACGCGCGGGCGCTGATCCAGCTCGGCCTCCTCGCGCAGCAGATCCACCGCACGGCGGGCACGAGCCGAGGCCTTGCGCTTGGACGCACGACGCTTAACGGTAAAGACGAACGCCTCGTTCTCGACCTCGCCGGCGCGCGGGCCCAGCCCCACGACCGGGTACTGCCCCTGCGAGGTAGCCAGATAACCGCGGCCGCACAGCTGGCCGATGATATCCTTGATGCGCCCGACCGATTCGCTCGACAGCTCACCGTAGCCGCGGTCCTCGTCCAGATGCATCTGGCGAATGCGCTCGGTGTTGCCGCCGTGGAGCACGTCGGCGATGAGCGACTTGCCAAAACGCATGGGACGCGTGGCCACATAGCGCACGGCAGCTCGGGCCATATCGGTGACGTCCTCGACCTCGAACTGCGTGAGACAGTTACTGCAGTTGCCGCAGCCCTCGGCCTCGTCCGTGGCGGCGCTGCCCGTACCGGCCTCAGCGGCATGCACGGCCGCGGCCTCGTCGCCAAAGTAGCGCAGCATGTATTCGCGCAGGCAGCCGGTGGTATTGCAGTAGCCCTCCATCTGGCTGAGCAGACGATATCGATTCTGGAGCGCCCACGCGCGCTGCTCGTCATCGAGCGCCTCATCGGCGGCATCGCCGCGGTCGATCAGAAAGCGGCGCATGCGAAAATCGTTGCCGTTCCATAGCAGGTGGCAGCTAGCCGGGTCGCCATCGCGGCCGGCGCGGCCCGCCTCCTGGTAGTAGGCCTCGATGCTCTCGGGCACGTTGTTGTGGATCACGTAGCGCACGTTGGGTTTGTCGATGCCCATGCCAAAGGCATTGGTGGCAACCATCACCTGAATATCGTCGTCGATAAAAGCGCGCTGGCTTTGGCGGCGGGCGTCGTTGCCCATGCCGGCGTGGTAGCGGCCAACACGAATGCCGCTGGGGCTCAGCGCCTCGGCAAGATCGCCTGCCAGCGCATCGACCGTCTTGCGGGTCGAGCAATACACGATGCCGCTCTCACCCGAATGCGCGATCACATAGTCGCGCACCCACGCGGTCTTGGCCTTATCGCCCATCTCCTCGCAACCAAAGTAGAGGTTCTTGCGATCGAAGCCCATCACTACCGTCGCGGGATTTTGCAGACCGAGCATCTGCTGAATGTCCGCGCGCACACGCTCGGTCGCCGTAGCGGTAAAGGCCGCCACGATAGGGCGCTGCGGCAGGGAATCGATGAACTCGCGAATCTGCAGGTAGGCGGGGCGGAAATCCTGGCCCCATTGGCTCACGCAGTGGGCCTCGTCAATGGCCACGAGCGGCACGCCAATGCCGCCGTCCGCCGCGGCCTCCTGCGCAAAGGCTAAAAAGCGCGGCTCGAGCAGGCGCTCGGGCGCCACATACATAAGCTGATAGCGGCCCTCGCACGCCCGCTTGAGCACGGTGTTTTGCTGGGCCGGAGTAAGACTGGAGTTGAGATAGCTGGGGCGCGCACCCGCCGCGAGCAGCGCGCGGGTCTGGTCCTCCATAAGCGACAGCAACGGGCTCACCACAAAGGTGATGCCGGGCAGCATAAGCGCAGGCACCTGGTAGCAGATAGACTTGCCGGCGCCTGTGGGCATAACGCCGAGCGCATCGCGACCGGCAAGAATCGCATCGACCATGCGATCCTGTCCCGGGCGAAACGAGGTGTAGCCAAAATAGGCGCCGAGCGTGTCGAGCGCCATCTGCTGCATGCTATCGGTCATGGTTTCCTAACGTCAGAATCATCTGCCGCCGATTATACGCCGCCACGCGGACCGGCGTCGCCCGGCCGCCGGCCATGGGCGGCGCAATCCAAGGCGAATGAGCGTGGATTATTGGACACTTTCCGAATGAGCACGGAAACGTCGCAGGTTGAGCATAAGTCAGCGAAAACGCCCCTAAGCGAGCAAGGTGACGTGAAAGAGGAGGGAAGCGTACTTCGGTACGCGACCGACGATTGAACGTCAGATTGCCGCTTAGGGGCGTTTGCAGCGTCGACCGGTCCGTCGTTCGTCAGAACGGCGGAACCAACCCTACATGACCATAACGTAGCGCGATCCCACGTAGTACTGCTTACCCATCAGGACCGGCTCGCCATTGGGGCCGATAAAGCCGGCACGCAGGTTGAGTAGTGGATCGTGCGGAGCGATGCCCAGCTCGGCCGCCTGCTCGGTATTGGCACGAACAGCCTCGACCGTGCGGTAGCCAACCGAGACAATCGGCGTTCCGCCAACACGCTCGACCTCGGAAAAAATCGACTTGTCCTCAAGATCGGCCGTCAACAGCTCACGGTAGGCGTCAAACGGCACAAAGATGTTCTCCTCAAAAATGGGCTCGCCGTCGGCCGTACGCACGCGCTTGATGTGCAGCAGCAGCGCGTCCTTCTGCAGGCCAAAGAACTCCATCTCGTTTTGACGTGCCGGCACAATCTGGCGATCGACCACATGCGCGCCCGCCTTCATGTCATTATCGGCACACAGCGCGGTAAACGTCTGCAGCGTCGAAGCGTGGAACTGGCGGTTGATGTGCGGCGTGGAGACAAAGGTGCCACGGCCCTGCTGCTTAACCAGGTAGCCATCGGAGCACAGCTCCTCGACGGCGCGGCGCACCGTAATGCGGCTCACGTCGTACTGCTCGGCTAGCTCAAGCTCGGACGGAATACGCTCCTTGGGTGCATAAACACCTTTCTCGATCGCGTCCTTGATTTCGTCATAAATCTGCTGGTAAAGCGGTGCATTTTTGGGCGTAGGCATATCTAATCACTCTTATTGGAATATCGAAATAACTAATACGTATATAACGTCTAGTTTCATGTTACCTCATATTGATAAAACGATACACCCTCCCTACCAAAAAGCGACAGCTTCATTTTGGTAGGTTTTATCTGGGCAAACGAAGGCCTCCCGAAAGCAGCGAGGCTTTCGGGAGGCTCAAGCGGACAGGATTGCGCCAGGCCGGCAAAATGCCGGTACCCTACTTGCCGTCGTCCTGCTGCAGGCTGTCCTGCTCGCTGAGGCGCGCCTGCCTGCTGGCCATGCGCGCGGGCTTGTCGGGATCGGGTACGGCCGTGGGCATGGGCTCGTCGACATGACCGCCCCACCAGCCGCCCACAAAGTTGAGCGTGTGGAACACATTGATCACGGCGCCGGGATCAATGTCACACACCAGCTTGATAATGTCCTGACTCTCGTAGGTCGAGACAACGGCGTGCAGCAGATACATCTTTTCGCGGCTGTATCCGCCGATGACCTCGGCGCAGCTAATGCCATGCTGAAAATGGTCAACATAGGCGGTCATGACCTCGTCCGCCTTGCGCGTCGTGATCTGCAGCGTCACGCGGTCGTAGCGACGATAGAAGCTGTCGATGGTCTTGGTCGAAATAAACTGGAACACGATGGAGTACGCCGCCTTGTCCCAGCCAAACATAAAGCCAAAGATCGCCAGGATAAAGCAGTTGAAACCAAAGATGACGCCCCAGATGGTCTTGCCCGTGTGGTTGGAAACCCACAGCGCGATAAAGTCGGTGCCGCCGGTGGATGCGCCGGATTTAAGCGCGATGGCAGCGCCCAGACCCGAGACCACGCCGCCAAAAATGATGAGCATGATCTTGTCGCCCAAAAACGGAGCGAAGTGAAAGACGTTGAGAAACAGCGATGAGAGCACGACCTGCATCATCGAGAAGATGACGAAGCGCTTGCTAATGCCGCTCCAACATAGGAGCGCCACGGGGATGTTGAGCGCGAGCATACCGAGCGAGATGTCGATGTGAACGCCGCCGAGCGAGGTAACGCGATCGAGCAGGACCGCGACACCGGTAAGACCGCTCGGAAGCAGGTCGGCGGGTTGAATGAACGCCTGAATCAGGAATGTCTGGAGAACGGCGGAAATTGTGACCGCCACGGCAGTAATGGCGCGGCGGACGATGGTGAGGCGGCCGAGCACGAGCACGCGGTCCGTGAGCTGATCGATGGCGTTCGCCACGTAGGCTCCTTTCGAAGGCAGATGTGGTTGTGGGGCATGCCCGCGATTGTAGCATGGAGCGTGCGGGGGCGCTTCAATTCACCCTCCCTCGACAACCAAAACGGGACCAGCAACCCCCACGACCAAAGGCCCAAATTACAAGTGAGTAGACTTTACGCGACCTGCAGAGCACACCCAAAACCGCCACCCCTGTGACCTGCGGTTTTACAAGAGCAGGTGCACTGTGTGCTCGGCCTGCGCCAAAAAGTCTACTCACTTAGCCCGAATCGAAGCCAAACGGATCAAAATCAAAACCAAATTGAGCCAGTCCACCGCAAAAAACGTTTGAACCCGTGCTTCTTGCGGTGAATTGACGTTACAGAGCGGCCAAAATGTCGGCTAGATTATCGATAACGGCATCGGCTCGCGATTGATCGAGGTTGACGCCCTCGTGCGGACGCAGCGCCAGGACTCGGGCGCCGGAGCGTTTGCCGGCCTCGATGCCTAAAGGCGAATCCTCGATAACCAGGCACTCGGCAGGCTCCACCCCCAGCGCCTCCATGGCACGCAGGTAGATCTCGGGGTCGGGCTTAAACGCACTGCACTCGTGGCCGCTGATGGTGTAATCCAGCACATCGGCAATGCCAGCGATCTCCACCAGCTCGTCGATCAGCTCGCGGTAGGACGAGCTCGCGATGGCACACTTCACGCCGCGCTCGTGCAGCTCGCGCATCACCGGCTCCGTCTGCTCGTTGAGCAGCTCGGCATACGGAACGGGATGGTCCGGGCTGTAGACCTGCTTGTACTCAACGCGCAGGCGTTCGCGCAGCTCAACATCGTCGGGCACCAGCGCCTCCCAAATGGCAGGCTCGTTAGACCCCGAAAGATCGGGGATCTCGTCAAAGTGGAAGCCCTTCTCCTCCATAAACGCCACACGACGACGGTTGTAGAACCACTCGGTATCGACCAGCACGCCGTCCATGTCAAACAGCACTGCCTTGATCATACGCATCTCCTCCCACCTGCCAAAAAGGGTCAGGTTTATTTTGGTAGGTTTTATCTGGGATTTGCGACGCGACAGACACGCCCTCCCCAGAGCAAAAAAGGGGACGGGGCGCAAAACCCCATCCCCTTTCAATCAACCCGTAAGGTCTACTTACTTGTGATTAGTAGGAAAGCTTCCACATGTAGCGACGCATGGTCAGCGGGTGCTGACGGGCCTCGGCGATCTGGTTGCCGTACTCGCGCATAACGGCGAGGTGCAGCAGCGGGTTGAAGTAGGTGACGACGCTCGCGGGCACGGCGTCAGCCAGGCCGTAGTCCTTGGAGTCGATCAGAGCGACCTTGGCGCCCATGCGCTCAAGGAAGGTGAGGGCGCGGGCATCCATCGGACGGGTAGCGCCATCGGACATGAAGAAGACGTAGGGCTTACCCTCGGTGGAAACCTCGAACGGGCCGTGGAAGTACTCGCCGGTGTTGTAGGCGGCAGCGTCGATCCACTGCATCTCGGTGAACAGGAAGGCGGCGTGAGAATAAGCCATCTTCTCGGAGGCACCGGAAGCCATGAAGTAGATCATCTTGTCGTCCTTGAAGTCCTCGGCGAACTTCTTGGCGAGCTTCTTGCAGTGCTGAGCGGCGTTCTCGCAGAGCTCGAAGACGTTGGTGAGGCCGGTGATCATGTCCTCGTAGTGGTCATAGCCCTCGGTCTGCTGAAGGATCTCGACAGCAAGAGCGATGGCGTAGCCGGGCTTCTCGCACTTGGCAGCGAAGTTGGCGTGGAAGCCGTGAACGATGACGTAGTCAGCGTCGACGGTCAGAGCGGAGCCAGCCTTGTTGGTGAGGGAGACGACCGGGCAGTTGTGCTTCTTGGCGGTCTTGTTGGCCTCGACGGTCTCGGGCGTGGAGCCACCGAGGGAGCAGGTGATCACGAAGGTGTGCTCGTTGACCCAGGAGGGCGTGTCGTAGTTGAACTCGTTAGCGGTGAAGATCTGAACGTTCAGCTTGTCCGTGTTGTTGGCCAGGAAGTACTTGGCGGGGTAAAGGTCGGACATGGAAGCACCGCAGCCGACGAAAGCGACACTGTGGATCTCGTGGTTGGACAGGACGTCAGCGACGATCTGCTTAGGGAGGTTAAGGTCGATCTCGTACATCTGACACATTCCTTTCGATTTTTTGCGGCGCCACATTGCCGGACGCTCGCAGGGTTACCGTGATTTGGACCGAGTCGCCGGCCCGTTGAGGATGCGACAAGGGGACTATCCCATTGTCGCATTTTGGGAATGGAAGCCTGCCTGGGGTATGGGATGCCAGGCAGGCCCCCGGGGGAAAGCGGTTAGACGCTTGGTCGCGACTAGGCCAGGATGCCGGCCGCGGAGAGGGCGATGCCGCCCACGATGGCGATCACGAGAAGCCAACCGGTGTTGACGTTCTTCTTGATGAGCCAATACATAAGGCCGGTGAGGCCAAGGGAGATCATCTGGGGCATCATGCCGTCCAGGATGTCCTGGATAACGACGGTGCCCTCAGCGAACTGCAGCGGGGTGGTGGCGCCGATCAGCGTAGCGATCATGCCGCCCACGGACATAAGACCCACAATGCCGCAGACATACATGAGCTTCTCCATGAGGTCGCCGCCCTGAAGCTTGCTCAGGTACTCGTGGCCGCCCTGATAGCCCATCTTGGCTGCGAACCAAGTGATCACCACAGAGGGGACGATGGAGATGAGCATGGCCAGGATCGGACCCATGATGGAGCCCTGCTGAGCCAGCTGAACGCCCAGGCCAAAGGCGATAACGCGGATGGTGCCCTGGAAGAAGGAGTCACCGATGCCGGAAAGCGGACCCATGAGGGAGGTCTTGACCGCATTGATCGAATCGGGATCGAAGTTCTCGGGATCCTTAGCGTACTCCTCCTCCATGGAGGCGGAGAGGCCCAGGATGAAAGCGCTCGTCTGCGGGGTGCAGTTGTAGAACGCCATGTGACGGTGGTAAGCCTCTTTCTTAGCAGCGAGCTGCTTGGGGTCGGACTCATCCGGATAGAGGCGATCGAGCGTGGGGACCATGCCGTAGAGGAAGCCCATGTTCATCTGACGCTCGTAGTTCCAAGAGGCCTGGATGGCCCAGGAGCGCCAGAAGAACTGGCTGACCTTCTTGTTCAGGGACACGTCCTTGGTTGCGGTTGCCATAGTGTGTTCCTCCTTAGTCTTCGTCGTCTTCGAGCGGATCGTAGTCGGAATCGACACCGGCGGCTGCATGGGAACCGTTGAACTTGAAGCCCATGAAGACGACAGCCAGGCACACACCGATCAGAGCGACCGCGATGACGGACAGGTTGAGGTAAGCGGCGAGCAGGAAACCGATGAACAGGAACGGAGTCATACCCTTCTTGATCATCATGGTGAGCAGCAGGGCCAAGCCGTAGGCGGTCATGATCTTGGTCGAAACGTTAAGACCAGTGGACAGCCACTCGGGAACCATGTTGACGATGGCCTGAACCAGGTCGGTGCCAACAAAGACGGCGAGGAAGATCGGCAGGAAGTACATGACAGCGTACAGACCGGAGCCGGCGCAGATGTGCATACGGTAGGCGGTCTTGAACTTTCCGTTATCGATCGCGCTATCGGCCACATGGGTGAGGGCGGCGATGATGGAACGGAACACGATGCCGAGGAGCTGACCCAGGACGGCGACCGGGATGGCGATCGTCATGGCGGTCTCGGCGGAAGCATCGGTCAGGCACGCAAAGGCAGCGGCCACGATGCCGCCCAGGACCATATCGGGCGGAACGGCGGCGCCGACCTGCACCAGGCCCATGGACACGAGCTCGACGGCGGCACCGACGGCAAGGCCGGTGGGCACATCGCCCAGCAGCAGACCGACGAGCGTAGCGCCAACGAGGGGCTGCTCGAAGTTAAGACGACCGAGCAGGCGGGAGTCCCACATGCAGAACACGCCGACGAGGCCGACGAGCACCGCACTGATGAACGTATTCATACCCTTCTCCTTTCAGTCAGGCAAAAGCCTGGTTGATTACAGCTTGGCGTCGATGTCGACGCTCTGATACGTAGGGGTCTGCTGGACGTAGAGCTTGATGCCCATGTCGAGCAGCTGGTTGACGTCGGCCTTCTGGGTGGCGTCGAGGAAGACGGAGCTGTCCTTGCCGCCGACCTGATCGGCACCGTCGTGGTTGGCGGTGGCGCCCAGGTTGATGGCGTCGAGCTTGTAGCCCTGGCAGAACTGCAGCATCTCGGCAGTGTTGCCAAAGACGAACATGACGCGCTCGCCGAGGGTGTTGAGCTTGTCCATCTTGGCGAGGGCACGCTCGACGGTGAAGACGTTCAGGCGCACGCCCTGGGGCTTGGCAAGCTTAAGAGCGCCCTTCTTGATGTCATCGTTGGCGGCAGCGTTGTCGACGACGATGATGCGCTCGGCCTGAACCTTGGTGGTCCAGGTAAAGACGACCTGGCCGTGCAGCAGACGGTAGTCAAGACGTGCGAGGACGATCTTGGCGGGACCGGAGCTGTGACGGGACGCCTTGGCCTTCTTGGCGGGAGCCGCGGCGGCCTCGACCGGTGCGTTGGGGTTGGTCAGACCGGTGCGGGCCTCGTTGATGAGGGCCGCGAGCTCGGCGCCCTTGACGGGGACGGGGCTCATAGCGAGCGTGAGCGCCAGCGGGATGTTGAAACCGCTGACAACCGTGAACTTCGTGCCGTTCTTGGAAAGCTCGACCATGTTGTTGTTGACCGAGCTGCCGAGCATATCGGTCAGCACATAGACGGTGTCGTCCGCGTTGAACGTGGCGATCATAGCCTCAACCTTATTGGTGATGGGCTCCTTGTCGTCACGAGCAAGCGACACGACGTGGACGTTCGACACGTCGCCGAGAACCATCTCGAGCGTGTCTTTGGCGCCTGCGGCCAGGCCGCCATGAGATGCGAGAATGATCTGATTCATCTCGCCTCCTCCTTTTCGTTATGGTCATTATAACGTCTTATACGTTGCGGATATTGCTAATTAGTATAAAGACCGTTCGCGGGTGAAAATCGACCGTTTGCGGGTTTAACGTACTCGAAACGTTGGTGCAGGACAGGTCGGCACTGTCTTGTCGGCACTCGATCAGACGTCTCGCCCATCCCCTATCGCACGAAGTACCAGGGGCTTTCCTGCACGGTGGGCTCCAGCGCGATGCCGGTGCGTTCCTTAAACAGATCCATGTCCTGCGATTTCTCCGTCCACCACGCGTTGGGCCTAAAGGTCATGCTCTCAACGACATGACCGACAAACACACTGTTGCGCAGCTTGGAGAAGTCGGTGTTCATGATCAGGATGGACGCGAGCACCAGCACGATGCCCAAGACTTTGATCGCGCCGGCGGGCTCGGCATAGACACCAATGCCCACCAGTACGGTGACGACCGTCTCGAAAGACATTACAACGGGAACTTTCGACGTCTCGAGCCCCATGGACAGACCCTGCATATATAAGATGTAAGCCACGGCTGTGGGGATGAGTCCAAAGCCAAGGAACAACAGCAGCAGTTGTGGCGACATTGCCGCGGCGACATCCGGCCACGGAGCCGCGATAGCTGCCATAACCGCACCGCCAAAAACAAAGCCCCAAAACGTGACAGCCAGCGGGTGGACCGTCTTGGTCGCTATTCGGCTAAACACCGCGAGCGACGCGCCACAAAGGCCTGCAATCACGCCCGACGTGACGCCCCAAACCGAAAAATGAAAACCGGAAAGGTCGCCATTGGTCACTGCAAGCACGCAGCCAACGATGTTAAAGACAATGGCAACGAGCTTGTTGGGGGTCACGTCCTCGCGATAAAGCACGCGGCCGAGCACGACGCCAAACACCGGCGAGGTGTAAAGCAGCACCGAGGCCGTGGACATGCCGACCTCGCCCATGCACTCGTAATAGCAGGTGTTGGCGGCGGCCAGACCGACGATACCGACAAGCGCGCAGGGAACAAGCTCTTTAGGGCTTGCCTTGAACAGGGCCAGCGGACCCTGAGCCACGGTAGACCCCTCACCCGGACGGCAGCCCATAAACATCAGGACCGGCGCCAAGATAAGCGCTCCGACCAACAAGCGAAAGGCAGCCATGCTCTGGGACGAAACGCCCATGGCCGAGATGCCGTTTACAAAGATTCCGATGCTGCCCCACATAAGCGCAGCGACCAGCACCAGCACATAGCCCAGATTGCTTTTCTTCAACGCAGCCTCCTCGGTATTGTTTCCAATATGTTTCACACTACGTTATAGTCGTTATATACATTTTTCAAGACACAAATCGCCGAACGGAAAAATCTGCTTCCCCAACGACTAGGACTGTCCCCAATTGCCGGTAGAAAAGGAACGTCCCCAAGTGTCACATCTGGACCAAGGCAACGCCGATGTTTTGGCAACGACAGCGAAAACCCACCTGAGCGAGCAAGGTGCCTTGAAGCGAAGCGGCATTGACCTTCTGGTCATGCCGCTGAAGCTGAAAGGCAGATTGCCGCTCAGGTGGGTTTGCAGCGTCGAGTCGTTACGCGGTTTGGTAAAACCGCGTAACTAATACTCAAGCTTCCACATGTAGCGGCGCGTCATGTAGTCCTTGTGGGTGACGGCAGAGAGCGCGCGCATATACACGTTGTTGAGGATCGGGGCAAAGATCAGGTGGTTGAAGTACTCGCTCACGCTGTCCTTGATGTCGTTGAGGCCGAGCTCCTTGGCGTCGAGCTGATAGACGCGCTCGCCACCGTACTGGTTGACGAAGCGGATGCCGCGCTCGTCGTTGCAGCGGCTGCGGCCGACGCTGATGAGCTGGAACAGCGAGGTGCGCTTGTCCAGGATCTCGAAGGGGCCATGGAAGAAGTCGCAGGTGTTGATGGTGCAGGAGTCGATCTGCAGCATCTCCTGCACGTTGCAGATGCTAAAGACGTAGGCGGCACCAAAGAGCGGGCCCTGGGCCATGACGTTGATGCAGGGCTTGTCGGCGTTCTGCTCGGCCCACTTGGCAGCGAGCGGACGGGTGTACTCGACGGCCTTGCGGTAGATGGGATCGACCAAGTCGAAGGCGGCCATGGCAGTCTCGTACTCGGCATAGCCCTCGGTCTGCTGCGTAAGCTCCATGGCGATCATGGTCACGACGGCGGAGTTGGTGCGGCCCATGCAGGACTCGTCGACGGCCAGGCTGTCGTACTGGATCTTGTAGTCGCAGACCTCGGTGAGGCCGGACTCGTCAACATAGATGGCGATGGTGCTGGCGCCGTGGTCCTTGGCGACCTGGGCGGCGACGATGGTCTCCTTGGTGCCGCGCATGGACACGACGACGGCCAGGGTGTTCTCGTTAACGTAGGCAGGGGTTGCGTGCACGAACTCGTTGCTGGTGTAGCTGGAGCTCACGACCTGCGTGGCCTCGTGCTCCATAAAGTACTGGGCAGGATAGTTACCGCCGTTGGATCCGCCAGCGCCAATCCACACGACGCGCTTGATGCCGCCCTTGTCAGCCTTGTCAGCCAAAACCTGGGAGACGACGTCCTTAACCTGTTCCTGAGTAGTCATCGTGCATCAGCCTTTCTTCTCGTTTGATGCTCTCGATGGCATACAAGTTACATACATGTTTTGGTTATGTCGACTAGTTGTATGCTATATTTGTCTTAGAAATTTTGCTGGTAAGGTTTTCGGTAGCTCGATACCAGCGGTTTTATTGTTGTGTTGAATACATGCTTGCTTAGATAAGCATACAAGTTAGATATAGGCTGATCGCATGAACGCTTCATCTAAAAAGAAACTGAGCCAATACGAGCGCTTGGCGGGTACGCTTCGCGACCGCATCGCCGCCGGCATCTACGTACGCGGAGACAAGCTGCCGTCCGAGATGGAGCTCATGGACGAATCGGGGCTGTCGCGCAGCACCGTGCGCCACGCCCTTAAGGTACTCGTTGATGAGGGCCTGGTGCGCACCGAGCGCGGGCGTGGCGCCTTTGTGGCCGACACGCCCGCGCTCCACGAGAACAACCTAGTGTTTTCGAGCTATACCAAGCAGGTCGAAGGCCAGGGTATGAAGCCCACCACGCGCACCGTGGACTCGGGCTTTGCCAAGGCGGCCGGCAGCATAGCTAAGTTCTTTGACGCCGCTGTGGGCAGTAAGCTCGTCAAACTTGTCCGCCTGCGCTACCTGGACGACGCGCCGCTGTGCCTGGAGACCACCTACCTGCCGCCGAGCTTTGGGTCGCTCATCGATCGCGATATCAACGGTTCGCTCTACGCCACGCTGCGACAGGAGTTCCATCGCGCACCGGCACAGGGGCATAAGACCTTTGAGGTGTGCTATGCCTCACAAAACGAGGCGTTTTTGCTCAACGTTGAGCGCGGGCAGGCGCTGATCCTGATCACCGACTACGTCTACGACACCGACGGCCGCCCGCTCCACGTCTCCAAGCGCATCCAGCGCACCGACCGCGCCAAATACACCGAGCCCATCGGCTAACCTGCCAAAATAAACCTGTCCCTAAATGGTAGGTTTGGGAAGGTCGGGGAACCAGGTTGGTTTGGGTTGGTTGGGTGTGCGCTCGGCCAGGACCAGCTCCATCCAGCACATGTCGTACCAGCGGCCGAACTTTTGGGCACAGCGGTCAAAGGCACCCACCAGGCGATATCCCATATGGGCATGGAAATCCTGACTGTTGTGCGTCAGATACTCGTCGTCCTTATCGTGCGGCACGGCAATGAGCGCGCACATGTTGGTGATGCCCATCGCGACCAGGCATTGCTTGAGCGCGTCGTGCAGCTTGCGACCCAGCCCGCCATGGCGCACATCGCGTGCCAGGTAGATTGACGTCTCGACCGACCAGTCGTATGCCTCGCGGCTGTTAAGCGGACTCACATAGGCATAGCCTACCGGACGCCCGTCCAACTCCATCACCAGATACGGATAGCGCTTGAGCGTACGCTCAATACGCCCGGCGAACTCCTCAACGCTCGGCACCTCGTATTCGCAGGTAATCGCCGTATGGCGCACATACGGCTCATAGATGGCAAGCAACGCCGACGCGTCTTCGGGCGTCGCCAGGCGAATCGTCGGCTCGGACATCTCGGTCATACAACCCTTCTCCCTCAAAAACAAAGGCCGCCTTGCGCCAAACCCAGCGCAAGGCGGCCCCCCGTCATTACATCAGGCTACAGAACCGCCGCCAACGCGTCGATATCCTCCTGCGTCGTGGCCCAGCTGGTGCAAAAACGCACCACCGTGTGGGTCTCGTCGTACTTTTCCCAGTACTCGACCGAGGCATGCTCGCGAATGCGGGCCATGTCCTCGTTGGACAGAATCACAAACTGCTGGTTTGTGGGCGTCTCCAAGAAGAACTGGTAGCCGCGCTCGTGCAGCACGCGACGAAGCGCCTGCGCGGTTTCGATGGCCTGGCGACCAATCTCAAAATACAGGCCATCGGTAAAAAGGGCCTCGAACTGCACACCCGTCAGGCGGCCCTTGGCAAGCAGTGCGCCATGCTGCTTAATACGCGGAATGGGATGCGCCGGAGCATGCATGCCGCAAAACACCACGGCCTCGCCGCACAGAGCGCCGCACTTGGTGCCGCCGATGTAGAACACGTCACACAGCTGTGCCAGCTCGGGCAGGGTAATGTCGCACTCATCGGCCGCCAGCGCATAGGCCAGGCGGGCGCCGTCCACAAACAGCGGAATCTCCCGCTTCTGGCACACCGCATGAATCGCCGCGAGCTCGGCCTTGGAATACAGCGTGCCATACTCGGTCGATAGGCTCACGTACACGGCACCCGGGAACACCGTGTGCTCGTAGCTCTCGTTTTCGTAGAACACCTGGATATAGTTCTCGAGGTCCTCGGCGTGCATCTTGCCCTCGTATCCGGGGATGGTGAGCACCTTGTGACCGCCAAACTCGATGGCGCCTGCCTCATGGCAGGCGACGTGGCCAGTCTCAGCAGCAACGACGCCCTCGTACGGCGCGAGCAGCATGTCGATCACCGTCGCGTTGGCCTGCGTGCCGCCCACCAGAAAAAACACGTCGGCGTCGGGCGCCTGACAGGCCTCGCGGATAAGCTGCTTGGCACGCTCGGTGTGCGCATCGGTACCGTAGCCGGGCTGCGGCTCCATATTGGTGTCGACGAGCGCCTGCAGCACTGCCGGATGTGCGCCGTGGGAATAATCGTTGTTAAACGCGAGCATGGCAATCCTCTCTTACCGGGTATCGGCCAGATGATTCAAACGGAGCTATTGTACGCCGTTGGGATAGGCAATGCGTGCGGCAAGGCACTCAAGTGCCAGTACCAGGGCAAAACCGCAGCTCACGTCACTCAAAAAGTGTGCGCCGATCACGATGCGCCCAAAGGCGACGAACGCTGCAACAACAACCGCCGCCCAAAAGATCACGCGGCGACGCGAAGGTTTTTCCTTAAAGGCTGCCGCGGGAAGCCCGGCGAGCATAAGGCCGATCGCCGCATGCGCCGTGTGTCCGCTCGCAAACGACTTGAACCCGTCCTTTATCACGCCGGCGGCGATATAGGTCCACTTGTCGGGGTTGCCGATCACCCACCACGGCTGAAAATTGAGCCCCGGCGTGACCTCGATCACGCGCATGCGCGGGCGCGACCATAACGGCTTAACAATGACGTTGAGGATGATGGCCTGAGCGACCCACACGGCCAGCACCATCAACGCCCAGCGCGTAAGCTCGTCGGGCTCGGTCGTGCGCGTGAGGCGGTAGGCGATGAAGTTGGCTGCGATGACCAACGCAAACGTCAGCACCAACTGAGCCGCGATGAGTTTGCCGCCAACCCTCAGGGACGAAACGATCTCGTAGCCGGTCAGGCCAACGTTGACGAGGATGCCGAGCACGGCGAGCCATTTGCTCCCCCTGGAGTCGGGAGGCACCGCGCGTACGAGCATAACGCCCGCGATGCTCGCCGTCAGCTCGAACGGCAGCTCACCGGCCGCCTCGACAAAGCGGCCGTACATGCTGCCGATGTTGAACAGCGCACTCGAGATTTGATAATCAAAGAAGCTGCCCACGCCCAGACAAAGGCACAGGACAACCGCGATAATGGCGACATCTTTCTTATAGATGTATCCGAACATGCTTTCCTTTCGATGGAACCAGATTGCCCAAATGGGGCGTTTGCAGCGTCGACTCGTTAGTCGTCGTCGCTCGCACCCAATTGCTGCAGTAGCATGAGTGCCGCGGCCACCGGGCCGATGCCGTCGTTGGCGTCGAGACCGCGACCCAGGCCGCTGCCCGCGCCGGCGCCCGCCTTGTAGGGCACCGACAGTTTGCGGCTCTTGGGAAAGTTCACCGCGCCATAGCGGGTCTTAAGCTCAAAGGCCACCTTCTTGGGCACGTCAACCCCCAGGAAGGTAATGCGTCCACCGCTGAGCGTGACGCTCTCGAGCCCCAGGCGCTCGCCGCGAATACGAATGCGAGCGCGGTTGAACAAGTTGAGCCCCGCCAACGGCAGCTCACCGTGCGCGGCCTCGGTCTCCTCCTGCACCTCGTCGATGCTCTCCAGGTCCTCAGCCGCCGCGAGCTTGCGGTACACGAGCACGCGCTGGTCCACCGCCGGCATGTACTCCTCGGACAAGAAGTAGTCGGCCGGCAGGTTGATGCCCACGCTCGCCGCCTCCACGCCGGCATCGTCATCGCCGCGCGCCTCGGCCACGGCCTGTCCCAGCATCTGCGTAAACAGGTCAAAGCCCACACTCGACAGGTTGCCGTGCTGCTCGGCGCCCATGAGCGAACCGGCACCGCGGATCTCCAGGTCGCGCATGGCGATGCGCATGCCGCTGCCCAGATCCTGGAACTCGGAAAGCGCGGTCAGGCGCGCCGTGGCCTCCTCGGTGAGCGGCAGCTCGCCGGGGAACATAAAGTACGCGTATGCCTGCGTGGCAGAGCGGCCCACGCGGCCCTTAAGCTGGTAGAGCTGTGCCAGACCCAGACGCTGCGAGTCCTCGATGATGAGCGTGTTGGCCGTTGCGTTGTCGATGCCGCTCTCCACGATGGTCGTGGCGATAAGCACGTCGATTTTCTTGGTCGCGAACTCGATCATCACGTCCTCGACCTCGCGCGGGCTCATCTTGCCGTGTGCCACGCCCACGCGCGCCTCGGGCGCAGCCTCGTGCACGCGCGCCACGGCATCGTCGATGGTCTTGACGCGGTTGGACACGTAATACACCTGACCGCCGCGGCCCACCTCCAGGCGAATCGCTGCACTCACCACGTCGGGGTCGTACTCCCCCACGTGCACGATCACGGGACGACGCCCGGTCGGCGGCGTGGTGATCAGGCTCATGTCGCGCACGCCGCTTGTGGCCATCTGCATGGTTCGCGGAATAGGCGTTGCCGAAAGCGTGAGCACGTCGATCTGCTCGCGCAGGTTCTTGAGCTGTTCCTTGTGCTGCACACCAAAGCGCTGCTCTTCGTCGATGATCACCAGGCCCAGGTTCTTGGGGTTCACATCGGCAGAAAGCAAGCGGTGCGTGCCGATGAGCACGTCGATCGTGCCCTCGGCAAACGCCTTGAGCGCGCGCTTTTGCTGCGCCGGCGTGCGGAAACGGCTGAGCACCTCGACCTCAAGGCCAAACGGGGCAAAGCGCTCAAAGAACGTCTCGTAGTGCTGCTGGGCAAGAATGGTCGTGGGGCAGAGCACCATAACCTGGCGGCCGGAGTCCACGCACTTAAACGCCGCGCGCAGGGCGACCTCGGTCTTGCCAAAACCCACGTCGCCGCACAGCAGGCGGTCCATGGGCTTGGGCGCCTCCATATCGGCCTTAATGTCGGCGATGGCCTCCAGCTGGTCGCGCGTCTCGTCGTAAGGAAAGCTCTCCTCCATCTCGATCTGCTCGGGCGTGTCAGGCGGGCAGGCGATACCCGCGATTGATGAGCGGCGCGTATACAGGTCGACCAGGTCAAACGCCAGCTTTTTGGCATTCTTGCGCGCCTTGTTGGTGGCCCGCGTCCAGTCGGCGGTGTTGAGCCTGGTCAAGCGCGGTTTATCGCCGTCGGGACCAACGTAGCGCGTAATGCGGTCAACCTGCTCCAGCGGCACGTAGAGCTTGTCGCCATCGGCGTATTCCAGCAAAAAGTAGTCGCGTTCCTTGCCGCCCACTTCCTGACGCGCGATCTCGCTAAAGAGCGCGATGCCGTGGGTAGCGTGCACCACGTAGTCGCCCGGCTTAAACGGGAAGGTGATCTGCGTAATGTCAACCTTGCGGCGGCTGCGCGCGCGGTTGGCATCCATGCGGGCGTTGAGGTCGGCAATCGAGAACACGGCCAAATTGGCGTCGGGCACCACCACGCCCTGTGGCAGGGCAGCGTCCACAAAGGTCACGCGCCCGCGCGAGATGGTGGGCACGGCGGCGCCGGCAGCAGCCTGCGCGGCGCCCGCCTCGAGCGAGCGGGCGTTGAGCGCGTCGGCGCGACGCTCGCGAATGGAAGCATGGGCCTCCTGACGTGCGGCACGGTCGGCGGAATCCGCCGCTGCCACGCGCACGCGGTCGCCGATAGCGCCGGCATTTTCAGGTGCGGCCGTCAGCGATTCCTCAAAGGTAATGCCCTCGTCGCCAAAGGTGAGCTCCATCGACTCGCGCGCACCGCGGTCGGGAATGGCAAACACGCAGGCATAGCGCTTGCCCACGACTTCCTGGATGCGCGTCATAAAGCGATTGTCCGAGCCCGCAATGGCCGGCTGCTCAATCTTGAGCTCGGCCGTCACCGCACCGCCGGCACGGATGAGGCTCACATAGTTCAGGCGTTGCTGAGCGCCAAAATCGAGCTGCTGGGCACGTACATACAGGCCATCCAATCGGTCAATCCCCGCCTCGCCGGCACGCGCCTCGATATCCTCGTAGGCGCGCAGGCAGTCGTCGAACAGCGAGCGCGGCTCGGACAAAACCACAAGCGCCTTGCCGCTCACGTGTGCCAACGGGCTTACGGTCTGGCCGTACATCACCGGCAAAAAGCGGTCGAGCTCGGGCGTGACGATGCGTGCATCCACCATCTCGAGCAGCGCTGCCAGTTTACTGTCATCCTGGCTGGCGCGGTAGAGCGCCACGTGCATGTTGTGGACGGCATCGTCGGTAAGCGCCAGCTCGCGGCACGGGAAGATCTCGATACTGTCCTCGTTGCCGATGGTTTGGCCCGTGGAGCTCACCATGCGGCGGATGCGGTCAATCTCGTCGCCAAAGAACTCGATGCGTACGGGCGCCTTTTCCTGTGCGGGGAACACCTCGACGGTGTCGCCGTGCACGCGGAACAGACCGGGCGCGTCGGCGGCGCCGGCATTGGTGTAGCCCATGCCCACCAGGCGCTGCGGCACCTCGTCAAAAGGAATCTCCTCGCCCACCGCAAAAGTGGTGGACTCCCAATAGCGACTCTCGACCGGTGGCACGCAGCGCAGCAGCGCACGGGCCGAGGCAACCATGATGCAGTTGTCCCCGCGCACGATGCGCCCCAGAGCCTCGCAGCGCTGCGCCACCACGGCGTCGTCGGGCGCCTGCTCGCGCCACGGATAGTCCTTGCGCTCGGGAAAACGGCACACATGCGCAAGGCCCACGTAGGCGGCAAGGCTGCGCGCGGCGCGATCGGCCGCGTCCTCGCCGCTCACAATGTAGACCGTCGGTCGCGGACGGCGCGCAAACTGGGCGGCCGCCATAAGCGTACGGCCCGACTGCGACACGGCCAGCGTCACGTCCTCGCCGGCATCGAGCCCGGCCTCGACGGTCTGCAAGGCCTCGGCAGTGTAGAGCTGCGCGGCTATACGGTGAATGAGCATGCTGTTCCTCCGGCATTGCAACGCCAAAAGCCCGCCGGGGCAAGCTCGGCGGGTATGCGGCGGATTTCATTGCCTGTCATGGTAGCGCATGAGATGGACACGCCAGCGCACGCCAAACAGCTACCCCAAAACGCGCACGCTGGGGCAAAGGTCTGCCAGCGGACACTCGCCGCACTTGGGCTTGCGGGCGTCGCAGATCTCGCGGCCAAAGGTGATCCACTGGTGGTTGACCGACTCCCAATACTCGTGCGGCAAAATCTTGAGCAGATCTTGCTCGGTCTTGAGCGGCTCCTTGGCATGCGTCTTGGGGCTCAGCATCAGGCGGTGCGCGATGCGGTTGACGTGCGTATCGACCGCGATACCCTCGACAATGCCAAACCCCACGTTGAGCACGATGTTCGCCGTTTTGCGGCCAACACCCGGCAGTTTGACGAGCTGCTTCATGTCGGCCGGTACCTCACCGCCGTAATCGGCGACAATCATCTGCGCGGCCTCCACGGCGTGCTTGGCCTTGCTCTTATAAAAGCCGAGCGACTTAATGGTATCGGCCACATCGGCCACGCTCGCCCCCGCCATGGCCTCGGGCGTGGGCCACTGGGCAAACAGCTTCGGCGTCACCTTGTTGACCTGCGCGTCGGTCGTCTGCGCCGAGAGCAGCACCGCGATGAGCAGCCTAAAGGGATTCTCGTGATCCAAAAAACACTCGACCGGGCCATAGCGACGGTTGAGGCGCTCGCACACCTCAACGGCGCGCTCGCGTTTGGCAGCATTGGTCTCGCGTGGCATAACGACTCCTCGGCTCAGCGGCATAACAAACCTATGGGCACGATTGTCCCACGTATGGGGTCTTTACGCCTCCAAAAATGCGCCGGTCTGGCGGCCCCACAGGCTCGCATACTCGCCGCCTGCCTCGACAAGCTGCACATGCGTACCGTCCTCGACAATCTCGCCGTCCGCCAGCACCACGATGCGATCGAGCGCCGCCACGGTGGACAGGCGATGCGCCACCACAATGGAGGTGCGACCGCGCATCAGGTTCTCGAGCGCCTCCTGCACCAGCGCCTCGGACTCGCTGTCGAGGGCAGACGTCGCCTCGTCGAGCACCAGGATCGGCGCGTCGGTCAGGATAGCGCGGGCGATGGCCACGCGCTGACGTTGGCCGCCCGAAAGCTTGACGCCGCGCTCACCCACCATGGTGTCAAAGCCGTTGGGCAGGCGGTCGATAAACTCCAGGGCATTTGCCAGGCGCGCGGCCTCGCGGATCTGCTCGTCGGTTGCGTCGGGGCGGCCGTAGGCGATATTCTCGCGAATGGAGCGATGGAACAGCAGCGCCTCCTGCGGCACGTAGGCAACCTGGCGGCGCAGGCTCTGCTGCGTGCAGCGCGAGACGTCTTGGCCGTCCACGAGCACGCGGCCGCCCTGTACGTCGTCCAGGCGCAGCAACAACTTGGTGAGCGTCGTCTTGCCCGAGCCCGATTTGCCCACCAGGCCCACGCGCTGGCCCGCTGCCACATGGAGCGTCAGGTCGTCGAACACGCTCTCGCCTGCCGCGGCATCACGGTATGCAAAGCTCAGGTGCTCAAAATCAATCGCACCCTCGCCCACCTTGAGCTCGGGGGCGTTCTCGTCGTCTGCCACCAGACGCGGCTCGTCCAGCACGCGCGTCATCTCGGCCGCATCGCCCAGCGCGCGGTTGATGCGCTGCATCATGGAGCTTACGTAGTTCAGACGCATGGTGAGGTTGTACGTATAGGTAAAGATCATGACGAGCGCACCGGCAGAGATGTCAAACCACGCGTTGCCGCCCGCGACGAACACGCTCACCACGGCCATAGTGATGACGATAAGGCCCGAGGTCGTAAAGTTGCGCTGCATCATGGCGTGCATCGAAACCGTCTCGGCGTCGCGCGCGGCGCGGTCGGCGGTATCGAACAGGTCGCGCTCAAAGTCCTCGCGCCCACAGGTCTTGACGGCCAGGATATTCGTGACCGCGTCGGACAGCACGCCCGACAATTTGTTCTGCGCGGCAGACGTCGCGGCCGAAAGCGGCATGATGCGCTTGTACATAAGCCAGACAAACGCGATGTAGACGACCATAATGCCCACCAGGACCACGGTAAACGTCGGCACCACCGGAGCGAGCGCCGCCACCGTGCAGACAACCGAGGTGATGGTGGGAATGAGCGAATACACCGTCACGTCTACCAGCCCCGTATAGCCGCTCATAAAACGACTCGTCTGGCTCACGAGCGATCCGCCAAAGCGGCTGGTGTGAAATGTCATGGATTGATTGGAGAGCGTGTCGAAGCACAGGCGCGCCAAGTGATAGTTACCCGCAATCTCGAGCTTGTAGACGGTGTAGTCCTGCAGCTTGGAGAGGATCTGGCCCACTAGGTTAACGAGCACGAGCGCCAGAATGTAGGGGCCAAAGACCTCGAATACTTGGTCGCCCGCCACGGGGCCGGCCTGGACGCGGTCGACGATAAGGGCCATCACGTAGGTGTTAGCAAACGTGAGCAAAAAGATGTAGCCCGCCGACGAGAACATCGAGAGAAAGACGATCAGTGGCTGCGTGCGCGTGACGTTCCAAAAGCGCTGCAGCGTGCGGCGCACGGTGGAGCGTTTGAGCGGACTGGTGTTTCTCTGAGACATGGGCTTCCTTTCGCGTCTGATAGGGCGAAACGCCATTGTTGCACACTAAAGCGCACTTCAGGCAAGTGCGACGCGAAAAGCGCCCGCGTCCCGCGCTTGCGCAGGCGCCCCGCCGTCAGATGCAGCTAGTCCTCGTCTTTTTGGTCTGCGAGCAAGCTCGCAGACGTAAGCCCCAAGATCTCGTCGACCTCCCGCGCGTCTTCCAGCGCGTCGATATCCTTGAGCTTGCGCTCCATAACGTTGGTGCGCGTAGTGATAATGCCCTCGACCGTCTTTCCCGCGGTCTCGATCTGCTGTTGGGCGCGGCGCAGCGCCGCCTGATAGCGCGGCAGCTCGGCCTTGACGGCAGAGAGCACACGCAGCACGTCATCGGTGCGTTTTTGCAACTTAAACGTCTGGTAGCTCATCTGCAAACTGTTGAGGATGGCCGCCATGGTGCTGGGCCCGGCAACGTTGACGTGATAGTCGCGGCCCAGGGTCTCGATAAGCCCGGGGCGGCTGACGACCTCGGCGTACAGGCCCTCAAAAGGCACGAACAGAATGCCAAAATTGGTCGTCGCGGGCACGCTCAGATACTTTTCGCAGATGTCCTTGGCCTCGCGCTTCACCATGGCGTCGAGCGTCTTGCGCGCTGCGGCGACGGCCTCGGCATCACCCGACTCTTGCGCGTCGAGCAGATGCTCGTACGCGTCGCCCGGGAATTTGGAGTCGATCGGCAGCAGCACGGGATCGCCCTCGTCTACCGGCAGCTTGACGGCAAACTCAACGCGCTCCGAGGCGCCAGGCTTGGTGGCGACGTTTTCCAGATACTGGTCGGGCGTAAGGATGTCCGCCAGGATTGCACCCAGCTGCACCTCGCCCAAAATGCCACGCGCCTTGACGTTGCCCAGCACGCGCTTAAGGTCGCCCACGCCGGTGGCAATGGACTGCATGTCGCCCAGGCCCTTGTACACAGCCTCGAGCTGGTCGCTCACCTGCTTAAACGATGCAGACAGGCGATCGTTGAGCGTGCGGGAGAGTTTCTCGTCCACCGTCGCGCGCATCTGATCGAGCTGCACGTTGTTGTCCTTGCGGATGGCGCCCAGCTGGGCATCGACCGTCTCGCGCACCTTGTCCAGGCGGCGCTCGATGCCCTCGCGGTTGGCACCGAGCTGTTGGGCCGTCTCGCGACGCAGGTCATCCATACGGTCGCCAGCCTGCGAGAACTCACGCGCGATGGTCAGGTAGCGTTGCTGCTCCACGGCCGCATCGGTTGCCTGCTGCTGCGCGATGGCATTTGCCGTGCGGCGGGTTTCGGCCAAAGCGACGTTCAGGGTGTCGAGCGCATTGTTGGCCTGCTCGAGCGCAGCCAGCATCTCCGCCCCGCTATCGCCGCTCTCCCGCAGCTTGGCACGAAAGCCCTTAAGCTGCAGGGCACAAGCCACAGCAACCCCCACCGCCACCAAGGCAATCACAACAAGCACGATATCAATAGCAGACATAGACTCCGCCCAACAAACTCAATCGATCATCAATCAAAACCGCGATCAATCTTACCCCGCCACACGCACCGGGCGTCACGCGGCAATCGGACAAATGGATTTTGGGCCACAGGTACTAAAACGCTAACTCTCCCAGCCGGCGCGGATGGTTGCTACGACATCGCTTAGGCGCTGGCCGAGAACCGCCAAGTGCTCAAGCACCTCGCTGGGCGAGGCGCCGCTGAGAATGCACGTGAGGGCATATGAGGCCAAGAAGATTGCCGCGAGCCCCAACGGAATCAGCACGATCATCGCCAGCGTACGCAGGCGCTGGGCCCAGCGACGGCGACACGCACGACGCTTGTCGAACGCAAGCTCCTGCGCATATGAATCTTGCTGTACGGAATAGGCTCCTGGGTCCACCTCACCCGCAGACGATACCGCGGACGCGGCGTTTTGCGCAGGAGGCTGGACGGCCGCCCCTTGCATTTGCATCTCCATAAGCCGTTGCTGCTGGCGCAACATGCGCTCGGCTTGTTGCCGCGGGGTCTCAAGAAACAGATCCATGTTGGCCTCCTCAATCGGAGCATTCGACGCTTACGCCCAGCATCCCGCACCATCGCGGCCGCGGCAACGAAATCCGCGGCAATAGCCGCAAAGATTCTTGTTGACAAAAGCTGTCGAAAACCTCAACAACTCCCCTACCAGCACTTTCTCTGAGCTTTTTTATCGAACGATCTTTTGCCCTTCCGCCAACCCGCCAACTAACCAAAAGCTGACCAAAAGCTGACCAAAAGCTTGACGAAAAGTATGGAGACAGGGACCCCACACAAAAACGTGCCGCCCCAAAAGGGACGGCACACAAACTTCTAATCAGCTTTTCAGTAACGAGCACGCGACGACCCAACGCCGGGGCGCGGGACGGGAGGCCGGATTGCCTTCCCTCAACGCGACCCTGCGGAGCCGTGAGCGGGGAGGGAAGGCAATCCGGCCTCCCGCCCCGCGCCCCGCAGCAGCCAGCGCCACGCGCTAGTAGTTCACCACCTGCTCCTCAAAGTACGCCTTCGGGTGGTTGCACACCGGGCACACCTCGGGCGCCTCGGCACCAACATGCAGGTGCCCGCAGTTCAGGCACTTCCACACCTTTACGCCCTCGCGCTCAAACACCTCGCCCGACTCAATGCGCTCGACGAGCTTGTTGTAGCGCTCCTCATGAGCCTTCTCCACGGCGCCGACACCACGGAACTTCTCGGCGATCTCGGCAAAGCCCTCCTCCTCGGCGGTCTTGGCAAACTCGTCATACATCGTGGTCCACTCGTAGTTCTCGCCCGCGGCGGCGTCGCGCAGGTTGTCCAGAGTGCCCGGAACGGCGCCGTCGTGCAGATACTTAAACCACAGCTTGGCATGCTCGGACTCGTTGCCCGCCGTCTCGGCAAAGATATTCGAGATCTGAACGTAGCCGTCCTTTTTGGCCTTGGATGCATAGTAGCGATACTTGGTGTGTGCCTGGGACTCACCGGCAAAAGCAGTCTCGAGGTTCTTCTTGGTCTGAGAGTTCTCAAAATCCATAGGTGTACTTCCCTTCAACACGTGCCGCCCATAGGCTTTGAGCGGCCCTGTCTTTAGGATGCCCTCAAGCCGAGAATTTAAACCTTACAATCCCGTTCTTCAGATTTGAGCGGGCTACACGCTCAACCAACGATCGCCCTCGGAGCGGCAAAAGCCCTCGCGCTCCAGATCGGCAAGAATACTTGCGACCAGCTCGCGCTCGACCGGCTCACGGCCGGCTACCGTCTCCATCTCGTTAACGCCTGCAACAGCTTCATCAAGCGTAATACCTGCCGGCTGCCCATCGCGCGCTGCCAGCAGCATGCGCACAATGTGGGCGCGCTTTTGGCGGCGCGAGCCCTCAAACTTGGACTGACGACTATAGCCCGCCGACCGCCTGGACGGATTGGGCAGCGTCTTTTTAAGATACGCGCCGTAATCCAGCAACGCGTAATACCACGCGCGCGGCGTGTCGGCATCGTCTTGAGGCGCGGCAAAGGGCGCAATCTCATCCGCCGCCGCACCGGGGGCCGCCGGACAGGCAGCTTGAATCAGCGGCACCAGCTCGCGATCGGGAACGGCCGGCACATCGGGAAAGAAATGATGCAAAAAGACCGTGCGCACGTTGGTCTCCAGATACACGCCCGGAAGATCGAATGCAAACGAACGGATGCCCTGCGCCGTTGCCGGGCCAATGCCGGGCAACGCGACCAGATCGTGCGTCTCACGCGGAAACTCCCCATCCCAGTCCTCCACAACGCACTGTGCAGCCCTGTGAAGCGCCAGGGCGCGGCGATTGTAGCCCATCCCCTGCCACGCATCCAAGACATCGGAAGGGGCGGCCTGAGCAAGCGCCCGGACAGTCGGAAAGCGATCGAGCCACGCCGGCATGCGCGTCTCCACGCGCGGCACCTGCGTCTGCTGCAGCATGACCTCGGAAAGCCAGATGATATACGGGTCGCGCGTGCGGCGCCACGGAAGGTCGCGATAACGCAGGACCCCTTCCGAACGAATCATCGAACGAAAGGGGTCCTGAATCATGACAATGCTCCTTATGCGGCGCTATTCCTCCCGGCAAGCATACGCGCAAGCGGCGTACTCGGGAAACGCATCGCGGTCGGCGAACTTGGGATCGACAGCCGGAAACTGGCGATGGGCGACGATATCGCCGAGCGAAACGGAATCGAGATAGTCGCGCATCAGCGCCTGGGCTCCGGCCCACAGGGGATGATAGCAGCACGTGCCCATGCGCGCACAGTCGCCATCGGGCGCGGTGCAATCGTTCATAACCATGGGGCCCTGAACGGCCTCTACGACCTGACGGATCGTGACATCGTCGGGGCTCACCTTAAGGCGCATGCCGCCATGAACACCACGCAGGCTCTCCACAATGCCGGCCTGAACCAAGCCGTGCTGAATCGAACGGGCAAACGAATACGGAACATTGACCTCTTCGGCAGCAGTGCGAACAGAAAGCAACCGCTCCGGCTCCTCGGCAAGCATCGCAAGCATGCGAAGGGCATAATCAGTCTTCCTCGATATGTCCATGTTTCCCCTTTCAAGGAATACGAACAGCTCGAACGAGCTCCGGGGCCGAGCTTGTGTCGAGACGCTAAATGACCGCCAGGACATCCAAATGGTAAATCGGATATCCACTGAGTGCCGCGCTTGGAGCGAAATGCATCAAATGCGGCCTACAGTGCAATTTAGTATAACCTAACCCCCTGTCTCGTTGAACTGCCTCCCATTTCTTGGACATGAGAAATGGGAGGCTTTTTATGCGTGTCGACTTGAGGGTGAAGCACGA
>NZ_JBCJBG010000022.1:0-23774 GCF_039062315.1 Collinsella aerofaciens
GTCAGCCAGGTGAGGGCGGCGTCCATACTGGGCACCAGCGAGAAGTACATCTCGATGCTGGAGAGGGGCCAAAGGGAGCTCAAGCCCATAAGGAGGGCCTACGAGGCATGGGTCGAGGCCGGACTTCCGCTCGATTGGGACAGGCAGGCCTTCGAGGCCGAACGCAAAATGGATTCTAAAAAACACCTTGCCAAATAGGAGCCTCTTTGCATGTCCGAGGACGTTCCGGAGAGAAACCCCGTCACGCCCCCGGATCCCCGGTGGGAGTTCTAGACCTTGTCGGCCTTAGTACATACCGCCGCCCTGCTGACCAGCGGTAGCAGCAGCGATTGCGTCCTCAAGCTGAGTGTTCTTGGGCACATCGGAGACGGTGGCCTCGGTGATGAGGATCAGGCTGGCGACAGAAGCAGCGTTCTGCAGGGTGACGCGGCTGACCTTGACGGGGTCGAGGACGCCCATCTCGATCATGTCGCCCCACTCGCCGTTGGCAGAGTTGAGACCCTGGCCGGCGGGCAGCTCGGCGACCTTGTCGACCACGACGGCGCCCTCAAAGCCAGCGTTCTTGGCGATGGTGGCGACCGGAGCGGTCAGAGCCTTCTTGACGATGTCGACGCCGATCTTCTCCTCGGGGTCATCTATCTCGACGGCATCGAGCGCAGGAGCAGCGTCCATGAAGGCGACGCCGCCGCCAGCGACAATGCCCTCCTCGACAGCAGCGCGGGTGGCCTGCAGGGCGTCCTCGACGCGATGCTTGATCTCCTTGAGCTCGGACTCGGTAGCAGCGCCGACCTTGATGACGGCAACGCCACCGGAGAGCTTGGCCAGGCGCTCCTGGAGCTTCTCACGGTCGAAGTCAGAGGTGGTGTTCTCCATCTCGCCCTTAATCTGAGCGATACGGGCGTCGATGGCCTCCTTGGAGCCAGCGCCGCCGACGACGACGGTGTTGTCCTTAGAGATGGTGACGGACTTAGCGGTACCGAGCATATCGGCGGTGATGTCAGCGACCTTCACGCCCAACTCGTCCAGGGCAGCCTGGCCACCGGTGAGGACGGCGATGTCCTCGAGAATGCGCTTGCGGCGATCGCCGTAGCCCGGGGCCTTGACGGCGCAGACGTTGAGGGCGCCACGGATCTTGTTGAGGACCAGGGTAGGCAGAGCCTCGCCGTCGATGTCCTCAGCGATGATGAGCAGGCCACGGCCAGCGCGCTGGACAGCCTCGAGAACGGGCATGATGTCCTGAACGCTGGAGATCTTCTGGTCGGTGATGAGGATGTACGGATCCTTCATCACGGCCTCCATGCGGTCGTTATCCGTGACGAAGTAAGCGGAGACATAGCCCTTGTCGAACTGCATGCCCTCGACGGTGTCGATGGTGATGTCGAACGTCTGGGAATCCTCGACGGTGATGACGCCGTCCTTGCCCACGACCTCCATGGCCTCGGCGATCTTCTCGCCGACCTCGGGGTCACCGGCGGAGATGGTACCGACGGAAGCGATCTGCTCCTTGGTCTCGACCGGCTTGGCCTGCTTCTTCATCTCGGCGACGGCGGCGTTAACGGCCTTGTCGATGCCGCGACGGATGGCCAGCGGGTTGGCGCCAGCGGCGACGTTGCGCAGGCCGTCGTTGACGATGGCCTGAGCGAGCAGAGTTGCGGTGGTGGTGCCGTCACCCACGGTGTCGTTGGTCTTGGTGGCGACCTCCTTCACCAGCTGAGCGCCCATGTTCTCGATGTTGTCCTCGAGCTCGATCTCCTTAGCGACGGAAACGCCGTCGTTGGTGATGGTCGGAGCACCGAACGTGCGCTGCAGCGCAACGTAGCGACCCTTGGGGCCCATGGTGACGGTAACGGCGTCGGCCAGAGTGTTGACGCCCTTGGCAAGCTTAGCGCGGGCATCGGTGTTGAACGTAATGTTCTTTGCCATGGTAGGTAATCCTCCAAAAGAAATGTGACTCGCGTCGCCGCTTCCGAGTCCTATGCGGCGGGCGCGCTCAAAGACGAATCAGAGATTCTGACGAGACTAGGCCTCGACGACGGCGTAGATGTCGTCGGCGCGCATCAGCAGATACTTCTCGCCGTCGACCTTGACCTCGTTGCCACCGAACTTACCGTAGATGACAACGTCGCCAACCTTGACGTCCATGGGGATGCGCTCACCCTTGTCGTTGACCTTGCCGGCGCCCACGGCAACGATGGTGCCGCGCTGCGGCTTCTCCTGAGCGTTGCTGGCGATATACAGACCGGAAGCGGTCTTCTGCTCGGCCTCGTCGGGCTTGACCAGAACACGATCTGCAAGCGGCTTCAAAGACGACATGCTTGTCTCCTCCTTTTTGGGCCGCGCGGTTATACCACGCGAATTAACCCTTTTTGTTTGCGTACGCGTTGAATGGTACCCACGAATGGCGGGTTATACAACACAGAGTCAAAAAATCTTATTTTTTGGCACTTAGATTTTCTGAATGCCGGGGGATAACTTAGCAGTGGCTCCCGTGTGGCTCCGGAGGGGCGGGGCATAAGGTTTCCTGCTCGGGCAGTCCTGCTCGCACGAAGGCCACATTAAGTGGCCTTCGGCTCGTGCGGAACTCGCGATAAACCTTATGCCCCGCCCCTCCGGAGCCACACGGGAGGCAGGTTAACTAATTCGAGCCCGGCATTCAGAAAAGTCAGTGCAGCAAAAAGGCGATGCGGATAGCGACATGAGCATGGTTTTCGTTGCGAGCACGGGTCCCCTGGGGAGCACCGTGCATTTTTGGGAGTTTTCAGCAGGCCGGGACAAATGCATACGCACCGGGCGCATCTAATTAGTCCCACGGTAGCCTTCGACCGGCGATTTGGGTCGGCAGACAGGCCTCGTCGAGACAAACAAGCATGCCTCGCGCCACGTCGGACCCCAAAATGACGTCGATCTCCACAATGCTACCCGACTGCAGCGGCACCGGCAGAGCTCGCGGTGCTGAATACTCCGTTTTTTGCACGGCACGGGCGGGGGTACATCAGGATCAGGAAGAATATCCCAGCCTTTTTATGCAATCTGTAATGGGAAGTATGCAAAACACCAAGAGGCAGCATTGCTGATGTCCAAATTGAGCGCGCAGGGCAGCGGCGCATCCGCCCTGCGCCCAAATCCATCAGAGCGGGGACGCTCCTAACAAATCCCCACCGGCAAACAAACGCGACTCGAGCGCTATCCCAAAATAGGCTGTCCGAGCCGCGCTTAACGGTACGGCATGAATACTTAGCGCTCGTAAATCAAGTTACCTGCCAGGTAGGTGGCCTGAATTTTTGTGGCCTGGAGGTCTTGGGGGTCAACGGTGAGCGGGTTTTGGTCCAGGACTACCAGATCGGCGTATTTGCCGAGTTCCAGGCTGCCGAGGTTTTGCTCGTCGCCTGCCGCGTAGGCGCTGCCCAGGGTGTAGTTGCGCAGGGCTGTTGCCGCATCGATGCGCTCGCTCGGCAGCCAGCCGCCCTCGGGCCAGTGGCTTTTGGGGTCCTGGCGCGTGATAGCCGTGTAGAGCACGTTCATGCTGGTAACAGCTGTGATGGGGCTGTCGGTACCGAAGGCTTGGCGAATGCCGCGCTGCTTATAGGTTGCGAACGGCCACATGATGCGGCTGCGCTCCAGGCCCAGGTCGCGCTCCGGGCCACCCGGGTCGAGTGTAATGTGGCAGGGCTGGCTCGAAGCAACCACGTTGAGCTTGCGCAGGCGGTCGATGTCCTCGGGCAGAAGGTTCTCCAGGTGCTCGAGCGTGTTATGGCCGTGCTGGGACAGCCCGTACAGGTCGGAGGCCTCCTCAAAGATATCGAGCGCGGCATGAATCGCACCGTCGCCGATGACGTGGATGCGCACGGTGTGGCCGCGCTCCGCGGCCGCCAGAACTAGCTTGCGCATGCGCTCGGCGGGAACCGTCAGACGGCCCTGGTCGCCCGGGAAGCGCGGATTGGTATAGGGCTCGGTGAGATAGGCCGTGTGTTCGCTCGACACGCCGTCGAAGAACTGCTTAAAGCCTGGCGCCGAGAGCAGCGCGTTGTTCGCGTAGCGGGTCTGCAGCTCTTCCAAGCGCGACTGGTCATCCAACAGCGTGGGGAACAGATGGGCACGAATGCCCAGCTTGCCGGCCGTCTGCAGTTTGTCGTAGACATCGTCGCGGATAAAATCGCAGCCCGGCATGGGCATGAGCGACATATCGCAGATCGAGGTGATGCCCTGCTCGGCCATGCGCCTCATTTGATCGGCGTAAGCGTTTGCGATGCGATCTTCGCCCAGCCACTCAAGGCAGCGCGGCAACAGCTGCATGGCAGCCGCCTCGTGAGCAATACCCGTGAGCTCGCCGTTTGCGTCCTTGTCGTAGCTACCGCCCGCTGGCGGCTCGCTGTCGCGCGTGACGCCGAGCGCCTCGAGTGCGCGGCTGTTGAGCCAAAGCGTGTGCCCGTCGCCCGAATACATAACGCAGGGACGATCGGGGAATGCCGCATCGAGCGACGCCTTGGTAGGATGCTCGGGCGGATCCCAACGGTAATCGCGCCAGCCCTGCGTCACAACCCAAGCGTCACTAGGCAGATCCTGGGAAAACTCGAGCGCATGTTGTACCAGTGCCGCCTCGGACGTGCCCATATCCATGAGCATGTACGGCGAGGAGCCGACCGAGGTATGGAAGAAGTGCAGATGCGCATCATGGAAACCGGGGCAGACAAACTGCTCGCCGTAATCGACCACCGGCGTGGCGGCAGGTGCGGCGGCAATTACGTCATCGGGCGCACCGACTGCGACGATGCGGTCGCCCGCGATGGCAATCGCCAGCTCGCGGGCGGAATCGATGCCGTCTTGCGCGGTAAAGACGTTCTTGGAGCGAATAATCCGATCGATATGTTGCATGGGCATCCCCATCTCTGGCAGGAAATTCAACACCCCCGAGTGTACTCCCCCGCCTCGGTTACAAAATGCCAAGCGGCAAACGGCAGCTTTACCAGCCCTAGCGGCAGGTGGCATACTGGAGAGAGCCTGTACGATTTTGCGATCGAGCCAACAAGGAGCAAATCGACCATGACGAAGACCAAGGCACAGCAGATTATGGCGGCAACCGAGGTTCGCGCGGCAGACGACGTCACCGCGGCCATCCAGGATATCGCCGCCGAGTTTGAACCCTACATCATCAAGCAGCGCCGGCACTTCCATAAGCACCCGGAGCTGAGCCTTGCCGAGGAGCGCACGACTTCCGACATCGCCAACCAGCTCGACGCCATGAATATCCCCTACGAGCGTCCGCTCAAGACGGGCCTGGTGGCGACGCTTCGCGGCACCGCGCCGGATGCCTACCGCGAGGACGGCACGCCGCGCCGCCGCATCCTGCTGCGCGCCGATATCGACGCCCTGCCCGTCACTGAGCAGACCGGCGAGGAGTTCGCCAGCGTCAATGAGGGCTGCATGCACGCCTGCGGTCACGACTGCCATATCGCCATGATGCTCGGCACGTTGCAGATTCTGCGCCACATGACCGATGACATCCACGGCGAGATTCGCATCGTATTCCAGCCCAGCGAGGAAAACGGCCAGGGCGCCAAACTCATGATTGGCACGGGTGTGCTCGACGGCGTCGATGGCGCCTACGCCGCGCACATCTGGAGCGAGGTCGACGCCGGTACCGTAAGCTGCGAGCCCGGCCCACGCATGGCAAATACCGACTGGTTCCGCATCGACGTCCGCGGCACCTCGTGCCATGGCGCCATGCCCCAGCGCGGCCACGACGCCGTTATGGTTGCGGCAGAGATCGTCAACGCCCTGCAGACCATCGTCTCGCGCGAGATTAGCCCCTACGAGCCGGCTGTCATCACCGTCGGCGAGCTGCACGGCGGCACCGCGCGCAACGTTATCGCCGGCACGGCCTACCTCGCCGGCACAGTGCGCACCTACGGCGATTCGACCCACGAGGAAATGCCGGAGCTCATGCGCCGCATCGTGGAGCATACCGCGGCAGCTCTGGGCGCCGAGGCTGAGCTCACCGACTACACCATCGCCAACTACAAGGTCGAAAACGAGGTCGCCTCGAGCGAGCGCTGCCGTCAGGCTGTAATCAAGTGCCTGGGCCCCACCGGTCAAGGCCATTACCGTGGCACGCTTTCGGGCGAGGATTTTTCGGAGTACCTGCGCCGCGTGCCGGGCGTGCTCGCCTTTGTAGGTACGCGCAACCCCAAGATTGGTGCCACGTACGCCCAACATTCCTGCTTCTACAAGATCGACGAGACCGTGCTGGCAAAGGGCTCCATGGTGGCCGCCCAGTATGCTATCGACTTTTTGGCCGAGCCCACGCAAGAGGAGCTCGACGGCCCCACGATCGCCGCGGTTGCCGAGACCAACCCCGACTTGGCCGCCAAGCTGCGCTCTGCCAAGGCAACAGCCGCTGAGGCGCGCGACGCCATGCACGATGCTCGCACCGCTCGCCATGCTGCAATCAAGGGCATCCACGATGCGCGGGCTGCCGCTCGCCACGAGGAGAAGCGCGACGAGTAGCCATCACGCCCACCCATAACAACCTGGCTAGAGCAAAGCGGGGGCGAACGTTATCTCAACGTTCGCCCCCGCTTATGTGTCGACCGCTTTTCTAGCGCGTCCTCCGTCACGACAGGAAAGAGCGAAGGATGGTGAGCCAGCGTGGGGGTTCGAGGTGGATGATGTCGTCGGGGACTCCGGCGGGCGCATGGCCGCCAAAGAGTAGGCCGGCATCTACCGGATTGATGAGGCGCACGATCCATACGGCGATGACCAGCATGCACAACACGGTGACTGCAATGTCGACACCACGCTTTAGCTTGCTCGATGCCACCTCCTCGCGCACGAACGCGAGCACAAACGCAATCGGCACCACCCAAAACAGCGGATGGTAGGCAAAGGCCGCCGCAAAATCGAGACGCAGCGCCGCCAGCCACGCCCTCGTCATGCCGCATCCCGGACAAGGAGCGCCCGTCATCATTCGAAAAATGCAGCCGATATCGAGCAGGTAGAGCGCGAGCCAGGCGACAAAGAGCGCGCCGGTGCAAAAAAGGGCGCGGCGAAGGAGCTCTGCCGTGCCCCTATGTCCCTGGGAGCTGTTCACGCCGCCCTTATTGTTAGGCACGAGCGCCAAGGCGAGTGTTGTAAGCCGTTGCCATGGCATTGGTATTATTGATGATGATGTTCATAGCGAAGATGGGACCAAGGCCGCACAGGAGCGCGCCGAAGATCTGCCACAGAAGAACGGTGGTGCCGTTTTCCTGGAACACCAGGCCGTAGCGAGGAGCGTTGGCCTGCAGGCGGTTGCCAATCTTGTAATACCAGTAGTACGCGTAGAAGCCGCAGGTCACAAACGATAGAAGGATGAATTCCGCCAGACCCGGCGTGTAATCGCCGTCATCCTGACACAACGTGTTGACGTCGCGTGCCAAGCAATACAGGAAGTAGAACGAATAGATACCGCAGGTCACAAGAGAGAGCAGCAGCCAGCCGATCAGGCTGCGGTCAGCCTTAATGGGGCCATAGCCCATCGGAGCGGATGCGGACTGTTGGGCGTATTGACCGGTGTACTGCTGCTGAGGCTGGGGCACGGGCTGAATAGCCTGGGCCGGAGCGGGCTGGGGCTGCGGGGCCGGAGCGGCAGAAGCGGCACCAACGGCGGATCCGCAAACAGGGCAGAATTTGGCATCATCCGAAATGGGAGAACCACAAGTGGGACAGAACATGAGCCTCTCCTTTTCCTAAGGCGTCGCACGCCTTCAAACCTTACACGTCTACGTTCTCAACAATAGCCGCGACGTTGTTGCGCAACATTGACCAATTTCCGAGAAATTTTGCTGCAACCGTTTTCCCAGGCATTTTCTTGCTTTCGTAGTAGAAAAAGGCACCCCGGGCTCAGTTGCCCAGGGCGCCTCGACCGGCTATTCGGTTTGATTGTTTTCGGCAGCAGGATTATCGCCCGGCTCATCCGCCGGCGTGGCAACGGCATCCCAATCGGGCTCCGCAGGCGTCGCCTCGGACGCCGGTGCGGGGACAGGAGCAGGTGCCGGGGCAGGGGCAGGCGCGGGTGCCGGGGCAGGTGCAGGCGCGGGTGCCGGGGCAGGCGCAGCACCAGTGGCTGCCGTGGGATTGAATCCCGCAGGAGCAGGCTTCTTCTCACCCGGGAGCACAAAAGTCAAAACGTCGTCCTTGTCCTCATCGGCCCATTCGCTTGCATAACGTGCAGCCCAATAGCCAACGGCACGGTGCTTGAGCATCTTGCCAAAGACCGTAAGGAACACCGTGACGAATGCAATCAGCACCAGGAACAATACGAGCGTGACACCACCGGCGGTAACAATCGCCTCGATACCCGTGGGGCGATAGTAATAGCCGTACGCGCCAATTCCGGCGATGGCACCAAAGACAGCTGTCAAGATCCACGTAATGGCGTTGGAAACCAGGCCCGTCAAAAACTCGGGAAGGAACGAAGCGCAGAACAGCTTGGTCTTGTTGTGCTTAAACGCCGCCCAGACCTTGTCGAGCGAAAACGCGCTCTCAACGCGCCCGGTCACCGCAAAGTGCATCACGGCAATGTCGGCGAACATCTTAAAGAAGACCCCCAAGACTGCCGTGGCAATCATAGCCAGGACAAGCAGGCCGAGCGAACCGAACAGCGCAGCCTCGAGCGCATAGGAGCCATAGTAGGAGTACGAGCCTGCGGCACCAAGCGCCACGCCCTCCACCAGCGAAAGCACTACACCGATAACGGGAATGGCAGCGATAACCTCGAGCACGACCGAAATAACGCTCGAAAAGACTCCGAGACCAAACGACGTGGAACGCATCAGCGGACGATCCATGCCGTCATCGATCTTAAGCGACAGATCGCGACCCCACTCGATGCCAAAGCCGGAACCGCACACGCTCGCAATGCAAGCTGCCAAAAAGCCGATGGCAGCCGCAATGCCGCCAATAACGGGAATAAACAACACGAGCACCGACACAACGCAAATCAGCGCCGGCAAAAACGCGATTTGGCATACACGCTGAAGCACGCCCGGGGTCTTGGTCATATCCTGGAACGCCTGAACCACACAGCCCTTTGGCGCATTCGCCACGGGCGGTTGCGGAACAAACTGCTGGGGCTGAGGCTGTCCCTGGGGAGCGGGGCCAGCGGCACCGGCATTAGGAGCACCACACACGCCGCAGAACTTGTCGTTATCGCCCATGGGGGCGCCACACTGCGAGCAGAACATAGAATCATCCCTTCGTATCTAGAGCGAATCACCTGGATCGCAAACGATGTCTTTGGCATCATTATCACCCAATGTGAGTTCAAATACTCTTAGATGACGTATTTGCAACGCGCGAGGCGCTTTTCGATTGTTTGATGAATGCGTTCGCGCTAGTTCGTGCCGCGGAAACCCTTGCCGACGATCTCGGAACTGTCGACAATCGTGATAAAGGCACCCGGATCGACCTCGCGCGCATAGCGGCGCAGTTGCACGGCCTCGCGACGGCTCAGCACGCTCATGATCACCGTCACGCACTTGCCCGAGAAGGCACCGTAGCCGCGACTAATGGTCGCCGTACGGTTGAGATGCTTGACGATAAACTCCTCGACCTTAAGGGGCTCGGAACAAATGACCGTGCAGACCTTACGAAGGTGAATGCTCTCGATGGCTTTGTCGACCACAAGCGTCTTGGCAAACAGGCCGAGCACGCAATACAGACCGACACGCGGGCCGTACAAGAAGGCCGCGATGGCCACGATGCCGATATCGACCAGCAGCAGGGCGCGGCCAATCTCGAGCGTCGTGCGGCGCTTGAGGATCATGGCAAGAATGTCCGTGCCACCCGTCGAGGCGCCGATATCAAAGACGATGGCGCTGCCGAGCGCCGGCAGAATCACGGCAAAACACAGGTCGAGCCACATATCGCCCGTCATCGAGACACTGGTCGGGATAAAGAGCTCGAAAAGCGAAACATAGGCGGACAGCGCAAACGAGGCGAAGACGCTCCACAGGATTGCCTTGCGCTCCAAAAAGATAAAGCCCAAAACGACGAGAACCGCGTTGATAATCCACATAAAGACGCCGACGGGCAGGGTCGGGAACAGCGTGGACAGAATAACCGACACGCCCGAGGTGCCGCCAAAAGCAAAGTGATTAGGGGTTTTAAACGCAACGATGGCAAAGGCCGTAAGAATCAGGCCCAGATTGAGCTCGGCGAAAAAGCGCGGGAAGCCTGGCTCCTGGCTACGCTTTTGGCCGGCACGCTCGCCGCGCTCGATATCGGTGCGATCAACCACGCGCTCCATCGGCACCACGGGAGGACGATGTACCTCCTCGGCAGCTCGCGATGCCGCCTCTGCCGCGGCAGCCTCAATCGCCCATGCCTGGCTTTCTGTTTCGTGCTCGTCAGCCATTACGGCAACCCCTCGTTAACAATTTGGAAACAATGCGCCCATTAGGGTAACGCGGAACACGACGATTGCAACCCCTAGTTAGACGAGCGGTATGCCTACATCGGGGACATACAAATAACGGCCGGCCGCACATACATCCGTGCGGCCGGCCGTTTGACGTTTTCGCAGATAAAACCTGCTAAAATAAACATCCCTTTTTGGTAGGTTACTCGTGCTGGTTGGTGCGGTGCTCGTACTCCTCGGGGGTGATGACATCCTCGATGCGTAGGTTGACGCCTGCCACCTCAAGGCCGGTCATCGCGGCCAGACGCTCGGTCACGCGCGCCTTGACGTCGTCGAAAATCGCGGGCGCGTAGGCGCCGTACTCGATAATGACGGAAATGTTGACGACCACGCGGTTGTCATCGGTGACCTCGACCGTCACGCCCTTGGTCAGGTTCTCGGCACCAAACTGCTCCTGCACAAAGTGCATGAGGTTGCCCTTCATGCCCAGGACGTGCGGCACCTCGCGGGTGGCCATGGCGACGATCTTCTCGATTACACCGTTGGAATAGGTCAGCGAGTCCTCGGACTCGTCTGTTTCCTCATCATCCTCGTCCGCATCGTCGGCGGGTTCGGCCTCGACGAGCGCCTCGTCCTCGAGCGTTACGTCCTCGGCCTCGGCGGCGACGGTCTCGTCTGCCTCGGGCTCAGTATCGGCCACATCGACCTTCGTGTTAAAAGCCATGGTTCCTCCTTATGCCCACCGCACACGCGGCGGTCGAATACATACTAGCGGCCGCTAAACAGACGGCCGAAGAAGTTGACGATCCCGTTCTCGCCGTCGCGGATCTGGCCAATCACGGCGCCGATCAGCACAAAGAAAGCGATGACGAGCGTATCCCACAGGCCGAGCGTGAGCACCAGCACGGCGAGCACAAAACCAGCGACGGCTCCAAGCGTGGTGTTGGGATGACGGACGGCATAGCTCCAGATGGCTGCCCCCGTACCCTTGATGAGACCCATGGCCTCATCAAAATCATCGGCGACCGCGTCATGTGACTCGGTACCCTCCACCTTAGGATCGACGACCTCGCCTGCCGGCGCGGCGCTCTGATCGATAGTCAGGCGCGGGGTGCGGACGGTCTTGTCTTGATTGGTATCACTCACCGGAAACCTCCACGGTCTGGACGGTAGTCTTGGATGGCAAAAAACGAACGCGCGCAGTCGTGCCCGGCGTGCCGAGCATAGTGTCGCAGGCCTCCTCGATACGTTGCTGCATCGCGATAGCTTGGGAGGCCACATCCCGGTCGTCGAGCGCGATGGCGTCGACCTTAAAACGGACGTGCGATTCGTCGGAGCCCTGCACGCGCGCCTCGACATGCTCGATCATCACTCGGTCGTCGCGCTCTGCCGCGGTACGAGCACACGAGGAGAGGGCAGCGAGCGTGACCTCGATATTGCGCTCCCCCGCCGGATGCACGCAGGACGGCTCGCGACGAGCAAACATCAGGCGGAAGAAACCCACGAGCACGCCGAGCGCCACGACACCGCCGCACGCCGTAACAACGATGCGAGGCAGCGGATCGCGCATCAGCAGCATAAAGCGATAGGTATATGGCCCCCAAAACTGGCAGACTAACGTACCCAGCGCCACGACGGCGGCGGCAAGATACACGATCGCCAGGGCTCGTTTGAGCACGCACATGCAGCGCTCCCTTCAAATCTCGATCCACAGAATGCAAAACGATTCGCATCATTATAAAAGAGCCGGGTCCGGTGCCTCATGCACGCGGATCCGGCTCATCTATTCCACGAGGCTTGCATGCTCGCTTCATTATGCCCAGATATGCACGGCTCAATCCGTGCGGGCGCTACTCCTCCTCGAGGGCAGCGATGACCTCGTCGGTCATGTCCATGGTGCTGTAGACGTCCTGGACGTCGTCGAGCTCCTCAAGGCGGTCGATGAGGCGCTGGACCTTCTTGGCGTCGGCGCCGGAAACCTCGGTCGGGGTAGTCGGGACCATGGTGGTCTCGGAGCCCTTGACCTGGACGCCCTGCTCCTCGAGCGCCTTGGAGACAGCCATGACGTCGTTAGCAGCGGTCCAGACGATCCACTCCTCGCCGGCGTCCTCGTAGTCCTCGCCACCGGCCTCGGCGATGGCCATCATGAACTCATCCTCGTCACCGGCAGGACCGTTGGCGATCATGGTCTCCTTCTTGGCGTTCTCGTCCAGGATCTCCTTGGCGACGACGATCTGGCCCTTGCGCTCAAACTGGAAGGCGACGGAGCCCGAGGTGCCCAGGTTACCACCAGCGTGGGAGAAGGCGGAACGGACATCAGCGGCGGTGCGGTTGCGGTTGTCGGTCAGGCAGTCAACGTAGACGGCGACACCGGCGGGACCGTAGCCCTCGTACACGATGTTCTCGTAGACGGCGGCGTCGGCACCCGAACCGAAGGCCTTGTCGATAGCGGACTTGATCTTGTCCTTGGGCATGGACTGAGCCTTGGCCTTAGCAACGGCAGCGGCGAGGCTGGCGTTGTTCTCGGGCAGCGGGTCGCCGCCGAGACGGGCAGCAACGGTGATGTTGCGGCTCAGCTTGGAGAAGAGGGCGGAACGCTTGGCGTCCTGCGCGCCCTTACGATGCTTGGTTGTGGCCCACTTAGAGTGTCCGGACATACGTGTCTCCTATCGGTTTCGACCTAAAGCCCAGCGCAGATGCTCGGGCAATATAAACAAACGTCGTTATGATATACCTACTGGCCTGCGAGATAAACCCCAAAATGAAGGCGTCGTGATGATGGCCCCTTTGGTGCAAAGAAACCTGACCTCAATGCACCAAGTTAGGACCAGAGGAAGTCGCTGCGGGTGACGGTGGCGCCGATGGCGAAGGGCATGCAGGCGATGACCGGATACAGATAGCGCATGTAGGTCGAGCCGTTGCACGGGCCAATCAGGCACACGGCGAGTACGCCCAACAGCGGCACCCAGATCGCCAGCGCACGCCATGAATGACGACGCAGCAGGTAGACCACCACGGCGATCATGATCCACACATAGGTGGCCGAGCTCATGGTGAGCGAGATAAAGGGAACACGCTGCACCGCCACACGGTATAGGTTGATCAGATGGTCACGCCAGCGCACCACGTTGCTGTCAACCGGATGGAAGTCGAAGTACTTGAGGTTGTCGGGACGCGCCATGATCTCGGCACTACGCGCCGTGCTGTAGACCCAGGCATCGCGCGCGCTCGGATAAAAATAACCATAGTAGTTATTGATAAGCGCCGAAATATAGCATTCGGGATCCTTCTTAAACATCTGAGCCCACACCTCAAAATAGGCCTTGATGTCCTCCTGCGAGGCGTACTCGTTGAAGCAATTTTTGACAGCGTCCGACTTATCCGGGTTGTAACGGCGGCCCAGATTCTCGTACTTGAGCACACGGTCGATCACGGCACGCTCTTCGTCGGTCACCAAGCCGTCGCAAGGAGCCTCCACGATGGTGCCGTCCTCCTTAACCGTGGGGTTGACACCCGAGTTGAGGCCGTCGTGCTTTTGGACGAAACGAGCCGTCTGCTGGAACGGAATCGAGAGGATTTCGCGCTTGGAACCAGGCGTGATGTCGTGCGCCGGCATAAAGACCTTGGTGAAGTACATATTGGAGGCAAGACAGAGCGCAAGCACCGCAAGAACGCCCACCCAGCGGAAACGCGGGATGGCGCCCGAAGGCTCAGCACCAGCCTGTTTGGCCGCACGACGAGCCACATGCGCGTCCCACGCGCAAAACGCCGCCGCGATCACGCATGCCGCCAGGGGAAACACCAGGCCGCCATTGCGCAGAAACGTGGAACCCATGGCGCCCAGAGCGAGCAGCAGCCAGTCGTGGCGCGCAAAGAGCACAGGCCTCTGTTCGCCTGCACGCTCGACATTGGCATCGCGACGGGGCAGGCCGCAGGCCACGAGCTTCACGGTCTGCACCAACAGCACCAAAAACGCGTCGGCAAACAGCACGTCTTTGGTAAGCAAGGCCGCGTAGTTGGAGAACATGGGCATAAACACAAAGAACAGCAGGATTACGCCGCGGACCGGCAGGCTCACGCCCAGCTTGCGCAGCGACGAGATGGAATAGGCCATGCAGGCGGCCGTGATGACGAACTGAGCGCAGGTGTAGATGGCAAGACCTGCGTTGGCGCTGTTGAACAGTGAAAGCCCCAGCTGGACGCACGAACCGATGATAGCCGTATGCACCACGGGGTGATGTCCGTTGAGCAGCACATTGGGATTGAGCAGACGCAGGTAGTCACTCGTGCCGTTGGGGTAGTTGAACCACTGGCGAATCTGCGCACCCGTATCTCCCATAAAAAGGCCGGGCAGCGAAGCGATGAGCGTGGGCGCCCAGGCGACCATAAGCACCAGGAAGGGCCCGGCAAAGGGATGGACCGAGAGCACGGCGTGAGCCACACGCCATACGCGGCCAAAGTGCGCTTCAGAAAACGGAATGCGCCGAGAGCTCAGCCAATCTAGACACTCAAAAGCCAGATAGAAGGCAACGACCGCCAAGAGCATCCAGCCCGCGCCGCCAATCCAGGCGCAGATGATGCGGGCTTTGTCGCCAAGGACAATCTCGGCCGAGTCGGTAAGATCGTAGCTGCGGCCGAACACCATGCAGATGGCGAAGAACAGCGACGGCAGAATGATCGATGGACGCCAGGTGTCGCCACGGCCAAAGAACACGTAGCGAAACGGCAGCGTGAGCAGGCAGGCAAGTGCAAGCAGCATGACCGCGTCGGTATGGCCGGCAAACGAGAGGAGCACCTCGTAGCACACGTACAGCATGCCCGAGGCTTTGGGGTCAATCGCCAAGACTGCGTTGCTCGACACCGGGGCGGGATCGATGGAAAACGCCGTGGTCGCCAACAGCGCGAGCAAAAATGCGATGAGCGTCTGCTTGGCGGGGTAGCGCTTAAACCAGACAATGCGGGCAGCGTCGCGCGCAGCCGTTGTGGAGAGGTCGGAATCCTTCACAGTCCGAAAGCCTTTCTAGAAACCTATCAAACTCGGCAAAACCACCACAAAGGTGCCTGTCCCCTTTGTGGTGGTTTTGGTGGCTAGGCGTCCAGGTAGACGCGCTGGGGTTGGTTGCGGTGTCGGGCGAAGATGATGAGCGCCAGGCCGGCGATCACAAGCGGCAGGCTCAGCAGCTGACCCATGGTGATAACGCCACCCAGCAGATAGCCCAGCTGCGCATCGGGCACGCGCACGAACTCAACGAGAAAGCGGACGATGCCGTACCCCATCACGAACACGCCCATAAACGTACCCTGGGGCAGCAGCGGCTTTTTGCGGCTGAGCACCTGCAGAATGCAAAAGAGCACGATGCCCTCAAGAAATGCCTCGTAGAGCTGGGAGGGGTGACGCGGCATATCGCCCGCAGTCCCGCCAAAAACCACACCCCAGGGCAGATCGGTCGGCTTGCCCCACAGCTCTCCGTTGACAAAGTTGGCACAACGACCCAGGCACAAGGCCAGCGGCGCGCCTATGACGGCAAGGTCTGCCAAAGTCCATGCATCGAGCTTATACATGCGGCACACAATGATGCCGCCGATAATGCCGCCCACCAAACCGCCATGGAAGCTCATGCCTCCCTCGTTGGTGGCAAAGATCTCGAGCGGGTGCGCCCAGTAGTAGCCATCACCGTAAAAGACAACGTAGAACAGGCGCGCACCGATAATGAGGCCAAAGACCACGCCGACCACGACACTCGTCAGGTCGTCAATCGTGATGTTAAAGCCCCAGCGACGCTGTGTACGGTACATGACGACCGCCGTGAGCAGAGCGCCGACCACGTAGGCCAGGCCGTACCAGTAAATCGTGATAGGCCCCGCCGAAATCGCGACGGGATCAAGCATATGGTAGAAGTCGTTGAGCATATCGGTCCCCCTGCTCCCTACATACAAATGCGGCCGCGGGCCTTGCGCTCGCAGCCGCATATTTGGGCGTAACGTCTATGCGGAGTATGCCGTCCGCAGCTTTCGCATCTTAGAACGGCGCGTACTCGTCGTACAGGTCGTCGGTCTCGCCGGAGGCATTGACCTGCTCGACACGGGTAACGCCGGGCACATGCTCCTTCAGGATACGCTCGATGCCCATGGAAAGCGTCAGGGCGCTCATGGGACAACCGGCACAGGCGCCCTGAAGCTCCAGCTTGACGACGCCCTCGTCATCAACGCCTATATACTCCATGTCGCCGCCGTCGGCCTGGAGGTTGGGGCGAATCTCTTCAAGAACCTTCTTAAGCAGCTCTTCGTTAACAGCCACAGGGGCTCCTTTCTCACAATAACGCGGGCGCGCCCGCGGACAGAGCTATGTTACTACAGCCGTGTACCCGCTCACGAGCCGTCCATGCGCGCAGACGCGACTTTCACGAGTAGTCAATTTGGGACGGGGCTCTTTTGGCTGCCTTTTGTTGCCAGCTGGCGTTGCCACGCGCTACCGCTGAGCCCGCCCCTCGGTGCCGATGTGAACATCGACGATAACCTGGCGGTAGCTGATGCCACAGGAGTCGAGGATGCGGCGGCTGATACGCCCATCATCGGTGTCGGCGTACTTGTTGTCCAGGTAGACGACCTCGCCCACGCCCACCTGAGCCAAAATCTTGGCGCAGTCATGGCACGGGAACAGCGTGACGTAGACCGTGGAACCCTCGAGGTCCTTGAGCGAGCCACGGTAGTTGAGAACGGCGTTGGCCTCGGCATGGACCACGTAGTTGTGCTTGTCCTGCAGCGGGTCGTCGCTCGTACCCCACGGAAAAAAGTCGTCGTTGAGCGCCGAGGGCGTACCGTTGTAGCCCACCGAAAGGATGCGGTGGTTGGTGCTGGCGATGCACGCACCCACCTGCGTGTTAGGGTCCTTGCTGCGGCGCTGCGCAGCAATGGCCACGCTCATAAAGAACTCGTCCCAGCTAATGACGTCCAGGCGCTTGCCTGACGAAGTTTGATGAAGATCGTCCGACATGGCAGACACCTCCGTAATCGCAATAGTTTGACCCATTGTAGCAGGTGAAAGGTGGGGGCGTTTGTCCCACCGGCGCCCTCACTTTTACACGCGGCGGGGCTTTTGGTTGATGTGGTAGAGCTCGGCGAGACCCCGCAACGTCAGCGCGTCGTCGACCTTCAGACTGTGACCGACCAGCGACGCAAGTGCCTCGGCATCGTCGCCGGTAATGACGATGGGCACGTCGCCCTCCCCCGCGGCCTTGGTCGCGCGCATCTCGGCAAGCACCATGTCGAGCATGCCGTCGATGCGGGCCACCTCGCCCAAGACCACGCCCGAGCGCATGGCCTCGCGCGTGTTGCGGCCGATGACGTGTGTCGGCGCCGAGGGCTCAACCTGCGGCAGGCGCGCCGCAGCGGCCGAGAGGGAGCGGGCGCCGAGCGCCAGCCCCGGCGCGATAACGCCGCCGACAAAGGTACCGTGCGCGTCGATGACCTCGATATTGGTCGTCGTGCCCAAGTCGATTACGATGCAGGGAAAGCCGTAGACGGCGCGTGCCGCCACAGCGTCGGCGATGCGGTCGGGACCGATCTCGGCCGGATCGTCGTAGTGTACGGGCATGCCGGTCTTGAGGCCCGGCCCCACGGTGAGCACGCGCCCCGTGCAGGTACGGGAAAGCGCCGCCTTCCACGGGCGCTCGAGCGCCGGCACCACGCAGCTCAGCACGGCCGCCGTGGGCACGAGCGCGCCGGGCATGCCCGCATCGGCCGCCAGCGCGCCCATGACCTGTGCGAGCCTCATGCGCGCTTCGTCGGCCGTAATGCTCGATGGCGTCGTGATCTCGCACGTCGCAAGCGGGCATTCCTGCGCCGCGGCCGAATCCTCGGCAAACAGACCAAAGCGAATGAACGTGTTACCCACGTCGACCGTCAATATATATGCGCACCCATTAAGCATCGTCGGCGCTCCTTTCGTCTGCCCAGCAGTATATCGCCTACCTAAACCAGTCATCCCAAAATGACTAGCTTGCCGCTATACTGGTGCGCGGTCGCACGCGAGCTCACGCGGCGGCCCTTGGTAACCCGACTTCCCGCGCCGTATCCGTAGCGGCGCTCCCGGGGGAGCGGATATACGCAAAGGAGTTCTATATGAGCAATCCCTCGAACCGCGCTTCGATGCGCGGGCAACTCACGCTGCGCGGCGTCGTCATCGGCGTCCTTGGCTGCGTGATCATCACGGCAAGCTCGGCCTACACCGCCCTCAAGATGGGCGCACTCCCCTGGCCGATCGTCTTCGCTGCCGTCATCTCGCTGTTCTTCCTTAAGCTCATGGGCAACGCCAGCCTCAACGAGGCAAACGTCACCCACACCATCATGTCCGCGGGCGCCATGGTCGCCGGCGGTCTGGCGTTTACCATCCCGGGCGCCTGGATGCTGGGCTATGCCGACCAGATTAGCTGGCTCGACATGTTTATCGTGGCACTCGCCGGCACTATCCTGGGCCTGCTGGCCACCGCACTCATCCACCGTCACTTTATCGTGGACGCCGCGCTTGAGTTCCCCACCGGCAACGCCGCAGCTCAGACCCTGCGCGCCACCGAGGCTGGCGGCAAAACCGGCAAGCAGCTCTTTGGTTCCATGGCCATCGCCGGCATCTATAGCGTGCTGCGCGACGCCCTGGGCGTGGTGCCCAGCATGCTGTGCACGCTCAATATCCCCGGCGTGACCTTTGCCATCTACAACTCGCCCATGCTGCTCTCCGTCGGCTTCCTCGTGGGCTTCGCCCCGGTCGCTTTCTGGTTTGCCGGCGCGCTGCTGGGCAACTTTGGCATCATTGTCGGCGGCACCGCTGCCGGTCTGTTTGACGTTGTGACTGCGCAGGGCATCGTCAAGTCCCTGGGCATGGGCCTCATGATGGGCTTTGGCGTCGCCGTCGTCCTCAAGGACATCCTGCCGCAGGTCGCCGGCATCGTCCGCGGTCTTGCCGCCGACAGCTCCACCGACACCGACGAGCAGTCGCTCATCTCGGGCTCCCTTAAGCTCGACGCCGGCATCATCGGCCTGGGCGCTGCCGCCATCGCCGTGATCATCGCCATCGTGCTTGACCTTGGTCCCGTTCCGGCCGTCATCGTGACGCTGTTCACCTTTGTCACCACCATCATGAGCGCACAGAGCTGCGGCCAGACGGGCATCGACCCCATGGAGATCTTTGGCCTCATCGTCATGCTCATCGTGGCTGCCTTCGCACAGATCGCTCAGGTCAAGCTGTTCTTTATCGCCGGCATCGTAGCCGTGGCGTGCGGCCTTGCGGGCGACGTCATGAACGACTTTAAGGCCGGCGCCGTACTGGGCACCAACCCGCGTGCGCAGTGGATCGGCCAGGCCATCGGCGGCATCGTGGGCGCCCTGGTCGCCGCCGCTGTCATGGTCGCGCTCGTCACCGCCTATGGTCCGGACGCCTTTGGCCCCGACAAGAGCTTTGTAGCCGCGCAGGCAAGCGTCGTCGCCACCATGGTCTCGGGCATCCCGAGCGTGCCGTGGTTCGCAGGCGGCTTTATCGCCGGCATCGTCATGTACTGGCTCGGCATTCCGGCCATGATGATCGGCCTGGGCGTGTACCTGCCGTTTTACATGTCACTCACGGCATTCCTGGGCTCCTGCGTCAAGCTCGCCTACGACAAGTGGTCCGCCCACCGCGACGCCACCGCTGGTCTTTCGGACGAAGAGAAGGCCACCAAGGACGCCGCCTTCCAGGAGCAGGGTCTGGTTGTCGCCAGCGGCCTGCTCGGTGGCGAGTCTATCGTCGGCGTTATCCTGGCGTTCATCTCCGTGGGCTTAAGCCTGCTGGGATAAGCTGAGCAGCTGCTCGACAGCAACCATATTGCCTACGGCTTGCCCGGTCGGTAGCTTCTGTGGCTGCTGACCGGGCTTTTTGATATCGAAACAAAGAAAGGCCGGCGCGCTGCGTTTAACAGCGCGCCGGCCTTATCGGTTAAGCTATCGAAGCGTTCCTGCTATGAACCGAAGTTCGTTGCAGAATCTACGCTCGAAACGCTACATCTGCTTGCGACGACGATCGCTCAGCGTCACACCAGCGGCCACGAGGGTGATACCGCCGATGACGAACACCTCGCCCGCAAGAGCGGAGTCATCGCCAGTCTGGGCGAGCGCGGCCGACGTGGCCTTCTTCTTGGCGACAGGAGCCTTTGCGGCAGCCTGCGCAACCTGAGGCTTGGCCTGCGGCTCAGCCTTGGGATGATACTTGTCGTACTCGGCCTGCGCGGCAGCCAGGGCATCCTTGGCATCGCCAAGCTCGGCAAGCGCGGCGGCATAGGCGTCGTTGGCATCGGACAGCTTGGCATCGGCATCGCTCAGAGCAGCCTTGAGACCAGCGGCGGCATCGACGGCAGCCTTATAGCGAGCGTAGGCAGCGTTCAGCTTAACCAGCTTCTCGTTGCCCGTCGTGCCCGCGGCAAGGGATGCCTTATGGTCGACAGCCTCAAGATCGGCCTTGAGTGCCTCATCGCTGGCAAGCTCGGCCTTGGCCTTGACGATCTCGAAATTCGCATCGACGACGGCTTCGTTGGCGGCCTCGAGCTGCTTCTGGGCATCGGCGACACCGGCGACGGCAGCGTCATAGGCGGCCTTGGCGTCGTCGACCGCCTTCTGAGCGCCGGCGAAGCGCTCGAAGGCCTTGTTCGCGGTGGCAAGCTCGTCCTCGGCGGCCTTGGCCTTCGCCTGTGCGTCGGACAGGGTCTGCGTCTTGGCGGCAACTGCCTGCTTGTCGCCCGAAAGAGCGGTCGCGGCGTGCACATCTGCGGCCTGAGCCTTGTCAACGCCAGCCTGGGCAGTGTCGTCGGCCTTCTTGGCATCGTTAAGCGTGCCCTGCTTGTTCGCAAGATCCGTCTTGGCGGCATCGCACTTGGCGGCAAGGTCCTTGACCGAAGCGGTAGCGTTGTCATACGCCTCGTTGGCCTGATCGAACTTTGCCTGGGCGGCATCGCGGGCGCTGCGAGCCTTCGCCTTGTGAGCAGCGGCATCGGCTGCGTTCGTCTGGCAATCGGAGAGCTTGGAGTTAGCCTCGTCGAGTGCAGTCTGCGCGGCGGTCGCCTCGGACTTGGCGGCATCGAGGTTCTGCTTGAGGGACTCGATGTCGATTCCGCCGAGTGCGTCCTTCGCGGCGTCATATGCCGTCTTTGCGGCGGCGGTTCCGGACTTAGCCTTCTCGTACTCGCCCTTGGCGGTGTTCATGTTCGCGTCGGCCGCGGTATAGGCGTCTTGTGCGTCTTTCTGATTATTGAGAGCAGCGAGATATGCCGTATCGGCCGTGCCAAGCGTCTTCTGCGCCTCGGCGAGCTTGCCCTGAAGCTCCTTGAGTTGCGCCTTCTGCGCCTGCGTGCCGCCAGCGTTATAGGCGGAATCGATGTAGTCGTTCACGAGCTTCTTGAACTCGGAGACAGTGAAATCCTTCTGCCCCGTGCTCCCGCTATAGTCGAAAACGGTTACCTCGGAATCGGTGTTCTTACCGCTACCGGTTGCGATGCCGATAGCCTTCGCACCGGCATCGATGATGTTGAGATAGTGCCCACACTCCTTGTAGATGCTGTAATGGTGCTGGTAGATATAGTAGGAATCATATCGATGGCTTCCAAGTGCGTCACCATACTGCTCGACGTACTTATCGAATGCCTTTTTCTCCTGGGTGTAGAGACCGGTATATGGCCAGCCAAGCGTATCCTCGGTCTCGCCTCCGGTGTATGCCCCGCCGCCGCCTGCAAGATTCTCACCTTGATCGAAGTAGCAGTCCGAGTGTCCCCAGATGTTCGATGAATATGATGTATTAAGGGCGGCTGCCGCAGTCATGCGGAGGCTGACGCTAAGCTCCGACTGACCGTTCGCCTTGCGGAGGTTGTTCTGGGTGTCGAGATAGGTCAGGGCGTTACGCATCTGCTCCAAGGAGAGCGGATTGGTGTCGCGAGACATGTTCTGATCGACGTACTGGTCATACCATTCGGCCTTGTCATCGGCGCCGGTCAACGTCGATACGGCATCCTGGGCGTTCTTTTTCTGCGTAGCTGTGAACTGGCTGCCGCCGATGATGTAGTTCATGAAGCCGAACATACCCTGGCTGATGACTTCCTGGTCAACGGTCATGTTCGACTTGAGGTCGGCAATCTGCTGGTTAAGCTTCTCGACCTCGGCATTCGCGGTGTCGTATGCCTTCTTGGCGGTATCGGATTCAGCGCAGGCTGCCTCCCACTCGCTGCGCTTCTGCTTGCGAACTTCGACAAGCTTATCGTACGCGGTCTTCTTGTCGGCCTCGGTCTGCTGGGCCTGCTCGTATGCCGTCTTCGCGGCGTCACGCTTACTGGCCGCGTCCTTGTACTCCTTGTTTGCCGCATCGTATGCAGACTGGGCAGATGCCACGGCAGCGTTGGCGGCGTTGGCCTTCTCCTGCGCGGCAGCGACGGCAGCCTGGGCGGCCTGCAGATTTGTCTGTGCGGTGGCGTCGGCATCCGTCGCGGCATTGAGCTCCGCCTGCGCGGTCTTAAGCTCACCAGCGGCGGCCTTCTTGGCGGCCTCAAGCGCACTCAGGTCAACACCCGTACCCGAGACGGCAGCATCGAGCGCGGCCTGCGCCTGGTTGAACTTCTGCTGGGCGTTATCGCGCGCGGTGGTTGCGGCTGCGAGAGCAGCGGCAGTCTCCTGCTTCTTGGCCTGGGCAGTCGTCAAAGCTGCCTCGGTATTCTGCTTTTCCTGCTGGGCGCTGGCCTCGGCAGCCTTGGCCTGGTCCAGATTGTCCTGTGCAGTAGTAACGGCCTTATTGGCGTCATCGAGCTTTGCCTGCGCGTCCTCGACGGCCTTCTTGGCGGCCTCGTACTCGTCCATACCCATGGCCTCGAGCTTGGCCTGGGCATCGTCGAGGGCCTTCTTGGCCTCATCCTGCTTTGCCTTGGCGTCCTTGAGCGCCTGGGTCTTATCCTCGACACTCTTGTTGGCTTGATCGAGCTGATCGTTCAGGTCGCCCAGCTTCTTCTGCTGCTGCTCGGTCTTTTCGACGGCTGCCTTAAGCTCGTCGATCTTCTCCTGAAGCGCGGCTACCTCGGCCTCGTTCTGCTCGGCGGCGTTATCGGTCACGGCCTGCGAGGCCTGATTCTTTTGCTGCTGCGCCTGCTTTTGAGACTGGCCCGCCGCGTCGGCCTTCTTCTGGGCGGCATCGTAGGCGGCCTGAGCGTCCTTGAGCTGCTTTGCCGACTCCTCGGCCAGCTGGGCAGCCGTCTTTACGACCGCTTGGTTACCGGCGGTAACGGTGTTCTCTACAGAACTACCCCCATTACAGTCTGAAATAGGCCATCGATAAATTTCGATGGCGAGCATTCGGCGCATTGCCTACGATACGGGCAAG
>NZ_JBCJBG010000023.1:0-23103 GCF_039062315.1 Collinsella aerofaciens
GCTTGGCGTCAGCATGCCGCGATTCGGTCGCACGGAGAGCATTTCCCAATTGACAAAACTATAGGAACACCCCCCTGGTTTAGGAGGCTTTAACTTGTGTGGCTTGCGAGCTAGCGGGCCTGCTTGACCTTTGCCGCCGCCTCGACAAACGACTTCCACAGGTTAAAGTCGGTCTCGAGCGTCTTCCACGTGTACTCAGGGTGCCATTGCACGCCTAGACAGAATGGCTGGCCTTCGACTTCGATGCACTCGGGAACGCCGTCGGTTGCCTTGGCGACCAAGCGCGTGCTTTTACCCAGACGATCGACGCAGCAGTGGTGTGCCGAGTTGGTCTGGATCAGCCTGTGCCCGCCAACCGCGCGCTCCAGCAGCGAGCCCGGCACGACCTCGACGGGGTGCACGGGATCGTTGAGCACGTGGGTATGGCGCCACTGCGTGCGGCCCTCGCGCGCACCCAGGCTCGGCACGTCCATGCACAGGGTGCCGCCGGTGGCGACATTGAGCAGCTGCGTGCCTCGGCAGGTGGTAAAGAGCGGCTTCTTGGCGCGAAGCACCTCGTTAACCAGCTTAAACTCAAAACGGTCGCGAATCTCGCAGCACAGCGTGGGGTCGTAAGGACGCTCGTCGCCCCAGCGTTTGGGGTTGACGTCCGGGCCGCCGGGAATAGCGATACCGTCAGCGATTTCCACGTAATGACGGATAACATCGACGTCTTCGGTAATAGACATCTGCAGCGGCAGGCCACCGGCGGCAAGGATGGCATCGACAAAGACACTTGCGATTTCCTCGTTGGGGGAGAGGGTCTCGCTCAAAAACGGTTTTGCCTCTTCCCAACGCGGCGCGACGAGGATGAGCGGACGGTCGGCGGGGGTAACGTCGACGTGCGGGGTATAGGACGAGGAAGTACGTGTTCCGATCATGGGTGCGGCTTTCGAATCCGGGTGGACATGGCATAGGGGTGGCGCGGGACAAACGCTGGTGATGAATTTGCCCGCGTGGCAATTGAGCTAGTGGCCCTTGATGGAGTTGAGGAAGTCCTGGGCGCGCTTGGTCTGGGGGTGGTCGAAGAACTCGTCGGGCGTGCCGGTCTCCACGATCTGGCCGTCGGCCATAAAGATGACGCGGTCGGCCACGCGGCGGGCAAAGTTCATCTCGTGGGTGATGACGATCATCGTCATGCCCCGCTGCGCCAGACGGACCATGACCTCGAGCACCTCGTTGATCATCTCGGGGTCAAGGGCGCTCGTGGGCTCGTCAAAAAGCATGGCCTTGGGTTGCATAGCAAGTGAACGGGCGATGGCCACGCGCTGCTGCTGGCCGCCCGAAAGCTGTGCGGGCACCTTGTCGGCCTGCTCGGCCACGCCCACGCGACTCAGCAGGTCCATGGCGCGCTCACGAGCTTCCTCCTTGGACACGCCCAGCACGTCGACCGGCCCCAGCATGACGTTCTGCAGTACGGTCATATGTGCGAACAGGTTGAACTGCTGAAACACCATGCCCAGCTCGGCGCGCATGCGGGCAAGATCCTTGCCTTCTTGCGGCAGGGGCTCGCCCTCGATGAGGATCTCGCCCGAGTCGATGGTCTCCAAGCGGTTGATGGTGCGGCACATGGTCGACTTGCCCGAGCCCGAGGGGCCGATCACAACGACGACCTCGCCGCGATCGACTGACAGATTGATGTCGTTGAGAACGTGCAGGTCGCCATAGTGCTTATCGACGTGCTTGAGCTCAATCAGCGGCTGATTGCCGGTAGAAGAAGTGCTCTGTGCCATGGTACTCGGCTCCTTATGACTCGAAATGGTAAAGCGTTAGCGGATGATGGTCGCGCCGGTCTTGTGCGAAACGTAGACAGCAGCCTTGTTAATCGCGACGTTGATGAGGATATAGATGACCGCGATTACCAGGTAGACCGACACGAGAGCGTCGTAGTTGGTAATGAGCACGCGGGCGTTTTGCATGAGGTCGGGGTAGCTCACCACGTAGGCGACGGTGGTGTCTTTGACTACGACCACGAGCTGTGAAATCAACGACGGAATGATAAATCGAATAGCCTGCGGCAATACGATTTTAAAGGTGATTTTAGCCTTGGAGAGACCGAGCGCCTGGGCCGCCTCGACCTGCCCGCGCGGTACGGCGTTGACGCCGGCGCGGAAAATCTCGGCAAGTACGCCGGCTGCAGCGAGCGCGACGGGAAGCGTGAGCATCCAAAACGACGGCAGCGCGATCTTGTACTGAGGCAGCACCAAAAAGAAGAAGTAGATGAACAGCAGACTCGGCACGCCGCGGAAGAAATCGGTGAGCACGCGGCAGACCAGCTGCAGCGGCTTAATGTCGCTGGTACGGCCGAGCATAAGGGCTAAGCCCAGCACCAGCGCGATGGCGCCAGCGGTGAGTGCGACTTTAACGGTGCCTTCAAAGCCGGCAAGTAAGAACTTCCAGGTGGTGAGGTGCGTAAAGAAATACCAGTAGTGGACCGAAAGCTGACCGGTCACATAAAAGCGCTGCAGTACAAGGACGGCGAGTGCGGCCACGGCAACAAGCGAGATGGCGGTGCCGATGCGAATCTTGGCGCGCATCTTGGGGCCGGGAGCCTCGTAGAGCGCATCGCGCATGGTGAGCGCGGAGGTGGGGTGCTTGCTCATCGGAGGATCCTCACCTTCTTATCGATGTAGTTGCCAACGTGGCTCACCACAAAGGCCGTTCCCAGGTAGCCGAGCGCCGAGATAAAGAACGCAGCGACGCCACCGAGCGAGCGCGTGTTGATGTAGCTGACCACACCGGTGAGCTCCTGCGGCTTAAGCGGTACCTGACTGCCGAGCGCGGTGGTAAGCATGACGGCGATAAAGAGGTTGGTCATGGGTAATACGCTCGAGCGCAGCGCCTGCGGAATCACGATCTTGGCGAGGATACGGCTGAAGCTCATACCGAGCGAACGTGCAGCTTCGACCTGGCCGACGCCGACGGTGTTGATGCCGCTCATAAAGTTTTCGGAACCAAAGGCCGAGCCCAAAAGGACCGTGGCGACGATAACGCAGGTGCGGTAGGGCAGGACGACCTTGAGCGGCGGCAGCGCATAGACGACGATGATAAGCAGCGCGATGCCGGGGATGTTACGGAAGACCTGGACATACAGGTCGCCAAAGACGCGCAGCGGCTTGAGCGGCGACACACGCATCACGGTGACGGCGACGGCCAGCACCATGGCGATGGCAAACGACTCAAGCGTCATGCCCCAGGTTGCGAGCAGCGCGTCGATATAGTTCTGGCCATAGAGCGACCAGAGTTCGGAGAGACTCATGCGGACCTCCCGCCGATAAGGAAAGGGGCTCCCGTGTGTACGGAAGCCCCGACAACTTAGTAAGGAAACAGTTTATCGCAATAAAGCGCATCGTGCGTTTCCATATGGTTTCGTTGCGGCCGTTACCAGGCTCGTTGCCTAGGCGCCGATCTCGGGCAGCTCGGGGACATTGGTGTCGCCCGTGCGGTCGCCAATGCAGATCTGCCACAGCTCGGTCCAGGTGCCATCGTCCTCGATCTTCTTAAGGAAGTCGTTGACAAAGGCGACGCCGTCGGAATCGAGCGGCAGGCCGATGCCATAGGGCTCCTTGCTGCCGAAGGGCTTGCCGGCGATCTTGTACTTACCGGGCTCGCGAACCAGGGCGCTCTGCTGCATGTTGTTATCGATGACGTAGGCGTCAACGCGGCCCTGCTGGAGTGCCTGGCGGGCCTCCTCGTCGGTCTTGAACTCCTGCTGGCTGGCCTTGGGAGCGAACTCCTCAAGGATGGCGGGGCCGTTGGAGCCGGACTGGACGGCGACGTTCTTGTCGGCCAGGTCGTCGACGCTCTTAATGTCGTCGTTATCGGCGAGCACCAGGATGGCCTGCTGGGTGTAGTAGTAGGGACCGGCAAAGGATACGAGCTTCTTGCGCTCGTCAGTGATGGTGTAGGTGGCAAAGACAGCGTCGACCTGGCCGTTCTGCAGGACGGACTCGCGCGTGTCCGAGGTCACCTGGGTGATCTCGACCTTGTTCTCGCCCAGGATGTAGTTGGACAGGAGCTGTGCGATACCGGCGTCGAAGCCGCGGGTCTGACCGTCTTTCTCGTTGAGGAGGGAGAAGAGCGTAGAGGTCTGAACGCCACCGATCTTAAAGACGCCGGCGTCCTTGACGGCCGTGGCCCAGGTGCTGGCGGCGATGGCGTCGTCATCGGCCTTGGGGCCGTTGTCGACGAGCTTGTCGAATGCCTTAGCGTCGAGCGTGGTGGAAGTCTCGGTATCCTCGGAGCCCTTGGAGGAGCCGGCGGCGGAACCCTTGTCGGCCTCGGCGCTGGTGTCGGAGCAGCCGGCAAGACCAAGGCCGGCGACGGTTGCGAAGGTGGCGGCGACAAAGCCGCGGCGGTCGAGAACGACCTGCTGGGAGAGGTTCTTGCTCATGGTAGAACACCTTTCTCAATAAAATCCCTAGCGGTTGAGTAGAGTTATACCCTATCGCGCTCAAATGGGTCAACACGAAATAACTCAGAAACATACTTACCTTATGGGTTATTCTACCTGCCAAAAAGGGACAGGTTTATTTTGGCAGGTTTTATCTGGGTAAACGCCGATTATTACGGCTGAGATAGCGTTTTGCGGATGGCATGATCGCTCGCGGCGGTCGCTATAATGGCGGCAACGCGACACGTATATAAGTAAGGAGATCGCGTATGAACGGCTATTCGTTTTTCGCACCGACCAAGGTGTTGTTTGGCGCGGGCAAGCTGAGCGAGCTGGGCGCGCAGAAGCTGCCCGGCACCAAAGCGCTCATCGTTACGACCGGCGGCAACTCGGTCAAGCGCTTTGGATACCTGAGACGCGTGGAGGCCGAGCTCGAACGCGCCGGCGTGACGCATGAGCTGTTCGATCGCATTGAGCCCAATCCCCTGCGCGAGACCGTCAACGCAGGTGGCTGGATGGCGCGCGCCCATGGCTGCGACTTTGTCCTGGCGCTCGGCGGCGGCTCGGTCATGGACGGCAGCAAGGGCATCTGCGCGGTGGCGGCCAACCCGCATACCGATGCCGATGGTAACGAATGCCCTGGTGACATCTGGGATTTTGTAAATGGCGGTACTGCGCTCGGCCTGCCGATCCCCAACGATCCGCTGCCGCTTGTTTGCGTAACCACCACGGCGGGTACCGGCTCCGAGGTCGATGCGGGCGGTGTCCTGTCCTGCGAGGACAATGACGAGAAGCTTCGCCTGGGCGATCCGCGCCTGTTTCCGGTGCTTTCGATCGTTGATTCCGAGCTCATGGTGAGCGTTCCGGCACGTCTGACCGCTTATCAGGGATTCGACGCCCTGTTCCATTGCGTTGAGTGCTACATCTCAAATACCAACACGCCCATGGGTGACATGGTTTGCCGCGAAGGCATTCGCCGTGCCGCTGCGGCGCTGCCTACGTGCGTCGATAATGGCGATGACCTGGAGGCGCGCTCGAGCCTTGCGTTTGCCAACACGCTCGGCGGTTACGCCATGGATGCCTCGGGCACCACGGGCTCGCATGGCCTTGAGCACGGCATGAGTGCGCATCATCATGACCTGCCGCACGGCGCGGGCCTCATTATGATCGCCCGTGCTTATCACACGTGGATGATCGATCACGGTGCCGCACCCGAGCGCTATATCGACATGGCGCGCCTGATGGGCAATGCTACCGCCAGCGATCCGCACGATTTTGTGACTGAGCTAACGCGCCTGATGGAGGCCTGCCATGTGGCAGACCTCGCTATGAGCGAGTGGGGGATTACGGTCGAAGAGCTGCCAGCCATCGCGCACAACGCTCTGACGACCAACGGCGTCCTGTTCAGCCACGACCCCGTGACGCTGACCGACCCCGACGTCGTCGAAATCCTCAAGCAAAGCTATCGATAATTGCCTTGCTGCTTTGTCTCAATCTGTAACATCTGCAGCCATTTTTGCCGAGTAACTGTTACAGATCGAGATTTTCTCCTTAGGGGGATTTGAATGTCTCGATCTGTAACAGTTAGACGGAAATTCGGGCCCTAGATGTTACAGATTGAGATAATCGCGTCGCGAAAATAAAAACCTCCGCAGGGATGCTTCCCTTGCGGAGGTTTTCTTACTCGTTGAGTAGCCTTGCAGCTTCGGCGGCCATGTTCTCGACCGTCATGCCATTCTGCGCGAGCAACTCATTGGGGTCGTAGCGGTCGGGGAAGCCCTTGGCGATGCCGAAGGTGCGTGTGCGCAACGGCGTGCATGCCAGATAACATGCCACGCGCTCGCCCCAGCCGCCGTCCAAGATGCCGTCCTCGAGGGTGACGACGACGCGATGCTCGGCGGCAAGGCCGTCGAGGAACTCATGGTCAAGCTCGGTTGCAAAGCGAGGGTTGACGAGCGTGGCCTCGATGCCGTACTCGGCAGCCAAGCGGTTTGCCACGCGTTCGCCCAGCTCAAAGAAATCGCCGAGCGCGAGCACGGCAACGTCGTGACCCTGGCGCACCACGTTGTAGCGAACGGCGCTGTAGTCGGTGTCTTCAGCGGGCGCCAGATTGGGGCGGCTTACCAGGCCAATGCCCGGCACGCGGATCGCCGCGGGATGCTCGCGGTGGTCGAGCGACCAGCTCAGCATGGACAGGTATTCCTCCATGCAGGCCGGCGCTAAGTAGCGCATGTTGGGAAGAGCGCCCAGCATGGAAATATCGAAGAACGAGAGGTGGGTCTCGGATGTGGTGCCAAAGATCGATGCGCCAAACACCAGGATGGTTGCCGGGGCGTCGTTGAGGCACAGGTCGTGCCACAACTCGTCGTAGGCACGCTGCAAAAACGTGCCGTACACACCAAAGACTGGCTTGGCACCCGAGCGCGCAAGCGCGGTGGCAAAGGTCACGGCGTGTTCCTCGGCAATGCCCACATCGACGAACTGTTTGCCGGCGGCAGCGCGAAGCTCGGGTGTAAAGCCCATGATGTAGGGCGTGGCGGCCGTGATGCCCACGACCTGCGGATCGCGCTCGATGGCGGCGCTGAGCGCCTCGCCCGTAATGTCGGCATAGGTGCGCGGCGCAGGCTCGCTTGGATGGCCCGGGCAGAGCTTGCGGCCGGTCGCCATGTCAAACGGACCCACGTGGTGCCAGCGCTCGGGGTCGCTCTGGGCCGGCTCAAAGCCCTTGCCCTTGGCGGTGGAGACGTGCAGCACGATGGGATGATCGATATTGCGCAGTTCCTGCAACGCATCAACGAGGGCCAACACATCGTTACCGGCGTCCAGGTAGCGGTAGTCGAGCCCCATCGCGCGGAAAACGTTGCGCTCGCAGGTGCCGTTGCTGGCGCGCAGCTCGGCCAGATTGCGATAGAGGCCACCGTGGTTCTCGGCGATGGACTGGTCGTTGTCATTGACGATGATGATCAGGTTGCTGTCGAGCTCGGCGGCGTTGTTAAAGCCCTCAAACGCCAAGCCGCCCGAAAGCGAGCCGTCGCCAATGATGGTGATGACGTTGTATGCATCTCCCGCCAGGTCGCGCGCGTGGGCAAGGCCGCAGCCTAGGCTCACCGATGTGGAGGTGTGGCCCATGGCAAACAGGTCGTGCTCGGACTCGTCGGGATTGGCAAAGCCAGAAGCCTCACCATAACGCTCCGGATCGATATAGGTGTACGCGCGCCCCGTCAGCGCCTTGTGGGCGTAGGTCTGGTGCGAAACGTCAAAGACAATCTTGTCGATGGGGGAGTTAAACACGCGATGAAGCGCAACCGTAAGCTCAACGACGCCCAAGTTGGGGGCAACGTGCCCGCCGACGGCGGCGGAGCTTTCGAGGATTGCCTGACGGATCTCGCCGCAGAGCAGCGGAAGCTCGGCGCGGTCGAGAGCCTTGACGTCCTCGGGCGTTGTCGTTTGCGTAAGCAGCATCGTTGTGGGTTACTCCATGCGAATCGTGCGCCGGCGCTCCCTCGGCCGGCACAATTGCACAAGACAGTCTCGCACATTTTGGCGTTTGATATGTGACGGCGGCGCGGTAATTCGCCAACTGGTGGGGCAAAACGTTTTGTCCGATGCCATACTGATGTGTTCCATGATGTTTTTATCGATTGTGCACAGGCTGTGGCTTGTCGCCGTGAGTCGCTGGAAGGAGGCAGCATGTCCGATGTCGTTCGTGCCGAGAAAATCGCGTGCGAAGTAGACCATGCTGCCCGTCAACTGGCACAGGCGGGCCGTCTGGACCTGACGCACGAGTTCATCCAGCATGGCGACGTGACGGTCTATGCACATGTGACCTCGGTAGCGCGGACAAGCTTGTCCCTTGCCGAGCGCTTGGGCCGTGCTGGCATCTCGGTCGACCGCGGCTCGCTGCTGCGCGGGGCTCTGCTGCACGATTACTTTCTCTATGACTGGCACGATTCCGATCCAAGCCATCGGCTGCATGGCTTTCGCCACCCGTTTTTTGCCCTGGCACGTGCGGAGGAAGATTTTGAGCTGACGCCGCGCGAGCGGAATATTATCGTGCGGCATATGTTTCCGCTGGTGCCAGTGCCGCCGACGTGTCGTGAGGCTTGGATTGTATGCCTGGCAGATAAATGGTGCGCGCTGCGCGAGACGGTCTCCGGCCGTCTACCGCGCAAAGGCGGCGCGAACGATTCGAACGAGGGCTCGAACGAAAAGAGGAGAGGGTAGACGGTGGGAACCGCGATTGATATGGCATTTGACGGCGCGACGCTTGCCGCCTGTCCGCTCTCGGCGCTGGTGCTCTCGTTTGCCTTCTACGGTTTTTGCGGCTGGGCGTGGGAGTCGACAGTCTGCGCCATGCTCAATCACGGACGATTTGCTAACAGCGGATTTTTGCTGGGGCCGTGTTGTCCTATCTATGGTGTGGGCGGCATAGCCTGCTGGCTTTTGCTGCGCGGGATTCCGGATGCCTCGAGCCAGTTTGTCGCTGCGGCGCTTGTCTGCAGCGTAATCGAGTACGGTGTGGGCCTTCTATTGGAAAAAACAACAGGCGCGCGCTTTTGGGATTACTCGCACCTACCGTTTAACCTGCATGGACGTATCTGCCTGTACTGGGCTTGCGCGTTTGGCCTGGGTGCGCTGTGCATTTGCCGTTTAGTGGAGCCGGCATTGCTGGGGCTGCTTGGCCATCTGCCGGTGCTGATTGTGCGGCTGTCCGCCTTTATCGCCGCGGTCGCGATGATGGTCGACGCGGTGTGCTCTTTGGCCAGCTGGCGTCGCCTGTCCGATCAGCTGGAGCGTGTGCGCGCCGACCTTGCCGACCGCATCAACGAGTCGCTTGCCGATGCCTCGGACTCAATGCTCGAGCGCATTCCCGATTCGACGATTGACTCGGTGACACAGACGCATATCCGTAGCCGTGCCGTTAACGCATGGCTGGCCGAGCTTGGCGACGCCGCGCTCGATGCCCTGCGCGAGAAGGCTTCGATGCCGACGTTTATCGCGGATGGTGCTCGCGGCCTGGCGCTCGCTGCCCGCCGCGTGGCCGATGCCGCGCCGAGCATGCCGCGTCCGTCGCTCAGTCGTCGCCTTGCCGGCAAGCGCATGAGCCGTCCGGTGCCGAGTGTGTCACTCAGCCGCCGCGACCTACGCTTCTTTAACGCCTTCCCGCGCTTGCGCATCAATCGCTACGAAGGTGTCATTCGAGCAACTAATCTCCGCGACCGCGCCCACGAGCTGTTTCGGCACTAGCCGGGACGGGCGCGCTCACGGCTCCCTTGCTCGCGTATTTCCCGTTCGTTTCGCGCCCGTTGTCGTGCCGTTTCCAAGATTGCGGCACCGTTTCCATTCGACAACGCAGCGTTTAACAACGCCGTATCTGGTCTACACCAGTTGCCCCTCGGCCGCATTATGGGCGCCGACAACGTTTATGCGATCAAGGGGGAGCGAATGTACGATACGGGATCGACAACGTTTATGCTCATCTGCACCATGCTCGTGTTTTTAATGACACCGGGTCTGGCGTTTTTCTATGGCGGCCTGTCCAGGCGCAAAAATGTCATCAACACCATGCTCATGTGCTTTGGCGCCATTGGTCTGGTTGGTGTGCTGTGGATTGTTGCCGGCTGGTCGCTGGCCTACGGCGGTGACGGTTCCAGCCCGTTTATTGGAGGCCTTGACCAGCTGCTGTGCCTGCCGGTGCTCGGCCAGGTGCTGCAAGCGGCCGAGGGCAATGCTGCGGACGGTGCCGTCTACCCTCAGATCATCAACATCGCCTTCCAGATGGCGTTTGCCATGATCACGGCAGCTATCGTCACGGGTAGCCTGGCCGGCCGCGTTAAGTTTGGTGCCATGACGGCCTTCCTGGGCATTTGGCTGCTCGTGGTCTATGCGCCGCTCGCCCACATGGTCTGGGGCGGCGATGGCTCTTTTATCGGCGACATCATCGGCGCGCTCGACTTTGCCGGCGGCGACGTGGTACACATTTCGTCCGGTCTTACCGGCCTGATTCTCTGCTTAATGCTCGGCCGTCGTCGCGGCTTTGGCATGGTGAGCTACCGTCCGCATAACGTGCCGTTTGTGGCGCTGGGCGCCGGCCTGCTTTGGTTTGGCTGGTTTGGCTTTAACGGCGGCAGCGAGTTTAAGGCCGACGCCGTGGCGGCGCTCGCCATCCTCAACACTGTGACGGCCAGCGCGGCGGGTATGGTCTCGTGGCTCGCCGTTGAGCGCGTGCACACCGGTCGACCCACGCTGGTGGGCGCCAGCACCGGTCTGGTTGCGGGCCTTGTGGTGGTCACGCCGGGCGCGGGCTTTGTCGAGCCGTGGGCGGCGCTGGTTATGGGCTTGATCGTATCGCCTGTCTGCTACCTGGCCATCAGCCATCTTAAGACCAAGTTCGGCTACGACGATGCGCTCGACGCGTTTGGCTGCCACGGCATCGGCGGCATCTTGGGCGGCGTGCTCACGGGCCTGTTCTGCGTTCCGGAGCTCTCGTGGACCGGTAAGGGTGGTCTGTTCTACACGGGCGACGTGTCGCTGCTCATCTCGCAGATTTTGGGCATTGTGGTGACGGTCGCTATTGTGCTGGTGCTCGATTTGGTGATCGCCGCGGTGGTCAAGGCGCTGTTCCACGGCAGCCTGCGTGTGGACGAGACAGACGAGGCGCTGGGCCTGGATGCGAGTCAACACGGCGAGAGCGCATATCCCTCCTTCTCGGGACTTGACTAGCGGCTTCCCCAGCCACCGCACCTTGCCGTTCAATCGTCGCTCACGTACTTAAGTACGCTTCGCTTCTCTTTCACGGCAATCTGCGGCACCTGGGAAACCCGCGTCTCATGTAAAGGGATACGTTGATTATTGAGAGGAATTCATTATGAAAAAGATCACGGCGATCGTTCGTGCCGAGAAGCTTGAGGTTCTTAAAGACGCGCTGTTTGCTGCCGATGTTCGTGGCATGACTATCAACCAGGTACAGGGCTGCGGCGCGCAGCATGGCTGGAAGGAATACGTGCGCGGCAACGAGCTGCTTGTCAACACGATCCCTAAGGTGCAGTTCACCCTCATCTGCGCCGATGAACATGTCGACGGCATTGTCGAGATTATCTGCAACGCCGCTCGCACCGGTGCCGTTGGAGACGGCAAGATTTGGGTCGAGCCGGTCGAGGAAGTCATCCGCATCCGCACCGGCGAACACGGCCCCGCCGCGGTGTAGAATCGACCGCCTGCCATCCGTAACGTTAAAATGCTGCAATGAGACACAAGGTTTGCGTTGCGGATGGACGGATTATGGGTCGTAATAAATATCCCGAGGAGACGGTCGCGAAGATCCTCGACGCGGCGCTGGAGCTATTCTGCGCGCAGGGTTATGAGGGGACGAGCATTCAAGACATCGTCGACCGCCTCGATGGTATGACCAAGGGTGCTGTCTATCATCACTTTAAGAGCAAAGAGGAGATTTTCAACGCCGCATTTGATCGGGCAACGGCTCCGATTGCTGAGCACCGTCGCGCGACACTCGGTGCTGGCAATATGACGGGAGCTCAAAAGCTCAAACGACTTTATGCGCCCGAGTCCGTCGTTCCGCAAATCGAGCTATGGGCTCGCATGCATCCTGCGGCAGATCCGGTAAAAAGCTCGCGGCTGCTGGCGATGCAGTACCAAGGTTCGTTTGACGAGTCGGCCGATGGCAATCTCTTGCCAGTAATCGAGGAGGGCATCGCCGACGGCTCCATTGCGTGCGAATGCCCGCGCGAAGCAGCGGAGGCCGTATCGTTGTTAGCGAATCTTTGGCTGCTGCCATTGTTCCGTCCGCTCGAGCCCAAGGAGCGAATGCTTGCTCGCGCACAATGTTTGGCGCAGATGGCGGCCGCGGTGGGGCTTGATTTGGGTAATGAAGTGTTCCAGACAACGGCCCAGATTTGGGACGTATGGAACCGTGCCGGGTGGTAATATAGATACCAACGGTATGTAATTGATTTGTGAGGGTAGCCACGGCTGCCCTTTTCAAGTCATTAAATACATACTAACAGTATGTATTTGGGGGCAGGCTTATGGCTGGGATGCGAAGAATTAGCGTTTCATTGGCGCCAAAAACAGTGCGATCTATCAGGCTATTTGGTCTTCTTGTTGCACAGCTGTGTGCGTATTCGATGCTGTCGGCACTGTGCTTTGCGTGCCCGCTTTACTTGTTCGATTGCAGCGGCTCCTCAACGTTATATGGCGCCGTCGCGGCGATAGCGTTCATACCGGGCGTGCTCGCAACTCCGGTTGGCGGGATTTTGGCGGATCGGGGAAGACATCGCGGGGTTCTTGTGGTACTCGGCATTGTTCTGATGGCTGCATCACTGCTGTTTATCCCCATGAAGCGTTCGCTGCCTCTTGCGGTTGTCGTGGCAGCAATGCTTTGCGTCCAATATGGCATCCAATCGCTGCTGAAACCGATGCTTCAAATTGAGGCGGTGCGCATGACGGGCCAAGAAAAGGTTGAGCGTGCCACTGCGTTGGTCTCGCAGATAATCATGATGAGCAATATCTTGGGGCCTGTAGTCGGGACGGCAGTCTATGGGTGCTTTGGTATCGATACTCTATGCGAAACCGCGGCGTTGACGTTTACGATTTCAGCCCTGCTGTTCGGGGGCGCACTCAAGCAAAATGCCTCATCTGAAACGATGGGAGACGGCGCGACTCGCACGACACGCCGAAACGATTTTCGGGAGTTGATTCGGTATCTGTCTCAAAACTCATCATTGCTCGTTGTGTTTTTGATTGCGGCTATTTTGAACCTTGCGTTAGTTGGGTTAACGATTGGTGCTCCCGTTATTGTTGCGAAGCATCTCGGAATGCAGTCATCCTTTGTTGGGATTATTGAAGTGGCTATGGGCTTAGGTGGTCTTGTCGGCAGCGGTTTGGTTGGTATTTGGCCGCATCGTTTTTCCTTCAAGGGCATATGTCGATATGTTGCGATGATCTGTTTTGGAGTCGTACCGATTATTGTCACGCTACTGAGCGGTCCTGATGAATTGGCGTTTGCCGCGCTTGCGGCCGGCTCGGCATGGGTCATGGCGTGGGCAAGCATTGCATCGGTCGAAATCGTTTCATTTGTTCAGCGGTCAGCGCCAAAGGAACTCTGCGGAAAAGTGCTGGCACTCGTTTATATGATGCTTTCCTGTGCAACGCCTATTGGCCAATTGGTTTACGGACTCGCATATGATCGATGGACACCGGCGATTGTATTCGCAGGTATGTTGGCGGTGCTGACGTTGACGACGGCGCTGTTTTATCGGCTGAAAAGTCGCTTATGGCGAATGTCTTAAGGCACTGGGGCACCGTGAATTTGTGGAGGCAGTGGCACGTCGCGCCGGGACGCCATTGTTTGGGCGCGCCCGTTCTCGTCTACAATATCGTGCAGACGAAGGAGAGACGTGCCCATGATCAAGATGTTTGCGAGTGACTTAGACGGAACGCTGCTGAACGCCCTGCATGAGGCGGATGGGACCATCCGCCGTGCCATTCGCGAGCTGACCGAGGCTGGCCTGCATGTGGTTCCTGCGACCGGACGCTCGACGCTGCCGATCGGCGAGCATGGCTTTACGGGGCTGGTGCTCGATGCTTGCTGCTCTAACGGATCCATCGTGCGCGACAGCCATGGCGAGGTGCTCAAGACCTGGACTATCGACCCACAGATTACCGAGGAGCTGCTCAAGGAGTTCCCGGACATTTGCTTTGATTGCTCCACGCCCGATGGCATGTTTTCGAGCGGATCGTTCGAGATGCATCAGGCGGGCTTTAAAAAGGACAGCCCCATCAAGCGTATTGTGATGCGCGGCATGCGTGCACGTGGCGGGTATCACGAGGAGCAGTATTTCGATCAGTCGATCGGCGATATCTTGCGTCACGATGTATGCAAGATCAATTGTCGCGTGACCTCGCTCGAGCTGGAGCGCGACCTTAAGGCATATTTGGCCGAGCGATCGGACCGCGTGGTCAACGCGCCGTTTGATCCGGTGATGTTTGAGATCACGGACGTGGCATGTAACAAGGGCGAGAGTGTGGCCTGGCTGGCGGGCTACTACGGCATTGCCGAGGACGAGGTCGCGGTTTACGGCGACGGTGGCAACGACATTGCCATGCTCAAACGTTTCCGCCACAGCTACGCGACCAAAAACGGCAGCGATGCCGCCAAGGCCGCTGCGAGTGCAACTATCGGTAGCTGCATGGTCCACGCCGTCCCCAAACACATGCTCGCCACCATGCGCAAGCAAAACTCCCGCACCGTCATCGAATAATGTGACAAAGGGACGCCCCTTTGTCACGCCCAAAATATTGCCTTTACGTGTTGATGCACACGGTGTGCAATAATACTCGCACTGTGCAATAGCGCACAGGCTGAGTAACAAGGAGGACGCTTGTCCCAGCTCGAGAAATGCGATCGCCGGTCTCTTCGCTCGCAGCGTGCCCTTCGCCAGGCACTTGCCAGCGAGCTTGCCGAAAGCGGCGACCTTTCGCGCATTAACGTCGCGTCGCTCACCGAGCGTGCCGGCCTTACGCGCCGCACGTTCTATTCGCACTACCGCGATATCCCCGACTTTATCAGCCAGATCGAGGACGGCCTGCTTGCCGAGATTCGTGAGCGGGTGGAGCTTATCACCGCAGCTCAATTGCCCGATCTTTACCGCAACATCGACGAGCTCGAGCCGGCACCCGGTTCGGTTGAGCTGCTTCGCTATCTTGCGGCTAATCGCGACCTTATCGGGGCCCTGCTGGGCCCGGGCGGCGACCCCGCCTTTATTAAAAAGATCATCGATACCGCACGCGAGGCTGTGGTGCCGCGTGCACAGACGGGCATTTTGGGCTTGGCGCTGGGCACCTTCTTTGACTACTACGTCACCTATGTCGTAAGTGCCGAGGTCGGCATGATCCAACGTTGGTTTGAGCGTGACCTTTCCGAATCGCCTGAGACCATGGCGCGCATCATGACGGTTATCGCCTTTGTGCGCCCCGGCGACCTGTATGGCCAACCCATCGATATCAACGTGCCGGAATACGGCATAAAGCTATTGAATCTGCAGCTCGAGGACGCGGTCGACACCACCGCAACCGTCGAGTCCAACAACTAAGAGGAGAGACAATGAGCAAACTCGTCGAGGGCATTAAAGACCGTGTGGTCGCTGCCGCACGCGAGGCTGCGCCCGCCGTGGTGGACGCCGCGCAGAAGGCCGCGACCGCGGCTGCCGAGAAAGTTGCCGAGGCAGTTGCCGATGCCAAGAACGCGGCAGGGGAGATGTCCGTCGCTAGCGAGCCCGCCACCGCCGCTGAGCCCGTAGCCGCCGGCCAGGCCCCCGAAGGTGCGATCTTCAACCCCGAGAACGCTCGTGGCAACCTGCACCTGGGCATCGACGTGGGCTCTACCACCGTTAAGCTCGCTGTGCTCAACGACGACAACCAGATTGTCTACGCCAAGTACCAGCGCCATCACACCGATGTCCGCGCCTGCGCTCGCGACTTGTTCGAGGGTGCCGCGACTGTACTGCCGACGGCCCAGATGACCTGCGCCATCACCGGCTCGGGCGGCCTGCTGCTGTCCCAGTGGCTCGACCTGGAGTTTGTCCAGGAGGTCATCGCCAGCAAGCGTGCCGTCGAGACCCTCATCCCGGCCACCGATGTCGCCATCGAGTTGGGCGGCGAGGACGCCAAGATCATCTACTTCGACAACGGTATCGAGCAGCGCATGAACGGCACCTGCGCCGGCGGCACGGGCGCGTTCATCGACCAGATGGCCACTCTGCTGCACACCGACGCCAGCGGCCTTAACAAACTCGCGGCCAACGCCACCACCATCTATCCCATCGCCAGCCGCTGCGGCGTTTTTGCCAAGACCGACGTGCAGCCGCTGCTCAACGAAGGCGCCCGTCCCGAGGACGTCGCCGCTTCCATCTTCCAGGCCGTCGTGACCCAGACTATCTCGGGCCTGGCGTGCGGCCGTCCCATCCGCGGCAACGTCGCCTTCCTGGGCGGCCCGCTGCAGTATCTCTCCGAGCTGCGCCACCGCTTCTACCTCACGCTTAACCTGGACGAGGAGCACCGCATTGTGCCCCAAAACGCTCACCTGTTTGTGGCGAGCGGCGCCGCCATGGCGCACGAGTCCAACAAGCTCAGCACGTTCCCGCAGCTCATCGAGGCCATCGATGCCCTGGGTGACACGCAGGGTGCCGAGGTCGAGCGCCTGGATCCGCTCTTTGCCACCGACGGGGACTTCGCCGAGTTCAAAACCCGCCACGACCAGGAAGTCGTCCCCAAGGGCAAGCTCGACGGCTACACCGGCCGCGTGTTCATCGGTATCGACGCCGGCTCCACCACCATGAAAGCCGCGCTCGTGGGCGAGGACGGTCAGCTGCTGCACACCTGGTACGGCAACAACAACGGCGACATCCTAGGCACGGCCAAGGTCATCATGGCCGATTTCTACAACCACATCCCCGCGGGCTGCACCATCGGCCACGTGACCACCACGGGCTACGGTGAGGCGCTGCTCATCGAGGCTCTCAAGGCCGACTCCGGCGAGATCGAGACCGTCGCGCACCTGCGCGGCGCCAAGGCGTTCCTGCCCGGCGTCGAGTTCATCCTGGACATTGGCGGCCAGGACATGAAGTGCCTGCGCGTCAAGGACGGCGTGATCGAGCACATCATGCTCAACGAGGCCTGCTCGTCGGGTTGCGGTAGCTTTATCGAGAGCTTCGCCGTGTCTATGAACATGGACGTGCGCGCGTTCGCCGATGCCGCCATCCATGCTAAGGCCCCCGTTGACCTGGGCAGCCGCTGCACGGTCTTTATGAACTCGCGCGTCAAGCAGGCGCAAAAGGAAGGCGCCACGGTGGGCGACATCGCGGCCGGCCTGTCCTATTCCGTCATCAAGAACGCCCTGTTCAAGGTCATTAAGCTGCGCGACCCCAAGGAGATCGGCAGCCAGGTGATCGTTCAAGGCGGCACCTTTATGTCCGACGCCACGCTGCGCGCGTTTGAGCAGCTCACCGGCGTGCATGCCGTACGTCCCGACATCGCCGGCTGCATGGGCGCCTACGGTGCGGCCCTGCTCGCCCGCGATCGCGCCGGTGCCGACGGCACCTCGACCATCCTTTCGGCCGAGGACATCGCGCACCTTACCGTGACGCAAAAGCATGTCCGCTGCGGTCGCTGCTCCAACAACTGCCAGCTCACCGTCAACGATTTTGGCGGCGGTAGGCGCTTCATTACCGGCAACCGCTGCGAGAAGGGCGCCGGCCACAAAAAACAGAAGACCGAGGCCCCCAACCTCTTCAAAAAGAAAAACGAGCTGCTCTTTAACCGCGAGGTGCTGAGCCCCGACGAGGCCCCGCGCGGCACCGTCGGCATCCCGCGCGCGCTCAACATGTACGAGAACTACCCCTTCTGGCATGCGTTCTTTACGCGCCTGGGCTTTAGCGTGCAGCTGTCCGACCAGTCAAGCAAGAAGACCTACCAGGCGGGCATCGAGTCCATGCCGTCCGAGAGCGTGTGCTACCCGGCAAAGATGAGCCACGGCCATGTGATGAACCTCATCGACCGTGACGTCGACTTCATCTGGATGCCGTGCGTGCGCTGGGAGCGCAAGGAGGATCCGACGGCAGGCAACTGCTATAACTGCCCCATCGTCATGAGCTACCCCACGGCGCTGGCGCTCAATATCGACGAGATTCGCGAGCAGAATATCGAGTTCCTGTACCCGTTTGTGCCCTATCACGATAAGACCGAGCTCAAGCGCCGCCTGTACCAGGTGCTCGCCGTCGACCGTGTGGCCGATGCGCAAGCCGGTCGCGGTCGCGTGCGCGGTCCCAAGATCACGCGCTCCGAGGTCGATGCCGCCGTCAACGCTGCCTTTGAGGCCGATGCACGTTTCCACGAGGATATCCAGACCATGGGCGAGGAGGCCCTTAAGTGGGTCGAGGACCACGGTGGCCACGGCATCGTACTCGCCGGCCGTCCTTACCATAACGACCCCGAGATCAACCACGCCCTGCCCGAGCTTATCTCGAGCTTTGGCTTTGCGGTCTTTACCGAGGATTCGCTTGCGCACCTGGTGAAGCCCGAGCGTCCGATTCGCGTCGTCGACCAGTGGATGTACCACAGCCGCCTGTACGCCGTCGCCCGTTTTGTGACGATGCGCAACGACCTGGATCTGATTCAGCTCAACTCTTTCGGCTGCGGTCTGGACGCCCTGACCACCGACCAGGTGCAGGAGATTCTGGAAGCCAGCGGCAAGATCTACACCGTGCTCAAGATCGACGAGGTATCCAACCTGGGTGCCGCGCGCATTCGCATCCGCTCGCTCATGGCCGCGCTTAAGGACCAGGAGGCCGAGCGCCTGGCCGAGGCCACGGCCGCGGGCGAGGCCTACGAGCAGGGTGATGCCGCGCCGGTGGCACCCTCCACAGATGCCCCCGCGTTCGCGAGCCGTAAGTACACATTCGAGGCGCAGCGTGAGAGCGCCTCGACCGCATGGCCCAAGGTGCCCTTTACCGAGCAGATGCGCGACGAGGGCTACACCATCCTGTGCCCGCAGATGGCACCGATCCACTTTGACCTGGTCAAAGAAGTGTTCCGTGGTGCTGGTTACAACTTGGAGCTGCTGCCCTCGACTGACCACGATGCCGTCGAGGCCGGCCTGCGCTATGTGAACAATGACATTTGCTATCCGTCCATTTTGGTGACCGGCCAGATTATGGAGGCCATCGAGAGCGGTCGGTACGACTTGTCCAAGACGGCCGTGGTTATCAGCCAGACCGGCGGCGGCTGCCGCGCCACCAACTACATCGCACTCATCCGCAAAGCCCTGCGTGAGAGCGGCCACCCCGAGATCCCGGTGATCTCGCTTTCGGCCGTGGCGCTCGGCGAGGACAACCCCGGCTTTAAGATTACGCCGGCGCTGCTTAAGCAGGCAGTCTACGCGGTGCTCTTTGGCGACGTGATGATGCAGATGCTCTACCGCTGCCGCCCGTACGAGGCAACGCCCGGTGCCGCCAACGCGCTCTACGAGGAGTACATGGCGCGCGCCCGCAAGCTGGCGCCTAAGTTCAATCGCCACAACTACACCAAGCTGTGCCGCGAGGCCATCCGCGCGTTCGACACCATGCCGCTCGTGGGCGAGGGCACCAAGCCGCGCGTGGGCGTGGTCGGCGAGATTCTGGTCAAGTTCCATCCTACGGCCAACAACCACGTGGTCGATGTCATCGAGCGCGAGGGCTGCGAGGCCGTGGTGCCGGGTCTGCTCGACTTCTTCCTGTACTCCATGAGCAACGCCGAGCTGCAGAAGGATGAGCTGGGAAGCTCTGCTACCACGCGCGCTGGTATGCAGGCGCTCATCAAACTCGTGGACTGGATGCGTACGCCGGTGGAGGAGATGCTCGAAAAGTCCCGCCGCTTTGAGGCGCCCGAGCGCATCGGCACCATGGCCGACAAGGCCCGCACGGTGCTTTCGGTGTGCAACAACATGGGCGAAGGCTGGCTGCTCACGGCCGAGATGCTCGACCTGATTGACCATGGCGCACCTAACATCATCTGCACGCAGCCTTTCGCGTGCCTGCCCAACCACGTGGTGGGCAAGGCCGTGATCAAGGAGCTGCGCCGCCAGCACCCCGAGAGCAACATTGTTGCGGTGGACTACGACCCCGGTGCATCCGAGGTCAACCAGCTCAACCGTATTAAGCTTATGATTAGCGTGGCGAAGGAGAACATGCGCGCCGGCAAGGGCTTTAAGCTCGAGAAGGTGGCACCGCTCGCGATGGACGAGGTCACCGGCCAGATGCGTGCCCACGACGGCTGTGTGAGCTGCGGCTCGGTTGACGAGAGTGCCGTAGCGTCGGTCGCTGAGCGCCTGGGACGCGGCATTAAGAAGTAACTGGCCTGCTTTGGGCTAGATGTGAGGCAAGCGGGTGGTAGCCGTACCGGTTACCACCCGTTTTTGCTGGACATATGTTGCGCAAATGACCTTGCTACAGCCTTCCGTGGGCTTGCCCGATTTTTGGGCCGGTTCGGGCTTTGAGGACAAGTTACTGCAGGCCCAAGGCGATTTTTCGCTCAACGCAGGCCAGCACAGTGTGACCTATCTGCCAAACGACGAGATGATCGCTGCGGACTGCCCATCGCCACCTACGAGATGGAAGCCGAGAAGTACATCTACCGCGTGTACAAGTACGAGCTGTAGGGCCGCGCTTAGGTTTGACCAATGGAGTATGAAAACACGCCGTTCGCCGATGCCCCCTCCGCGAGTGGCAGCCATATGGTTTGATGTTAGAAACATATAGTTGTCGCCAGCCTGCTGGCGACGTTCCCCCTGATATCGGAGGTTCCAGGTATGTTTCGTGCTCCGTTAAACAACTATCGGTTGGGCTAGCATGGGTCGCCGTGCTATTTCGATAGCCCTTGCAGTGGTCTGCCTGGCTGTGCTCCTGGGCGCTACGGGGCTGTTTGCTATAAGCCGAGAAACGTCCTATATGCAGGAATGCGCTTCCGAAGGGTTTGCCATTGACGGTTACTATCGGGACGACAAGACGAGTCGGGAAACCCTGGCCTTTCTTGAAGAGGATAACCATCGGTGGCAACTGGTCGACAAAGACGGCAGCTGCGTTGACGGGCAGTTTAAGCGTACGGATGACCCCAACATCCTGATATTAAAGAAGGAAAACGGCGAAGAATTCGGTACGGTTCACGTTGCGTATATATCGCGCCGGCGCGATCAGGGGCAGATCTACCTAATTAGAAATACTAAGGTGACCCGATTTTATCTTGTGAGCACCGATCCGGCGTTTACGGTGGAGTCTGGCGATGTCGATGCGGACGTCTGATTCACGGCAATAAAACAGCGAGCGGGGCTCGGGTGTGAACTGCACTCCGCAATTTGCTCGTGTCCGTATCGCGTCTGCGCCTCGTCGTAACTTGCGTCCGTGCGAGCATTCATCCCGCGCCGGCATCACTTCACATCGAACTCCACGCGATCGAGCTCGGGCACGTTGAGGTCGATGAGCTTGCGGGCGACGTGGCGGTCGTGCGCCCTGAGCGCCTCGCTTGTCGTCACGTGGGCGACAACCTCGCGCGCGACGATGCCCTCTTCCTCGCCCTCGGCAGCCGAGGTCTCGACGGCGACGGTGTAATCCTTAAAGCCTGGCAGTACCGCCGCAAGCTCGCGCGTGGTTTCGGTGACGCCATAGCCGTCCTGCACGCCGGCCTGCGCCGAGCCAATAGACCCCGCGGTCATAACGATGCAGGGGATGGCAAAGATCACCGTGCCCACAATAATGCGGCGGCGCACCTTGCGTGACAGCTCGTCGACCTCGGCATTTTCCTCGGCGGTCACAATGCCGTCGCCGTTCAGGTCGCGCTTGAGCGGCACACGCAAAAGAAGCAATACGGCTTCGGCCGCCAGCGCGATAAAGACGACGTTGATGCCAAACTCGTAGAGCGCCGAGAGAAACAGCGATCCGCTTGCGATGGCGATGCCGTAGCCTGCTGCGCACAGGGGCGGCATCAGCGCGGTTGCCACGGCCACACCGGCGATGAGCGTGGCGGGTTCCTGGTCGCGCGAGTTGCCCAGGCCACCCGCAAAGCCGCCCGCGAGCGCGACGGCAAGGTCCCACACAGTCGGTGTCGAATTGTCGATGATGGCGGCCGTGGTGGTGCCAAGGGGCGAGAGCTTAAAATACAGTGTGGACGTGATCAGGCAAAAGGCCATCTGTAGAGCCAGGCTGGCAATGGCCTCGACGGTGATCTCGCGGTCGAGCGTGGCGATGCCGTATGCCATGGCAAGGACCGAGCCCATGAGCGGGCAGATGAGCATGGCGCCCACGATGGCGATGTCCGAGTCGATATCGAGGCCGATGCTTGCGATGAGCATGGCGATGATGAGGATACACAGGTGAGAGCCAGTCAGACGCGCCCCGTTTACAAAACGCTTGCGGATCACGTGATAGGGCGCGCGTCCCTCGCGAATGTTGAGCGCGCGCTTTAAAAAGCGACCAGCCTGCTCGGCAGCCTCACGATGGGCGGGGCGGATGCCGTGGCGCCGGTGATGGCGTTCGCGTAATCGCTTGATCTGTTGTTTGTCGAGTTCCATGTCCACCTCGTTCCAGCGCGGTCCGCGCAACGCGCCCGTTGTCCTAACTCTACACCGTGGCGGGCGGGGTGTCTGTTGGATGCGGAATCCGATAGGGCGGATGATGCGGGGGGCAAATGCAAATCACAGGCTCAATTCGATCCCACAAGAATATGATGCACCAGCTCCTACATATGTGACGAAATTGTGAAGCGCGAGAGCGCGAATTTCAAAAAATCCGCTGGTGACCAATGTTGCGCAACAGAATTCAAAAAACAGCTCCTACATTTTGAAGCGTATGGATACATCCGTGTCAAAGGGAGAAAGCCATGGCAAACTACAGTCCACAACACTTTGAGCCTCGGGCTAAGGCCGTCAACGTCAAGGGCGTTGCTAACCGCGCCGTCGCAACCGTTTTGACGGCGGGCCTCATCGCTCAGCCGCTCATGTCGCCGCTGGCGGCAATCGCTGCACCGTCAACCGATAACGGCGATTCTGTTCAGGGGGGTGTTCCTATAGTTTTGTCAATTGGGAAATGCTCTCCGTGCGACCGAATCGCGGCATGCTGACGCCAAGC
>NZ_JBCJBG010000024.1:0-22335 GCF_039062315.1 Collinsella aerofaciens
GCTTGCCCGTATCGTAGGCAATGCGCCGAATGCTCGCCATCGAAATTTATCGATGGCCTATTTCAGACTGTAATGGGGCGGACACCAGCCACGGTGCCCGCCCCCCCTGTATTTGGTATGCTCGGTATGGTCATCCCTCACAAACAATCAAAGAAATCTCGACCGCAATCGGTCGACGGTAAAGCAGATGGCAAAAACGCTTGCTACGTTTATTAGGCAGTCAATTAGAATCGAAATGCATTGACTATTCCCCAACGGGGTCACGCCACAAATCCACATGAGCATCGAGGCTGGAAGCGGAAGCATGGAATTGGCCCCGAGCTGTATGTAAATCGCCACGACGTTGACAAGCAACAGCATGCCAATCGGACCGATGCCGGACCCAAAATAGGAAACAACAATTACGCAAGAAACCACGTATGCAAGGCAGGCAGCGGCAGCAAGAACAAGTCGATAGCAAAATACATGCAGGTTGAAATACTGCTGAGCATACAAAACGATCGCGCAGTTAAGACAGTACAAAACGACACTCGACAGGATAAACGCGCCCAAAAGGGCAAAAGAAGACAGCACCACTCGCGCAACGATAGCGCACACACGCTTCCCTCCCCGAGCCTCCGACAACCCCCACGGTTCCTCAATAAAGCCCGAACTGACAAAGCGCGGCACAATGCAAGCCGCGATGAACGGAAAGAACAATGCATGAGCCAACGGGGCTACGTTGAACAGCAGACCGCGAAAAACCTCTGCATTACCAAATAGAAGGACATCCTCTGCCGACAGCAGAAGCGTCGGGTCTGGGAAAAAGCCCAAGAAACTGTTCTCACGGAGGCTACAGAACCACATCGGGAAAGAATTAAGCTGCAATACCACCATGCACGCATAAATTACCAGGATTAAAGCGTACATCCATTTGCTCACATGCTTCAATTCTGACTGGAGGAGTCTTTTAATCTGACGAGCCATTGAGCACACCCCCAGCGCGAAAGCTCAAGAGAGCGTAAATCAATACCGATAGACAGCTGGCTGCCACGCCATATCCCAGAAGCGTCAGCTGCCCCATATCGCTATACCCAAGGGCACATCCGACTCCAAGGTACGGCCCCGGAAGAAAGAAGATCCATCGCAAGGACGGTATGGGTGTCTGAAGGTAAGTTCCGTAGAGCGTCAAGCTCATGACAAATCCGATTATTACCACAGCCCCGCTCAATACGGCGCTGCCTGTAATCCGATAGATGGTCACCGTCTCCAACGCAACCGATATCACCAATACGGCGTTAATCATCATCGCGGGCAAAAATGCAGCCAGCATGCTATACGCATAGTTTTGCCCTCCACGTGTTATCGCTATTGCAAACAGAAGAAGGCAAAGCGCACTATATGCTGCGCCGATTATTAAAGCAGACGAAAGTACATGTACCAGAGCCCCGTTAAAGCAGGCAAGACCTCTTGCTGAAGAAATTCGGTATCCCTCTTCATAGCCGCGCTCCTGTAAAATCGCCAGGCAAACGATGAGCGGAACGAACAGAGAGGTGCCGGCAAAAGCACTGCGCACAAGGGACTCATCGGGTGCAGAAGGATCGATTACATTCCAGCAGAAGCCAATATCCTCCCCAAAAACGCTATTGCCAAAGGCGAGCAACGTTGTTCCGTTTTTTAGAAAGATGCCGAAGAGAAGGCCGAACGCCAGCATAAGCGCAAGACCAAACTTCGCCGGAAACATCCTGTGCAAACGCATCATATCTGCCTTTATAGGATGAATCGCCCGCTTCATAGCGAGACCGCCTTCATCAAGCGCCTGTAATACTCTTTTAGGGACGACGCCTCATCCCTTATGACGTCCATCGGTTCCTTTTTCAGCAGTTCGCCGTCATGAATAAACACGCAACTTGTTGCAACTGATGCCAACTCATCCAAATCATGGCTAGAGATGAGCATGGTCTTACCCTGTTCTCGATTCAATCGACCGATAAGGGTCCATATACTCTCGATGCCCAGCGGGTCCAACCCGTTTGCTGGCTCATCAAAAATAAGCAGATCAGTGTCACCCAACAAAGCCGTAGCTATATCCAGCCGCCGTTTCATTCCCAGAGAAAAACTGCTCACGCTCTTTTTCTCTTCGACGTCCAGCCCGACTAGGCTCAAAACGCGAGGAATCTCACGATTCGCATCAAGCCCCCATTCCAAACATCGGATTTGGAGATTCTCAACCGCACTGAGGGATTGGTATGCTCCGCTGGAATCTGGCACATAGCCGACACGCGTCCGCATCAAGCCAAGCTCTCTTTTTGATTTGCCTCCAAAGAGCTCCACGCTCCCCGACGATGGCTCACAGAGGCCCAGCACTATTTTAATAAGCGTGCTTTTACCCGCCCCGTTTGCACCAACAAGGGCACAGAGCTCAGACTGATGCACCTCGAAGGAAACGTCATGCAAAACGTGCCGTTTCCCGTAGCGTTTTGAAACTTTTGATAGCTTTATCGCTGATGCGTTCATTGGACCCCCGTTCTGCTTGATAGAAAAATCGCTCATATCGTTCCTTCTTTCCTTTATTGTTTTCCATTGCTGTTATTGTTTTTCGATAACTCATATTTGTCAAGATAATCTAAAAGAAGGGACCCGTGTTAGACACGGGTCCCTTCACGCTGATACTTCGTTTTAGTTGTTCGCCTTAAGCTACTCGTCACTCAAATCGACAGCAAAGACTGATGTCGGAAGCGACGCCTCATTGCCTCCGCCGTCCCGCATCTGTCTCACGACATTTTTTGCGCGCTCGACAATAAGCTCCTCAAGCTCTTTCTCGCTCACGCGCTGAATAATATCTCCCGGTTGACAATCAAGTTCATCACAGATATCGAGCAGCGTCTTAAGGCGAATAGCTTTTATTTTTCCGTTTCTAAGCTTTGAAATATTAGCCGGAGTATGCCCCGTCGCCCGAATCAGATCAGCGCTGGTCTTTCCGGTCTTAAGCAGCTGCGTCTCAAGCTCGATGATGAGATAGCTCATGTTTCCTCCTACACAAGCTCGTCAGACTGCTCTTGGAGCAGCGAGGCATAACTCCAGATCACCGAGATACACAGACAGACAGCCGCGCCGATAAGCGACCCCGCATCAAAGGCAACGCCTTGGCAAATCTCAATAACGAAGGAATGAGGCACGACGTAAAGCTCCAGCCCACCAATGGTAAGATTGACCGATCCGTAGGCACCAATAAGCGAAACCGCGGCGTTAACAGCAAAGGCAAGCGCAAGAACACGGATAAGCCGCACATGCGTCTTGGTAAAGGGCGAGACGCCTCGCGAGATGTTACGGCTGATCCCACACAGAACGACAAGCGAAATACCCACGACGAGTGCCAGGCACAGTCCGCTTGGGATAACGATGCACCCGCCATCGAGAAGCGTCACGACGCCGAAAGAATCGACAGAAGCAACGTTTGCAACCGCATACCAGATCACGTAAACAACCAACGCGGCAAAAGCGACGAGCATCCCTGCAAAAACGGCTGCTATGCAAAAGCCAAGCTTCCTGATATTTTCGCCCGCTTTGGCCATACGCTGAACGCTGTTAGACATACACTCACCCTCATCGACTCTATCGTTATTCGAACAGTTTATCGAACAACGATATTGATTGCATGCGGAAAGCCCCGCCAGTGCGCATAGCCCATTCACTAATCAGAAGGGGTGAGAGTGGATTTTTGGACACGTATCGAACGAGAGTGGATAATCTCCCACTTCGAGGCCACCACCGGGCCTAAAACGGGAGATTATCCACTCTCATAGTCATCAAGGCTCGCAAGCTCTTATTCGGCCGCCTCGCGCAGGGCCGACATCGTAGCCGCATATTGCTGCTGCAACGCATGCATTCCCTCGCGAGCGCCGTCAACGGCATCGGCGCCGCGCAGCGCTTCGGTCACCACGACCGCCGGCTCGTACAGATTATCGAATCCCAGGTTCTGGCTCACGCCCTTGAGCGTGTGCGCTGCCATAAACGCTTCCTCGGCGTCTCCTGCCGCCATGGCAGCCTCCAACCTGTCCATGCTCTCGTCATCTAAAAACTTGAGGGCAAAGCGGGCAAGCATTTCCCCGCCCATCAGCCGAGCGCACGCGTCATCATAATTAGCGCCGATCTTCTCATACGCCTCACGCATGGAAATCATGGGTTAAAACTCCTTTGGTCAAACTAAATCGTGGGAAACGCGACGACGTCAGCGGGGCGTGCCAACGTCTCGGCAATTTGGTCCTGCACCTCGAGCAGGCAATCGAGCAGCAACGGGTTAAAGGTACCGCACTTACCGTCCAGGATCATCTGGATAGCCTCCTCGTGCGGGATGGCATCCTTGTACACGCGCACGCTCGTCAGCGCATCATACACGTCGGCCACCGAGACCACCTGCGCGGCGATGGGAATCTCGTCGCCCTTAAGGCCATCGGGATAACCCTTGCCGTCCCAGCGCTCGTGATGCCAACGCGCAATCTGGTACGCATATTCCATAAGCGCATTGCCGACGTGATGGCGGCCCAGCTCAAGCAACATGTCGGCGCCCATCGTGGTATGCGTCTTCATAATCTCGAACTCCTCGGGCGTAAGGCGCCCGGGTTTGTTGAGAATTGCATCGTCAATCGACATCTTGCCGATATCGTGCAGCGCCGAAGCCAGGGCAATCGTAGAGCGTTCCTCATTGTCGAGGGAGATCGTGCCGCTACGCTGGACCAGACAGCCAAGCAGCAGCTCAGTCAGCTTCTCGATGTTCGTAACGTGCCTGCCGCTCTCGCCATTGCGAAGCTCCATGACGCCGGCCATGATGTCGATGAGCATGCGACTGTTCTTGACGCGCTCGTTGTACTGCTGGGACAGCAGGCTCGTCAGGCGGCGCTGTTTGGCGTATAGGCGGATGGTGTTGCTTACACGGCGGCGCACGACACGGGAGTCAAACGGGCGGTTGATATAGTCCGAGGCGCCCAGCTCGTACGCGCGCAGAACCATATCATCGGAATCTTCGCTCGAAATCATGATGGAAGGCAGATTGTCGATACCCGATCGGCGCGACAGATCGGCCAGCACCTCAAAGCCGCTTATGCCCGGCATGACAATATCCAGCAGCACGAGCGACAACTCATCGCCATAGCGGTCGACCATGTCGAGCGCCGTACGACCGTTGGCGGCCTCGAGGATGCAATACTCGTCCTTGAGCATCTCGTTGAGAATGGCTCGATTCATCTCGGAGTCATCGACAATAAGCACCAAAGGCTTTTCGCTTTGGAAGGCTTCGATGGAATCGGCATCGGTCACGACCGTACCGGCTTTTGCCTTAGCGCGGCTCAATAACTGGACAGCGCGGCCAACTCCCTCATCGACCGTCTCGCCATGAATGCGAACGCCACCAATACATGCCGTCAAGCTCACGTACTCATGGCCCGGAACAATCGTGGCATGAACGGCATCGGACACCTGGTGCAGGCGACGGGTGAAGTCATCGGAGGGAATATTGGGCATGACGACCACAAACTTGTCGCAGCCATAGCGTACAAGCTCGTCAGTCGAACGAATTCCGCTGCGTATGGCTGTCGCCACAGCACCGAGCGCAAGGTCGCCGGCATGACGGCCACACGTATCGTTGAAGACCCTAAAATCATCAAGGTCGATCACCGCAACGCCGGCATTCATGCGGGCGCTACGGAGCTTTTCCTCGTAATATCGGCGATTGCGCACACTCGTCAGCACGTCGGTGTAGACGAGGTCCTCTTCTGCAGCCTCTTGCTCATCGATCGGACGCACCATCAGCAGGACGTGAGGCTCGCCCTCGACCTTCAGAGGGCGCAGGCGAGCGCGGTACTCGGTACCATCATTGAGCAGCTGCTCCGATACATCATCGGAACCTGCCAAGGCCTCAAGACTCGACTGACGCAGACAAGGGCAGCGATCGCCGGCGAGCAAGCAGTTAGGCTCGCTCTTAATCTGATCGGCCGACAACAAACGCACCACGGGGTAGGTCTTCGCGACGCGGGCGACCTCGGCGGCAGCCTCCTCGTCGGTTAGATTGACCTCGTGATTATTGAGCATATGGGGCCCTTTCGATAGCTTCGCATAGTAGCGGTGGGTTCCAAATGTTACAAGGGTAACACCTTGCCGATGCAGGTAAGCACGTGAATGCCGTTACATTTTTATGAGTTGGCAGACGGCGCAATTGGAGCCGCAAACGTAAGGTTTTGAGCACATTTGTTAACACAGCCGAAACGTTTGCGGGTGAAGCCTGTTTTGGCTATTGCGGGTGTTAGAGCCCCAGGATGCCACGGACAGTCTGGGCAGCCGCTGCCGGGCGATCGCGCAGGCCGTTGTGCGCGCCGGGAACCATTACGAGCGGACAGTCCAAAAGCTCAGCCGCTATCCTCGTTCCCGCCTCGCGAGGCGTACCAATCGAGAGCTCGCCCAAAAGCACGGCGGCCACCGTTTTCGACGCACGAACGCTATCCCAATCGGGAACGCAGGTCATAGTAATCCCGTATTCGTTTGCCATGAAACTGCGGCCGTTGCGCAGGGCATGCTTGGCTTCTGCCTCGGTTAACTTGGGGGCCTCAGGGTCCGAATCGCCGATGGCGCCCAGGAAGGCCCGTAATGCCCGGGAGACCTTTCCCGCGGCGATCATCTCGAGCAAAACCGGGGCCGCGCCCAGGCCGGCGCCCTCATCCGTCACGGCGGGTTCATGCAGGATCGTACGCGAGATTATGGCGGGGTTTGCACGGAGAAGCTCCAGGGCCACCAACGTACCGGCACTGTGCGCAAGCACGTTTGCTGGAGCGCCAATATGCTCGATAACAGCTTGCAGGTCGGCGGCTTGGGCGGCGAGGTCGTAGCGTCCGTCTGCAGCGTCGCCACTCTCGCCGCAACCGCGACGGTCGTAGGCAATGACGCGATAGTCACAGGCGAGCTCGCGGGCGATACCGTCAAAAAAGACACCGTCGACACAAGCACCGTGCACGCACACCAAAGCAGGAGTATCAGGCGACACATCCGGGCCGGCATATTCGCGACAGGCAATCGTGGTGCCCGCATTCTCGACCGTAAAATCCATGTTGTGCCCCCGTCATCAATGCCCATCCAGTTGCACGTCAGTACGGTTGGATAGACCCGCATTGCCTTACGCCTTGTTAACAGATTAACTGTACCCGACCAGAGGCTTTTCATGGCACAGCATAATGAGCGACGTTAAAAAACGAAACTTGTAAAGCAAGAGCCCGCACCTTGCTTTGGAGCCGATGCTATGCTTAGGCACAATTGTCTTGAGGAGCATATGCCTATGTCTACGTTTTTGAATGCCAGCCCCATCTTTGGGCCCGTTCGCAGCCGTCGCCTTGGTCTCTCGCTCGGCGTCAACATGATGCCGGCCAGCGGCAAGATCTGCACGTTCGACTGCATCTACTGCGAGAACGGTCTCAACGCCGAGCGCCCCTGCCACGATCCGTATAACACGGCTGCCGCGGTACTCGACGCGCTCGAGGCAAAGCTGCGCGAGATGGCAGCCGAGGGCGAGCTCCCCGATGTGATCACCTTCGCAGGCAACGGCGAGCCCACCGCCGCACCGGAGTTTCCACAGGCCATCGCCGGCGCTGTCGCGCTTCGCGATCAGCTGGCCCCAAACACCAAGATTGCCGTGCTCTCCAACGGCACGCGCGCCGACCGTCCCGAGGTGCACGACGCGCTCATGATGGTCGACGACAACATCCTCAAGCTCGATACCGTCGACCCGGCGTTTATCCAACTGCTCGACCAGCCCGTTGGCCCCTACGACGTCGAGCACCAGATCGAGACGTTCGCAAGCTTTGACGGTCACGTTATTATCCAGACGATCTTTTTGACCGGCGAGTATCAGGGCAAGCCCATCGACAACACCGGCGAGGAGTACGTTGCCCCCTGGCTCGCGGCGCTTGAGCGTATTCGCCCGCAGGAGGCGACCATCTACACGGTGGCGCGCGAGACACCGGTCGCCGGCCTTGCCAAAGCAGCGCCTGAGATGCTCGACGCCATCGCCGCACGCGTGCGCGCCCTCGGCATCCCCTGCCAGGTGAGCTACTAGCAAAACCACGCAGCAGCTAGTGCCCGCCATCCCGCCCCATCAGTTGCGGTGATATAGTTCCTATTTGTGCTGTTAAACCGCTTAAATCGGAACTATATCACCGCAACTTTTATGGACGCATGGGTGGGCTATACTAGCTGCGGATGAAAGGAAGTTAGCCATGTATGACAAAGGACCCGTACCCGGCCGCAACGACGCTTGCTGGTGCGGCAGCGGCAAAAAATATAAGAAATGTCACAGCGCCTTCGACGAGCGCCTCGAGCGCCTGTGGGAGGAGGGCTGGGAGGTTCTGCCCCGTACGCTCTACAAGACGCCCGCCGACATCGAGGGCATCAAGCGCTCCGCCGCCATCAACGTGGGCGTGCTCGATTACGTAGGCGAGCACATCGCCGCGGGCATGACCACCAACCAGATCGACCAGATGATCTACGACTACACCGTCGAACACGGTGGTACGCCGGCCGACCTCAACTACGAAGGCTACCCCAAGAGCGTATGCACCTCGATCAACGATGTGGTCTGTCACGGTATCCCCTGCGATACGGACGTGCTGCACGAGGGCGACATCATCAACGTGGACTGCTCCACGATTTTGGACGGCTACTTTAGCGACTCGAGCCGCATGTTCTGCATCGGCGAGGTCTCGGCCGAGCGCCAGCGCCTGGTCGACGTCACCCGCGCCAGCGTGGAGGCGGGTCTGGCAGCCGTCAAGCCATGGCTGCCGCTCTCCGTTATGGCCGAGGCCGTGCAAAAGACGGTCGAGGACGCCGGCTTTAGCGTGGTGCGCGAGTACGGCGGACACGGTATTGGCAAGGAATTCCACGAGGACCCGTTTGTGGGCTTTACCACCGAGGCGCCCGATGTGGACACCATCATGGCCCCGGGTATGGTCTTTACCATCGAGCCCATGGTCAACGCCGGAGCGCCCGACATCAAGATCAGCAAGGGCGACGGCTGGTGCGTGCGCACCAAAGACGGCAGTGACTCGGCCCAGTGCGAGGTGCAACTCGTGGTGACCGAGGATGGCTACGAGCTGTTGAGCTGGTAGTCGTGGATGCGCCGGGCTTCGCGATGGATATGTTAACCATCGCGAAGCCCGGCGTTTTATTTGAACGTTTTGCCTGATAAAACCTGCCAAAATAAACCTGTCCCTTTTTGGCAGGTCGAGCGGAGAGGACTGCTTGTGAACATCCTGGTTTTGCTGCCCGTCAATGACCGCCATCGCGCAATTCTTGAATCGAGCGCTCCGGGCGAGGACTTTATCTACACGAGCGCCGACGCCGCCACGCGCGAGCAGGTCGCCAATGCCGACGTGATCCTGGGCAACATCGACCCTGACATGCTCACGGCATGCGAGCATCTCCAGCTGTTGCAATTGCAGACCGCCGGCTATGACGATTACTTGGCCGCCGGCACCGTGCCGGCTGAAGCCAAGCTGTCTTGCTCGATCGGCGCCTACGGTCAGGCCGTGAGCGAGCACATGTTTGCCATGGTCCTTTCCATGATGAAGCGCCTGCCCGGCTACCAGGACCTGCAGCGCGAGCATCGCTGGGAGGACTTGGGCCCGGTCACCTCGCTCAAAAACGCCAACGTGCTGGTGCTGGGCGCGGGCGATATCGGCGGCCACTTCGCCACGCTCTGCCGCAGTATGGGTGCGCACGTCCGCGGCATCAAGCGCCATCCGCTCGTCTACCCCATTGTGTTTGAGGACATGGACGGCATGGACGCCCTGCCCGAGCGCCTAGCCGAGGCCGACGTCGTCGCAGCCTTTATGCCGAGCACACCCGAGACCCGCGGCCTGGCGAACGCCGAGTTCTTCGCCGCGATGAAGCCGGGCGCCTTCTTTGCCAACGGCGGCCGCGGCGATCTTATGGTCGCCGACGACCTGGTTGCCGCTCTGGAGTCGGGACATCTCGCCGGCGCCGCGGTCGACGTCACCGACCCCGAGCCGCTGTCTGCGACAAGCCCCCTGTGGGATGCGCCCAACATGCTCATCACACCGCACGTCTCCGGCTGGTTCCACCTGGCCGCCACGCTCAACAACGTCGTCGACATTGCCGCGGAGAATCTGCGTCATCTGCAGGCCGGCGAGACGCTTCGCTGCTGGATCGAGCATTAGGGGATCTGTTCCGGCGTTTTAACAAACGCCGGAACCACTCGACGCTGCGAGCCCGCCAGAGCGGCAATCTGATGTTCAATCGTCGGGCATGGCCAAAAGGCCTATGCCCTCCTCTTTCACGTCACCTTGCTCGCCCTGGCGGGCTCTCGCTGACTTTTGCTCTACCTGCGACGTTTCGCTGGCGCCAGCTTTATCTGCAAGCCTTAGCAGTTCCGTCTTGCCGTTGGCGTTGTGGCATTTGCCCAGATAAAACCTGCCAAAATTGTCATCCCATTTTGGTCGATTTTAGAGCTCTACGCTTTCGGCGCCGTTGATGGTTAGGTTGCGCTCGTAGAAGGCGGTGAGGGCGCGGATGGCGTACATCACGTCGCGTACGCCGCCGGTCTCGTAGCTTGAGTGCATGGCAAGCTGCGGCAGGCCCACGTCCACAGCATGCATGCTCGCCTGTATATTGGACAGATTGCCGAGCGTGGAGCCGCCGGCCATATCGCTCTTGTTGGCGAAGGCCTGCGTGGGCACGTCAGCGTCATCGCAGATGGCCTGGAACACTGCGCGGCTAAAGGCATCGGTGCAGTAGTGCTGATTGGCGGCTTCCTTGATGACGATGCCGCCGTTGAGCACAACCTGATTGCGAGCGTCGCACTTCTCGGCGTGGTTGGGGTGCACAGCATGTGCATTGTCGCAGCTCACGAGCATCGAGGCGGCAAGTGCGCGATGGTACGACTCGTCGTCAAAGCCCAGCGATCCGTTGATGCGGCGCAGCGCGTCGGCCAAGAACGTCGACATGGCGCCCTGCTTGGTCTCGGAGCCAACCTCCTCGTTATCAAAGCAGCAGAAGACCGAGACGTCATGCGCGTTCTCAGCACCCAAAAATGCCTGCAGCGAGGTGTAGGCGCAGGCCAGGTCGTCGAGCTTGGGCGTCGAGATGAACTCGTCAGCCCAGCCCCAAATGCGCGCATCCTGGCGGTTGACCAGGAACAGATCGCGGCCCAGAATTTGCTCGGGCTCAACATCCAGCTCGTCGGCGATCAGGGCGTCAAAATCTCCCTGCTTGAGTTCGCCGGTGCTGATGAGTGGGCACAAGTCGACGGCTCGGTTGGGAGCAAAGCCCTCGTTAACGCCGCGGTTCATGTGGATAGCAAGGCTCGGGATAATAGCGACCTCGCGTTCGGTGGCAAGCAGGCGGCTCTCGATACGGTCGCCCTCGCGTACCAACACGCGACCCGCGAGCGCCAGCGGGCGATCGAACCAGGTGTAGTCGATCATGCTGCCGTAGGCCTCGGTGTTCAGGCGCAGCGTCTCGCCTGCGCCATCGAGCTCGGGCACGGCCTTGACCTTAAACGTCGGCGAATCGCTGTGCGAAGCCGTGAGCTGAAAATGATAGTCACCGGCGACGCCGTCCTCGCCCCACGTCGCGGCCAGGTCCTCGCCCACCTTAAAGGCAACAACGCTCGAGGTGTTGCGCTGCGTGTAATAACGCCCACCCGGTTCGATGTCCCACGCCGCATTCTCGGGCAGGTAGGTAAAGCCCGCCTCGTCGAGCTCGGCCATAATGGTCGCCGCCGTATGGAACATGCTGGGGCATGCCTCGATAAAGTCGATAAGGTCGTTGGCGGCCTCGATATCATCGGCCGTCACATGCGCGCGCTCGGGCGTTTCCTGATCCGTCATGCTCTCCCCTTTCGCTGGGTTGATGGTCCCCTCCAGCATACCCCGCCACGCCAGCGCCGCACTCTTCATTCCGTGCTTAATTCCGCGCCACTCACCAAGTTGAGCCATCATGCCCGCGCTCCTTTTGCGACAATTGCGCTAACAGGACGAGAGGAGCCGTCATGAAGCCACGTAACATTGCCATCACCTGCGGTGTCGCGGGAGTCGCCGTCGGCCTTGCCGCTGCCACCGGTATCGTTTATCACAAGCAAATCAAGTCCGCCGCGTCGCTCAAACGCTTGACCGGCTACGCGGATGGCTATGACCTGTACGCAATCGACATCGCCTACGACTACGATCTCGATCGCATCATCGCCGCTGGCGTGCGCGACGACCAGGCCTACATCGATGCCGTGGTGGCGCAGGTGTTGCCCGGTGTGCCGGCACATGTCCAGGCGCCCCAGTTTGCCTGCAGCGCTTTTGTCGCCGTAGATGCCGAAGGCCGCGTGCGCACCGGTCGCAATTACGACTTTAAGGACGACACCTCGGCGCTGCTGGTGCGCAATCACCCACGCGGCGGCTATGCCTCCATCGGGTTTGCCGCCCTTAACAACTTGGGCGATAACACTCCGCTTGACTCCGTCGCCGGACGCGCCGCGGCGTTGATGGGCCCGTTTGCCCAGCTCGACGGTGTTAACGAATGCGGCGTGTCCATTGCCGTACTCACCCTGGATTCCAAGCCCTGTGACCAGGACACGCAACGGCCCGTCATCAATACCTCGCTCGCCATCCGTCTGGTGCTCGACCGTGCCGCCACCACGCAAGAAGCTGTCGACCTGCTTTCCGCCTACGACATGCATGCCATGGCAGGACGCGATTACCACTTCTTTATCAACGATGCCGCCGGTGACGCGCACGTAGTAGAGTGGGATCCGCGCGATCCGGACCGCGCTTTCAAAGCGACTCCCGTACGCCAGGTTACGAATTTCTACGCCTGCTATGGCGACGAAGTGCTGCCCAACCAAAAGAATGGCGAGCTGGGCCATGGCAAAGAGCGCGCCGTCGCAATCGCCGATGTCCTTGACGCCCATGTCGGTGCCCAAGACGAGGCAGTCGCTTGGAAGGCCCTGCGCGCCGCAGCGCAAGAGCCCAATCCGGAAGACATCACCAGCAATACGCAATGGTCGGTCGTCTTTGACAATACCGAACCCGCCGCCGCTATTACGCTGCGCCGCCACTGGGGCGACGTCGACGCCTTCGCACTGTAAGGAACCAAGCCCGTCGGCCTTACGCTCGCCTGACGTTGTTTACATTTCCATACGCTTGAGCTAACACGTTTTACCCTGTATCAACAGTGTGGGGGGGTAAACTTATGCGCATGTTATAACTTGCCCGGAAGGATTCATCATGCTTAGGATCGGTCTTCTTACCAGTGGCGGCGACTGCCAGGCACTCAACGCCACCATGCGCGGCATTGTCAAAACGCTTATGACCAACAGCGAAGAGCCTATCGAGATCTATGGTTTTGAGGACGGCTACCAGGGCCTTATCTACAGCAGATTCCGTGTCATGACTCCCGCCGATTTTAGCGGCATCCTCACCCGCGGCGGCACCATCCTGGGCACGAGCCGTACGCCGTTCAAGCGCCTGGACACTCCCGAGGCCGACGGCGTCGAGAAGGTGCCGGCGATGGTCCACACCTATCATAAGCTGCAGCTCGACTGCCTGTTTATGCTGGGCGGCAACGGCTCCACCAAGACCGCCAACCGCCTGCGCGAAGAGGGCCTCAACGTTATCGCCCTGCCCAAGACCATCGATAACGACACCTGGGGCACCGAGTTGACGTTTGGCTTTACGAGCGCCATCGACGTCGCCACCAAGTGCATCGACGACATCCACACCACCGCCTCGAGCCACGGCCGCGTGTTCGTTATCGAGATCATGGGGCACAAGGTTGGCTGGATCCCGCTGTACGCCGGCGTTGCGGGTGGCGCGGACGTCATCCTGATTCCCGAGATCCCCTACGACATGGACCAGGTCATCAAGACCATCGAGCATCGCATGGAGACTGGCAGCCGCTTTACCATCGTGGCCGTCGCCGAGGGCGCTATCTCCAAGGAAGACGCGGCGCTGTCCAAGAAGGAGTACAAGAAGAAGCTCGCCGAGCGCACGAGCCCGTCGATCGTCTACGACATCGCCAAGGAGATCGAGGCCAAGACCGGTCGCGAGACCCGCGTCGCCATCCCCGGCCACACGCAGCGCGGCGGTCAGCCCGACGCCCAGGACCGCATCTTTGCGACCCAGTGTGGCGTCGAAGCCGCGCTTGGCTGCCTACGCGGCGAGTTTGGCTACATGATTGCCCTGCGCGACGGCAAGATGTGCCACATGCCGCTTGAGGATGTCGCCGGCAAGCTCAAGTTTGTCGACCCCCAGAGCGATCTGGTGCGCGAGGCCAAGGCGCTGGGCATCAGCTTCGGCGACGAATAGCCTCGGCTGGAACCGCCCCCATCGGAGGCCCCAGGGCTTGCCTCCCAAATCGTCCTCGGACATGTCTGGACCCCGCCGTGCGCTTCGCGCGGCGGGGTCCTTCCGTCCTGCGGAAAGATTTGGGAGGTAAGCCCTGGGGCCTCCTGCGGCAACTAGGGAGGCCGAGGCTATTCGTCTTCTTGCTGCAAGTGCGTGGGCTGAGATTTTGGGATGTGGCGGGCTCTTAGCTGAGAGTAGCACTAACATTTGTCACATAATTGCTGGTCATGATGGTTGCTACCGGTAGTTGCGGTAGGGTTGGGGCAGATTCTAACTAGAAATGGTGGTCGCTACCGGTTGTTCTCGGCATACTCGGCTCATTCGATTCGACCATCAAACGAAAGGAACCACCATGGATCTTGCGATGGCGCAGCGGCTCGTTGATCGCCGCAAGGCCGCCGGGCTTTCTCAGGAGGCGCTTGCCGCCCAGCTGGGTGTGAGCCGTCAGGCTGTCAGTAAATGGGAACGCAGCGAGTCCTCACCCGATACCGATAACCTCATTGCGCTCGCCGCGCTGTATGGTGTGTCGCTGGATGAGTTGTTGTATGGGGAAGCGGCTAGTGATGCCGATAGCTCAGAGGACGGCAGCACCGAAACGGTGGATGAGGCTAAAGAGGCCGAAGATTCTGCCGAGCACGCCGATTGCGGCGACAAACCACTTGTCGATATTTCCCTCGCGCGCGGCATCCACGTCATTGATCCCAATAAAGGCGAGGAAGTCCATGTTGGCTGGAACGGCATCCATGTGACCAACGAGCGCAAGGGCGAAGAGGTGCATGTGGGGCCGGACGGCGTGCATGTCGATACGCTTGAGGACGATGGGCATAGCATGCATACCAATGACGACGGCACCGTCACCATCGACGGTGAGACGTTCTCCAGCTGGAAGGAAGCACACGACAAGCTCGACCATCATGGCAAGCATTTCCACACCAAGGTCGGACGTGCATGGAACAAATTCCCCTTCCCCGCGCTTGTCACTCTCGCCTATCTGGTGCTCGGCATTGTCTACGGCACATGGGCTACGGGACTCTTCCTCGTCTTTTTGATTCCCGTCTATTACGCGCTTGGCGACTTTATCGACCAACGCCACTTATCTAAGCTGATCGATGTCGTCTATTCGGTCAGTGCCGAGGCATGGTTCCTCTACATGTGGCTCTGCCTGGAGCAACCCCATCCCGCATGGGCCATCCTCATCACGATTCCCGTCATAAAGGCGCTCATGCGCTGGTGCCGTAAACAATGGAAGCATCGCAAGCGAGCCTAAACCATCCCAGCCCGACAGCAGCATCCAACTAGTACTTCCCCGCCCATCCCTCCTAAGTTGCGGTGATATAGTTCCGGTTTTAGCCTTGAGTAATCGAGTTTAAGAACTATTCCACCGCAACTTACGAATGGTCGGAGCGGCTACAGCACAAGCGTCGGCGTTCGTTTGATGGTCCGCCACGAAAAGGGGCAATCTACTACGTTTAACTCGATGGGGCCAACCATGACCGCCTTTTTCGAAAATCGACAGGCCTTCTACCTGCGGTTTTATTTTTCGTTTTCCCGGCATGGTTGAGGGTATCCAATTAAACGTAGTAGATAGGCCCGTTTTGTGGCATACGACCCATTCAAGCTCAATCTCGAAGACTGAAAAGAGCCTCTCATCAACGCTTGCGAGCAGAAGATAGCAAAGCATAGCAAAGCAACAAACGCCGGGTTGCCCGTAGGTGCCCGGCGTTTGGCCAGGTAAAACCTGCCAAAATTAACCTGTCCCTTTTTGGCAGGTTACTCGGCACTCTTGAGGGCGCCGACCATGTCGATCTTGTTGAGAGTTCGGTTGGTGGCGAGGTTGACGATAAACGTAAAGCCAAAGGCCAGCAGCACGGATAGCACGTAGCTCAGCGGCTCGACCTCAACATCAAAATACAGCGACGGCATCTGCAAAATGTACGTAAAACTCTCGGCCAGCAAGCCACCCAGCGGCACGCCCAGCGCAGCGCCGATCGCCGTGAGGATCAACGTCTCCTTGTTGACGTAATGGTGCACCTCGCCACGGCGGAAGCCCAGCACCTTGATGGTCGCCAGCTCGCGTTCGCGCTCGGAGATATTCGTGTTGGACAGCGTAAACACCACCACAAACGATAGGCACGCCGCCATAAAGGTCACGAGCACCACGACGGAATTGATAATCGTAAAGTTCGCCTCGTAGTTCTCCCAATGCTCGGCCGTACTCGAAATCGTAAGCCAACCGTCGCTCTTAAGATTCTTGCTAAACGCAATCTGGTCGGCCGACGAGCCCTTAAGCAGCACAAAGACGCCGTTGAGGCGTGCGCTTCGACCGAACGCGCGCTCATAGGTGCCCTGCGTCATGTAAAGCGTGTTGCCCAGATAGTTAAGCGAAATGTCGCTGACTTTGACCTTGGCGACATTGAGCGACGAATCCTGGACGTGTGCCGTATCGCCCGGCTGAATCCCCAGCACCAGCTGTGAACTCTTACTCAGATACACGTCTCCGTCACGCAAAGACAGCGGCTCTTTGGACTCGTCCTCGAGGCGCACATAGTCGTCCAGGTCGTTCGTGCGGTCATCGGGCACCACGATCAGCTGCACGGTCTCGCTCTTGCCGCCAAACGTAAAGGTGACGTTGTCGGTCATAATCGGCAGCGTCGAAGTCACGGTCACGTTGGAATCATTGGCCGCGCTGCGCTCATCCAACGCCGCGCACGTCTGCGAAAAATCGTCGGGATTGGCGACCGCCAGCAAGTCATAGCGCGTGATATGCCCATACTGCTTGGGCGAAAGCGCGACCGACGTGTCGCGAATACCCATACCGCAGATCACAAGCGCGGTGCAACCCGCAATGCCAAAGATGGTCATAAAGGCGCGCTTTTTATAGCGGAATAGGTTGCGTGCAGTGACCTTGTTCAAAAAGCCCATGCGGCGCCAAATAAAGCCGATGCGCTCAAGCAAGATGCGCGAGCCGGCACGCGGAGCCTTGGGACGCATGAGCGAGGCCGGGGTCTCGGCCATCTCGTGGCGGCAGGCGATAATCGTGGCGCCCACCACGCCCACGGCAAACAGCGCCACCGACACAATCGACGACACGATGTCGTACGAAAGCAGCATCTGGGGCAGCGAGTACATGTCGTCGAACACCGTAAACAGGAACAGCGGCAGGCCCACAAATCCGATGATATTGCCGAGCACGCCGCCGATCAGACAAGCCCACAGCGCATAGTCCACGTATTTGGACAGGATACGTCCGCGCGAATAACCGAGCGCCTTATACAGGCCGATGAGCGTGCGCTCCTCCTCGACCATGCGCGTGGCGGTGGTAAGGCTGATGAGCACGGCGACGATAAAGAAGATGAACGGGAACACCGTGGCGATGGCCTCAATTGACGAGCTATCGCTCTCCACGCTCGAGTAGCTTGCGATATTGCCGCGGTCCTGGATGTACCAGGTGCATTCACCAAGGTCAGAGAGCTCGGCGCGGGCATCGGCAAACTGCTGGTCGGCGGCGGCACGGCGCTGGTCCAGGTCGGCTTGCGCCTGCGCACGCTCGTCGCTGCCCTCGGCCATGCGATTGATGTTGTCCTGCTCAATCCCAAAGAGCATATTCGCCTGGCGCTCGGCCGCATCCAAGCTTGCCGGCGTGTCGACCGTCAGTTCCTGAGCGCGCGCTTTCTCACGCTCCTCGCGGATCTTCTCGATATTGCCCTTGACCTCATTGATCTTTGCCGCGTAGGAATCCGAATAGGAGTTGAGGCTCTTGGCTCCCTCGACGATCACGTGGACCGCGGAGTAGGAAGAAGATGTCGCGGCGTCCTCGCTCACATAGAACTTATAGTCCGCCGCCGAAGCAGCGCGAAAGGCGTTGACTGTCGAGTCAGAACTTACATCAGTGGGGTCGAGGACCTCAGCCGTAATGGTGTAATCGCCCGCGGCAAACTGGTCCTTGGCGCTTTGATTGGACGAGCTCGCGTCATTGGCGGCAAAACTCACCGTATCGCCGATTTTCTTGCCCGATGCCTTCAGGAACTTCGAAGTCACCGCGACTTCATCGGCGCTCTCGGGCAAATCGCCGTTCACGAGCACCGGCTGATCGATGTTCTCCTTGGAGAGACTCTGCACGACCACGCGCTCTCGCGTTGTACCCACGGCGGTGTAGGCGGTCTCGGTGTAGATGCCCTCGGCCGTCTCGACACCATCGACCTCTTGGATGGCGGCGAGATCATCGTCGGTCAGGCCATAGGTCGACTGGACGTTGATATCGTAGACATTCTGCTGGTCAAAGTAGGCGTCGACCGAATCGCACAGATCCTCGCAGCCCGCCTTAAGGCCGCACATCACACTCACGCCGAGCGCGGTGATGACCACAATGGACAGGAAGCGCTTAAGGCTGCCTCGGATTGTGCGGTAGATGCCACGGCGAAAAACCGTCGGCACCATATCGTTTGAGCTTTGAGCGGTACGGTAGGTCGTAAACTCCCGGTCGCGCTCCGTGTGCTTAGCATCGCCGGTTTGGCTGTTTTGGCGGTCTTGGTCCATGGGCGCTACCACTCGATCGTCTCGATAGGCACGGGATTTTGCTGGACCGTTTCACTCTCCACGCGCCCGCTCTTAAAGCGAATCAGGCGATCGGCCATGGGCGCGAGCGCGGAGTTGTGGGTGATGATGATGACCGTAATGCCCTGCTTGCGACAGGTGTCCTGCAGCAGTTGCAAGATCTGCTTGCCGGTTTTGTAGTCGAGGGCGCCCGTGGGCTCGTCGCATAGAAGCAGCTTGGGGTTTTTGGCCAGCGCGCGGGCAATGGACACGCGCTGCTGCTCGCCACCCGAAAGCTGCGCCGGAAAGTTAGCAAGGCGGTCGCCCAGGCCAACCTGACGAAGCGTTTGCTCGGCATCGAGCGAATCGGGGCAGATCTGTGCCGCGAGCTCAACGTTTTCAAGCGCCGTCAGGTTGGGGACCAGATTGTAGAACTGGAAGACAAAGCCGACGTCGGCGCGGCGGTATTCCACGAGCTGCTCCTCGTTAGCAGAACTCACGTCGCGCCCGTCCACCGTTACGGTGCCGGAGGTTACCGTGTCCATACCGCCCAGGATGTTGAGCGCCGTGGTCTTGCCGGCACCCGAGGCGCCCAGGATAATGGCGAGCTCACCGCGCTCAACGGTAAAGCTCGCGCCGTCGAGCGCATGGATACGGGCGTCGCCCTCGCCGTATGCTTTGATGACGTCTTTGAATTCGATATAAGCCATCGATTAATTCCCATCTGGTCGGATAACTCTTTAGTATTACCCATTTCGCACCGACCAAAAAGGGACAGGTTTATTTTGGCTGGTTTTATATGGGGAAACGGCAGCTATAGATAAGGCGCCGGGGAGGCAGAGAAATCATCGACAGGGTCAGGCCGACCGCCAAACACAACGCACGCATCTCTATCTGTCAGACAAATCATTCGAACAGCTGTTCGTTTCTATGATATGATTCCGCTATCTAAGCAGGCCAATACGCAGAAAGGCGGCCAACATGGCGTTCGACTTTAAGAAGGAATGCAAGGAGCTCTACAAACCTGCAAGCAAGCCGAGTATCGTAACTGTCCCGCCTATGAGCTACGTTGCCGTTCGCGGAAAGGGCGACCCAAATACCGAAGGTGGCGAGTATCAAAACGCCCTGCCGCTGCTTTACGGAATCGCCTATACCGTCAAGATGTCGAAGAAAGGCTCAAGGAGTATCGAGGGCCATTTCGACTTTGTGGTACCGCCGCTCGAGGGTTTCTGGTGGCAAGAGTCCCCGAGCGGCGACATCGATTATGTACGCAAGGACGATTTCAACTTTATCTCATGCATCCGCCTGCCCGATTTCGTCACCCGAGATGACTTTGACTGGGCAGTCGCGGAAGCCACGACCAAAAAGAAACTGGACTTTTCCGCCGTCGAACTGCTTAAAGTTGACGAGGGTCTCTGCGTTCAATGCATGCACACCGGGCCCTACGACAACGAGCCGGCAACCGTAGACGCCATGCATGAATATGCGACCGAGCTGGGCTATGTCCCCGACTTCTCAGACACCCGTTTACATCACGAAATCTATCTCTCCGATCCACGCAAATGTGCACCGGAGAAACTTAAGACTGTGGTTCGTCATCCTATCAAGCGCGCTGAATAGCGTGGGGCGTCATTTCACGCGTTAGGTTTTAAGCCAGCCAACCAGCCGCCTCCTAGGCCGTCCGGTAATTATCTTGACGCGGCCCGTCGCATCTTATAAGTTTGTTTTGCTAAAGCTGGAAAGCCTCTCAACGATGCGCAACTCCAGCCCTTTTTCTATCAAGAGGCTTAAATGAAATACCGGAAGTCGCGGATATCCATCAACGAACAGATAGCACTATTGACAGAAAACAAGGGTCTTAAGTGCTCTGATCAAAACGAACTCGAGCGAGCTTTGGTCGAAGTCGGCCACTACAAACTGTCGGCCTACTGGTTTCCCTGCAAAACCAAATGCAAGTCCGGGATTACCATCTTTCGCGAAGGCACAACATTCGAAACCATCATCTACACGTATGAATTTGACCGAGCCCTCCGGCAGTTAATGTTTGATGCGGTCGACAGAATTGAGATCTACCTCAGAAGCAGAATTGCCTATCTTGCCTCTGAGGAACGCGGGCCTTTCTGTTACCCAGATGTCGCCATAACGAGGCTCAACTCGGCATGCCCATCGCGCTTTGCGCCGCGCTGGGATACGCCGCCGTCTTTGGCAGCGCCACCAATACGCTGCTCGCACCCATCCTTATTGGCTGCGAAGTCTTCGGCTTTGGTAACTTGCCGATGTTCATTATTGTCTGCGTTGTGGCTTACCTGTTCAACATGGATAAGTCCATCTACGCCCTGCAGGAGCGGGCGTAGATCGATGTCCAGGCAGGTGGTCTCAGCCGGAAACGGCGTCCCACTCTGAGGCTGTATTCCGGGACACGGTTTCCGCTTGGAACGCCATTCGGAAAGCGCATCCCGCTTTAAAACGGAATTCCGGGACGTAGTTTCCGTCTGAGCCTCCATTCGGAAAGCATGTCCCGTTCTTTCACGGCATCTTGGCTATGCAAAGTGCTCGAACGTTAGTCCTCGTACGCGCCCTCAAGCCGAAGCAGCCACTCCTTGCGGTCAAGCCCGCCGGCATACCCGTTAAGCGAACCATCGGCGGCAACCACGCGATGGCACGGCACAATAATCGAAATGGGATTGCGCGCGACCGCGGCCCCCACGGCACGGGGAGACGCAACGGGTGCTTCGTTTCCCGGTACACGATGTCGAGCCGTAACACGCTGGGCGATCTCACCATACGTAGCGACCTCGCCACGCGGGATAGAAAGCAGCTCAAACCAAACCTCGCGCTGAAACGCCGTACCAATCATATGCAACGGCGGCGTAAACCGAGGCTCCTGCCCCGCAAAATAAGCATTCAGCCAAGCCCAAGAACGCTCAAGTACCGACGAGGCAGCACCGTTTGTCGGATTCACCGAAGACATGCCGCCAGCACCAGAAACCGCATCGGCGCCTTCAACATGTTCGGGATCTTCTTTGAGAAGCGTGGAGCCAAAGTGCTCCTGCCCCTCAAACCAAAGCCCCGTCAAACCGCGGCCATCAGCGGCAAGCAGGATTTCGCCCAAAGGCGAAGCAAACGTCGTCGTGACCACCAGCGGCTCCTTTCAAAACTCCGCAACATAATACCGCGAATTGTGCAGACAACCCCAATCGACCCCACAGTCCCCAAAGGCGGCAGGCGCAAAGCGCCGAGGCCGCCGCCGGGACCAGGGCTCGCAACAGCCACGCGCCCCCACATCAGCCCAGCGGCCTCAACCAACAACAGCCCCATCGCAGGCCGCTCGCAGCAGCGTCACCGCAGGCGGGGGCCGGGCTTAGTTTTCAGAACACTCCGCAGACCAGTGTGGCGCCTTGTCCGCGGCTCCGAAGGAGCAGGACAAGGC
>NZ_JBCJBG010000025.1:0-13235 GCF_039062315.1 Collinsella aerofaciens
CCGGTCGGCGGCCCGTTCTGGGCGCGCCTCAATCGTAGCCCGAGACGGTCCCGGGCTGACAATTTCGACTGTAATGGTCGTAGACTCCCACTTGATCGGCATCGTCGATGCCCCAGAGCACGATATAGTGTCCAACGCTGGTAAAGGTGCCGGGACGAACCGATGCGATGATGGGTGCGCCCGAGCGCAGCGCCTGGGTGATGGAGCTGCGATCGATATGGAGCTCAGTTCCGTTAAGGCCCAGCTGCCATGCGCCGCTCGTCATAAACGACCACTCGGTGGCACCGGTGGGGGCATAGTTGCCCGCCTCGGAAAGAGCGCACATATCGACCGGCGTCATATCGGTGTGACCGGTCTTATAGATGTAGACCATGGTAAGGCAGGTAGGGCCGCAGGCATTTTGGCGGATGGTACCGCCGGCGTAGGGCAGCTCCGACCATGCCGGGTCAATCTGATAGATGTGGGGCATGGTGCCGGCTTGCCACTGCGAACGCGGGGTCGAAAACGCAAACGAATAGCCGGGCGCGACCGGGGCCTTGAGCAGCTTATCCTCGGCGGTTGGATCGAGGCCGGCCGAGCCGTGGGACATACAGGAGCTCATAAGCACAAAGACCAGACAGGTGAGGATAGAGCACAGTGCGAGGCGAAGTCGACGAGCTGACAGGGCGGGGGCATTCACGTACGATGTCGAGCGGTAAGGCTTGCCGTCGCGTCCGCCTTGGGGATGCGAAAAGAAGCGGTTGATATGGATGCCGGGCTGACGTGCGCCGTTGCGGCGCAGTTGCGGAACCTCGGCCTGACGCTGTCGAGTGCGCGCGCCCAAGCGGCTATCTTGCTGCGCGCTTGTGGCCGTACTCGGACGGCCGCTCTGCCGTGTTCTGCTTGTCTGCTGCCGAGACGAAGGTCTGGGTTGCTCTTGAGGGCGTTGCGGATTGCTGCTCGTGGCCCTTCTGGGCGTCGGAGTGGTACGACCAGCAAGGCGAACACTTTGTCGCCGTTGATCACCGTCGTTGTATCCGTATGCCATTCGTACCGCCTTGTCTCATGTATAACCTGTCTATCCTACAAAAAAGATGTGCAACAAAGGGGTCTGCGCGTCAAAAGCTCGGTAAACGGTACGAAAGGCGCAAAACACACGGCCTCAAAAACATCTCTATATGCGTCCGATGAGCGTACGCCCGTCGGGCGGGCGGCAACAATGGGCTGCAAACTGTGCCGTTCGTCCCAAAAATGGCGCCGCTCGTTTTGCAGTTCTGCCTTCGGTCGAGCTACAAGCGGAGCTGCTGTGCCAAGGCCGTATCTTAAGGCCAGGAAATAAAAGTGCGCGGCGAAACGGACCGCGCAAGGGGTGACGTCAAGGGGCGTCAAAAAGGAAAGGAGGGGAACAATGGCGGACAAGAACGCAGAAGTTGCAGTCGAGGATAACGGCGGCATGAAGAAAACGCTTTCGCTCTGGAACTTCTTCACCATCGGTTTCGGTGCCATCATCGGTACCGGTTGGGTTCTGCAGGTCGGCGACTGGATGGTCGTGGGCGGCGGTCCCGTTCCCGCTATGATCGCATTCCTCTTGGGTGCAATCTTCCTCGTGCCCGTCGGAGCTGTTTTCGGTGAGCTCACGGCTGCTATCCCCATCTCGGGCGGCATTGTCGAGTATGTCGATCGTAGCTTTGGCCGTACGCTGAGCTACATCACCGGATGGCTTTTGGCTCTGGGTAACGGCATCCTGTGCCCGTGGGAGGCCATCGCCATTTCGACCCTCGTGTCCGAGATGTTCGGCAGCCTGCCCGGCCTTGAGTGGCTGCGCGCCGTCAAGCTCTACACCATCCTGGGCGCCGACGTTTACCTGTTCCCGACGCTGATTGCGCTCGGCTTTGCAGTCTACGTCATCTTCCTCAACTTCCGCGGTGCCAGTTCGGCCGCCAAGCTCCAGGCCTTCCTGACCAAGGCCCTGCTCTGCGGCATGCTGCTCGCCATGGGCGTCTCGCTGTTCACCGGCTCGCCGGACAACGCCATGCCCGTGTTCTCCCAGGTCGCCGGTGCTGGCGGCGGCAAGGCCGCTACCGAGAGCACCAGCCTGTTCGCCGGCATCGTGTCGGTCCTGGTTCTGACCCCGTTCTTCTACGCCGGTTTCGACACCATTCCTCAGCAGGCTGAGGAAGCAGCCGAGGGCCTCAACTGGAACAAGTTCGGCAAGATCATCTCCCTGGCCCTGCTGGCCGCCGGCGGCTTCTACATGGTCTGCATCTACTCGTTCGGCACCATTCTCGACTGGCATGAGTTTGTTAAGAGTCCGGTTCCCGCGCTTGCCTGCCTCAAGGGTATCAACATGCTCCTGTACCTGGCCATGCTCGTCATCGCCACGCTTGGACCCATGGGCCCGATGAACTCCTTCTACGGCGCCACGAGCCGCATCATGCTCGCCATGGGCCGCAAGGGCCAACTGCCCGAGAAATTCGCCGAGGTCGACCCCAAGTCCGGCGCTCCCAAGCTTGCCTGCGTCGTTCTGGGCGTTATCACCGTCATCGGTCCGTTCCTGGGCAAGAACATGCTCATCCCCCTGACCAACGTGTCGGCTCTCGCCTTCATCTTCTCCTGCGGCATGGTCGCCCTCGCCTGCCTGCGCATGCGCTTCACCGAGCCCGACCTGCCTCGTCCCTACGAGGTGCCCGGCGGCAAGTTTGGCATCGGCCTCGCTATCGCTGCCTGCGCCATCATCATCGGCCTGCTCGTGATTCCGTTCTCCCCCGCCTCCCTCAACATGGTGGAGTGGAGCATCGTGATCGGCTGGTTGGCTATCGGCCTGGCCCTCATGGCTTTCACCAATTCTCGCAAAAAGTAACGCCTAGCCGGGGCGGATCGGGTGCGCGGGACCCTCTCTCCCGCGCACCGAACCCGGTACCACTTGGGTAGCTTTGTGAGGCCAAACCCAACATGGCCTCGCCCACTATATGGATCCATAAGGAGGAACCATGTCCACTAAGTATGCAATCGTTGGCGGTAAGCTCATCGACGGTACCGGCGCCGAGCCGGTCGAGAACTCCCTCGTTCTCGTCGACGACAACGGCAAGATCGAGTACGCCGGCGCTATGCAGGACCTTCCCGAGGGCGTTGAGGTTATCGACGCCGCCGGCAAGACCGTCCTTCCCGGCCTGATCGACACCCACCTGCACTTCTCGGGCAACCTAACCGACGATGACACCGATTGGGTCATGCAGCCGCTCCTCGAGAAGCAGGCCGTCGCCGTCAAGCAGGCCTACGACTGCCTCACCCACGGCCTCACCACCGTCTGCGAGATCGGCCGCTTTGGTATCCAGATTCGCGACTGCATCGACAAGGGCGTCTTTAAGGGCCCGCGCGTTCTGGCCACCGGTCTGGGCTTCTGCCGTGTTGCCGGTCACGGTGACTCCCACCACTGCACCCAGGAGCTCAACAAGGAATCCCACCCCTGGGGCGACCAGGTCGATGGCCCTTGGGATCTGCGCAAGGCCGTTCGTCGTCGCCTGCGCGAGAACCCCGATGCCATCAAGATCTGGGCTACCGGTGGCGGCATCTGGCGCTGGGACTCCGGTCGCGACCAGCACTATTGTTCCGAGGAGATCCAGGCCGTGGTCGAAGAGGCAAAGATGGTCGGTATCCCCGTGTGGAGCCACTGCTACAACAACCACGCCGCTGCCTACGATTCCGTCCGCTTTGGCTGCGAGCAGCTGATTCACGGCTTCGATATCGATGAGCGCACCATGGACCTCATGGCCGAGCAGGGCACCTTCTTCACCCCGACGATCGCCTTCCTGCCCACCTGGTACGCCACCTATCCGCCCGTCTACGTCCCCGAGCTGCACGACAAGTACGAGGGCACCCTGGTCGAGAAGGAGCTGCAGCGCAACTACGACTGCCTGCGCGAGGCCAAGAAGCGTGGCGTCGTCATGACGATCGGCTCCGACTCCTTCTCCTTCGTTACCCCGTACGGCACCTGCTCCATCGAGGAGATGTACGAGTTCGTCGACAAGATCGGCTTCACCCCGGTCGAGACCATCACCTGCGCCACCCTCAACGGCGCCAAGATGTGCCACATCGAGGACGAGACCGGTTCCATCGAGGCCGGCAAGTGCGCCGACCTGCTGGTCGTCAACGGTGACGTCGCCGCCGACATCCACGTGCTCAACACCGACAACATGGACGTCATCATGAAGGACGGTTGGATCGTCGAGGCTGGCACCTTTGGCGAGGCCAACAAATACAGCGCCTAAGATACCGTTTGTCGATGACTGGGTGTAAAACACAGTTTTTGATTGCATAATGCAATGGAGAGGGTCGCTTGCGGCCCTCTTTATTGCTATGGGTGCGGTAGACAAAAGGGGATGACGGTGGATTTAAACAGGTTGATTCTGGGCAAGAGCTACAACTCTACCAAGGTCTTTCGCACGGCCCAGCATGTGGTCCAGGCCATCCTGCTCGGTGTTGTCGTTCCGGCGCTTATTCTGCTGCTTATCTGGGATTTAACCGATAATCCCAATCCCGTTCCGGGCGTTGTCGTTATTGCCGGCTTGGTCATGCTGTGCTTCTTTTTCTCATATGTCTTTGTGGTCCCCGACGACCTCACATCGAGCGCAACCGACCGTACGCTCGCCATCGCATCAAAAATATTCGCCTACACGTCGCGCGGCCTTACGCCCGAAGCGGCCCTGGGTGCCTCTAAAATTATCCTATCCGAGACCATCGCCTCCGCCATCTGCTTTACCGATGGCAAACAGGTGTTGGCAAGTTGGGGCGAGGACTCGGCAAAGTGCCCTGCCGGCACCCCGGTAGTGCTCAAGACCACGCTCAGTGTGATTGAGACGGGTGAGCAGAGCGTGTTTTCGCGTGACACCTCCAATGAGACGGGTGGCTATTTTCCCCGCCTGCGCGCCGGCATTGTCGCGCCGCTTACCGTGCGCGGGCATTGTGTGGGCACACTCGAGCTGTATTACCCCCGCCTGAGCAGCATCGATATGCGCCAGACGGCCCTTGCTTCGGGTTTTGCCGATCTCATTTCCACGCAGCTCGCCAGCTTTGAGCTCGAGCGCCAGGACGAGCTCACAGCTCGCGTTGAGCTACGCGCCCTGCAGTCGCAGGTCGACCCGCATTTTCTATTCAATACCATTAGCACGATTGTGTCGCTCGTTCGAACCGAGCCCGACAAGGCGCGATCGCTGCTGATCGACTTTTCCAACTACTATCGTCAGACGCTTTCTGATTCCGATACGCTCACCACGCTCGAGCACGAGGTGGAACAGGGCACCCGTTATATCAATCTTATGCAGGCCCGGTATGGCGACGGCCGTCTGCGCGTTTCGGTCGACATCGACTTTGAGGTGCGCGACAGCCTGGTGCCGCCGTTTATCTTGCAGCCGCTGCTCGAAAACTGCATCAAGCATGCGCAGCGCGAGACCGAGCCGCTTTCTATTCGTGTTAGGGCTTTTGAGACCGATGACGGCTTGGAGATCATCGTCGAAGATGACGGCATCGGTATGAACGAAGAAGTCTGCGCGCATCTGTTTGAGCAGCATCGCCGAGAGGAGCCCGAGAGCATTACCGCCGACGGCTCCATCAAGCGAGGTTGCGGTCTGGCGCTCTTCAATGTGCTTCAGCGCATCCATTTCTTTTACGGAGAAGATTCTGGCATGCGCGTGAAGTCCCAGGAGGGCGTGGGGACACAGGTCATCGTTGAGTTGAACGGCGAGCCGCATGAGCCGGCGCCGCTAACGGTGTAGCACGCGGTTGGATTGAGAGAAAAAGAGGGGAAGCGCATATGTCCGAAGGCTGGAACATCTTGGTGGTTGATGACGAGCCTCCCATTAGGGCTGAGCTACGCTATCTGTTGGAAAAGGATACGCGTGTGGGACAGATTGCCGAAGCGGGCAATGTCACCGAAGCCGTGGAGTCGATTCTGTCGAACAAGCCCGACGTGCTGTTTTTAGACATTACCATGCCCGGTCGCTCGGGAATTGAGCTTGCCGAGACGCTGCAGAACCTAAAGACGCCGCCGGTCGTGGTGTTTGTGACGGCATTCGCCGAGTATGCGGCCGATGCCTATAACCTCGATGCTGTCGATTACATCGTCAAGCCGGTCGAGGATGCCCGCTTGTCAAAGGCGCTCGACAAGATCGAGACTGCCCTGGGCGCTCGCCGTGTCGTCCATGCTCCGCGCCAGCCTTTGCGCCTGACGGTGGATCGCGGGGGCAAAAAGGTGTTCATTCCCGTGGCGGATGTCTGCTACTTTGAGGCGCGCGCCGATTTTTGCAACGCCGTTTGCGCCGAGGGAACATACCTGATCAATGAGTCGATTTCCTCGCTCGAGCGGCGCCTGGCCTCCGAGGGCTTTATCCGTGTCCACCGCAGTTATCTGGTCAATTTGGAAGACGTGCATAATGTCGAGATCGGTTCCACGGGTCTTATGGAGCTCAGGCTCGATCGCGTAACCTCGACGGTGCCTGTGTCCCGTCGTCGCGCAGCCGAGGTCAAGGCGCACTTGGGGCTTGCGTAGGCAGTCTGCATATCATCGTTTACCGCCGCAGGTTTGGCATGACCGTGCGGTGGGCATAATGGGTGACATCGAATGAAATCGAAAGGATCATTATGCCCGCGCTCATTACGCATCATCTGTTTGGCGAGGAAAGCATCGACCGTCTTCCGCAGGGCGTTATTACGTCCGACGAGGAGCGCATCGCCTTTATCCTGGGAAACCAAGGTCCCGACCCGTTTTTCTTCCACATGCTCACGCCGCGCATTTCCGACTGTATGTCGCTTGCTCAGGTCATGCACCGCTCGCGCATGTCGCGCCAGTTCTCGTGCCTGCGCGACGGCGTGTCGCACCTACAGCCGCGCGATGCCAATCTGGGTCGCGCCTTTGCGCTGGGCCTGCTGTCGCACTATGTGCTCGATCGCAATGCCCACCCCTTTGTCTACGAGCAGCAGTTTGGCATTGTTGAGTCCGACCCTGAGCTCGAGGCTTCGGGCAGTCAAGTTCACGCCGTGCTCGAAAGCGATCTGGACGTGCTGATGCTGCAGCTCAAACGTGACGGGGCCACGGTCGAGGATTATCCGCCGGCGGGCGAGATCGTCACTACCGACCGCATCAATCGCGTTGCCGGCGTGCTGATGAGCTACGTCGCCGGGCGCGTGTACGGTATCGACATCCCGGTGGGGGAGTACGCCGGCGCCGTCTCGGACATGCAGCTGCTCTACCGCACTATCGAGCCAGCCGGTTCGGCCAAGACGCGCGCGATTGCCCTGCTCGAGGGCTTGGTGCACGATTATTCGCTGCTCGACGGCCTTGCGCACCGCGTGACGACCGAGCTGCCCGAGCGTACCGGCAACCTGGGCCACTTGGCATGGAAGAACCCCTTTACCGATGAAGTCTCGACCGAGAGCTTCCCCGAGGTCTTTGAGCGCGCGCTGACCGATTACGAGCTCACCGTTGCCCGCTTTATCGAGACCGGTGACATGGATGCCGTGACCGGCCATATCAACTATAGCGGCCGCGTACTCGACGCCGACGAGGAGTTCGACCGCGAGGAGTAGGACCCGTGCGTGCCCCTTTGCCGAATCCTTACCAGCGCTTCTGTGCAATTGGGGTACGATGAACTAACTGCATATCGGGCGAATACGAAGGGGCCCTGTCCATGAAATACACCAAGCTCGAGCGTAACTGGGTTATGTACGATGTGGGCAATTCGGCCCTCGTGTTGCTCAATACCTCGGTGGTGCCCATCTACTTTAACGCCATCAATACCGGTGCTTCCTCGGCAGACCTGGTGGTCGCTTGGGGCAACGCTCAGACGATCGCCTCGCTGGTCATTGCCATGCTCATGCCCATTCTGGGCGCGCTTGCCGATTACGCCGGCAACAAGATTAAGTTCTTCTTGGGCTTCTTCCTCACGGGCCTGGTTCTTTGCCTGGCGCAGGCTATCCCAATGTCCGCCATGGCATTTTTGACCGTGTACGTGCTGTGCACCATCGGCCTTAACTCTTCTATGACGTTCTACGACGCCATGCTGCCCGACATTACCACCGACGAGCGCATGGACGCCGTGTCCAGCTCGGGTTATGCCTGGGGCTACATCGGTTCCACCGTGCCGTTCGTCATCTGCCTGGCGCTCATCATGGGTGGCCCCGCTCTTGGCGTCCCTACCATGCTGGCAACGCGTCTGTCGTTTATCATCACTGGTGCCTGGTGGCTCATCTTTACCCTGCCGCTCATTCGCACCTATAAGCAAAAGTACGGTCGCGAGCGCGGTCCCGAGGACACCATCGGCCACATCGTGGGTGGTGTGTTCTCCGAGGTCGGACACACCATGCGCGAGATCGCCCACAACAAGACCGTGCTGGTCTACATGATCGCGTTCTTCTTCTATATCGACGGTGTGCACACGGTCATTTCCATGGCCACCAGTTACGGATCGGCCTTGGGCATCGATTCGACGCAGCTGGTGCTGGCGCTGCTCGTTACGCAGTTCGTGGCCTTTCCGTCCGCCATCATCTACGGCAAGCTCGCCGGACGCGTGGGCACGCTCAACATGATCCTGGTGGCGGTCGCCGCCTACATGGGCATTGTGCTGTTCGCCGCGTTCTTCCTAAAGACCGCCTTTGAATTTTGGGTGCTTGCCATTATGGTCGGCCTGTTCCAGGGCGGCGTGCAGGCGCTCAGCCGTAGCTACTTTGGCCGCATTATCCCCAAGGAAAAGTCCAACGAGTACTACGGCTTCTTTGACATCTTTGGTCGTTATGCAAGCGTCATGGGCACTTTCCTGGTGTCGGTCGTCACCTCGCTGACCGGCAACCCGTCGCTGGGCGTCCTTTCCATTGGCGTGCTGCTGATCGTTGGCTTTATGCTGCTGGTTCGCCTGTCCCGCATGACTCAGGCGGCAGAGCAGACCGCATAGGAGCGAGCGGCTATTGGGCCTGTCCGCGGTACTCTTTTGGGGTTATCCGCAATAAACATTGCGACTTGCGAGCAATGATTTGCCCAAGTGGGTATGATGGAATCAGCTAGGTCGCGGGGCGTCGCCTGTGTTTGGCGGCGCCCCGTTTTTGTGTTGCAGGGAGGGAAGGCATGAACGCCACGGTTGTGATTCCAACATATTGGGCAGACGACGAGGCCCATGCAAACGCTCCCGGCGTCTATGACCACTCGACGAAGCTCAACGCCACCAATCCCGAGCTCGACCGCTGCCTGGCCTCGCTCGAGCAGGTGCGCGACATTCCGAGGATTATCCTTTTGGTGGTCTGCCCCATCTCGGCTACGGCTGATGTGTCGAAGCGCGTCCACGAAATCGTCGACGCGCACCCTACGCTCAAGGTCACCGTGGTTACCAACACCCAGGCATCGCATATCGCCGACCGTGTGGCGCAGATTGCTCCCAAGGGCTCGGGCGAGTGCGTGAGCCTGCGCGGATACGGCGCCATTCGCAATATGGGGCTTGCCTGCGCTGCGGTGCTCGGCCACGATGCCGTTGTCTTTTTGGATGACGACGAGACCGTTATCGATGCCGACTTTATGAAGCGCGCGACCTATGCACTGGGCCAGCAGACGCGTCAAGGCCTGCCGATTTTGGTTAAGAGCGGTTACTTTTACGATCGAGACGGATCGCCGTTGGCGCCCACAGACAAGGTGGGCATTTGCCATCGTTGGTGGACCAAACGCATCGAGTTTAATCGCTGGATGAAAAAGGCGCTCTCGGGCACCCGTATTTCGCGTTCAAACTACGTGTGCGGCGGCCTTGTGGCGCTTCATGCCCGCGCCTTTACCCGTGTGGCGTTTGACCCGTTTATCACCCGAGGCGAGGACCTAGATTACCTCTTTAACATGCGCATGTTTGGCTACGACGTGTGGTTTGACAACGAGTGGGTTGTTCGTCACCTGCCGCCCGAGTCCGAGAAGCGCTCGCCGCGCTTTATGCAGGATGTGTACCGTTGGTACTACGAGCGTGCCAAGCTGACATTTGCCGCGCACCAGCAGGAGCTCGTTCCCGTCACGGCCGCGTCGCTCATGCCCTATCCGGGCCCGTGGATTTCGCGCGAGCTCGACGACCGCGTGCGCAAGACCGCCATGGTTCGCAGCATGTTTACCCGCGAGCACGAGGGGTACCTGCGCATTTGGCGGCACGGTATTGACGAGGCCAAGACCTACGCGCGTCAAAACGCCGCAAGCTACCTGCGTTTTCAGAGCTTCTGGCCCAAGATCATGGACGGGCTCTGGCGCGACGCACAACTGACCAGCATCCTGGAGGGGACTGAATGATCGACCGCCGCGCCCAGCGCGATAATTCAATATCAATCTTTCGCGTGATCGCCGTTGTCTGCGCCATTTGCGTGCTGGTGTACTTTATTTTTGCCCTGGCGACTGGAATCGAGCCGATCGCGACCGTGGTCGCCTGCGCACTGCTGTGCATCTTTCTGTGCATTTTTATCTATTTGACGCTCAATCCCGATTCGGTGCGTTCGCAGTACACCGAAGAGACGCTCTCGGTGGCCTCTGCCATGCTCGAGGACATCAAAGGCGGTCTGACGCAGGAGTCGGCACGTCTGGTGTGCCAGCGCATTTTGCCCGAGACGCGTGCCATGACGGTTGCCATCACCGACGAGAGCAACGTGCTGGCCTGCGCGGGCGAGTTTGAGGAAAAGCTGCTGCCCGATTCGCCCATCCACACACTTGCCACGCGCTACGTCATCGAGCACGGTATCGTCCAGTCGTTCAACCGTGTGGTGGACGTGGTGGGCTCGGATGGCTCGCACAACCATGTTCCTGCCGGTATCATCGCTCCTATCAAGGTGGGCGACCGCACCGTCGGCACGCTCAAGTTCTACTACAAGACCCCGCGTGCCGTCGACCGCACTCAGTACGCGCTTGCCTCGGGTTTTGCCGAGATCCTGTCCACACAGCTCGCCATCCACGAGCTCGAGGTGCAAAAGGAGCTCACGGCCCGTGCCGAGGTGCGTGCCCTGCAAGCGCAGATCAACCCGCACTTCCTGTTCAACACGCTCAACACCATCGCGTCGTTTACGCGTACCGACCCGCTGCGCGCCCGCGAGCTGCTGCGCGAGTTCTCCTCGTTCTATCGCGCCACGCTCGACAATTCGGGCTCTCTCATTCCCGTGTCGCGCGAGGTCGCGCAGACCAAGCGCTACCTGACGTTTGAGAAGGCGCGCTTTGGCGAGGATCGCGTGCTGGCGACCTTCGACGTGTCCGAGGACGTCGAGGACACGCTGGTGCCGGCATTTGTAATCCAGCCAATCGTCGAGAATGCCGTGCGCCATGGTATGGGCGACGACGATGCACTGAGGATCGACGTGTCGGTCCACAGGGATGGCGAAGATGCGATTTTGATTGTGGTCGCCGATAACGGCGTGGGCATGGACGAAGGCACCGCTGCCAGACTGTTTGACGAACGCTCCGCCCGTCCCGACGCCAGCTCCCCGCAGGGCGGCGGCGCCGGTGTGGCCATGCACAATATTTCGGAGCGCATCCATCGCTTTTATGGACCGCACTCTTATACACGCGTCGAATCGGCCCCGGGCAAGGGCGCTAAAGTGCTCCTGCATCTCGATTTGTCGGAGAGCATCTTCGACATTCAAGAGTAGAATGATAGGTTACGGGTTTAACGCTAGTTGGCGGATGCCCGACGTAGTTAGTTGACGAAAGGTTTTATCCCTATGCTGCGTGCGATGATTGTGGATGATGAGGCCCCGGCCCGTTCGGAACTTCGCTTCTTGCTCGAGCAGACGGGCAAGATCGGCACGATCACAGAAGCGTCGAGCGTTCGCTCCGCTATCGAGATGCTTATGGAGAGCCGCGTCGATGTTGTGTTCCTCGATATCTCGATGCCTGGCGCTTCGGGTCTGCAACTTGCCGAGGCACTGCATAAGCTCAAGAATCCGCCGGCGATCGTATTCGTAACCGCGTACAGCGATCATGCGGTCGAGGCGTTTGATGTGGATGCCGTCGACTATCTGATGAAGCCGGTCGAGGAGGCTCGCCTGGATCGAGCGATCGATAAGGTTATGCAACGCGCCAAGCCTGTCACGGACAGCAAGGTGACCATCGAGCGCATCCCGGTGGAAAAGGGCGGCCGCAAGGTCCTCATCCCCGTGGACGACATTCGCTTTATTATGGCCAAGGACGATTACTCCTGTATTTATACGGTCGATGACCGCTTTTTGTCCACGACCTCGCTGGCACAGTTCGAGGCCAAGCTCTGCGACTTTGGCTTCTTCCGCGTTCACCGCCGCTATATCGTCAACTTGGCGTGTGTCACCGACGTCGAGACGGTTCCCTCGGGCGCTATCCAGCTGGGCATTACGGGCGTCGACGAACGCGTACCGGTTTCGCGCCGTCGCGTCGTACCGCTCAAAAAGGCCCTGAGCCTCTAGTACACCTGCCCCGCAGCCCTGTAGACCCATCGTCTGCGGAGCCGTGGGGCCTTTTTTGTATGTATCTGCCGAATCGTTTTTTGCGGAAGGGATCCCATGAACAGTGCAAGCGCCAAGCGCATCGACATCATCTCGGACACCCACGGCTATCTTTCGCCTGCGCTCTTGGATGAGCTTGAGGGCGCAGACCTGATTATCCACGCTGGCGACCTCACGTCAGAGATGGACTACGAGCACCTATGCACCATCGCCCCCGTGCGGGCCGTACTGGGCAACAACGATTACTACCGCGACTACGGCCCCGATGTAGACCGTCTTGCGCTCTTTACCTACGAAGGCCTCAAATTCGCCGTAGCCCACTACCGCGAAGACCTTCCGGTGGGATCCGTAGACGTAGCCATCAACGGCCACACCCACGTAACCAAAGAAGCCCAAGTGGGCCGTTGCTTAGTCCTCAACCCGGGCAGCGCCAGCTACCCCAGAGGCACCCGAGGCCCCACCATGGCCAGAATGCTCGTAAAAGACGGCAAGATCATAAGCACCAAGTTTATTGACCTAGACTAACCGCAACAAAAACGGGGGATGCACAATGCATCCCCCGTTTTTCTTTAAGCCAAGGGTCAAAGTTCAACAAGATCCATAAGACCAACCCCGCCGAGGAGCACGCGGGCTAGCCGCGCAGCGGCGCACGCCCGCAAAACTGGTTGAAGAAAGTGACGGCAGGGAGGGCTTCCGGGGCTGAGGGCGGGGGTTAAGTTTGTCGCGAGTTCCGCACGCAAAGGAAAGCACTTAATGTGCTTTCCGTCTTGCGCAGGACTGTAGAGCAG
>NZ_JBCJBG010000026.1:0-12730 GCF_039062315.1 Collinsella aerofaciens
CTTGCCCGTATCGTAGGCAATGCGCCGAATGCTCGCCATCGAAATTTATCGATGGCCTATTTCAGACTGTAATGGGGTTCCTCAAGTGAGTCTGCTGATGTAGAAAACACCAACAACGGGGACGCCGAAAACCGGAATAGTGACGACGCTGAGGGTGGCGAAGGAGAAGATGCCGCTGCGGCGGATCTGCCTGCCGATGACACGGGAGCCGAGAGCGCTGCGCAGCCCGCGGATGATGGGCAGTCTGTCTATAAGGCCGCTACTGTTGCAAATGAAGGTGAGGCTCGGAAACTTGAAATAGATTCGGAGGGGTACGCGCTGCTGAAGAGTGACGAAGACCTGTCTACGTACCTTGACCTTCCCGCGGCGGAAAAGCCCGCAAAGCTGCGTCTGACTGCTGATATTAGTTCGAGCGCTCCGATCTTAATCAATCACGACACTACGATCGACCTTGCGAATCACAAGCTTTATTACAGCAACGGTAACCTTATGCAGGAAACCAAAGAGCCTGTTTGTGCATTTATCACAATTTCAAAGGGCTATACGCTAACTGTCAAAGGTGAGGCGAATGACTCGAAGACTGAAGCTACCAGTGGTGAACCTGGTCAGCCAGCAAAGATGCAGTTCAATGGTGAAAGTGTTCCACAATCACTTACATACTACGTAACTGAAAGCACGCCTAACGGTTTTGGTACTAGGGAAACGACCTACCAGCACACTGTTGCCAATTTCGGCGCTATCGTTGCATGCAAAGAGGGCTATGTAAATCAAGTCATTTCCGTCCAGGATGGGGGCACGCTCGACCTTCAGGGTGGCATGATCACAACGCCTCGTGCCCTGGGCAACGACGGCCACGTTATTTTCTCTCAGGGCGCTGTTTATATTTCTGGCGGTTACGTCACCAACGGCAACGGCGGTGGCTGGGGCGGAGGTCTGTGCATAACGGGCGCGAATGCCGGCCTCGAAATGACAGGCGGCGTGGTCGCGGGAAACAAGGCAGCTTCTGGCGGTGGCATCTTTGCTAACAATAGCGCGGCGCTGAACCTCTCCGGCGGTGTCATCTCGGGTAATGCAACATATGGCAACGATATCACCGATGGTTATAACGTCAACGCCGGCGGCTACGGTGGCGGTGTTTATACCCAGAGTGCAACCGTAACCATCAGTGATTCTGCCAATATAACTAACAACCGAGCTGAAGCTCGCCTCGCTAATAGAGAGCTTTACAACAAAGGTCTCCTCGGTGGCGGCGGAATTGCATCGCACGGTGGAACGCTGTCCATGACGGGTGGCTCCGTTACTGCCAATTACTCCCATGAGGCCGGCGGTGGAATCTACGCTGGCCTCCCCGGGCAGGGAGTTGGATTTACCATGTCCAGCGGTTTTATTGCGGGCAATATGTCCGATAATGCCGAGGGCGGTGGCCTCCGTATTTCTGGCGGTACTACCGGCGTTATTAATGCGGAAAATGCATCAAACAGGGTTTACATCACCAACAACAAGACCATGACGGGCAGCAAAGACGACCGCGGTGGCGACTGGGGTGGCGGTGGTGTCTTTGTTCAGGAAGGCGGTACGCTCAACATCGTCAAGACGCTGATCACTAATAATAAGGCCGGTGGCTGGGGCGGTGGCATCGGTGCTTGTCCTACGGGCAAGACAATCGTTTCGCACTCAAAAGGCGCTGCTATCTATGACAACAAAGATAACGTTGATCAATATGGCAATAAACTGACAGCATATCATTATTCCGCTGGCGGCCACGGCAAAAATGAAGACCACGATGAAGTAAATTACGTTACTCCTGACTTCCAAAAATCCGGCCATAAGGATTTCTTCTTGGTACGTAATAAGAATGGCGCGGATAAGACAATCGCTGTCGTTCTTGGCAAGATGCTGGGCGGCAGATCGGCTGGTTGGCGGGGCACTTGCGACGGAAATCCGGTTACCATCGACCCAAATGGCGGTGCCGAGGCTAAGTGGATGTTCGGCCTTGAGGCTGATCCGACACCCTATGCCAAGGGAAAGGCGCAGGCAGAGGCTACGACCATCATCAGCGGTAACTATTCCTACACCCACGGTGGCGGCATCATGACCAACGGCGATCTCATCGTCGGCGAAGTCAATGATCTGAGGGTTTACCCGAGCATGAAACTCCACGCCACTAAGGCGCTTGTGGATGCACAGGGAGACAAGCAAAGCCTTAATGGGCACGAGTACAAGTTTCAGCTGCTGCGCCAGGAGGTTAACGGTACCAAGGCACCTTCTTGGAAAGATGACGGCACATTAGATATGGGCGATTGCAGTGGTGCGGGTGAGGCGACTGTTGATCAATCAAGCGGCAGTATCACCTTCGACTCTGGCAAGGACTATTCTTCAGGGCAATACGTTTTCTATCTCGTTGAGGAACCCATCAGCGGCCAAAACGAATTAGACATCAAATTCGATAAGACAATTTACAAGATAGAGGTAACTGTTGGCGGTAGTCCATACAAGACTGAATCCCTCATGACGTTTCCTATCAACTATTACAAGGTAGAGAGTGTGGCCGTCTTTAAAAAGGCCGAGACGGATAATGACTTCGCGCAGCTTGATCGCAGTGGTTATTCCTTCGCGCCATCGGAGGATGGAACGGAGGCCACGGTGACTATCGGTAACAGAAGCGACAAGCCGACCTTTACCAACAAAATCGTGCCCCCCTTCTCCTGGACTCCTAAGGCGACTAAGGTCGTTGAGGGTGGCGAGATGAAGGCGTTTACGCTTCAACTTGCGAAAGACAGCGAATTTAAAAACATGATCGGTACTGCCGTGACCTCTGGTTCTGAGAAAACGCAGACGCTTCCGTTCATGGACGAAAACAATGAGACGGTTGAGCTCAAGTACTCGCTTTCTGATATCAGGAATAATCCCGACGACCCGGGTGGCTCCACGGGTGGCTCTTTCAAGACCTTTACGTACTATGTGCGCGAGAAAACCGACGGTTCGCAGTTCTCGCACTACACGTACGACCACTCGGTCTATAAGTTCACGGTTGAGCCAACGTATGACGACAAAAAAGGAGAGATCAAATGTAGGGTTACCTACAGGAAGGGAACCGTTGACCCCGGCGGTACGTGGAAAAACACCGATAATGTGGACCACGAGTTTCCCGACACTAACCCCACCTTCACCAACACCTACTCCACCTCTTTGCCCCTTTCTGGTATGTCGGGCGTCACTCTGACGTACCTTGCCGGCGCGGCGGTGCTTTGCGCTGCTGCGGCCTGGATGCACATTCGTCGCAAGGCGAATGCGAAGGGAGGTAAGCGTCGTGAATAAGAAAGTTTGCTCCTTCCCGATCTTGTTTGCGCTGCTTGCCCTCCTGATCGGCGCCTGCGCGGTTGTGTTCCCCGCTTCCGCGCAGGCCGCGCCGACCTCGACCGGTTCCATCACGGTGAGCGGCACCGTGGCGAGCAGCTACGACGCCTACCAGATCTTTAGCGCTAACGTCGTCGACGGCGACAGCGACGCCAAGACCGCCACCGACCTCGCCTGGGCAAGCGACGCCGTGCGCGACGCCGCGCTGCCCGTGCTGCACAGCGCCGGCATGTCCAATTCCCAGACCACCGCGCAGGGAGCTGCCGAGTGGCTCAACACCGATTCCCACCTTACGAGCGCGCTGAGCGCACAGCTCGCTCGTTCCCTCCAGAGCTCTGGCGCCGTGTCCGTGGCCCTTAACGCGGGCACGACGGCCGAGCTGCCCTGTGGCTACTGGCTCATCGTCGCCGACGACGACGCCATCGCCCAGAACGAGGCCGGCACCGCGCCGATTATGGCCCTGGTCGGCGGCAGCGCCGTCACCGTCAAGCCCAAGGCGGCGACGCCCAAGGTCGCCAAGCACGTGCTTGAGGACAGCACCGCCGCCTGGCAGAAGGCCGCCGACGCCACGGTCGCCGACGACCTGTACTGGCGCCTCTCTGCCACGGTCCCGGCGGGTCTTACCGCTTACGACACCTATACGGTGCGGTTCGTCGATACCATGAGCGCGGGGCTCGACCCCTCCAAGGTGGCCGCGAGCATGCGCGTGTACGTGGCGGCGGGCGCGGACGGCGGCTTTGACGCGGTCCAGACCGGCAAGGACGGCCGCGCCGGCACCGAGCCCGCGAAGGGCTGGACTGACATCACGGCCCAGTGCGCCACCAAGGTAGCGGCCGACGGTAAGACATTCACCGTGCGCACCGGCGACCTCATCGCCGCGCTCGGCGGGACCGACGCCTTCACCGCGGGCGCCCGCGTGGTCGCCGTGTACAACGCGCCGCTCAACAGCGCGTGCAACCACGGCATCGCGAAGGGCAACCCCAACGAGGTCTACCTGCGCTACCCGCGCTCTCCCTTTGCCGACCAGTCCGGCGACGCCGGATTCACCCGTACGCCGGGCGACGATGCGTGCGCCTACACCTGGGATCTCGCGCTCACCAAGCGCGGCAGCGATGGCGACAAGCCGTTGTCCGGGGCGGTCCTGAGCATCGCCGACGACCGCGGCCGCACGCTAGCGGCCGACGGCACGTGGGATGCGGAGGGCAAGGCCACCGTCACCACGGGCGAGGACGGTCGCGTGACCGTCTCGGGCGTGGACTCGGGCAAGCTGGAGGTCCGCGAGCTCAAGGCGCCCAAGGGCTACACCGCCTTTGAGGGCACGCGCTCCGTGACGGTTAAGGCCGAGGGCCTGGACGTTGACCAGGTGGCCGCCGCCAAGCCCAAGCTCACCATCACGGCCGAGTCGCCCCTGCGCGCCGACAGCGCGGACGGGTCGACGGGCAGCCTGGAGGCGTCGCTCATCAACACGCCCACCGGCACACCCCCTAGCATTACCACCGGAGGCTTCATGCCCTCGACTGGCGATATGGCAATGTACGCCGCGGCCGCCGCAGCGGTCGCCGGAGCCGCGCTCATCGTGGTCGCGCTCCTGGTCAAGCGGGGAGGTGGCAGCCATAAAGAGTAGCTGGCAGCCCCACAGAGAGCGGGGCGAGACATAGCGAAGCAGATGCTAAGACACAGACAGACAGATTTAGATCAAATGGAATTCGAGCAGAAAGCAGAGGAAAAGAAGATGAGCATGAGCAAGAACATCGCACGCCTGGCAGTAACCGCCGGCCTCACGGCGGCGTTGAGCTTCGGCGGCGTAATGGCCCCGGTGACCATGGCGTTTGCTGAGGGCAAGCCAACGGTGGCTACGGAGGATGGCAAGGTGTTTATCACTGACCCTATCGCTGAATATGCCGACACATCTTTTAAGGGCATCCAGATCTTTACCGCGAAGATCACGCAGAATAAGGATGGAAATACCTGGTCAGGTGATAAGACACTTTCCGATATTCAGTGGGCTCCGGGTAATGTGAAAACCCTCGTTACGACTGCGCTCAAAGACGTTCCTGGAGTACCTAACGTAAATGAAGACGCCCAGACGTGGGCGGAGTTCATCAGCACGACTCAGAGCTCTAATTATGGAGAGACTACGGCGGTTGATAATGGCACGGTTCTGGACTTGATTGCCGAGGCCTTGGAGGGGGACAAGACGCTTACTTGGACACAGCCAAGCAATTCCAGCAAGGGTAACTTTGAGAGTCTGGACCAAGGCTACTGGCTTTTCGTGACCGATGCGCCCAGTAAGACCGGCAATACTGACGTGTACACTTCGCCGATTTTCACCATTGTCGGTGGCTCTGACGTTAAGGTAGCCCCCAAGAAGAGCGTCCCCACGGTCGTGAAGAAGATCAAAAACGATGACGGCAGTGATTGGGCCGACAAGGCCGACTCGCAGATGGGCCAGAAAGTTGAATATAAGCTGACTGGCACCGTTGCCAGCAATATCGCAACGTTCGATACTTACCATTATGAGTTCAGCGATAAGCTTTCTGACGGTCTGACGGCAGATGATAGCAGCGTCATCGTTAAAATCGGTGAAAAGATCCTTTTACCCAACACGACTCCTGGCGCCAAGACCGGTTACGATGTTTCGATTGATAAGGTAACTAACACGTTGACCGTAAAGTTTGCCGACCTCAAGACTGCTGCGAAACAAGCTAACGCGGCGCTCGACGGTAGCTCCAATGTCGTCGTCACTTACACCGCTATGCTTGATCCCATGAAGGCTACGAACGTTACTGTCGGCGACACGGGTAACGACAACGCCGTAAAACTCATTTATTCCAACAATCCCATGGGCGAAGGAACGGGTGAGTCTGTGCCCGATACCGTCCGCGACTACACCTACGCGCTCAAACTCGTCAAGGTTGACTCTGTGGAGACGGCCAAGAAGCTTGAGGGCGTAAGGTTCACCATTCAAGCCACGACTCCTGACGACGCGTCCTCCAATGGCAAGTTTGTCCAAGAGAAAGGCAATCTCGGCGCTGATGCTTATGAGTTCACGACTAATAAAAATGGCGAGATCAGCGTAGCGGGTCTCGATGCCGGCACCTACACGGTGCACGAGGTCGAGGGCAGTAACCCCGGCTACAACACGCTGAAAGACTTTAACTTCACCATTGAAGCCAATGGCCTTAAAAAGCTCGAGGGCGAGAGGCTCGATGATAACACCGACCCGAATACGCTGAAGGTAACCGCGGGGAGCAATAATCCCACCATGGTTACCCCGTCAGCCGACGGCGGCACCATCACCCTTACCGTCAAGAACGAGAAGGGCTCTGGCCTCCCGCTGACCGGTCTCAACGGCGTGACCTTCACTTGGATCGCTGGTGGTGCGGTGCTGTGCATTGGCGTGGCGCACCTTATCCGCAGCCGTAAGCAGGCTGAGGAGTCCGAGCAGGAGTAACGCTCACTCACCCATCCCTTTGGCAGGTGGGATGTGATGGCCATGAGACTCGCGGACACTTTTCTCGTCCATCCACGTTCTTGCTATGCCATTCTCTTTTCGGGGCAGACTTCGCACTGGAGTTTGCCCCGTTCTTTTTGGATAACACAGGCAGCCTCCACCGTCCGATGCGGACTCATCCGTCATCGCGTTTCTTGACTCGTATGAGGTTCGGTTTAAGGTCCGTAGGCGCACGCGTGGTGCGGACGGTGGACGGCATTTGCGCCGCAAAAAGCGCAAATAAGAATGCCCGGGGTTCGGAACCCGGGCATTTAACAAAACCAGAAAACTAGGCCGCCCGCGCTTTCGAACACTTACGCGGGGTGCGTCGTTTCCTATTGACATTGTATCCCGAATCGCCCCGCCGATTCGGGACATTCTGAAAACTCAAACACGTCGGGCAAACCCGGACAATGCGGCCAGGCTCCGCTGTCCAAGGAATCATGTGTGTAGCTATCGAACAAATGTTTGTCAAAATCGCGTTCACCAGGCGTAAGTGCGTGTGCTCACGGTAAAATACCCTTGCGACGCATCCCGTGCGCGGGCGGCCGACGACTCGATCGGAGGTCCCCAAATGCTGAAATTCCTTAACGCGCTCGCTGCCCTCGCGGCGGTGGGCACGTTCGTCATCGCGTTTTTTGACTCGTATGAGGTTCGGTTTAAGGTCCGTAGGCGCACGCGCGGTGCGGACGGTAGAAGGCATTTGCGCCGAAAGCGCAAATAAGAATGCCCGGGGTTAGAGGCCCGGGCATTTAACAACACCGGAAACTGGTCGCCCGCGCTCCAAAGTACTTACGCGGGGTGCGTCGTTTCCTGTAGCTATTGTATCCCGAATCGCCCCGCCGATTCGGGACATTTTGAAAACTCAAATGCGGGCCCATACTTGCGCTGCGCAATGCTGCCAGGCTGCGTTGCGCAGCGCATGAGCTCGTTAATCGGCTATTATTTGTTTAGACAACCTGAGCTGTAGAGGAGTGACCGGCGATGGTGCAGGGCGCCAAACATATGAAGAGCAATAACGCCGCGGACAACGGCGGCTCAAGCCCTCAGCCCAAACCTCAACCAAAGCCCAAGCGTCGTCACAAGCGACTGCCGCGCTGGGCCGACCGGCTCATCACCATCGTCATCATCCTTATTGGCGTGGGCCTTATGACCTGGCCGTGGATCTTGGACCGGCTCGAGGCCTCGGGCGTGTTCAACCAGATCAGCACGGTGTCCAGCACCGTGGACGCGCTGTCTGTTGAGGAGCGCGAGCGCATCCTGCTCCAGGCGCGCTCCTTTAACGAGCAGCTGGCGGGCGAGACCACCGAGCTTCCCGCCGACCAGATTGAGCCCTATGCCCAGCAGCTCATCTTTGACCGCGACCCCATGATGAGCTGGGTCGAGATCCCCTCCATCGACGTGAGTATGCCCATCTACCACGGCACGAGCGAGGAAGTCCTTATGGCAGGCGTCGGCCACCTGGAGGGCACGAGCCTGCCGGTGGGCGGCACCTCGACGCATTGCGTGCTCACCGCGCACTCGGGCATGCGCAACCTGAGCATGTTCGACGACATCCATTCGCTGGAGCCCGACGACCTGGTGCTGCTGCACACCATGAACAAGACGCTCGCCTACAAGATGGTGGACTCCGAGGTCGTGCTGCCCGAGGAGATGGAGTCGCTGACCATCGAGCCCGGCGCCGACAAGGTGACGCTCGTCACCTGCACGCCCTATGGCGTGAACGACCATCGCCTGCTGGTGCATTGCGTGCGCACCAAGTACAACAAGAAGGACGTTGACAAGCAAAAGTCGCTGGCCGGCCGCCACTGGGGCAAGCGCGAGTTTGCCGTGCTCATTGTGGTCGTAGCCATTGTGCTGTTGCTGCTGGACATCGTGATCCACGCGGTCCGTAAGCGCCGCAAGGCCAAGGCCTCGGCATAAGACATTCTTCAGAACCACCACAATGGGGACAGGCACCTTTGTGGTGGTCGGGGCTTCCAAACCATCACAACATTCGATGAAAATCTCGATTTTGGCGAAAAACGTCGAATGTTGTGATGGTTTTCGTTGCGGGCGGGACGGTCTTCGTTGCGGGCGGGACGGCTTTCGTTGTGGGCGACGCGGTTTTCGCTATGGACAGTGCGGTTTCGCTGCGGAACCGCCAGCCCGCCGCCTGTCAACCCGCCGCCCTCGTTACGTTTTCGCTGCATTTAGGTAAAGCGCCTGCTCCAAGCGGCGTTGCCTTGTATACTAGAGCGGTTTATCTGTTATGCGGAAGGGAGCGCCTATGGCACTCAGCGAGAAAGACGTGCGCGGCATCGCCGAGTACGCAAAGATCGCACTGACCGATGACGAGCTCACCCAGATGACGTCCTACATGAACGACGCCGTCCAGATGCTTGAGCCCGTCTTGCAATATGACTTGCCCGACGTGGAGCCCACGTTCCATCCCATCGGAAGCCTGTCCAACGTGATGGGCGATGACCTGCGCGAGCCCGGGCGCGACCTGCCGCTCGACGTCGCGCTGGAAAACGCCGGCAGCGCGCGCGACCGCTACTTCCGCGTGCCGTCCATTTTGGGAGAGGGGGAGAGCGAGTAATGGCGCTAAGCTTCGATTCCCTTACCGCTGCTCAGATCGCCGCGGGCGTTGCCGCCGGCGACTTTACCGCTACCGAGGTGGCCCAGGCCTCCCTTGCCGCCATCGAGGCGCGTGAGGGCGGGGTCCAGGCATTCCTGCAGGTGGCGCCCGAGCTTGCGCTCGAGGCCGCTGCACGCGTGGATGCCAACCGTGCCGCAGGCAAGCCGCTGCCCCCGCTTGCGGGCGTGCCGCTGGCCATCAAGGACAACATGAACCTCGTGGGCACGCGCACCACCTGCGCTTCCCGCATGCTCGAGGATTACCAGAGCGTCTACACCGCCACCTGCGTCCAGCGCATGCTCGATGCCGGCTGCCTGCCCATGGGCAAGGCCAACATGGACGAGTTTGCCTTTGGTAGCTCTACCGAGAGCTCGGCGTTCCACCGCACCAACAACCCCTGGGATACCGAGCGCGTGCCCGGCGGCTCTTCGGGCGGCTCTGCTGCTGCCGTCGCCGCGGGCGAGGTCGCGCTCTCGCTGGGCTCGGACACCGGCGGCTCCATTCGCCAGCCGGCGTCGCTGTGCGGCGTGGTGGGCTTTAAGCCCACGTATGGCGCCGTGAGCCGTTACGGCGTGGTTGCCTTTGGCTCGTCGCTCGACCAGGTGGGCCCCTTTGGCCGCACGGTTGAGGATGTCGCGCTGGCCATGAACGCGCTTACCGGCGCGGGCCATGATCCGTACGACTGCACCAGCCAGGATTGCGCCGTCGACTTTACCGAGCATCTCAACGACAGCATCGAGGGCAAGCGCGTGGGCATTATCCCTGCGTTTATGGAGGCCGAGGGCCTGACGCCCGAGGTCAAGGCCGCTGTTCAGCGCGCCGCCCAGGAGCTGCAGAACCAGGGTGCCGAGCTAGTCGAGGTCGACCTGCCGCACTTGGATGCCGCCATCGCCGCTTACTACGTCATCGGCCCGGCCGAGGCGTTCTCCAACCTGGCTCGCTTCGACGGCATCCGCTACGGCTATCAGGAGGAAGGCTGCGCCAACCTGTCCGACCAGAGTTCGCTGTCGCGCGCCCACGGCTTTGGTGCCGAGGCCAAGCGCCGTCAGATGCTCGGTGCCTACCTGCTGAGCTCGGGCGTGTACGACAAGTACTACTACGCCGCGCAAAAGGCCCGCACGCTCATCACGCAGGACTACGACGCCGCGTATGCCAAGGTGGACACCATCCTCATGCCCGCCTCGCCGCGCACGGCCTTTAAGTTTGGCGAGATCAGCGACCCCACGCAGATGTACCTTTCGGACCTGTACACCATTTCGCTCAACATTTGCGGCAACGGTGGCATCTCGGTGCCGTTGGGCCTGGGCGAGGATACTCAGCTGCCCGTTTCTGCCCAGCTGGTGGGTCCGGCGTTTAAGGACCGTCAGCTGCTCACGTTTGCCCGCGCCCTGGAGCGCGGCTTTGCCGATGCCGCCACGGGTGCGCCCGCGCTTTCCGTCGCGCCCGATTTTGCCGGGAAGGGAGGCGAGCTGTAATGAAGGAGCTTTCCGAGGTCCTGCAGGATTGGGAGGCCGTAATCGGCCTGGAGATCCATACCGAGCTCACCGCACTCGATACCAAGATGTTCTGCAACTGCAAGCTCAGCCACGATGACGAGCCCAACGCCAACGTGTGCCCGGTGTGCCTGGGCCTGCCCGGCGCCCTGCCGGTGCCCAACAAGCGCGCCATCGAGAGCATCGTCAAGGCCGGTCTCGCCACCAACTGCGAGATCCAGCGCCACTCGATGTTCTACCGCAAGCACTACTTCTATCCCGATATGGCCAAGAACTTCCAGACCACGCAGGGTCCGGTCGCCTTTGCCATGTACGGTCACCTGGACCTGGACGTGACCGGTCGCGGTGCCGCCGAGCGCCCCGACTGTGCGTTTGGCGAGGCCGAGGCCCAGAGCCTGGCGAGCGCCTCGGCCAACGCCGAGGGCCTGTCCACGTCCATGACGTCGACCATGCGCGAGGGCAACCAGCGTGCCGGCCACCTGGCCAGCTATGACGCGTCCAACTTGCAGATGCCCGAGCGTCGCGAGGACGGTTCCTACACGGTGCCCATTCGCATCCTGCGCATCCATATGGAGGAGGACGCCGCCAAGATGGTCCACGTGGGCGGCGCCGAGGGCCGCATTACCGCCGCGGCCGAGTCGCTCGTCGACTACAACCGCTGCGGCACGCCTTTGATTGAGCTCGTGACTGAGCCCGACTTGCGTACGCCCGAGGAAGCGCGCCTGTTTATGGAGAAGCTCCGTCGCATCTTTGTGACGCTGGGCATTTCGGACTGCTCCATGGAGAAGGGCTCCATGCGCTGCGACGGCAACGTGTCGCTGCGCCGCCGCGGCGAGACCAAGCTGGGCACCAAGACCGAGCTCAAGAACCTCAACTCGTTTAAGAGTCTGCATGATGGCCTTGCCTACGAGATCTGCCGTCAGGCCGAGGTGCTCGAGGAGGGCGGCATCATCTATCAGGAGACCCGTCACTGGGAGCCCAGCCGCAAGCGCACCGTGGTCATGCGTGTGAAGGAGACGGCCGACGACTATCGCCTGTTCCCCGATCCCGACCTTGCGCCGTTCGATCTGGATGACGAGTTTATCGACCGCTGCCGAGGCGAGATCCCCGAGCTGCCCGATGCCAAGCGCGCCCGTTTTGAGGCCGACTTTGGCATTAAGGCGGCCGATGCCGAGCAGATTGCCGGCGACCCCGAGTTTGCCGAGTTCTTTGAGGCCGCCGCTGCCGGCATGGCTGGCAAGGAGGCCCAGACGGTTGCAAACCTGCTGGTGAACGAGATGATCGCCTACCTTAAGGGCGCGGGTGTGTCGTTGGCCGAGTCCGGTATTGCACCGGCTCAGGTGGCAGCCCTTGCCAAGCTGCTGGCGACCGATGCCATCAGCTCCAACCAGGCGCACGAGGTCTTTGAGGCCATGGCCCAGACCGGCGACGACCCCAACAAGATCGTCGACGAGCGTGGTATGCGTCAGGTGAGCGATGCCGGCGCGCTGCAGCCGATTGTGGACGAGGTGCTGGCAAACTGTGCCGATCAGGCGCAGCAGTATCGTGACGGCAACCAGAAGGTCATCGGCTTTTTGGTGGGCCAGTGCATGAAGGCGAGCCGCGGCAAGGGCAACCCGAAGCTCTTCAATGAGTTGCTGAGAACGTCGCTCTCGTAAGCGGGAACCCGGGAGCCCCGGCAGGGCGGGTGCTTCCTCAAAATTTCGAACAGTCCTGCGCAAGACGAAGGCCACATTAAGTGGCCTTCTTTGCGTGCGGAACTCATTT
>NZ_JBCJBG010000027.1:0-11955 GCF_039062315.1 Collinsella aerofaciens
CTATACCCTACTCGGCATCCTCGACCTCATACGAATCGGCCTCGGCGGGCTCATCGACCGTGTCCGCTGCCGTCTCGCGCGCCTCGTCAAACGCTGCCTTCATGGTCTTGTTGCCCCAGGTGAGTTTGCGAATGGTAAGCTCATCGGCCTTGTTGTGGGCCAGACGCAGGTTCTCGGTACTGCGACGCAGATCGTCCTTGGTCTTCTCGAGCTGCTTAATTGCGGCATCGATCTCCTTGATCGCCGATTCGAACTGTTTGCTCGCCAAGTTGTAGTTGCGCGAGAAGCCGTCCTTGAACTTCTCCATCTTGGCCTCGAAGTTCGTGACGTCGATGTTCTGCCGTTTGTACTCCGCCAGCTCCTGCTTATAGCGCAGCGAACCCATGGCGGCGTTGCGCAGGAGGGTGATCATGGGAATGAAGAACTGCGGGCGGATCACGTACATCTTCTCGTAGCGGTAGCTCACGTCGACGATACCCGCGTTATAGAGCTCGCTCTCGGGCTCCAACAGGGTACAGAGCACCGCGTACTCGCAGCCCTTTTGGCGACGATCGTGGTCGAGTTTCTTAAAGAAGTCCTCGTTCTTGTGCTTGGTCGCGGTCTCGTCGTTCTCGTTTTTCATCTCGAACATGATCGAAATGATCTCGTTGCCGCTCGCATCGCGCTCGCGGAAGATGAAGTCGCCTTTGGTGCCCTCGGACGCATCGTTGTCTTTCTCAAAATACGCGTTGGGAAACGCCGTCATACGCAACCGATTGAACTCAGTCTCGCAATGCTGCTCGAGCGACTCGCCCACCATCTTGGTAGACAGGCGCACCTTCATGTCCTTAAGGCGCTCAATCTCTTCATCCTTGTAGCGAATCAGGTCATCGCTCGCGCGCTTGGCCTGCGCAAGCTCCAGCTCGTGTGCCGCCTTGGCTTGCTCCTCGCGAGAATCGCGCACCGCCAGCTCGCTCGTCAGCTTGGCACGGGCCTCATCGCGCTCTCGCTCCGCCGCGGCGACCGCCTCTGACAGGTTCATTTTTGCCATCAGTTCCTGCTCGCGCAACTGGGCACGCAGCCCCTCGGCCTCTTGCTCGGACTGAGCCTTTGCGGCGGAAAACTTCTCTTGCGCCTTCGCGCGATAGTCAGTAAGCGCGCGCTCGGCCTCGCTGCGAGCGGCATCGAGCTCACGCTGCGACTCGGCCGCGGCTGCGGCGAGCGCCATCTCCTGGGCCTTGTCCGCCGCGGAGAGCTTTGCCTGCAATTCGGCAATCTGCGCATCGCGTGCGGCCAAATCGTTTTGAGCGGCATTGCGCGCCGCCGACTCGACGAGCTTGGCTTCGTCATCCTTGCGCCCCAGCTGCGCACGCAAATTGTCGATCTCGCGCTGAAGCTCGGCATTCTCCTTTTGAGCGTCGGCACGGGCCTCAACCGCCGCGCGCCGGCTTGCACTCTCGCGCTCTGTGGCAGCGCCCTCGAGCTTGGCGCGCAGCTCGGCAAGCTCAGCATCGCGCTTGGCAATCTCTTGTGCCAGCTTCTGCTCCGCAGTGTTCTTCTGCTCGGCAAGCTGAGCGTTGCGCTGAGACTCTACCTTTTGTAAGGCGGCCGACGAACGCGAGCGCTCAAGCTCCAGCGCCTGCTCGCCCTCGCGCTGGACCGCCCTCACGCGTTCATCCAGATCGCGCGAAAACTCGGCATCGCGTACTTGCTTGACGATATCCGCATAGCCGGACGCATCGACCTTAAAAACTTCGCCGCAATGCGGGCACTTAATCTCGTTCATAGCAGCTCCTCGATGGACGCAAATTTCGACCGCCTACACTCTACCGCGCCGCACGGACAAAAAAGGCGCCGCTGCCATAATGGCAACGGCGCCAGAGCCACCACAAAGGCGCCTGTCCCCTTTATGGTGGCTCTGGCGCCCTATAACCCAAAGAAGCTAAGAATCTGATCACGGCTTACGGGCTTGTACTCGTTGGCATCGAGACCGACATCGTAGCGAAAGATAGGGCGCTCGCGATCGCGATTGCGCGCGTTGGTGCGGTCTCCCCTGCTGTGGATATGCCCGTGCAGCATGATGGCGCCACGCGCCTTGCCGTTCCAGCTGAGCATGGGGTAGTGGCTCATAACCAGACGATGGCCCTTGGCATAGCCGGGAGCAACCTCCAAGTAATCACGCACGTCTTCCCAGATTTGGGGCGCAGCTGGATCTTCCCAGTCGCTGTCATGGTTACCACGGACGAGCGTCACATTCTGGCATTCGATGCGCTCGCGCAGGCGCACCGCCTCCGCCAGGGGTAAACGATAGGTAAAGTCTCCCAAGATATAGAGGCGGTCGTCCGCAGCCACGCACTCATTGATGGCATCGATGACCTTGCGGTTCATCTCCTCGACCGAATCAAACGGTCGATCCATGTCGTGCAAGATATTCGTATCGCCCAGGTGCAGGTCGGCGGTAAACCACATCATCGTCTATGCCCTCATTTCGCAATGCATCCAACTCGTGCTAAGTATACAGACGTAGCGATGCGGCGGTTATCCAAAGAGCCCGCCGAACAGTCCGCGGCGGCGCTTGTCTTGCTTTTTCGAAGCGTCACCCTGAGTTTTCTTGTCCTGCCGCATCTTACGGTCCTGTTCCAGCTCATCGTCATCGAGTAGCACATCCCACTCAAACGGATCATCTGCCAGATCAAACAGGTCATCGTCATCAAACATGGCAGCCTCCATTGCCGACTAGCGAGCATCCACCACGTAGAGCCCAACGCGCACCTGATGCCACGGGCTGCGCTCGGGGGCAACCTGTTGCACACGGGCCTCAAATACGTCCTCGTGGCCGTAATACATCATCAAGGACAGTGGGCCGACCTCGTTTCCCGGAACGTAGCCAAGTTTGGTCTTGCCATAGTAGATCGCAACTGCCTCGGGGTCATGGGGATTATCGCGCTCGGCACACAGCGTCAGTTTATCGCCCGCTTTAAGATCGCCTAGGACCAAAGCGCCATCGGCATACTGAAATCCTGCAATGTGAAATGACAGAAGAACACGCGAAGGCTCGTACATAGCAGCTCCTCTAACGGCCGGATAAACCGGTGTGTAACCTTATTGAGAAGTCTACGGTCCCGTGCGGACACAAATACATCCTGTCTGCGTCCTTCAATCGTTTGCCTCAACGCTTGCGCGACAGAACGCTTGCAGATAAGATAGGAACACGGATGGCACCCGTTGCCGCGGGTCTTGCCAACTCCGATACACGTTTTCATCGTGAGAAGTGGCCGTCTTCGCTTACGCGGGGGCGGCTATTTCATTCGGCCGATAAACAGACCGAGTTCGATAGCCGCAATCAACAACGCCAATAACGAAATAACATCGCTTACGTTCATACCAAATCCCTTCTAAAGGGAGTTGGCCCATCCGTGCTCCATAACAGTAGTCTAACGCAAAATGCAGGTAATAGGAACACTTGTTCGTATTACCTGCGCCCTTTTCTAATGCACAAACATGCGCACGAACTTGTGCTTCCAGCTTGCGTAAGGAGCATAGCGGAATGGCACGTCCAGCCACGTTGCCTTGTTCACGATGCTCTTCTTGTGGCTAAACGTATCGAAGCTCTCGCGTCCATGGTACTGCCCCATACCGCTCGCACCCATGCCACCAAAGCCCATATGGCTCGTAGCCAAGTGCATAATCGTGTCGTTGACGCAGCCGCCGCCAAAGGGCACGTAACGCACAAAGCGCTGCTGAACTGCGCGATCCTGGCTAAAGATATACAGAGCCAGCGGCGTCGGACGATCCGTAATAAACGTCTCGGCCTCGTCTAGGCTCTCAAACGTCAGCACCGGCAAGATGGGGCCGAAAATCTCCTCCTGCATCACGGCGTCATCGGGGGTCACGCCGTCCAAAATCGTCGGCTCAATCTTGAGCGATGACTCGCGCGCCGTGCCTCCAAGCACAACCTTATCGGGATCGATCAGCCCACGCACGCGCGCAAAATGCTTGGCGTTGACGATATGCCCATAATCCTCGTTATCGAGCGGATGCTCGCCAAACATACGGCGGGCCTCTTCCCTGATGAGGTCCAGCAGCTCGTCGTGCACGCGCGTATCGACCAGCAGGTAGTCGGGCGCCACGCAGGTCTGCCCTACGTTGAGCCATTTGCCAAAGGCGATACGCCGTGCCGCGACCTTCAAGTTTGCCGTCGCATCCACGATGCAGGGGCTCTTGCCGCCCAGCTCAAGCGTCACGGGCGTGAGGTTTTTACTCGCGCGCTCCATGACGAGCTTGCCGACCGGAACGCTACCGGTAAAGAAGATCTTGTCCCAGCACTCATCGAGCAACGCTTCGTTCTCGGCGCGCCCGCCCTCGACAACCGTCACCAGGCGCGGATCAAATGCCTCTTCACAGATTTGCTTGAGCACCGCGCTCGATGCCGGAGCATAGGCACTCGGCTTGATGACCACGGTATTGCCCGCGGCAAGGGCGCCGGCGAGCGGCTCGAGTGTTAGCAAAAACGGGTAGTTCCACGGAGCCATGATGAGCGTGACGCCATAGGGCACGGCTCGCGTTTTGCACGCGCTCACGGCGTTGGCAAGGTCACACGGACGCAGGCGCGGACGACTCCATCGAGCCACGTGAGCGATCTGATGACGAATCTCGGAAAGCGACGTGCCGATCTCGCACATATATGCCTCGTCATGCGACTTTCCCAAATCGGTCTTGAGTGCATGGGCAATATCGGCCTCGTGCGCCCGTACCGCATCGCGTAAACTCACGAGCGCGCGACGTCGGGCATCAACATCAAACGTAGCGTGCGTTTTAAAGTAAGTGCGCTGATCGCCGACGATGCGCGCAATTTCCTCGGTGTTCATGGACCCTCCTAATTCTCGTCCTCAAACATACCACCTGCAACGACTTCGTACATATGCTCGAGCTCCAAGCGGTCCATTAGAAGCGGAACGGGGTATAGCGGATTGGCCTCGGCATCGGCATGCGCCGCCATCTCGGGAATGTCAGAGCGGCGAATGCCCGAGACATATTTGGGGATTCCCAGGGCCTCGTTCATGCGGTCGACCCAATCGATAAAGGCCTCGGCCGCAAGACTATCCTGCGCGGTAGCCGGCGCAATGCCCGCCATGTGAGCAAGATCGGCAAGCTTGGGGGCGGCGGCGTCACCATAAGCGCGAAGCATGTGCGGCAGGATGATCGCGTTGGCCAAACCGTGCGGAATTCCGTATCGGCCGCCCAAACTGTGCGCGATGGCATGCACATATCCGACATAGGAGCGGGTAAACGCAACGCCCGCCTTATACGCCGCCAAAAGCATATTGCGACGAGCGCACATGTCGTCACCATGCTCATAGGCCTCGAGCAAATTGTCGTGGATAAGCTGCACCGCCTGTCGCGCCATCTTGCGCGTATAGGGCGTGGTGCTTCGCCCGATAAAGGCCTCAACGGCATGCGTCAGGGCGTCCATGCCCGTCTGCCCCGTAATGGAAGCGGGCAAGCCGCACGTAAACTCGGGGTCGTGGACTGCAAAACGCGGGATGAGCACAAAGTCGTTAATGGGGTATTTGTAGTGCGTCCCGTCATCGGTAATTACCGCCGCAAGCGTGACTTCGCTTCCCGTACCGGCGGTAGTGGGAACGGCGATGAGCAGCGGCAGGCGACGATGAATCCGCAGCAGGCCGCGCATCTTGTTGATGGGCTTGTTTGGCTGCGCAATGCGTGCGCCCACGCCCTTGGCACAGTCCATGGCCGAGCCACCGCCAAAGCCGATAATGGCCTGGCAGGCGCTCTCTCGATACAGGGACGCCGCTTCTTCCACGTTTGAAACCGTGGGGTTTGCACGCGTTTCGGCATAGACCGTAACGCCAATCCCCCTGCATGCGAGCGCCGTCTCGAGCGGTGCCGTGAGCCCCAGACGGGCAATGCCGGGATCCGTCACGATAAGGACCTTCTGGATCGAGCGCTTTTGAAGCACCGCGGGCACATCCTCGGCATGCTCTAAAATGCGCGGCTCGGTATAGGGCAGGATCGGCAATGCAATGCGAAAAACCGTCTGATATGTTCGGCACCAGGCACGACGGGCTAGATGCATAAAGGAAACTCCTTCATTTGTTGATAGGTCAACATTTGCTCGACCGATTGTACTCAGCGGCGGTCAAAGACGGCCTGCCAATCGTTAATCAATCAACATCTTCATATCTCAAAATTGTTTTATTAAAAATCATTCCTAATAGGCTTCACATTTGGTTGCATTTATGGATAATAGGACTCGTCAAGACGCACGTCCGGAGAGGGCCCTTACGGGACCGGACGAGCGCACAATCGCCATCGATCGAAAGGATCGAATCATGAAGTTTGTTTGCCCCGTTTGCGGTTATGTGGAAGAGTTCGACGGCGACCAGCTGCCCGAGGACTTCAAGTGCCCCCAGTGCGGCGTTCCCGGTTCTCGCTTCCTGAAGCAGGAGGAGGGTCAGCTCGAGTGGGCTGCCGAGCACGTCGTGGGCGTCGCCAAGATGGAGGGCGTCTCCGAGGACATCGTTGCCGACCTGCGCGCCAACTTTGAGGGCGAGTGCTCCGAGGTCGGTATGTACCTGGCCATGGCTCGCGTCGCTCATCGCGAGGGCTATCCCGAGATCGGCCTGTACTGGGAGAAGGCTGCCCACGAGGAGGCCGAGCATGCCGCCAAGTTCGCCGAGCTCCTGGGCGAGGTCGTGACCGACTCCACCAAGAAGAACCTCGAGATGCGCGTTGAGGCCGAGAACGGCGCCACCGCCGGCAAGACCGATCTTGCCAAGCGTGCCAAGGCCGCCGGCCTCGATGCCATCCACGACACCGTGCACGAGATGGCTCGCGACGAGGCCCGCCACGGCAAGGCTTTCGCCGGCCTGCTCAAGCGCTACTTTGGCTAAGCCAACCGCCTGAGACATAACCTCAAGCTCGATGAGGCCCGGACCGTATTGGTTCGGGCCTTTTTCGTGCCTCACGAACTTGTTAACGCCCTGAAATAGGACCGTCTTCGGCATCGGCTTCTCGTCAAAACTAAGTGAGTAGACTTTTTGGAACTTGCCGAGCAGACCATCCATATCACTTTATAAAGCCGCAGGTAAATGCCTTGTTGCAAAACGACCTAGTCGCCAAAGTGACAAAAGTCTACTCACTTAGATTCGCAGCCGTCCACGATCGAGCCATTTTGTGTCTAACGGGCATCTTTCCGTCGATTACTCCCAATTTTGTCCAGTCAATGAATAGTTCAGACCGGAGTAATATCTCAGCCCTTTGCTCATCCGAGCTTTTATCACGATATTCAGCATCGAGCATCCTGCATATGGCCTTAACGATCGCGCGGAATCTATCCTCATCCGATATCTGTCTGTGTGTCAGGAGAAGCACATCGTAGCCCATGGCCTGAAGGGCCGTCATGCGGTCAGCGTCACGCAAGCCATCCCCTGCGCGTCCGTGCGAGGCCTTTCCCTGACATTCAATGGCCACCTGTCGCCTACCGTCCGGTGAAGAAAGAAGTAGGTCGATATATATACGGGACTTTCCCACAATCGCTCGAGCACTTGTGCCTAGCATCACTTCAACATTAAGCTCTATGTCGCAAAAACCTTCGCCTCCCAGGGATCGCGGCAGTGCAAGTAGCAAATACGCCTCGACCTCAAAAGGCGACGCGGCACCCAATGGAACGAGTTGCGATACCGCCATAAATCTATTGCCGTAACGCATCCCGCAAACATCTGAACAAAAACGGTCAAGGTCTCCGCCCAAAACCAAAGCGTCTCGACGCCATAAATTTGAGGCGGTGCCGTCCTCGGACGGGCAGCGCACCCAACCGAACGTTGTCGAAATCGCGCCCGAATCAATTGCACGCGAAAGCTCCGCCTCAAGTGCCGCCGGCAGAGCGCACACCGCAAACAAGCCACACATCTCCGCCAATACCAAAAGAAGCTGGAGATCCGTCAGGTGCCGCGACATGATGAATGCCGTCAGTAGAGGAGACGTAATCAAAAACCCATGCTCCGTTTCCAGCACGGATTCCCTGGGAAGCTCACCAAGAAACAGCCGCTGCCTAATGCTGGCTGGACAAGTCCGTTTGTTTCTCGTCCGAACCAATGTATACAACGGAAAACCGAGCGCGACCGCAGCCGTCGGGTTGCGGGCGAGATCATATCGCTGCCGGTCTTCTTCCGGTCGTGGAAGCGGCGGACACAAAGCGCGGACTTGAGGAGGCAAACGCCAGTACCTAAAAGCCGATATGTCACAAAGTAAATCCTTCATAGGCACAGGAAAACACGAATTTCAACCCAGTCAGTCACGCATTGGCGCGAACGCACCAAAAATGGCGCCGAACGGACTGCCAAGTTTTCAACAGCACTCCCCAACTGGCCAAAAGCTTGCCGAGAGCTGGACGAAGCCCTGTTGAAAACCCCATTTTTTCTCATGCAGGAGCTTTGCGCGGCAAGTGAGTAGACTTTTTTGAACATCCCGAGCAGGCCGGTCATCCTGCTTTTCAAAACCGCAGGTAAATAGCTTGCTACAAAACTGCCTGGTCGCCAAAGTGCTAAAAGTCTACTCACTTAGGTTGCAGAGTGCCCCCCATTAGCTGCAATTCCAAGGTTGTTAGTACTTTTGGACTCAGATCGTCATACTGAACAAGAATTTGAGTTGTGTTTTCAGGGACAGATGCGCCATCGGCACACCAAAAACAGTCACCGATATCGATAAAAGGGATGCTCGAGCGCGTGAGGGCCCGTGCAAAAGTGCTTCCGCCCGTTCTACGCTCCGCAACCACGATACAGTAAAGGCCCGCGTCTGCATGCTCGATCGAGACTTCCCCTGCCGGAAATGCCTTCCGTACAAGCGCCACTAGGCCATCACGCGCCTCGCGGGCACGAACGCGCACGCGGTTCACATGACGCTCGTAATCACCCGATTCCAGCAAGCGAGCCAATGCAACTTGATCTATGGAGCTAACCGACGAGGCGTAAAAACCAAGGTCGCGCCTAAACCGCTCCATCAGCTCGTCGGGCAACACCATGTACGCTAGGCGCAACGCCGAAGACAGGCTCTTCGAAAACGTGTTGGTGTATATAACCGACTGGGCGGCATCGATCGACGCGAGCGCGGGAATCGGCTTCCCGGCAAGGCGAAACTCACAATCAAAGTCATCTTCGATGAGATACCGACCTGGTCGCTCGGCGGCCCAGCTCAGAAGCGCATAGCGACGCGCAATGCTCGTCACAAGGCCGGTCGGATACTGATGGGACGGCATCAGGTGAAGGACATCGGTCCCGCTTTTCTGCAGAGTGCTCAAGTCCACGCCCTCATCATCCAACGGGATATGTCGAACTTTGCAGCCCATAGCCTGATAGATACGCGTCAGACGCAAATAGCCCGGATCCTCAACCGCATACACCTTGTCCGCGCCAAGCAACTGAACCAACATGGTATCGAGCAGCTGGGCGCCCGCACCGATAACGATGTTGTTGGGGTCGACATTCATACCCCTTGTCCCGTGCAGATGGTGAGCAATTGCACGTCGCAGCCGAGCAGTGCCCTGCGCCGGTGCGGGCGAAAAGATTTCGCGCTCGTCTTCGGATGCCAGCGTCGCCCGTAGCGCGCTTTGCCAAAGCCGCGCCGCCTCCAAAGCAGAAGGAGAAAGCGCATCGAATCGCTCGACCTGTCCGTTGACATCATGCACGCTGGGGCCCACAGAGACGGCATCTCGGTCGATGCCCTCCGCAGCCGAAGCCAAAACCGGTGCATCCGGAAGCTCGCAAGCGTAGTAGCCACGACGTGGTATTGAGCAAATATAGCCCTCAGCGAGTAACTGGCTATATGCATTCTCGATGGTAATAACACTGATTCCCAGATGACTGGCAAAGGCGCGCTTAGACGGCAAATGCTCCCCCGCCACAATGCGTCCAGCTACGATATCATCTCGAATTTGCTGGTAAACATACTCATAGAGCGATGCTTCGCCGCGTTTTTCCAAATTGTAGTCAAGCATGAGCCTATCACCTGACCTTATTAAGTCATTCAATCTGGTATTAGTCTGACCTTGTAATTATCTCGAAAACTGAGTATTTTGTCATACCCAGCTCCCCGATAGGATGTTCCGTCAAGCAATGCACATGCCAACCAAGGGAGCAACCATGGCAGAACAGAACAGCAAGGCCGACCGCGTCAAACTCAATCGCGAGCTCGCGCAGATGCTCAAGGGCGGCGTCATCATGGACGTTACCACGCCCGAGCAGGCACGCATCGCCGAGGAGGCAGGCGCCTGCGCCGTCATGGCCCTCGAGCGCATCCCGGCCGACATCCGTGCCGCAGGCGGCGTCTCGCGCATGAGCGACCCCAAGATGATCAAGGGCATCCAGGAGGCCGTCTCCATCCCCGTCATGGCCAAGTGCCGCATCGGTCACATCGTCGAGGCGCAGGTCCTGCAGGCCATCGAGATCGACTACATCGATGAGTCCGAGGTTCTCTCCCCTGCCGATGACGTCTATCACATCGACAAGACCCAGTTTGACGTGCCGTTTGTCTGCGGCGCCCGTGATCTGGGCGAGGCGCTGCGCCGTGTTGCCGAAGGCGCCACGATGATTCGCACCAAGGGTGAGCCGGGTACGGGCGACGTCGTTCAGGCCGTGCGTCACATGCGCAAGATCCAAAAGCAGATCCGTGACGTTGTTGCCCTGCGCAACGACGAGCTCTTTGAGGCAGCCAAGCAACTGCAGGTTCCGGTCGAGCTGGTGCGCGAGGTCCATGCCACGGGTAAGCTTCCCGTCGTGAACTTTGCCGCCGGCGGCGTAGCGACCCCCGCCGACGCCGCGCTGATGATGCAGCTGGGCGCCGAAGGCGTGTTTGTCGGCTCGGGCATCTTTAAGAGCGGCGACCCCGCCAAGCGCGCAGCCGCCATCGTCAAGGCCGTGGCAAACTTCACCGATGCCAAGCTCATTGCCGAGCTTTCAGAGGACCTGGGCGAGGCCATGGTGGGCATCAACGCCGACGAGATCGAGATTATCATGGAAGAGCGCGGGCGCTAGTCCAGCAGAAAGGATCGCACATGAGCGATTATGCAGACCAAACGGTCGCCGTGCTGGCGGTCCAAGGCGCTTTTGCCGAGCACGAGGCAAGACTATCCGGGCTTGGCGCACACTGTATTGAGCTGAGGCAGGCGGCTGATTTGAAGCAGGACTTTGACCGTCTGGTACTTCCCGGCGGCGAGTCCACCGTTCAAGGAAAGCTGCTTGCCGAGCTCGGCATGCTCGAGGAGCTTCGTGCCCGTATCGCTGAAGGCATGCCCGTCCTGGGCACCTGCGCCGGCTTGATTCTGCTGGCGCGCGACCTTGCCGCCCACGACGATAAGGGGACGCCGCGCCTGGCAACCATGGATGTGCTCGTCGAGCGCAATGCCTACGGCAGGCAGCTCGGCAGCTTTCGAACCAAGGGGCAGGTAACCGGCATCGACGGTGAAGTGCCGCTGACGTTTATCCGCGCCCCCCGCATCGTTGAGGTGCACGGCGATGCCGAGGCCCTGGCCGAAGTCGATGGCCGCATCGTCGCCGCCCGCCAAGACAACCAGCTCGGCGTAACCTTCCACCCCGAACTCGACGAAGACACCCGCCTCCACGAACTGTTCCTACAAATGTAGGCATCGAAATCAACAAACAAAATGAGAGTGGATAATCTCCCTCTTTAAGCTTGGATGCAGGCTCAAACCGGGAGATTATCCACTCTCATGCTATGTAGTCGTTGGGTGTTCTTAAACGACTAGTCAAACAAGAACGTCCCCAACGACCACCAAAATAAACCTGTCCCTTTTTGGCAGGTTTGGATCAAGGCAACGTCGATGTTCTGGTACCGACAGACACTATGACCCAATCCGAGGGCGCTAAAAAGATAGGAGCCCCCGCTCGTGACCGCGGGTCGGGGCTGCGACAATGATGTTGAAGTGCCATAGGCGCAGCC
>NZ_JBCJBG010000028.1:0-11162 GCF_039062315.1 Collinsella aerofaciens
CGGGGTCGGCGAAAGCGCGTTAGCGCATTCGGCGAGATGCGTTTGCGAAAGTGGTTAATTTTAGATTAGCGCTAACATGCGCGAGCCTCATGGAGACCGAGGGGCAGTGGTCCCAGCAGCGCGTGTTCTCCGAGGCCTCGGCCGCCGAGGGCTTCGCCGGGCCCGCGGACAGGCCTGCCCCGACAGAGGGGAGGCGCCGCGCGCTCGGGCGGCGCGCCGGGGAGATAGTGGACGAGATAGTCGAGAGGCACGGTCTCAAGAAGGAGTAACATCGGGACTTGCAGCGACGGACCTCAGGACGCTCTTACACCACGTCTGCGCGCGCGACCGAATCATGCCACATAGGGCACGCTCGCAGTCCGGAACCCGGTCCAAATTGAGTTATTGCGCCGCGTTAGACCAAGACACCCGACAGGATCTCGATCAGACTGTCCACGTCGGCTTCCTCGCAGACGAGCGGCGGCAAGAAACGCAGCGTATGAGCACCCGTAGCGTTAATCACGGCACCGGCGGCCAGCGCGCGGGCAACAATATCATGCGCGTCGCCCGCGGCATCATCCAAATCGCAGCCGAGCATCAGGCCACGGCCACGCACCTCTACCACATGCGGAAGTTTAGCCAGCGCCTGCTCCATATAGGCACCCACCTTGGCAGCATGGTCGGCATAATCGCCGCGCACGAGCGCGGAGAGCGTCGCGGCACACGCCGTGATGGCCAGGCAGCTACCGCCAAAGGTCGAGCCGTGGTCGCCCGGCTTAAACACGTCGGCAATCCCCTTCTTTGCCACGACGGCACCCATGGGCACGCCGTCGGCAATGCCCTTGGCAAGGCTCATGATGTCGGGCTCCACGCCATAGGTTTGGAACGCAAATGGCTTACCCGTGCGGAAGATACCGCACTGGACCTCGTCGGCGATAAGCACGGCGCCCACTTCGTGTGCCAGGTCGCGCGCTGCCGCCATAAACTCCTCGGTCATGGGGTGCACGCCACTCTCACCCTGGATCGGCTCGAGCATCACGGCACAAATCTCGCTCCCCAGCTGCTTAAAGATCGCACGCAGTTCATCGACATCGTTGGGCGTGCAGGCCACAAAGCCACCCGGCAGCGGGCGGAAGCTATCCTGCAGCCAATCCTGCATGGTGGCGGCAATGGTCTCGAGCGTACGGCCGTGGAAGCCGCCGCGCATGCACACGATGGTGTTGCCGCCATTACCGGCACGCTTGGCGTACAGGCGCGCGAGCTTCATCGAGCCCTCGTTGGCCTCGGCGCCAGAGTTGGCAAAGAAGGTCTCCCAAACCTGCTCATCCGCAGCCGGGGCACCAAGAGCAGCTGCCGTGGTCTCATCGCCGGCGACAATGGCATCGGCAAGCACGCGCGCACCATCTACGTCGTCGTTAGCAAGCTTGGACAGCAGCGCCGCGACCTGTCCGCGCTGCTCAATGTAGAAGTAATTGGAGACATGCATGAGCTTTTTGGTCTGTGCCTCGAGCGCCGAGAGCACAGCCGGGTCGCCATGACCTAGGCTGCACACGCCGATACCGGCAAGAAAGTCGAGGTACTCACGGCCATCGTCGCCGGTGAGCTTCATGCCGTGACCCTCGACAAACTCGACCGGAGAGCGGCCAAAGGTATGCATAACGTAATGGGATTCAAGCGATTGCTGAGCTGCAAGTGACATGGGATGCCTTTCGTTGGGCGCCAGACGGCGCGGGGCTATGGGTGCAGGAATGGGGCGGCTGCGGGTCAGCTAGACCGTCTGAAGCTTCTCGACCTCGTCAAGGTTCTCGGTCAGACGCGCAGCAAACGTCGAAAGCGGATGCGGATGCGTATCGAACTCGTAAGCCGTCTCGGTGGAATGGATCACGGTGCCGACGCCGGCATCGGTCAGCAGCTCCAGGAGCAGCGAATGCGGCGTAGTACCGTTAATGATATGGGCACGAAATACGCCGCCGGTAAGCGCATCGACGGCCGCACGCAGCTTGGGAATCATGCCCTTATCGACCTCGCCGCCGTAGAGCATTTCGTTAACCTCGTCGAGCGTTAGGTTGGAGATAAGCGAGTCCTTGTCGCTAAAGTCCTTGTACAGGCCATCGACATCGGTCAAAAAGATCGCCTTATGCGCGTGGAGCGCCGCGGCAACGGCACCGGCGGCGGTATCGGCGTTGATGTTGAAGAAACCGCCGTCCTCCCCCGCCGCGACGGTAGCGATGACGGGAATGTACTCGCTATCGAGTAAGCGCTCGATATAGTCGGTGTTGACGTGCGTCACTTTGCCCACACGACCGAGCTCGGGGTCGAGCGGCTCGGCGATGAGCGTGCCGGCATCGCTGCCCGACACGCCCACGGCCAGGTTGCCGTGGTGGTTGATGGCAGCAACCAGCTCCTGGTTAACCTTGCCGCCCAGCACCTCGCGCACGATATCCATAGTCGCCGGCGAGGTCACGCGCTGGCCGTTCTTAAACTCGACGGGAATATCGTAATGGCTCAGCGCCTCGTTGATAGCCTTGCCGCCGCCGTGCACGATAACGGGGCGCATGCCGATAATCTTGAGCAGGACGATGTCGCTCATCACGTCGCGACGCAGCTGCTCGTCGACCATGGCTGCACCGCCGTACTTGATAACGACCGTCTTGCCGGTCAAGTTCTTAATCCACGGCAGCGCTTCGAACAGCAGCTGCGCGGTTGCTTCGTTGGATTCGCTCGAACGACAATCGCGTGCGAATTTCATAATCTGCCTCGTCTTTCATATCGTTATCGCGCCGTGCTCAGCTGTCCGCAATCGCGGCAAGATGCGCAGCGTGCCTGGAATCTAGGAACGGTAGTCGCCGTTGATGGAGATGTACTCATGCGTGAGGTCGCAGGTCCACACGGTCGTTGCCGCGTCGCCTGCGCCCAGGTCGGCCGAGATCACGATCTCGGGCGCCTCGAAACGTCGTAGAGCCTCGTCCTCGTCAAAGGGAACAGTCAGACCGTCGCGACAGACGGGCATGCCCATCATGTCGATGGAAACGTCTTCCTGATTAAATTTCACGCCGCACTTGCCAAGCGCCATAGCAACGCGACCCCAGTTGCAGTCGTGGCCGGCGATGCAGGTCTTAACGAGCGGCGAGTTGGCAACGGCACGGGCGGCGATATCGGCTTCCTCGTCGTTCACGGCGCCGGTAACGTTGACCGTAACAAGCTTGGATGCGCCCTCACCATCGGCGGCGATATTGCGCGCCAGGCTCTCGCACACCTCGTGCACGGCAAATGCCAACTCGTCAAAGGCATCGGAGCCCTCGACGATAGGCTCGACATCTGCGGCAGCGGCGCCGGAGGCAAGCATGATGCAGGTGTCGTTGGTTGAGGTGTCGGAATCGACCGTTACCTTGTTAAAGGTCTGCTTGACGGTCGAGAGCAGCAGGGTATGAAGTGCCGCAGGCTCGACGGGGGCATCGGTGGTGATAACTGCGATCATGGTGGCCATGTTGGGCATGATCATGCCCGAGCCCTTGCACATTCCACCTACCGTATAGACATTGCCCGCATGACCCGCAGCCTCGCTGACGTAGGCCACGGCGTACTCCTTGGAGTGCGTGTCGGTCGTCATGATGGCGCGAGCGGCATCGGCGCCACCGTGGGCGGAGAGCGCCTCGTAGGCAGCAGGAATGGCGGTCTCAAACGTGTCGATCGGCAGAATCTGGCCAATCACACCCGTGGAGGCAACCAGAATCTGCTGGGGCTCGCAGCCGATGACCTGCGATGCGATGCTGCACGTCTCGCGCGCGCATGCAAGGCCGGTCTCACCCGTGGCGGCGTTGGCATTGCCAGAGTTGACCGAAACGCCGGCGATGATACCGTAGCCCTTGTCGGCACCGCCCAGGTTGGCACGGCTCACCTGCACGGGCGCCGCACAAAAGCGATTGGTGGTAAACACGCCGGCACCGGGGCAGGGTTTATCGGGCACGACAAGCGCGTAATCCAGACGCTCTGGGTTCTTGCGGAACCCAGCGTGGATGCCTGCAGCCTTAAAACCAGCCGCAGCCGTAACGCCGCCCTCGACGGCGCGAATCTTGATATCAAACAGCTCAGTATTCATCGTCTTTATGGCTCCTTATGTCAAACAAAAAACGGACATCGGTTGGTGCGCCATGCCAGTCGTGATCATGAGACCAGCTTAAGAGTGGCGCCCCACTCGATGCCCGACTACCAAATCGTTAACAATCGAATGTGCTACACCGGGCACGCCACTGTGGGCAAGCCTCGTCGCTCGTCAAAGCCAAAGACGATATTGGCGCACTGGACCGCTTGGCCCGCAGCGCCCTTGCACAGATTGTCGATGGCGCCCGTCGCCACCAGCACGCCCGCGCGCTTATTGAGCGCGAGGCCAATCTGGGCGGCGTTGGTGCCGACAACCGAAGCCGTCTTGGGCTGCTGGCCAGCATCGAGCACGCGCACAAAGGTGCGACCGGCATAGAACTGCTTGTAATAGTCGACAACGTCCTCAAGAGCCAAGGAGTCAATGGCCTGCGGCGCGAGCGGCATCGTCACCGTGGAGAGCAGACCACGCTTGAGCGGTGCCAGGTGCGGGGTAAAGACGACGCGATCGGTCAGGCCAAGGATTTGCTCAATCTCGGGCGTGTGGCGATGCTTGCCCACGCCGTAGGCCTCCAAATTCTCGTCGGCGCTGCAAAAATGCGTACGAGCGTTGCAGGACTTGCCGGCACCCGTCACACCGCTGATGGCATCGACAATCACGGGACCGTTCTCGGCCACCCAGCCCGCACGCACGGCAGGAGCGGCAGCAAGGCTCGTTGCGGTGGGATAGCAGCCGGCGCAGGCAACCAGCACGGGTTTGCCGTCGGCATGATCGGATGCAGCGGTCTCCAAATCCTGGGAGAACAGCTCGGGCAGACCGAAGGCGCGGGTCTTGAGCAACTCGGGGCTCGTGTGCTTGGCGGCATACCAGGCCTCAAAGGTGGCCGGATCGCTCAGGCGATAGTCGGCCGAGAGGTCAATGCAGGAGACTCCCGCGGCAAGCAGGGCGGGCACCTGAGCCATGGCCGCGGTATGCGGCACGGCCAAGAAGACGGCGCCGCAGGATTTAAGCTCGGGGGCGTCATGCGTGGTGAAAACCAGATCGCTCACGCCAGCAAAGCTCGGATACACCGCGGACAACGGCTGGCCGGCATCGGCGTTGGACGTAATGGCGACAAGTTCAAACTCGGGATGACCGAGCACGAGGCGAATGAGCTCGGCTCCGGCATATCCAGCCGCGCCGACGATTCCAACCTTCAAAGACATATCAGACTCCTTGTCTGCGATTTATGCACCGATGCGCATTTCGCAGCGGTCGTTATGAAGTGGGTTGAAACTTTAGCACCAAAAGATGCATTAACACGTAAATGGTTTACATATTCATGCATTGAAACATTCCCGACACATTCGCTTGAAGGAATTGACAAATGGAGCGGGCCCCGTATTGACCGGCGCTCCTAACGGCGCCGGGCAATACGGGGCCCGCCCATGCGAAAACCAAGTTGTTAGGATGAGCCAGCTGGCTAGAGCTCGACCGGCACCCATTCGTCGTGATTGCAGATAAAAGCCTCGGGATCCTCGACGCTAAAGAAGACGAGCGTGGGGTCGTTAGGCCCCTCATAGTGCTCGCCCAGGCGCTCTAGATGCTTCCACCCGGCTTCGCGCATTTCGTCTAAGGCCCGGTCATCCAAGCCGGCACGCCCGCGCAAGATGAGCCAGCCATGGCCCGGCCACCAACTCGTGGCCTCAAAGCGCTGATTTTGTAGCAGCTCTTGCCACACGTCTTTGGTGCGCGCTGTTACAAACCACAGCTTGCCATCCTGGATCTGCGCAAACGAAAACGGACGCACATGAGGCTGTCCGTCAACGCTCGTCGCCAAATACCATGCCGGCACCGACGTCAGATACTCCAACACCGTATTCAATCCGTCCATGTGTCCTCCTGTCGCCTGACCAGTCTTTTTGGAATGGGTAATCAATTTGGGAAATTAGAGCTCCAGGCGCTCCTCGCTGCCGTCGATATCACAGAAGCGCGCGGCAATGTTGCGGACCGAAAAGAAAGCAAGGCGGCCGTCGTTGGCGCTATCGTGTTCCTCGCCGATGCCCACCATGTGTTTAAAACCCGCCTGGCGTACCTTGTCGCTCACGACCGCATCGTCCTCGAGCGCGGCCTCGCCGGTCAGTACAATCCAACACTCCCCCGGTTTCCAACCCGAAACCTCAAACTTGGGGTTCGCGCTGAGCTCGGCCCACACATCCTTGTCGCGCGATGTGCAAAACCACAGCTTACCGTCATCGACCATGGCAAATGAAAACGGCCTCACGCGAGGCTGATACCCGTCGGCCACATCGGTCGTGGCCAGATACCACGCCGGAATGCGCCTGAGATACGAACAGGCGCGCTCAAGCTGAGCCGTGCGGTCGTTGTCGGTCATAGGGACCCCTTTCTTGCGCTCGAATCGCGCCTAAACAAGTTGAAGGTTGATGACGATGACACACACGAGCAGCAGCACCGTCACCACCGCGGCCAGTGCATCCCCGCGGCCAAACGTAAGTGTATGCAGACGCGTGCGTCCCTGTTCGCCGTGATAGCAGCGCGCATCCATGGCGGCCGAAAGCGTCTCGGCATGACGGAACACGCCGGTGAACAGCGGAATCGCCACACTGCCGAGCATGCGCACACCGCCGAGCGGACCGCACGTCACGCGCGCGCCGCGGCTTGCCTGCGCGTCCGCCGTCTGCTTCATCTCGGTGGCGAACTGCGGCATAAAGCGCAACGCGATACCCATGATCATGCCGAGCTCATGCGCAGGGAGCCCCACGCGCGCAAACGGTGCGAGCAGACGCTCAAAGCCCGCGGTGAGGTCGAGCGTGGGCGTGGTGAGCGTAATGGCGCTCATGCCGGCCATCATCAGGGTCAGGCGGCACGCCATAAAGGCGGCAGAACGCAGCGAGCCCTCGCTTATCTGCAGAAAGCCGAGCTGCCACAGGATGCGCCCGCTCTGGTCGGAAAACAGGTTGAGCACCGCAACCACGATGACGATTGCCAGCAGCGGCGCCATCGACGACAGAGCGCGACGAGCCGGCACCCGGGACACGGCATAGATCAGGACAACGAAGATTGCGACCGGGGCCAGTCCGCGGAAGCTGCTGACTGTGAGCGTCGTGATCAGAAACACAAAGCCCAAGAGCAACTTAGTTCGCGGGTCCAGGCGGTGGATCGCACTATCGCCGGGATAGTAGCTGCCAAACGAAAACGCCTCCATTAGCAGCCCTCCTCTCGCGCGACCGTCTTGGATTTAGCAATGTCCGCGACGTTAGAAGGACCGCCCGAGCGACCGATTAGCAGGTCCACCAACTCGTCTGCCAGCGACTCAACCGTATAGAGCCCGCCGCGACGCAGCGGCACGCCCGCCTCCGTAAGCGCCAGCGCCATACGCTGGGCGGCGGGAACGCCCAAGCCGATCGACTTGAGCTCATCGGCATGCGCAAACACCTGCGCGGGGGTTCCCTCGGCAAACACCGCGCCTTCGTTCATTACGACAATGCGGTCGCAGCAATTGGCCAGGTCATCCATACTATGCGAAACCATGACAACGGTCAGGCCATCGCGGTGAAGTCGATCGATAAGCTCAAGGAAATCCCTGCGCGCAGCCGGATCGAGCCCCGCCATGGGTTCATCGAGCACCAGGACTTCGGGCTCCATGGCGAGCACGCCGGCGAATGCCACACGCCGTTGCTGACCGCCCGAAAGCTCAAAGGGACTCTTGTCGCCGACCGTAGAAAGGTCGAGGCCCACGCGCGAGAGCGATGACTCGACACGACGGTCGACTTCATCTTGCGGCAAGCCAAGGTTGTGCGGACCAAACGCCACGTCCTGCGCCACGGTTTCGGCAAATAGCTGGCGCTCGGGATACTGAAACACCACGCCGACCTTGGCCTTAACAGCGGCGGCGTCTTTCTTGTTTGATAGGTCGAGCCCCAGCGCGCAAACGCTTCCCTCCTGGGGACGAATCAAACCGTTGAGATGCTGGACCAGCGTCGACTTACCCGAACCGGTATGACCTGCTAGCCCCAGGAACTCGCCGCGACGCACCGTCAGCGATACATCGCGCAGCGCCCACGGGCTGCTTGGGTCGTTTCCCCAGAGAGCCTGTTTGCTCGATTTGCCCGCAGTGGCCGAGCGCTTATGCCAGCAGCGGCGCTCGCGGGCGCTCAGCGAGTAACTATGTGAGAGATGCGAAATCTCGATGACGGGCTCCGACGCTACTGTTCCATCGTTTGCAGAGGATGCGTTGTCGAGCATACGAGGATCGGACGCAAAGGGCCGCTCTACGATGTCTACCCCACTTCGCTCGGCATAAGCCTGCGCAATCTCAGCGACCATATCCGCCTCACGCACCTGCGCGCAAACGGGCACGCCCTTCTCACGAAGTGCCCTACCTAGACAGCACGACGCCGGCATATCCAAGTTGAGCTGCGCAAGTTCGTCCGCCCGCGTCAAGATTTCCTCGGGCGTGCCCAGCATGGCAACTCGCCCCGTCTGAAACACGGCGACACGATCGGCCTCGGCGGCCTCTTCCATAAAGTGCGTAATCATCACGATGGTCATGCCGCGATCGTGCAACGCGCGGCAAGCCTTCATGAGGCCCTTGCGCCCACGCGGATCGAGCATCGAGGAAGCCTCGTCCAATATGAGCACGCGCGGTTCCATGGCGAGCACGCCGGCAAGCGCCACGCGCTGCTTTTGGCCGCCCGAAAGCGCATGGGTCTCGTGGTGCTCAAAGCCCACCAGGCCCACGCCTTTCAGCGCCTCGCGTACGCGCTGCGCAATTTGCGCCGATGGCACGCCTAGGTTTTCGGGACCAAACGCAATGTCATCTTCGACAAGCGTTGCCACCAGCTGGTCGTCGGGATTCTGGAATACCATGCCCGCGGTCGAACGAATGTCGTAGACCAGCTCGGGGTCGGACGCATCCATGCCGTTGATGCGTACCGTGCCCGCATCGGGCTGCAACAGCGCATTCAGATGCTTGGCAAACGTCGACTTGCCCGACCCATTGCCACCGAGGATGCAGAAAAACTCCCCGTCCTCGATGTTCAGATCGACGCCGTCGAGCGCCGGTGCGGCACCGTCATAACTAAAGGAAACGCCCCGACACTCAATCATGCGCGGCCTTTGACCTGGTCCTTTTTAGGCGTGATGAGGTTGGAAACCGCCTTGTACACCGCAAGCGTCAATACCGAGTTAAGCACGGTCTTGATAAGGTTGAACGGCAGTACGGCAGGAATCATGAGCGGGGCGATCACATCGACCGAGCCATACCAGAACCATACGCCAATGGTAAGGTTTGCGACCATAGACAGCGCTGTAGCGGCAATGACGCCAAGCACCAGGCCAATCACGGCACCCTTATAGGTGTGCATCTTCTGGTAAACGATAGCCGCGGGCAGAATATAGCCCAGCGTGGCAACCAAGTTCATAAGCGCGCCGACCCAGTCACCCGTGGTGAGCGCATGGATAACGATAGCCATAGCGGCAACAGCGGTACCGGCGCCGGGACCATACGCAAACCCGCACACCATCGCCGGCACCAGCGACGGGTCATAGGTCAAAAACGGCGCCGAAGGAAGGATGGGCAGCTGCACGTACATAAACAGGGCGCCCAGGGCGCACATCAGCGCCATGGTAACGAGCTGTTTGGTGCTCCACCTATTCGTGTTCTCAAAATGGATATGCTGCGACTGTTCAGACATAAGATCACCTGCCTCTTTCATCCGGACTCTAACCGTTGGTACTGGGATCTCACCAGTTCAGCCGGCATGCGAACCAACACACGCACGGGTCGCGGACTCATCGGCTCAGTCGCAGGCACCTCGCCTGCTCCACGGCGTCCCTTTGACACCGCCCGATTTACCGCCAGTGGGGAATTCCACCCCGCCCTGAAACAGCAATTGCAAGTGTAGCACGAGCAATCGTTCGCGCAAGTATGCCGAGGGTAATTTATGGTGGGGATCAGTTGCCGCAACAACCACGCTCCCCACCCATCCCAAAGTGACGCGCCTTTCGCGGCAAAGCCGCGAAACAGCGACCGGGACACGTATCCCCAACAACCACTTTCTCCGCCCGCCGACCTCAAGGCCGTAAACGCAGGGAATCCGGGGGCGTGACGGGGCTTCTCTCCGGAACATTCCGCACTGATATCTTCTGTATTGAAGACGTCGATGATGCACCCGTATACCATTGACGTCGACACCATCAGATGCGGACCGCGCGGTGACCCTACATTCCGCTGGCGCCCACAGGGCTGCCCTCGTTTCCTGACATGTCCCGCGCGGGCCGCGGCGAGCCGAGACCGCCGCATGACCTAATAGGAGCATGGAGCGATACCGCGGACCCGATCAACCGCATTCTATCGCGCCCCGTCAGTGTGCCGTCTGCCCGGTCCAGGCGAGCACGGAAAGAACGGAGCGAGACATGAGAACCGAATCGACACCCGGCGCCCGCGGGCCGGTCTTCTGCGGGGTCGACACCCACGCCGACTCGCACTGGCTGTACGTCCTGGACTGGAGGGGCCGCAGGGTCCTGTCCCGCCGGTTCCCCGCCGACGCGGCGGGATACGAGGCGCTCGCCGGGGCGATCGCGGCGGCCGGGGAGCCGGCCTGCGTCGCGATGGAGGGGACGTCGTCCTACGGGGCGGGCCTCACCAGGCACCTCGCGTCGCTGGGGATGCCCGTGCGCGAGGCGCTCTCCCCGGCGAGGACGCAGAGGAGGCGCCCGGGGCAGGGGAAGTGCGACGAGGCGGACGCGGAGAGGGCCGCCCGCGCGGCGATGTCCGGCTCAAAGCTCGGGACCCCCAAGAGCCAGGACGGGTGGGTCGACGGGGTGCGCTGCATGCTCGCGGCGCGCTCCGGGGCGGTGAAGGCGCGGACCTCGGCGATCAACACCGCGAGGTCGCTGCTCACCACCGCCCCGGAGGGGTTCAGGTCGAGGTTCCGCGGCATGGGAGGGCCGAGGCTGATGGAGGAGCTCCCCTCCGTGCGCGCCGCGAGCATGCAGCGCACCCCGTTGTTAGCGTCAATCTATTTTTCACCAGTTTCGCTAAACAGGCGCGCCGTTCGCGCAAAGGCGGTTTCACCGGTTG
>NZ_JBCJBG010000029.1:0-7351 GCF_039062315.1 Collinsella aerofaciens
GCGCCGCTGACCGGTGGACGGCACCGAGCCGTACGCTTGAACTGAGAAGGGGGAGGCCTCGCGGCCTCCCCCTTTTTGCGTTTACGGGCTTTTGTCTCACATAGTAGCTGTGTTTTATAACCCTCGTTTGTCGCATCTTCTGTGAACGGGCTACAATAACTTAGTCTGTGCGATATGGAGGTGAACATGGCTGAAGCTGGTATCGGCGTTGATATCGTCGAGATTTCCCGCATGAAATCAATTCTTGAAAAGACGCCGTCGTTTGCTCGGCGTGTGTTTACCGAAGATGAGCGTGCGTATTGCGATGCATCATCGCGTCCCGCTGCTCACTATGCGAGCCGCTTTGCTTCGCGCGAGGCGGTGCTTAAAGCTCTCGGCACGGGTTTTAGTCAAGGCGTTGGTCGCAAGGATGTTTCGGTAACGCGTGATAAACTCGGCAAACCGAAGGCGCTGCTTTCGGGCCGTGCACTCGAGATCGCTCATGAGCTTGGTGTTGTTGAGGTCGCTCTTTCCATTACGCTTACAGGAGACTTGGCCGTTGCGAATGCCATCGCGATTACCGAAGATGCTCGGCCTAAGCCAAAAGATGAAAAGGTGAGCACCAAGAAACGCGTTGCGCAGACATTTAAAGAGGCTCGCTCTGTTTTAGATGAGCTTGAGCAGCTGCAGAATTCAGCATTGACGGAGCACCTGGGCGATGCTTCGCAAGATACGCTAGGAGCATAGATGAAACCGGTTTTGAGTACCGAAGAAGTCGTTCGTCTCGAGGATATCATCGAACGCGAAGGGACTTCGAAGGCCGAGCTTATGGAGCTAGCGGGTGAGTTTGCCGCCAACGAGGTCTTGAAGCTCAATCCCGATCGGGTTCTCGTTCTGGTCGGTTTTGGTAATAATGGCGGCGACGGTTGGGTTGCCGCCGATATCCTGAGCCATAAGGGTGTGGACGTGGATATCGTTTCTCCGGTTGAACCGGATGAGATTCCTGCTGCTCTGGCACGTCATGTTGCTCGTCGTACTGCCGGCCGCGATGTGCACGTTTGCGTCGGCCCCTCGCGTGATGAACTCGAGGTTTTGATCGATAAGGCCGATGTTGTTGTCGATGCCATTTTTGGTACCGGTTTTCACGGGAATCTGCGTGCGCCGTTCTCCATCTGGATTCCTACGGTCAATGAATGCGCCGACTGTGTCGTATCCATTGATGTCCCCTCGGGCCTGAATGCCGAGACGGGCGTTGTTGATGACGACTGCATTCGTGCCGAGCATACGGTGACGATGATTGCGCCCAAGATTGGTTTGTATAGCGCCGATGGCCCTGAGTATGCTGGCGATTTGATCTGCGGCAATCTTTACGACCGTCTTGACGAGGTCATCGATGATGTCGACCACGCCGCCGAGATTGTCGAGCCCGGTGACTTAGTTGATTACTTTGCTCCACTACCTACGAATATCGATAAGTATTCCCGTGGCTCTGTGCTTATTGTCGCCGGATCTGCGCAATATCCTGGTGCTGCCATTATGGCGGCCAAGTCTGCAGCTCGCGCGGGTGCTGGTTACGTGGCAGTCGCGGCTCCTGACGCCTGCGCCAATCTTATTCGCATGGCACTTCCTTCGATTCCCGTCTTTGCTATTCCGTCTGATTCCCGCGGCTCCTTTGGCGCCGCTGCGCGCATGACGGTGTGCGAGATTGCAAAGAAGTACAGCTGCGTACTGTGCGGTCCCGGTATGACGACATCTGCCGGCGCTATGCAGGTGGTTTCGGGCTTGCTCGAGCTTGATGTGCCGCTTATTTTGGACGCCGATGCACTCAACTGCCTTGCTAAGATTGCCATTGACGGTATTGATAGTAATCCCGAGATGTATCGTCGCGAGCAGCCGTTGGTTATGACGCCGCACTATCGTGAGCTTTCGCGTCTGGTTGCCGGTGACGAGGTGAACGACCTTGGTACCGCGATTGCGGCCGCGCAGAAGGTTGTCTGGGCTGCAGGCTCCGACAATCTGGTGGTCATTGCCAAGGGGCCGACGACGGCTATCTGTGGCGTTGAGCGTGTGTTGCTGCCGCTCTCGGGTCCGGCTTCTCTAGCAACTGCCGGTTCGGGTGATGTTCTCGCGGGTATTTTGGCCGGCACGCTTGCCACCATGCGCGACGAGATGGATCGTTGGGAGTTGCTGTATTCGTACGCCGTCGCACTTCACAGCTACGCCGGTTTTGCCGCGGCGACGGAGTATGGTGAGAAGAGCGTTATCGCGACCGATCTTATCGACTTGATCGGTCCTGCCATGGAGCTGGCGGCAAAGGATGCGCTCGAAGATCTGGGAATCATGGACGAAGGGTCGGATGACTAATCATGAATAAAGCCGATTTGACGCGCTGGTCCTGGGTCGAGATCGACCGTGGGGCGCTCCGTCGTAACACGAGGGCCTACAAGAACTTGCTGAATCCACGTCAGCGCCTGTGCTGCGTGGTCAAGGCCGATGCTTATGGCCATGGAGCTGTTGAGTGCGCCAAGATCATGTATTCGGCCGGTGCCGACATGTTTGCCGTGGCGACGGTTAACGAGGGCGTTGAGCTCCGACAGGGCGGGATTACGAAACCCATCCTCATCCTAAGCGAGCCGCCTATCGAGGCCATTCCGACGTTGCTCGAGTTTGATATCATGCCCTCGGTCTATACGTCTGACTTTGCTCTTGCGTATGGCGAATGTGCCGTCGCGGCGGGCAAAGTGGGCAAGTATCATCTCGCCATCGAGACGGGCATGAATCGTATCGGCGTTCACTACACGCAGGTGCTCGACTTTGTCCGCGGTATAAATTTCCATCGCGGTATTCAGTGCGACGGCGTATTTACGCACTTCGCCACGGCCGATGAACCTTCGGGCTGGGACTACAAACTGCAGTGTCAGCGCTTTACCGAGGCCGTTCAGGCCATTAAGGATGCGGGCTTTGAGTGCGGTATCGTGCACTGCGCCAACACGCCGTCCTCGATGCTCGACCCTTCGATGCATTTTGATATGATTCGCGCCGGCGTTGGCTTGTATGGAATGCAGCCGTGCGAGCTGAGTGGCCGCGTGATGCAGCTTGATCCCGTTATGAGCGTCCATGCGCGTGTGACGCGCGTGGCACACCCTGCGATGGGTGAGGGCGTGGGCTACGGTTTTACCTACCGCGTACCGCGTACGCGCGTTCAGATCTGCACGCTGCCGATCGGTTATGCCGATGGCCTATCGCGTACGCTTTCCAATCGTATGGATGTGCTGTATCGCGGCGAGCGCGTGCATCAGGTTGGCAATATCTGCATGGACCAGTTTATGGTCGCCATTCAGTCCAACCCGGCACACGAGATTCCCGAGGCCGAGTATGGTGACGAGATGATTATTGTCGGCCGCGATGGCGATGCCGAGATCACTATGGACGAGATGGCCCGACTGCGCGGAACGATTAACTACGAGGTCGCCTGCGGCTTTGGCATGCGTCTCGACAAGGTCTACGTGTAGGAGCCGCTATGGGCGTCATGCACATCCCCGGCCATACCCATCAGGCACCACGTGAGGTCGCACTCGAGGAAATTGAGGCCGTTCTGGGCGATTGTCACCTCTGCCAGCTCTACCAGTCGCGTCACAATATCGTGTTTGGCGTGGGAAACCCCCGCGCTCGTGTGATGTTTATTGGCGAGGCGCCGGGCCGCAATGAGGATTTGCAGGGCGAGCCCTTTGTGGGGGCGGCAGGCGAGGACCTCAACGGCATTTTGTCGCTGGCGGGGCTCAAACGCGAAGACGTCTACATTGCCAACGTGCTTAAGTGCCGCCCGCCGGGAAACCGCAATCCACGTCCCGAGGAAGTGCTGGCTTGCTCGCCGTTTTTGCGTGAGCAGATTCGAAGCATCTGGCCCGATATTATCGTGACGCTCGGCAACCCCGCGACGCACTTTGTGCTTAAGACCGAGATTGGCATTACTAAGCTGCGCGGCAGGTTCCACCAGATGGGGCATTTTGTAGTAATGCCCACGTTCCATCCGGCAGCAGCGCTACGCAATCCGGCGTGGCAGGAACTGCTGGAGGAAGACTTTAAGATGCTGGGCGACTATCTGGAGCGACATCCCGCACCAGAGGACGCCTCGGAATAATAAGGAGCATATATGTCCCTGGAGCGCCTGGGGGTAGGTACTTACAAAACGACTTGCGCTGCCGATACGGAGTACTTTGGCGAGCTAATTGCACCGTGCCTTGAGGACGGCGATGTGCTCATCCTGACCGGTGGCCTGGGGGTGGGCAAAACTCACTTTACCAAGGGCGTCTCGCGCGGGCTGGGCGATGAGCATATGGTTACGAGCCCTACGTTTGCGCTCATGGCCGTTCATGATCAAGGCCGTATTCCGCTGTTTCACTTTGATCTATACCGTCTGGAGCATGCCTACGAGCTCGAGGATACGGGCATTTTCGATGTGCTGGGCTATGAGGGTGCTTGCCTGCTGGAATGGGGCGAACAATTCCAAGACGAGCTGACGGATGAGTATCTTTCGGTGACGCTCAAGCGTGATGAGGGCGACAGTGATGTGCGAACGATAACGCTCGAGGCGCACGGTGACCGCGCAATGGAGCTTTCCCATTTGATTGATAAGGCTGTACAAGATGAGCTTGCATAACGACAACGCGCTGGTGGTGGCGCTCGATACCTCGACCGACATGCTTGCCTGCGCGGCAAGCTGGATTGATGGGCAGACGGGCGAGACGAAGCTCGTGAGTGGCGACCACATGTGTCGCCGTCACGCCAACGTTGAGCTCGTGAATACCGTTGATGGCGTGCTGGCTCAAGTCGGTCTGGATCGCAGCGATGTTGGTTGCTACGTGGTCGGCCGCGGCCCGGGGTCGTTTACGGGTGTGCGCATCGGCATCTCCACTGCCAAGGGCCTCGCGCGCGGTGCCAATGTTCCGCTGCTGGGCGTGTCGACGCTCGACGCTTGCGCTTGGACGGCGTGGAAGGCTGGCGTGCGCGGCAAGCTTGGTATCTTGGCCGATGCCATGCGCGGTGAGGTATATCCGGCACTATATATGCTGGGCGATGAGGGTCCCGAGCGTCAATTTGAGCGCGAACACGTGGTCAAGGCCGCCGTGGCGCTCGATGAGTGGCGCCGAGCAGCGGACTGGGACCAGGTTCAGCTGACCGGTGACGGTCTCGTGCGCTATGGCAAGCTGCTGGGTGAGGACGAGACCGCCCGCTGCGTGGAGCGCGACCTGTGGTGGCCTTCGGGCGAGGGCTTGCTGCTCGCGCACGCTGCGGGTGACGGCGATCCGGCTCGCGTCCTGCCGATTTACACGCGCCTTTCGGATGCCGAGGAAAACGAGCGCAAGCGTCTTGGTCTTGCCGAGAGTGCGCAGAGCGAAATTACGGGCGTTGCCGATGAGCTCGCCGGTCGTCATCTGCAGTTCCGTCCCATGGGCGCGGCGGATGCCGAGGGCGCGAGCGCGCTAGAGGCTGCCTGCTTTGAAGGTGCCGGACACGAGGCGTGGACGCCGGGCATGTTCCTGTCCGAACTGGGCGAGGACGTCGCTGCGCCGCGTAGTTGGTGGGTGGCACACGACGACGGCAAGCTACTGGGCCTTGCCGGCGGTATGGTCGTGGACGGTGATGTGCAGATTCTGGATGTCGCCGTCGACCCGGCACATCGCCGTGAGGGCATTGCCCGCAAGCTGCTGTCGCATGTGAGCTATGATGCCCAGATGCTCGGCTGCACCACGGCTTCGCTCGAGGTCGAGGACGGCAACGAGGGAGCGATTGCGCTCTATAACGCTCTGGGCTTTACCGAGGCTGGCCGTCGCCGCGGCTACTATGGTGCCGGCAAGGACGCCATCGTCATGACGGCCCCGCTGCCCCTGGTACTTCCGGTCGACAATGCTTCGCCCGAGCCGACGGCGGCAGAGCAGCGCGTGTGGCCGCTGCCTGCGCCTGGGCGCTCCGAGGGGGAGCGTGCCGAAATTGAGCGCCGCCGCCTAGTGCTCGCTATCGAGAGCTCCTGCGACGAGACGGCCGTGGCGATTATCGATGCGGATGGCAATATGCTGGCCAACCAGGTGTCAACGCAGATTGATTTTCACGCCCGCTTTGGCGGCGTGGTGCCCGAGATCGCCTCGCGCAAACACGTCGAGGTGATTGTGAGTGTCGTGGATGCGGCGCTCGAGGATGCCGCAGCATCGCTTGGTCTTGAGGATGGAGCCATTGCCCCCAGCGAGCTTGCCGCCGTGGGCGTGACACAGGGCCCGGGCCTGGTGGGCGCGCTCGTGGTTGGCGTCGCCTTCGCCAAGGGCTTTGCCTACGCTGCCGGCAAGCCGCTCGTGTGCGTCAACCATCTGGAGGGGCACCTGTTTGCCAACCTGCTGGCGCAACCCGACCTCAAACCGCCGTTTATCTTCACGCTTGTCTCGGGTGGGCACACCATGCTCGTGCACGTGAAGGCGTGGGGCGACTACGAGGTGCTCGGTGAGACGCTCGACGACGCTGTGGGCGAGGCCTTCGACAAGGTAGCCAAGGCATTGGGTCTGGGCTATCCCGGTGGCCCCATCATTTCCAAGCTGGCCGAGACGGGCAACCCCAAGGCGATCGATTTCCCCCGTGCGCTTAACAGCAGAGGAGACTATCGCTTCTCGCTTTCGGGCCTTAAAACCGCTGTGACGCTCTACATTGAACAGGAGACCAAGGCCGGGCGCACGATTCACCTGCCCGATCTGGCGGCTTCGTTTGAGGCAGCTGTCTTTGACGTGCAGTACAAGAAGGCCAAAAACGCACTGCACGCTACCGGATGCAAGGAATACTGCATCGGTGGCGGCGTCTCGGCCAACCCGCATCTGCGCGAGATGATGATCAAGAAGCTTGGACGTCAGGGGATTCGCGTAACGGTGCCGCCCTTGTCTGCCTGTACCGATAACGCAGCCATGATCGCGGAGGTCGCTCGCCGTAAATTCGACCGAGGTGAAATCTCGCCGTTCGACGTCGACGCCGATCCAAACATGACGCTGTAGCTGGTACGGCGCGGTCCCCGGACGGAGGGGCCGGATATAAGGTTTCCTGCTCTACAGTCCTGCGCAAGACGAAGGCCACATTAAGTGGCCTTCTTTGCGTGCGGAACTCGCGATAAACCTTATATCCGGCCCCTCCGCCCGGGGACCTTTCTGTATCGATATAGCTTCTGGGCTGGTTTGGCGTCGACAACGTCCAGCAAGGTTAACAAGCCAGCGTCGAATTTCCGGCGTTCTTTAGCTGAAAGAAAAAGTTGGTGTGCGGAGCTTTGCTCCGCACATTTGGGATGGGAGCCCCTCGGGAGCGGGCGGGCGTATACAAGGTTTATCGCGAGTTCCGCACG
>NZ_JBCJBG010000030.1:0-5126 GCF_039062315.1 Collinsella aerofaciens
GTCCCGCGGGCCGCGAGGTGCGGTTCCGGAAGAGCTCGGGCGATTAGTGCGGCTCGGCTGAGGACGTCGCCGCCCTTGCACCTGCCGTCTATCGACCAGGTAGTCTACCTGGGCCCTTACCGGAAGGAGAACTAATCCCTGGAACGGCTTCCCGCTTAGATGCCTTCAGCGGTTATCCGCGCCGCACGCGGCTACCCGGCCGTGCCGTTGGTCGACAACCGGTTCACCGGAGGTGCGTCCACCCCGGTCCTCTCGTACTGGGGGCAGCCTCCATCGATTCTCCTGCGCCCACGGAGGATAGGGACCGAACTGTCTCACGACGTTCTGAACCCAGCTCGCGTACCGCTTTAAACGGCGAACAGCCGTACCCTTGGGACCTGCTCCAGCCCCAGGATGCGATGAGCCGACATCGAGGTGCCAAACCTTGCCGTCGATGTGGACTCTTGGGCAAGATCAGCCTGTTATCCCCGGAGTACCTTTTATCCGTTGAGCGACGGCCCACCCACTCGGGGCCGCCGGATCACTAGAGCCTGCTTTCGCACCTGCTCGGCTTGTGGGCCTCGCAGTCAAGCCCGCTTGTACTCTTGCATTCAAAAGGACGGTTGCCGACCGTCCCGAGCGGACCTTCGCGCGCCTCCGTTACCCTTTAGGAGGCGACCGCCCCAGTCAAACTGCCCGCCTGGCACGGTCCCCGAGCCGGTTGACGGCCTCGGGTTAGGACGCCGGTCGCGCGAGGGCAGTATTCCAAGGGCGGCTCCCCGGGGGCTGGCGCCTCCGGATCTGTGCCTCCTGCCTATCCTCTACACGCGGGACCAGCGGCCAATGCCAAGCTGCAGTGAAGGTTCACGGGGTCTTTCCGTCCTTCCGCGGGTAAGTCGCATCTTCACGACCAGTGCAATTTCACCGGGTCCATGGTCGAGACAGCGCCCAAGTCGTTGCGCCTTTCGTGCAGGTCGGAACTTACCCGACAAGGAATTTCGCTACCTTAGGACCGTTATAGTTACGGCCGCCGTTTACCGGGGCTTGGCTTCGGGGCTTCGCCTTGCGGCTAACTCCTCCGCGTGACCTTCCGGCACCGGGCAGGCGTCAGACCCTATACGTCGCCTTGCGGCTTCTGCAGAGTCCTGTGTTTTTGGTAAACAGTCGCTTGGGCCTCTCCACTGCGGCCCGCCTCCGCTCCCCGGGCAAGCCGGTTCACGTACGCGCGGGCACCCCTTCTCCCGAAGTTACGGGGCCATTGTGCCGAGTTCCTTGACCATGGTTGACCCGATCGCCTCGGTATGTTCTACCCACCCACCTGTGTCGGTTTGCGGTACGGGCGCGCACGCGCCTGCCTAGGGGTTTTTCTAGGGACCTCGGGCTCACTCGCTTCGCTCAATCGCTTCGTCCGGAGCCTCGCCCTTCTGCGGACCGGATTTCCCTGGTCCGCGGGCCGCGCTCCATCACGGGGACGTCCAGAACCCCGCCGAGCCACCCCCATCCGTCGCCCCGTCGGTCGTAGCGCCGCGTGCGCGGTGCAGGAATGTCTGCCTGCTGCGCGTCGGCTACGCCTCCCGGCCTCGCCTTAGCCCCCGACTGACCCTGGGAGGATTAGCCTTGCCCAGGAAACCTCGGGTTCACGGCGGACGAGTTACTCTCTCGTCTCTCGCTACTCATGCCAGCATTCTCACTCCCATGCGCTCCACCGTCGGTCGCCCTCCGGCTTCTCCGCCCATGGGAAGCTCCCCTACCGATTCTAATGAATTAAAATCCCGCCGCTTCGGTGTCCAGCTTAGCCCCGTGTATTGTCGGCGCATGTCCACTCGACCAGTGAGCTGTTACGCACTCTTTGAATGGATGGCTGCTTCTAAGCCAACATCCTGGTTGTCTGGGCGGACGCACATCCTTTGCCACTCGGCTGGAACTTGGGGACCTTAGCGGGCGGTCCGGGCTGTTTCCCTCTCGAGCACACAGCTTAGCCCACATGCTCTGACTGCCGCGCTCTGGGCCGCCGGCATTCGGAGTTCGGTTGGATTCGGTAGGCGGCGAAGCCCCCTCGTCCATCCGGTGCTCTACCTCCGGCGGTGAACGCGCGACGCTAGCCCTAAAGCTATTTCGGGGAGAACGAGATATCTCCGGGTTTGATTGGCCTTTCACCCCTATCCGCAGGTCATCGCCGCCGTTTTCAACCGACGTGCGTTCGGCCCTCCACGGGGTCTTACCCCCGCTTCAGCCTGCCCACGGATAGCTCACCCGGCTTCGCGTCCGCGGCGCGGGACTCAAGTCGCCCTGTTAAGGCTCGCTTTCGCTTCGGCTCCCTTTCGGTTAACCTCGCCCCGCGCCAGCGACTCGCTGGCTCATTCTACAAAAGGCACGCCGTCACACCATAAAGGTGCTCCGACTGCTCGTGGGCGCACGGTTTCAGGTACTGTTTCACTCCCCTCCCGGGGTGCTTTTCACCTTTCCCTCACGGTACTGGTGCGCTATCGGTCACAGGGTAGTACTCAGGCTTGGATGGTGGTCCACCCAGGTTCGGACCGGGTTTCACGTGCCCGGCCCTACTCAGGGACCGCGTCGCGCCGTCCGGTCTGGGTTCGCGTACGGGGCTGTCACCCGCTGCGGCCGGCCCTCCCATGCCGTTCCGCTCCCCAGCCGGACCTGCGCCCGGGGGCGGCAGCCCCCGGATGCGCGGCCCTGCAACCCCGTCGGCGGAACCCCTGCCGGGTATGCCCGCTCGACGGTTTGGCCATCGGTCCCCTTTCGCTCGCCGCTACTCGGGGAGTCTCGAGATTGATTTCCTCTCCTCCGGGTACTTAGATGTTTCAGTTCCCCGGGTTGTCCTCCCCGGCCCTATGTGTTCGGGCCGGGGATATCCACACCTCTGTGGATGGGTTCGCCCATTCGGAGACCCCCGGGTCGAAGGATGTGTGCTCCTCGCCGGGGATTATCGCAGCTTGCCGCGTCCTTCATCGGCTCCCTGTGCCAAGGCATCCGCCGTGCGCCCGTGGTATCTTGCGGGACCGCATCGGGCCCGCGGGATATCCACGTGTCGCTAATAAAAATTAATCGATATCATGAATAGCGCTCGTATGTCGCAATTCGGGTATCTCATACCGCGGCACAGTGTCTTCACTGTGCTCGCGATCAGATGCTCCTCACTCATATATAAGTGAATTCTTCTTGTTTGGATCGGATGAATGATTGCTATCATTCTGTCTGATAAATCGCAGAAAAGAATCGAGTCTGGAAGAATGATCTTCCATCTCTCTCCTATCGCTATGCGGCTCTCAAGGTACGCGGGTGCGACCCCGGGGACCGGGTGCTGCGGGGACTTACTCCGGGCGACATCAACCGGACGGGCTCCTGCCCTCTATTCGAGTTAAGTTGATCTCTCTAGAAGATTTATCTCCCTAGAAAGGAGGTGATCCAGCCGCACCTTCCGGTACGGCTACCTTGTTACGACTTCACCCCCCTCACCCTCCACACCTTCGGCGCCTCCCCCCTCTCGGTTGGGCCGGCGACTTCGGGTGCAGACGACTCGGGTGGTGTGACGGGCGGTGTGTACAAGGCCCGGGAACGCATTCACCGCGGCATGCTGATCCGCGATTACTAGCAACTCCGACTTCATGGGGGCGGGTTGCAGCCCCCAATCCGAACTGGGGCCGGCTTTCCGGGATCCGCTCCCCCTCGCGGGGTGGCATCCCTCTGTACCGGCCATTGTAGCACGTGTGCAGCCCAGGGCATAAGGGGCATGATGACTTGACGTCGTCCCCGCCCTCCTCCGCCTTGACGGCGGCGGTCCCGCGTGGGTTCCCGGCATCACCCGATGGCAACACGCGGCGGGGGTTGCGCTCGTTGCGGGACTTAACCCAACATCTCACGACACGAGCTGACGACAGCCATGCACCACCTGTATGGGCTCCTCTCGGCCACGGGGTCTCCCCCGCTTCACCCATATGTCAAGCCCTGGTAAGGTTCTTCGCGTTGCTTCGAATTAAGCCACATGCTCCGCTGCTTGTGCGGGCCCCCGTCAATTCCTTTGAGTTTTAGCCTTGCGGCCGTACTCCCCAGGCGGGACGCTTAATGCGTTGGCTGCGGCACGGGGGGATCGTCCCCCCACACCTAGCGTCCATCGTTTACGGCTGGGACTACCAGGGTATCTAATCCTGTTCGCTCCCCCAGCTTTCGCGCCTCAGCGTCGGTCTCGGCCCAGAGGGCCGCCTTCGCCACCGGTGTTCCACCCGATATCTGCGCATTCCACCGCTACACCGGGTGTTCCACCCTCCCCTACCGGACCCAAGCCGCGGAGGTTCCGGGGGCTTCGGGGGGTTGAGCCCCCCGCTTCGACCCCCGGCCTGCCGGGCCGCCTACGCGCGCTTTACGCCCAATGAATCCGGATAACGCTCGCCCCCTACGTATTACCGCGGCTGCTGGCACGTAGTTAGCCGGGGCTTCTTCTGCAGGTACAGTCTTGACTCTTCCCTGCTGAAAGCGGTTTACGACCCGAAGGCCTCCGTCCCGCACGCGGCGTCGCTGCGTCAGGGTTCCCCCCATTGCGCAAGATTCCCCACTGCTGCCTCCCGTAGGAGTCTGGGCCGTGTCTCAGTCCCAATCTGGCCGGTCGGTCTCTCAACCCGGCTACCCGTTGTCGGCACGGTGGGCCGTCACCCCGCCGTCTACCTGATGGGCCGCGGAGCCATCCCCTCCCGTCGGGGCTTTAGCCCGGGCGCCATGCGGCGCCCGGGGGTATCCGGTATTACCCGTCCTTTCGGGCGGCTATCCCGGGGGAGGGGGCAGGTTCTCCACGTGTTACTCAGCCGTTCGCCACTCGCTTCCCTCCGGAGAGGGGTGCCGTTCGACTTGCATGTGTTAGGCGCGCCGCCAGCGTTCATCCTGAGCCAGGATCGAACTCTCCGTCCAAATATTCTGGGCTTCGAGCCCGTCCGGTCCTCTCAGTTCATCGCTGATCGGTTCCGTTCGATTCATATGGTTCTATTAGATAGGAAAAGGAATTTCTCGGGGCCGCCTCTCGGCGGCCTTGCGAAAAACAAATCCAAGTTAGACCATTTCAAATGGTTCGATGTCTGCCCGGATGCGACACAGCTTGTGTGTCCATCCTCGCAGTATCCGGTTCTCAAGGTGCACGC
>NZ_JBCJBG010000031.1:0-4470 GCF_039062315.1 Collinsella aerofaciens
TGGCCTGTTTGAGCGTGTACCTCGTCTCCCTCCACTTCTTCGACAGGTCTACCTGCTGTTCCGGGGGAAGGAAGTCGTTCAGCTCTTCGAGCGAGAAGGGGTGCGTGTTGACCCTGAACGCCCTCACCGTGCCGCCGTCCTTCGTCTTGCCGCCGATGACGCGGAACCCTTGGTTGATGCCCTGATGCTGCGGGTGCTCCCATTCCCTCGATGTGTACTTGTTCCACATCCTGTCGGTCAGGCGGTACTTCATGTCCTTCAGCAGGCTCTTGGTGTTCGGGTATAGGTCGGCGGGTTCCTCGAGGACGTAGTACAGATGAACGTTGTGGCCGCTCAGGATGATGTAGTTCGGCTCTGGGTAGATGGGATAGTCGCTTCGGCAGTTGTACAGGAAGGCCGTGAGCGTGCCGTCATCCTGCCCGTCGAGGTCGAAAATCATGGCGCACATCTTGCTCTGCGCGTCGGCGGTGTTCGCCCTGCCCCAGTAGGTGAGACCGTTCGTTATCGCCCAGTTCGCATCGCGGAACTCGGCAAGGGTCTCCTCGAACGTGTCCTCGAACAGGATTCGGCGGCGTCTCCTGTCTCCGACGAGCTTCCCGTCGCTGTCGTAATGCCCGCCGAACGAGCCGAGGATTATCGGGTTGGCCTTGTGCAGCCCGCCCGGCTCGCCCTCCGTCTGGATGAAGCCATCGCCGAGCTGGAAGATGTCCGAGTAGACTTCCATGGCCGACACCTCGGAAGCCCCGTATTCGAGAAGAACAGACTCAAGAGACAACCCGCTCACCAACCCATCCCGGAAGCCCTCATAGGCACGTTATTTTATCAATGATTTTATTGTACACCTAGAGCCGGAAGAAAAGGCTCCCTCTGGAACCCATCCCGAAGCCATCATAGGCACGTTATTTTATCAATGATTTTATTGTACACCTAGAGCCGGAAGATACGGTGTATGGCAGAACGTCTGGCATCTCAGACATTTCCCCGATAAAAGCGTCTGGCATTTGTCTGGCACTTGAAGTGAAGGCGTATTTCTCCCGATAGAAAGATATGATATGATTTCATATCATATCGAAAGGAGAGCGGGCATGAGCCAGATAGGGGTTCACCCCAGAATCAGCAGGCGGCACCCCGAGGTGAGCGAAGCGGACGTGATGGCCGCGATGCGGTCGATGATTCGCTACAAGCAACGCGAATCGGGCGAGTGGATTGCCGTCGGCACGGACTCCCGCAGCAGGCTGGTCGAGCTCGTCTACATCTACGATGCCGACGATGACTACTTCTTCGTCTACCACGGGATGACCCCGCCGAGCGGCAAGACGCTCAGGGAACTCGGCTTGGAGAGGTGATTTTGATGAACGTGAACGATTTCATGGCGAAGCACGGCATCACCGATGCCGACCTCGACCGCATGGCCGCGCCCTACGAGGACGGCAGCTTCGAGCCGGAACCCGATGGCAAGGTGTTCAGCGGCTCACACCTCGACGCGGTCGGAACCCGCCGCGTGACGGTGGTCTACGACGCGAAGGATACGCAGAGAGTGGCCATGATAGCCCGCAGCAAGGGCGTGAAGCCGTCTTCGGTCTACAGGGACGCACTCGACTACTATCTGGCAGCACAGGCCTAAAGGACACTGACCATATGGCTGAAACGACAATGGAGCCTTGGAGCTTCACCATCGTCTTCGATGAGGATAAGGCGAAAAAGAACGGTTACGAGGTCGATACCCTCTATGACTACGTTGGCAAGAACGTCGAGGGGCTTGGAAACGAACGCATCGCACGCGGAACTTGGCGTGCAGCCAAGGGATACGATGAGGTCGATGCGCAAACCCTCGCGATTTCCAAGCTCTCCCGTCAGAAGTGGGTCATGCAGAATATCAAGTCACTTGCCTTTCGCGAGGACGATGATGAAATCTATGACGGAATCGAGACCATCCGACGGGTATATCCGGAGCGCGTTTTCGATTCGGAATCGGGCGAGTAGTCGGGTCAATGTAGTTGTCGGTGACTACGGGGCGGCGTGTTCCGCGCCCGCGCGGATCTAAGCCGACTCGTTCACCGACGACGGAATTGACGCGACGGTCGAAACAGAAGACCAGACTTGATTGAGGGTCGATGGGCTAACCTGCCCATCGACCCTTTCCTTGCCCTCGTCAGTCGTTTTCGGCATTGTCGAAATCCTCGATTTTAAGATGGACGTTGTTCCGGTCGGCTTCCCTGCGGAGCGCCGCGAGCGCTTCCATGATTTCAGAGAACGCCGCAACCTCCTTTCCCAAAACCGCCTTGGCTTCCTCATGGTCGAGCGCATTCGAGCCGTACGTGTTCAGGAATCTCATGAACTGGTTCAGGTTCGTCCCCTGCTTCGCGAGTTCGTGCGCGGCCTTTCTCAAAGGCTCGGTATCAATGACCCTGATTGTCGCATCGTCGGAATTGGCAAGGAGCGTGCGAGCGTATTCGGAAACCGTCATGCCGTTTTTTGCGGCTTTTCGCTTGAGGGCCTCCTTCTCGTGTTCGGTCATCCGCACCTCGACGCGTGCTTCTTTTCTCCGCATGTCGCTTTCGGCACCTCTCGTTTTTCCAGAATCATCCGTTTGCAAATAGCGCCGCCGCGTTTGCAAACGGTGCGAAATCGAGCGGCAGGGTTGCCGCCCGCTGAAAACCGGCAACTCTAAATTGCCGGTTTTCCAAAGCGCAAGCGCTCTCCCGTCAAGGCCGCTAAAGCCGTTCGGGAGCAAGATGGAAGTGAGGAAAAAGTCCACAACAGTGGAGTTTGTCCGTACACTTCCCAAATCTTGCAACTCGGAGAGCGGCCTTGGCCGGTGAGCGCTTGCGCGAGAGTCTTCTTTCTGCGGTGCCGCCGCCGCAGAAAGAAGACGGACAGCCCGACTAGGCGAACGCGCAGTAGACGTACCCGCCCTTTCGGTCATACTCCCAATCGCCCGGAAGCTCGTTGCCGTCTGAATCGACCTCGACCCACCAGCCGTCCTCCGGGTCTCCCATGACGCGCCAGCGGCGCTTGCCGAGCTGCGATACGAGTTCATCGCCGTCAGGCTCGACGAGCGCGGAATCGCCCACATCGCCGACGCGCTCGACCGACAGAACCCACGCCTTGCCCTCGGCGCTCGCGATTCGGTTGAAGAACTCCGACAACTCAAAGTCAGCCACCTCGGTGCGCTCGCATTCCCCCGACCTGCGCAGCACGGATACGTTCCACTTCATGGCTAGCCCCTCCAAGCCCTCCTGAGCCTTTGCCAGCGGCTCAGCTTCTGCTCGGTCGATTCCAGCGCGAGCGTCTGGGCGGTCTCGTAGTGGAGCGCCTGAGCGCCCTGCACGGCCTTGGTGCTGTCGGCCACGGTCTCCATGAGCTTGGCTATCTGCTCGTCCTTCTTGGCGAGCTGGTCGATGAGGGCGGCGAGCGCTGGCGAATCGGCTCCGCTCGACCGCTCGTCACCGTGTATCTCCTGTGTATCTCGGTGTGTATCACCCTGTGTATCAGGCGGCTCCTCGTCAAGCGAATCGATGAACCCGCGAATCAAATCAGTTTGAGAACATCCTCGCAGCTCGGAAACCTTTTTTAGCTTACAGATTTGCTCATCTGTAAGCCTGAACATCTTCTGCGGCACGTGTATCTCCTGTGTATCTCGGTGTGTATCACCCTGTGTATCAGCCCATTTCATCACCCAAACGCAAAGCAGGCAAGAATCAATCGGCTTTCGGCTCCGTCATATCGACGTGAACGTGCCCGTTTTCGTACCATGCGCCATCCGGCAGGCCGTCGGTGTCGCGCTTCCAGTCCCTCAGCCACTTGATGACGGTAGACCTCGACACGCCCAGCGCCTTTGCTATGTCCGAGTGGTTGGCATCCGGGTGCTCCCGGGCATAGGAGCGAATCAACTCACACTTTTCACCGCTTCCCTTTGGCCGACCGCTGTTTTCATACTCGTTCTCGCCGAGAACGTCGCGACGCATCTTGCGCAGCCCGTTTAGATACTCCATGTGCTGTGGCTGCTTCCTGTAGTTCCGCTTGTTTTTCGGGATCGCTATTCCCGATATCCTCTCCAAGTCCTTGATGGGGAACTTCTTGTACCGCAGGTCGAGGCATTCGAGAGCGTTCTCGACCTCATGGTCGTTGCCGAACGGGTGCTCGGTGTCTACCGAATCCAGGAACGGCACGAGTGACTCCATGTCGGCTTTGACGCGGTCGCGGTCGGTGATGCCACACTTCACGGCGTATATCGCCAGAGCCATCAGGCAGAAGTACCTATGGCTGAACGTCGCACCCGCGCGTATCTTGCGCAGCCACCAGTTGTAGAGGTCTTCCTTGGCATCCCACGAGCCGTCGGCGCGTCCGCCGCCGACGATGACCTTCTCGTACCACTCGGGGAATCTCTCCTTGGCCTGTTTGAGCGTGTACCTCGTCTCCCTCCACTTCTTCGACAGGTCTACCTGCTGTTCCGGGGGAAGGAAGTCG
>NZ_JBCJBG010000032.1:0-4052 GCF_039062315.1 Collinsella aerofaciens
GGATTCGGATGCCCGACAGAGGCTCCTTATGGCTGCTTCCTTCCGGACCTGACCAGATTCGGAACATGTCGTCATCCGAACCCATCGAGCGCACTAGGCGCTCGGTATATCTTACCCGCTCCCGCCCGATGGGGCAAGGTAGCTAATTTGGGACAGGGCCAAAAGACCACTTTTGAGTTGCGGTGGAATAGTTCCTGTTTTTGCCGCCTGAGCCGCCAAACAGGAACTATTCCACCGCAACTTATAGGGAGTTGGGTTTTAGAGGCGGGCGAGGTCGTAGGATCGGGCGGCGGCTTCACCGGCGCAGATGAGGTTGATTGTGGCTTCCTGGGGGTCGAGCGCTTGGTCAAGGGGCATGGGTCTGCGACAGACCGGCAGAACTAAGTCGACACCCTGCCCATACACCGCATCCAGGTTGTCGGCACGACCGCCCACGACGGCAACAACCGGCTTGCCATATCGCTTCGCACGACGAGCCACGCCCACCGGTGCCTTGCCGGCAGCGGATTGCTCGTCCATATTGCCCTCGCCCGTTATGACCAGGTCGACATCGCGCACGCACTCGTCAAACCCAATCAGATCGAGCACCGTCTCCACGCCCGAACGCAGCTCCGCCCCGAGCGCCAGCAGCGCGGCACCCAGACCGCCAGCGGCACCGGCGCCGGGCACGCCGAGCACCGAGCCAAATGTCCGCACACCCTCGGGCACGCGCAACAACCCCTGAGCCCGCGCCCCGGTAATTGCCGCATCGAGCAGGCGACCATAGCCGACCATCCAGCTGTCGTACCTGCGCAACACCTCGTCGTCATCCGTCGGCAAGCCCTTCTGCCCACCAAACACCGCCAGTGCGCCTCGACGCCCCACGAGCGGATTCTCGACATCGGAAAGCACCACGACACGCGCGCCATTCAGCGCCCGAAGCGCGGGTGCCAAATCGATACTCGCCACGTGTTCAAGACCCGCAAGACCGAAGGCGATATTGCGGCCACACTCATCGACAAGGTGCGCGCCCAGCGCCTGCAGCATACCGGCGCCACCATCGTTGGTGGCGCTGCCGCCCAAGCCAATATAGATAGTCTTTGCCCCAGCACGGACCGCGCGAAGCATAAGCTCGCCCACGCCATAGGTCGAAGCCACAAGCGCCGCCGATTCCGTGCAGGGCGAATATCCAATACCCGCCGCCTCGGCCATCTCAATAACAGCCGACTCGCACTCGCCGTCCACCAGCATCCGGGCAGACACCCGGTCGCCCAAGGGGCCTGCAACCTCGCAGGCCGAGAGCTCGCCACTGCGCACGGCGATGGCGTCGAGCGTTCCCTCGCCACCATCCGCCAACGGCAAAGCGCTCAGATCGGCATCGGGCCACACGCGGCGCACGCCCTCGGCAACTGCCGACTCTGCCTGCGAGCTCGACACGCTGCCTTTAAAGGAGTCGATCGCCAGCAGCACACGGCGGGGCCGCCGTTGCACGGGACCAAAGTCGAGCGCTTCATCGGCAAGATTCTCGACATCCGCAAGCGCCTCGGCATGAGCGGCATGTGCCTCAAGATCGGCCCCACAATCGCAGCCAGCACCATCGGCGCTACGCAGCCCACTAAAATAGCTGCTCAGCACCGCGCGACACTCGTCCGCCAGCACGCCGGCGGTCACATTAAACCGATGATTCAGGCGCGAATCGGCATTAAGGTCATACAACGAGCCCAGCGCACCCGCCTTGGCATCGGCCGCGCCGTACACGCAGCGCCCCACGCGCGCGTTCACCATAAGCCCAGCGCACATGCAGCAGGGCTCAAGCGTCACGTAGACCGTGCAATCGGAAAGGCGCCAGCGACCGAGCGACTGAGCGGCGGCGCACAGGGCCGAAAACTCGGCATGCGCCGAAGGATCCTGGTCGAGCTCGCGGCGATTATGCGCCCTCGCGACGATCTCACCCGCGCGCACCACTACGGCACCGATCGGCACCTCGCCCACCGCCGCGGCGGCACGCGCCTCCGCCAGCGCCTCGCTCATGAACTTCTCATCGATTCCGGTGCTCGTCATCGTTCGCCTTCCCTGTTGCAAATCCAAAACGATGCTATCATTACGACTCACGGAGAGATGGCAGAGCGGTTGAATGCGGCGGTCTTGAAAACCGTTGAGCGCGAGAGCGTTCCGGGGGTTCGAATCCCCCTCTCTCCGCCACTCTTAGTGACTCACCGGCGTCATGGTCCGCTCGAACAGCGCATCGACCACGTCGGCGATTTCGGACCTGCGCTCTAGTACGTGGCCCGATTCCCACCACATGGTAAAAAGCCGAATAATGCCACCGGCGACAAACTCAGACGTTGTCTCGAGCGATACGGGCGCGAGCGCGTCCTCGTCAAGCGCGCTCATCACGCGCCCGCGTATGGAGCGCGCGATGCGGTCGCAAATCATGCTGGTCAGCATACCCGACATGCTGCTCGCCAAAATGTTATCCATGAGCTGCTCATGCGCCAGAATCAGATCCATGGCATCGGCGAACACTTCGTGGCGAAGCGCGCGCACGTCCTCGGCGCCCTCCGCGCCATCCGCATCGGCCCGCTTTTGCGGCAGGCTCGACATGAGTTCATCGATATAGAAGGCAAAGTAATCGTTCTTGTCGCGGAAGTGCTTGTAGAACGTCGTCCGACGAATCATAGCGCGGTCACACAGCATGGCAACCGTCACGTCCTCAAACCGATGCTCTTCGAGCAGCTCAGTAAAGGCCTCGAACAGGGCCCGATAGGTTTTCTTGATGCGAAGGTCCATACGTATCGCCCTCCTCAAGGAAAAGACAGCGCTCAATAATCTGTCGCATATCTTACACCTGTATCGCCCGCCCTCTGGCGAATGGCCTCACCTTGGTGGAAACATAACGCTTACCGGAAAGTTCGGTATCGCCAAAGGTTGCGGGTATACTAGTAGCGTTACACCAACGGCAGCCGGCGGAAGACGCCGCGGCCATTCGAAACGGAGACACCATGATTCCCGTCATCATCGGTATCGTTGTTGTCGTTGTGATTGTCTGCGCCATCGCCGGCATCTACAACAACATGGTCACCAAGCGCAATCGCATTGATAACGCCTGGCAGAACATCGACACGCAGCTGCAGCGCCGCAACGACCTGATCCCCAACCTGGTCGAGACCGTCAAGGGCTACGCCAAACACGAGCAGGACACGCTCGCCGCCGTGGTCAACGCGCGCAACGCCGCCGTGAGCGCCACCACGCCCGAAGCCAAGATGGAAGCCGACAACGTGCTGACCGGTGCCCTGCGCCAGCTCTTCGCCGTGGCCGAGGCTTACCCCGATCTTAAGGCGAACAGCAACTTTACGCAGCTCCAAGCCACGCTCGAAGACACCGAGAACAAGGTGAGCTACGCGCGCCAGAGCTACAACGACTGCGTGCTTAGCTACAACAATGCCATCCAGACCTTCCCGGCCGTCATCTTTGCCGGCATCTTCCAGTTTAAGGAGCGCCAGGGCTTCGAGGCCGCCGAGGCTGCCCGCCAGGCACCGACCATCAAGTTCTAATAAATCCGCAGCGTATCCTCAATCGGGTATATGCATAAAACGCCCCGTCGAATGCATACTTCGACGGGGCGGTTTCCTTTGTCGCAAAGGTCCCCCTCAAGGCGCCGTGCATTTATGGGAGTATTCAGCATAACCAAGAGCTTCGGGCGCCACGATAAATGCCAAAGACCGCGAATATCCCCGCAAATCAAACGCTGTCAGCCCATAACCCCGCCCATCATTCGTAGAAAACATCGATAAATCCCGATTTTTCGCCCGAGGTCGGTATGCAAGGGCCTTCGATTGCAGAATACTCGCAAAAATGCACGTCGCCACCACCCCCACATGGCGCAAACCAAAACAAAAGCGCGGCCAATAGGCCGTGCACCATCTTTACTCAGATTAATTATTGCCCGCACAACAGCGACAAGCCGCAGGGCGGAGAGCAAGTTCCCTCCCGGCGCATTCCGCACTGATATCTTCTGTATTGAAGACGTCGATGATGCACCCGTATACCATTGACGTCGACACCATCAGATG
>NZ_JBCJBG010000033.1:0-3664 GCF_039062315.1 Collinsella aerofaciens
GGGGTCGGCGAAAGCGCGTTAGCGCATTCGGCGAGATGCGTTTGCGAAAGTGGTTAATTTTAGATTAGCGCTAACAACGACGTTGCCGACCGACAGCATGCGGGCGAGGAACTCGGCGTCGTTGCGGTCGTTCTTCCTGCGCCTGTCCGCGCTGGGCTTGATCATCTTCGAGACGGCGCCGACCACGCAGTCGACCCCGAGGCCGGAGAGCCTCTTCTGCAGGTCGAACCCCGTGACCCCGGATTCGTACACGCACCTGGCCTTTGGGTCCACGGACCGCACCCACTCCGCGACTGCCCCGGCGTCGTAGCCGAAGGTCGCGCAGCGCACCTCCCCGGTCATGACGTCGAGGGAGACTGCCTTTATCGAGCGGGCGTGGACGTCGAGGCCGACGAAGGTGGTAGTATCGAACATGGGAGCCCCTTCCATGAATGCGGCGTGGCCGCCGCGGCTGAATTAGACACTCACCATTGTCGGCCTAATCCGCGGTCTTTCATGCAGCAGGGGCTCTCAATGTTTTTATGTCCTGCTCATATCGTCTGTGCCGGCACCTGGGGACACTCCTTATGTCAAGAGATTGGTGCAAGAGGGATAGATTACCTTGCATCAATCTAATAAGTTGCGGTGAGATAGTTCTTGAATTGGCTTTTTGAGGGCTAAACAGGAACTATCTCACCGCAACTGCGTTGAGCGTTTTTTGGCAGCTGGTTTACTTGCTCGCGAAGAGCCAGACCAGGATGATCACCAGGATTGCGGCGACGATGCAGACGATGGCGCCGGTGAATTTGATGCGTGAGTCGCGGGTACGCTCGCGCACCGCGTCCTCGGTGGCTTCGAGCTGGGTAACCTCTCGCTCGGTCTCGGCGTGTTCGGCTTTGTCTCGGGCCAAGGATCCTGCAAGCGACTCAGTGATCTCTGGGTGGTCGTGTACCTCGGTCGCCTGCTCGATGATCGACTGTGCATGTGCGGCATCTGCTTGGGCGTTGGCGATGGTCTGCTCCTGGTCCCGGCGTGCCTTGTCCTCGGCAGTGATCTTCTCGCGCAGTTCGCGCTGACGAGTCGCGGCGGCGGTTTTTGCGGTCTGCAGCTCGTCGCGCGCGGCATCGGCCTCTGCCGTCACGGCCTGATGGGCTCGCTTGGCGTCGGCGATGGGGGCCTGCGCCTGTTCGACGGCCTGCTCGGCTGCGGCAAGCGAGTGCTCAAGGTCGGCGGTGATGCGCGGGACATCTTCTTCGGCTTTTCGCAGGGCATCTGCCGTGTCGGAGATCTGCATCGAGAGCTCGCTGGTGCGCACCGTATAGTTGGCGGGATTTGCCGAGGGATTGCGTTGCAGCTCGGCATACTCATGGCGCAGCGTCTCGAGCTGGGCGCGCGTGGCGTCGACGGTTTGTTGTGCGGCCGCAATGCCGGCGTCTCGCTCGGCCTTCACCTTGTCGCGGATGCGCTTGGAATCCTCAAGACGTCGAACGAGGCGGTTGCCGGTCTCGCGAGAGCTCGCCTCGCGGGCCTCCACGGCGTCGAGCGCGGCCTTCAGGCGGAGCTCAGTCGCGTCATCCTCTGTCTTCATTTGTTCGAGCTGACCCTTGAGCTCTGCTACTTTGGAAGCATGGACATCGCGATCGATTTCGGCTGCCGCAGCGGTCTTTTGCGCCGTGGCGATCGCCTGGCGCTGGTCGGCGACGATCTGGTCGTAGCGGCCTGCGATATCCTGGCGCGTCTCGAGTTCCTCGGCCTGATCGGCAATGCGCTGCTCAAGTTCGGCCAGGTGGGCGCGGGCATCGGCAAGTGCCTTTTTCGCGGCGTTCATCTCGCGCATGGCCGAGGCGCCCTGGGCGATAAAGGTGCCCACGGCGTTCGCAGTGTTCGAGACAGCGGTCCCCAGATCGCGGCTCGCGGCGGGGGAGTGCGGGGCGGTCGGGCGAGCGGTGTCGGCAGCGTCCGCATCGGCAACCTGCGGCGCGGCGATATTGCCGGTACCGCCCTCGACCACAGAAAAGCCTGCTGCGTGCGGATCGACCGCATCGGCGCCAATCGTGGGGTGCTCGAGCTGCAGAAACGAGGGCATGGTGCTGCCCTGGTCGGCAACCGGAGTCTCGCCGGGCACAAAGGTCGAGGCCGCCACGGCGGCCTCCTCTTCCTCGGCATCAATATCGGCATCGGCGACGGCGTTTTTCATCGCTTTGACAGCATCCATCATGGAGTCCATGACGGCATCGAGCTCTTCTTCCGAAGACACCTCGATGGGGCCCGCTGCTTGCGGGGCGTCGTCCTGTACAGGGGCGTCGTCCTGAGCGGGCGCATCGTCGTTTTGCTCATCGGCGTTTTCTGTTTCGGGGGTTTCCGCCGTAGCGCTTTCGTTCAAGATGGGGTCGTCGATGTCGATGCCATCGCAGGTCACAGCGTCAGTATCTGCGGTGACGTCTGCGGAATCATCAATATGCTGTTGAGTCTGGGGGTCCAGCTCGTCTGTCATAGGCATGTGCTCCTCATCGTTGTTTGTCACCCTATGATAAAGTCTCGCGCCGACATCCCGCGCGCCGCAGCAAAGTTTCAAAACGTGTTCGATGGCTCGATCTGATAGCAATAACTCGATCGCTTTATTCAGTTTGTACTTGACAATCCCTTCGCCGAACGACGTGGTGCCGTTCGCCTGCCATGGGCTTTATTTTTCACTTGAAGAAGCTAAAGTTGCATTTCAGCTTTTGGCGCGTGAAGTTGGATGCGCGCAGTCGGCGGGCGTGCCCGTCGCGATTTGAAAGGACTTTGTATGGGACTTTTCACTGGTAAGACCGTGATCGTCACCGGCGGCGGCAAGGCCACGCTTAAGGACGGTTCCGCTGGCTCCATCGGCTACGGCATCGATATCGCATTTGCCAAGGAGGGCGCGAACCTCGTCATCACCGGCCGCAACGTCGCCAAGCTCGAGGCCGCCAAGGAGTCTCTCGAGGCCGAGTACGGCGTCAAGGTTCTGCCTGTTCAGGCCGATGTCTCGGCTGGTCAGGACAACGAGGCCGTCGTCCAGAACGTCATCGACAAGGCCATTGAGGAGTTCGGCCGCATCGACGCCGTCGTCAACAATGCTCAGGCCAGCGCCTCGGGCGTGACCATCGCCGATCACACCATGGATCAGTTCAACCTGGCCATTTACTCTGGCCTGTATGCCACCTACCTGTACATGCAGAAGGCCTATCCGCACCTGAAGGAGACCAAGGGCTCCGTGGTCAACTTCGCTTCGGGCGCCGGCCTGTTTGGCAATTATGGCCAGTGCAGCTATGCCGCCGCCAAGGAGGGCATCCGCGGCCTGACCCGCGTTGCCGCCAACGAGTGGGGCAAGGACGGCATCAACGTCAACATCGTGTGCCCGCTTGCTTGGACCGCTGCGCTCGAGAACTTCCAGGATGCCTATCCCGAGGCGTTCAAGGCCAACGTCCACATGCCGCCGGCGGGTCACTACGGCGACGTCGAGAAGGAGATCGGCCGCGTTGTCGTTCAGCTCTGCGGTCCCGACTTTAAGTACATGAACGGCGAGACCGTCACCCTCGAGGGTGGCATGGGCCAGCGGCCTTAGGGGTTACGCGGTTTTACCAAACCGCGTAACGGCTCGACGCTGCGCGGGCCGCATTTGGACAATCTGACGTTCAACTTCAAGGGCGCGACCAGAAGG
>NZ_JBCJBG010000034.1:0-2256 GCF_039062315.1 Collinsella aerofaciens
TGTTAGCGCTAATCTAAAATTAACCACTTTCGCAAACGCATCTCGCCGAATGCGCTAACGCGCTTTCGCCGACCCCGCTAACGTACTTTCACCAACTGCGCTAACGGAACTATGCTCCGATCGGGTATCCGACCCGGGAGGAGCGGGATATGGAGCGAAACGTAATGGGAGAGCTGAACGTCTACAGGGGGTCCGGCGCGAAGCCGAACTTCAGCGAGATCGCGAGGAGGCACGGCATGGACCGGCACACGGTCGCCAAGTACTGGCGGGAGGGCGAGTCCGCCGCCGACGGGAGGTCCGCGAGGGGCAGCGCCTTCGACCCGCTCGAGGAGGAGATCCGCGCGAAGGCCCAGCTGCCCGGGATGACCAAGATGGCCGTCTACGCGTTCCTGCGCGAGGGCCGCGGGGAGGGGCTGCCCGGGTACGGCGCCTTCACCGCGTGGTGCCGGGCGCGCGACGTGCCCTTCGGGGGCGCGGGCGGCCGCGAGCCGCACCCGCGGTTCGAGACGCCCCCGGGAAGGCAGCTGCAGTTCGACTGGAAGGAGGGCATGAGGCTCGTCGACTCGGAGGGCGAGGTCTTCGAGTTCAGCGTGTTCACCGCGACGCTCGGCTACTCCCGGAAGCACCGCTTCATACCGGTCAGGAGCCGCACGCTCGACGACCTGCTGTCCTGCCTGCTCGCCACCTTCACCCGCCTCGGCGGCGTCCCGGAGGAGTGCATCACGGACAACATGTCGTGCCTGGTGACCGTCTCGGGCCGCAAGAGGACCAGGCAGGAGAGGGCGTGGCGGTTCGCGCGGGAGGCCGGCTTCGAGCTCAGGCTCTGCGCGCCGCGCTCGCCGCAGACCAAGGGCAAGGACGAGTCGGCCAACCGCTTCCTGAACCGCCTGCTCGCCTACGGCGGCGAGTTCACCGGGTGGAGCGGCCTCGCCGAGGCGGTGGCCCGGGTCGAGGCCCAGGCCAACTCGGAGCCGAACCGCACCACCGGCCTGCCGCCCGACGCGCTGTTCATGCGGGAGAAGGAGAGCCTGCGGCCCATCGGGAACCTCCGGCTCCTCGAGTCGATGGTGGGCGACGTGAGCGTCCAGACCGTCCCGCCGACCATGCTCGTCAGGGCCGCCGGCAGGGAGTGGTCCGTGCCCAGGCGCTGCATCGGCCGGCGCGTGAGCGTCATAGCGATGCCCGGCGGCCAGGTCGTGGTGAGGATGGCCGGCGAGGAGGTCGCCGTCCACGACGCCGCGTCCGGGCCGTCGAGGCCCATCAACTACGACCCCGACCACTACGAGCAGGCCCTCGAGGGGAAGCGGGGCCTGGCCGACGCGGACATCGCCGAGGCCGCGCGCGCCAACCTCGCGCTGCTCGACTCGCTCGGAGGGGCGTGATGGGCGCCGTCGCGGAGGGCAGCCCCTCGATCAGGGCGCAGGCGAACCTCTCCGCTCTCGGGCTGCACGAGATGGCGGCGTCCCTGCCCGACTACGTGAGGATGGTCGCCGCGGGCGAGCGGGGCTTCGCCTCCGCCCTCGAGGAGATGACGCGCGTCGAGGTCGCCGCCCGGGAGGTCAGGATCACCAACCAGCGCATACGGTCGTCGGGGTTCCCCTACGTCAAGGGGCTGGCGGACTTCGACTGGGACTTCCAGCCGTCGGTCCCGCGCGCCGAGATCGAGGAGCTCGCGACCCTCAGGTTCGTGGAGCGGGCCGAGAACGTCCTGCTCGTGGGAAGCCCCGGCGTGGGCAAGACGCACCTCGCCGTCGCGCTGGGCATCGAGGCGGTCAGGGCGGGGCGCGAGGTCAGGTTCGTGGACTGCGCCCGGCTCGTCGAGGACCTGGAGGACGCCTCGTCGCGCGGCATCCTCAAGAAGAGGCTCAAGTACTACGCCCACTCGAGGCTGCTGATCATCGACGAGCTCGGCTACCTCGACGTCGGCAGCGCGGGCGCGGACCTGCTGTTCCAGCTGATATCGACGCGCTACGAGCAGCGCTCGACGATCATCACCACCAACGTGGGGATCAGCGGCTGGGGCAGGGTGTTCGGGGACGACGTGGCGGCGAGCGCGATCGCGGACAGGGTGTGCCACCACTGCCACCTGGTCAAGATAACGGGCAGGTCCTACAGGCTGAAGGACCTGCCGAGGGACGGTCCCGTCAAGCCGTGACCGGAATCGGTGAAAATACGTTAGCGCAACCGGTGAAACCGCCTTTGCGCGAACGGCGCGCCTGTTTAGCGAAACTGGTGAAAAATAGATTGACGCTAACA
>NZ_JBCJBG010000035.1:0-2155 GCF_039062315.1 Collinsella aerofaciens
GGTGGACGGCACCGAGCCGTACGCTTGAACTGAGAAGGGGGAGGCCTCGCGGCCTCCCCCTTTTTTTGCGTTTAAGGCGGCATTCACTAAGCAATTAAATCACTTCAATCATCCACCGGTGAATATAAACGTTCACCGTTCTGTGGTCGGTTCTTTGTTCTCAATGGACTAATATTTGCTTTAGCGCACTGCTGCGCTTGTCCTGTTTTACACGGGTCGTTTTATTGATTGTGACGGAAGGACTCATATGGCAGATGTTCATGAGCTGCTTGATACTTGGATTGCCAATGTCAAGGACGAGGAGCTCCTCGCTGAGCTTAACACGATGAAGGAGCAGGGTGATGAGGACGCCATCACCGACGCTTTCTTCCAGGATCTCGCCTTCGGTACTGCCGGCCTTCGCGGCACTATCGGTGCGGGCACTAACCGTATGAATATCTATACGGTCGGTCGTGCGACCCAGGGATTCGCTGACTACCTCAATGCGACCTTCGAGCATCCGACGGTCGCCATCGCTCGCGATAGCCGCAATAAAGGTGAGCTGTTCGTTAAGACGACGGCTGCCATTCTTGCAGCAAACGGCGTGACTGCCCTCGTGTATCCCAAGATTTCTCCTGTGCCGACGCTCTCCTGGGCCGTCCGCGACCTTAAGTGCTCCGGTGGCATTTGCATGACCGCTAGCCATAACCCGGCGCCGTATAATGGCTATAAGGCCTATGGCCCCGACGGCTGCCAGATCACCAGCGAGGCTGCCGATGCAATTTCTAGGGCTATCGCCGAGACCGATACGTTTACCGGCGTGAAGTCCATGGACTTCGATGAGGCTCTTGAGCAGGGTCTGGTCAAATGGATCGATGACTCGTGCCTCGAGCGTTATTACGACGCCGTTCTCGCCCGCGGCGTGACTAACCTTTCTGCCGAGGAGATCGCTGGCGCTCCGCTTAAGCTCGTCTACACTCCGCTCAACGGCACTGGCCTCATTCCCGTCACGACGGTGCTCGAGCGCGCTGGCATCACCGATGTCACGGTTGTTCCCGAGCAGAAGGAGCCTAACGGCGATTTCCCGACCTGCCCGTATCCTAACCCCGAGATCCGTCAGGCCATGCAGAAGGGCATCGATCTCTGCGAGCAGGTTCACCCTGATTTGCTGCTTGCAACCGATCCCGACGCCGACCGTGTTGGCGTTGCCGTTAAGAATGGCGATGACTATCTGCTGCTGACCGGCAATGAGATGGGCGTTCTGCTGCTCGACTATATCTGCAAGACCCGTGCTGCCCGCGGTGAGGACCTCACTAAGAAGGTCGCCGTTACTACTATCGTTTCTTCCGCCATGGTTGACGCTCTGGCCGACGAGTACGGTTTTGAGCTTCGCCGCTGCCTGACGGGCTTCAAGTACATCGGCGACATCATTACTTCTCTTTCCGATGCTGGCGAGGTCGATCGCTTTATCTTCGGTTTTGAGGAGAGCTACGGCTATCTGGCCGGTGACCACGTGCGCGACAAGGATGCCGTGAGCACTTCGCTTCTGATTTGCCAGATGGCGCAGTATTATAAGCTCCAGGGAAAGAACCTTGCCGATGCGATGCACGAGCTTTACGAGAAGTATGGCTACTATCATAACAAGACGATTTCGCTGAGCTATCCGGGCGCTGAGGGTGCGGCGAAGATGGCCGGCATCATGGCTGGTCTGCGTGAGAACCCGCCCGCGGAGCTCGCCGGTTCCAAGATTGAGGCTGTCGTGGATTACAACACCTGCGTGAACGGCCTGCCGAAGGCTAACGTCATTGAGTTCGATCTTGAGGGCGGCAACAAGGGTATTGTTCGTCCTTCCGGCACCGAGCCCAAGATTAAGCTGTACATCTTCGCTAAGGGCACGGATGCCGCCGAGGCTGATGCAGCACTTGACGCGATTGAGGAGTCCGGTCGCAAGCTGTTGGCCTAAGGCTTTGAAAGCCTATTTCTATAGTTAGACGGAGGAGGGGATCTCGGAAACGAGGTCCCCTCTTTATTACTGGCAAACACAGCTGAGAATCCCAAGATGTGTAGGAAATGTGTACGCCCAGATTCCCGCCCACGGGGCCCCTCCGGTCTGGCAATATATCTCCTTGCCGCGCGGCCCGGTCGGACCGGATGAGCCGCAAAGCGTGCACCTTGA
>NZ_JBCJBG010000036.1:0-1949 GCF_039062315.1 Collinsella aerofaciens
GATATACGCCGTGATGCGCGACCGGGTGCCCTACCGGGAGTAGCCCCGACGGTTGACAAAACTATAGGAACACCCAACTCGCAAAGCCGCAGCGCCCGCCGCTGGGGCGTCGTAGAAGTCCTCAATGAAATCGAAGCCATGTGGGCCTACTACTAGTCATTTAAGAACGTCCCCAATGACTAGGTGAATAGCAAAAGCCCCGCAGTCGGAGCGGACTGCGGGGCTCATGAAGAGAGGCTAGTTTGTGGGCGCTTTGCCTGGCGCCCACGAGAGATGCAGCAGAGTAGAGACTACTCGTGAATGCGGGTACCGGAGAGGCCGGCCATGGTCTCGGCGGCCTTGTCCAGAGCGCCGATGATGCAGGTGCGGCCCTTGCGGGAACGGGCGAACTTGATGGCAGCGCGGACCTTGGGCTCCATGGAACCCTTGCCGAACTGACCCTCATCGGCCAGGCGCTCGGCCTCGTCGGCAGTGAGCTCCTCGAGCTCCTCCTGGTTGGGCTTGCCAAAGTTGATGGCGACATGTTCAACGGCGGTCAACAGGAACAGAACGTCGGCATCGCAGTCCTCGGCCAGCAGCTCGCCGCCCAGGTCCTTGTCGATGACGGCGGGAACGCCCTTGTAGCAGCCCTTGTTCTCGTAGTCGCGGACGACGGGGATGCCGCCGCCACCGCAGGCGATGACGATGAACTCGTTGTCGAGCAGGTTGAGGATGGAGTCAGCCTCGACGATCTTCTTGGGATCGGGGGAAGCGACGACGCGACGCCAGCCGCGGCCGGAATCCTCGACGAAGACCTTGGAGGGATCCTCGGCCATGAACTCCTTGGCCTGCTCCTCGGTATAGAAGGGGCCGATCGGCTTAGTCGGGTTCTTGAACGCGGGATCATCCGGGTCGCACTCAATCTGGGTGACGACGGTGGCGGCGTGCCAACGCTTATAGCGCTTGTGCATCTCGCGGCCGATGCCCTGCTGCAGGTGATAACCAATGTAGCCCTGGGACATGGCGCCACACTCGGGCAGCGGCATCTCGGGGGTGCCGATGGCGTCGTGGGCAGCGGCGAAGGCATTCTGGATCATGCCGACCTGCGGGCCGTTGCCGTGGGTGATGATGATCTCGTTACCCTGCTCGATCAGGCCGAGAAGAGCGTGAGCGGTGTTGCTCACGGCCTCGATCTGCTCAACGGGGTTGTTGCCGAGGGCGTTGCCGCCAAGGGCGACGACAATACGATCGGGCTTGCCAAGAGGCTTAGACATTGCTGGAATCCTTTCTGTAAAAGGCCTACAACCCATTAATAACCCGCGTCCGTGCGATACGCGAGTTTATTAAGGTTTATATTCTCTTTATCGCTCATTTTATTCATTTTGAAAATAGCGGAACGGTGAACGGTCGTTTTTATCCGCTCAGCGTACAGAACCCCAGCTCAGGCATATCTACGCCATTTACGTGCAACTTTATTTAAATGCAGCGAGGATTATGTCGGATTATGCAAACTACATCTCTGCTAAACACAAAACGGACAGCGTAAAATCTTACTCGCACTATACGAGATTCTATGCACTTATAAGTCGAGTATGCACCCCTGCAAAAACAAGGGGCTTTTCATCCAGCATAAGGAATAAAGAAGGGCTCCGAAAAGGCGGCAACAGCCAAGTCCCCCATCCATCCCCAAAGTGGCGCGAGGTTTCGCGGCAAAGCCGCGAAACAGCGAAAGGGACGGAATACCCGGCCAACTACGTCCTTCATCCGCCCACACAATCCGAGGACGTAGCCGTAGCAGGATCCGAGGGCTGACCTTCGCGGACACTCCGCAGGACGAAAGAACCCCCGCCGCACGTGAACTGCACCCCAAAACCTGGACGGCTTAAACAAGAACTACGCCGCAAGGGACTGTCTCCGGAACTCCTCCGGGGTCAGTCCCTTCAGTTTAACCTGGCGCCTCCTCGTGTTCC
>NZ_JBCJBG010000037.1:0-1502 GCF_039062315.1 Collinsella aerofaciens
CATTCGGCGCATTGCCTACGATACGGGCAAGCCCCGAGGGGCCGCCGATCGGGCGCCTCCGGATGGCCGTCTGCCCCTGCCCCGTAGAGGGCCCGGGGGGTGTTGCCACCGGGGGCGCTCGCCGCTCCGGACGACTGATAGGAAACTGCCGGGCGCAAGCGCCACGGCCAGGTAATGTGGGTGTCGCGGGGAGGGGTTCCGATCGGCCTACCGATTGGAGGATACCACCGTGGCACCAATTAGAATGCCGGAAGCCGTCATCGGGCTCGATGTCGGGAAATCGTCCCACTGGGCATGCGTCGCGACTCGAGATGGCGAGGTGCTGTTGAGCGCCCCCGTCGCGAACAGGGAGGACGACCTGGACTCGCTGTTCGGCCGCTTCCCCGATGCGCTCGTGGTCGTCGACCAGTCGCGCAACATAGGCGCCCTCGCGCTCGCCCGCGCCAGGGCGGCCGGGATGTCGGCGGCGTACCTGCCGGGACTCGCGGCGCACGGGGCCGCCAGGCTCTTCGCCGGCGACGCCAAGACCGACGAGCGAGACGCGATGGTCATCGCGAAGACGGCGCTTGGCATCCCCGACGCGCTCCTGCCGGTCGGAGACCCAGGTCCGACGATTGCGGCGGCGAGGGCGCTGGCCGCCCAGAGGAACTTCCTGACCTGCGAGAACACTAGGAATAAGAACCGGCTGCGCAGCATCCTGCTGGAATCGTGCCCCGCCTTCGAGGCGCTGGTCGACCTGTCCGACGGGCCCCAGCTGAGGCTCATGGCATCCCTCGGCGGGGCCTGGTCGGTAGCCGACGCCGGGCCCCGCAGGGCGGCGGCGCTCACGCGTGGGGCGGCGCGCGGTAAGATCGAGGCCCTCGTCCGCTCGACAACCTCCTCGACAAGGCCGGATGCGTCGGTCGTCGCCGCCGAGGACCGGGCGGTGAAACTGCTCGCGCGCAGGATATCCGAGAACTCGGCGGAGATCGAGGCGATCACGGCGGAGATCTCCGCCCTGCTCGAGGGCGACGATACCTACCGATGCCTCCTGACGGTGCCGGGCATCGGGCCCAAAACCGCTTCCGAGCTTGCGATCTCCATCGACATCGAAGACTTCCCCAGTCACGACAGGCTCGCGTCGTACTGCGGCCTGGCGCCGCGCAACCGCCAGTCGGGAACCTCGATCTCCTCGGTGACGGCATCGCGCCAAGGCAACAAGAGGCTGAAGAACCTGCTCATATTCTCATGTAACTGCCTTACCCGGACAGAGGGGAGATGGGGCGACTACTACACCAGGTGCCGGGAGCGGGGCATGTCGCACGGCAAGGCGCTCAAGGCGCTGGCGCGAAAGAGACTGAAGGTCATCTACGCGGTCATGCGAGACAGGGTGCCTTACGCAGCCTAGCCGAAACGCACCGAGCAGACTGAAGCCCACCGGCCTAATGGCTTGGCGTCAGCATGCCGCGATTCGGTCGCACGGAGAGCATTTCCCAATTGACAAAACTATAGGAACACCCCCC
>NZ_JBCJBG010000038.1:0-1477 GCF_039062315.1 Collinsella aerofaciens
ATCTCTTGGAGCTCACTGGGTGGACTCAAGGGAGTCAAGCCTCCTGAGGCGTTTGGAGAGAGGTCGCGAGATTGGTCTCTAGGCCATGCAGGAGACGAAGGCCCTCATCTCTCGATGACGGGGGAATCTCGGGGTTGTTCTCGAGCGGCGGCCCCAGTGTGCGGTTTCTCACGAGGTACGACGGCGAGGTCAGTGAGCCTCTCGTGGGGCGCCAGGGAAGTCGGGTCTCCATGCGAGTGGCGAGGGGGAGCGCGTCATTGCTCCCGAGCCATGGTAGGGGAATCTGGCCTCGAGACGTGTTGAAGAAGGTCTCTCGAGGGCTTTCCCGGGTTGAGGCAGGAAACCCTGGGTTCCCTCGACTTGTGCAGGTGACCTCAGGGGGCTTCTCATGGTGGCTCTGAGAAGCCAGGGAAACTGGAGGTGGGAGGGGCCTCTCGGGACTCCACTGGGCTTGGTGCATTGGAAGAGGGCCTCATCTCCAGTTGAGGCAGGAACCGCAGGGTACCTCTGATTTCAGACTCCGATCGCAGGGTCCCTGCAGACTGGGGACAGGAGAGTCAGGCCTCGTCTTGGGTTGAGGCATGGAACTCCGCTTGCCTCTCGAGATGTCCCCGGGGAGAGAGGCCGCTTGTCGAGCTGTATTTGGAACCTGGGGTTTTTTCCGAACGATGCACGGAAAAACTGCCCCTTCGTGTTGACTGCATTCACAGGCTGGAGTTCGGAGAGGTGTCCGGGCATCGGGTTCTTATCAAGAGGGGACCGGGAAATCGGGGTCCTACGGAATGTGGAACCACCCACGAGGCCACGTCTGGAATGTCTTCGTGAGACCGGCCTCATCCTGAGGTGCGACCGGAAGGTCGGGAACCCCTTCCAGACAAAGCAGGGGAGTCGACCCTCCTGTCCAGATCAGGAGGGGAGAAAGGGCTCAGAGGAGGGGGTGCCGGAAAACCTCGGTGTTCCTCTCGAGGGAGACCGGGATTTCGGGGAACTTTGTGGGTCGCATCAAGGGTGCCAAGTGCCCTTTCGACCTCCAATTCCTAACGTGGGACTTCTCCTGAGGCGCTGTAGCGGGAAAGGGCTTCATCTTGCGATGACGGGGGAGCCACGTGGTTTTTCTCGAGTTACGGCGGGATTCTCGAGTTACGACGGGGAATTCAGGCTGCCTCTTGTGTTGGCCCAGGCAAGTCCAATCTTCCATTCGAGTTGCGAAGGAAAGCTGGGGATTGCTCTCGAGTGACTGCAGGGCCAATAGACCTCATCTAGGCTTGTGTCCAGAAGCCAATGTTCCTCTCCAGGGGCGACAGGGATCTCGGGGTTGCATTCCAGACGCACCCGGGGAGACAGGCATTCATCTCGAGTGGAAGCAAAGAACCCCGCTCTGCTCTCGAATCGCGACGGGTATCTCTTGGAGCTCACTGGGTGGACTCAAGGGAGTCAAGCCTCCTGAGGCGTTTGGAGAGAGGTCGCGAGATTGGTC
>NZ_JBCJBG010000039.1:0-1328 GCF_039062315.1 Collinsella aerofaciens
CAACTTCAAGGGCGCGACCAGAAGGTCAGCGCCCTTTCGTTTCACGTCACCTTGTCTCAAATGCGACCCGCTCGCTGACTCTGCCATTACATCGGTGTTGCCGTGGTTGTTGAGTAGTCATTGGGCACTTGGCACTTGGGGACGTTCCTTTTAATATGAGCAGGACATTGTCAAGAGGCAAAATCGGGCCTGGCCCCAACGATATGGGGTCAGGCCCTCTCCCTATATCAGCCCGTCCGCGGCGACCTCGGCGTGTCTTACCGACGCTCGTCTTTGCAGTTTAATATCCGCCCGCGGCGATCTCTCGCTGGGCAATCCGTTGCTACGGCTGAGGCTTCTACGTCGAACCGACAGTCTGTGCACGCGTGTGGCGCCCTGGGCGCTCGCAGAAAAGGGACCTGAGGTTCGCCTCAACGGCTTCGGATCGAACCGCTTCCGGGGTGACTGGCTTATGTGCGGGGGACCGGCCCCCCTACGCCTCCTCGGCCATGAGGCCGACCGCCCACACCCAGCAGGCGAGCTCGCGCGCCGTGGCCACGTTCGCCTTGTTGCCGTGGACCCCGCGCGCGAGCAGCGCCTCCCGCCTCTCGACCAGCCTCCGCACGCCCTTGGCGGCATGCCTCCGGGCGACCCGGTCCGGGGCCTGGCCCTTGGCGAGGTCCTTCGGCCGCCCCGAGCACGTCAGGTAGTGCCACGCGGCCTCGACCAGCGCCTTCCTCAGGTGCTTGTTGCCTGCCTTGGTGATCGCGCCCCTGCGGTCGCTCTCCCCGCTGGAGTGCTCGGAGGGCGTCAGGCCGACCCATGCGGCGAACGACCGGGCGTTCCTGAACCTCGAGAACTCGCCGGCCTCGAACACGAGGTCGGCGGCCGTCGCGGTGTCGACGCCCTTGAGCAGCGCAGGGAGTCGACCCTCCTCCTCCATCTGGGCTTGCGGGCCTCGGCCTCGACGAGCCCCTCGAGCCGCGCCTTCTCCTCCGCCGCCCGCCTGACCGCGTCGACGTAGTAGGCGAGCACGTCGTTGTCGGCCCCCTCCGCGAACCTAATCGACTCGATCCAGGACCAGTGCGCCCGGGTCCAGTTGCCCTTCCTGCGGCCGGTGGGCGTCCTCTCGTCGAAGGCGAGCCCGTGCCTGAGCAGGAACTTGGAGAGCCGCTGCTTCGCGCGCGAGAGGTCGTCCCTCGCGTCCTCGAGCGCCCTGGTCAGGTCGCGGGCGGCCTCGCACTCGTCGTCGGGGACCCACACCTCGACGACGTGTTAGCGTCAATCTATTTTTCACCAGTTTCGCTAAACAGGCGCGCCGTTCGCGCAAAGGCGGTTTCACCGGTTGC